>QHSI01000090.1 GCA_003221515.1 Candidatus Rokuibacteriota bacterium
CCGCCGTCGTCCCGTAGAACGTCATGAAGTCGGGCCACGGCTCCTTGAGGAGGAACCTGACCCGGCGCGCGTCAACGACCTGCACCTCCTTGACTTTGTCCTTGAGGAGCTTTACCGCCCCACCGCGGTATCGCTCGAAGGAGAACTTCACGTCCTCGGCGGTGACGGGGTCGCCGTTGTGGAACCTGGCACCCTGGCGCAGCACGAACTCGTAGCCGACGCCGTCGGAAGACACCGACCACGACTCGGCGAGGCACGGCGTGTTCAGGCCTGCGGGCATCGGTTTCACCAGCGCGTCGTGGAGAGCGTAGAGGATCTTGAACGGCGTGGCGACGGACTCCGTCTCTGCGGGGTCGAGCCAGCGGGGCGCCAAGGTGACATGGAACGCCCACACCATCTGGCCTTCCGGGGCCGCCTCGGCGGCTCTCACGTGGGCGCTGAACGCCCAGATCGTGCACAGCAGGGCGACGGCGACAGTCGATCGGGCCGGGAGTCTCATGATCGGCCTCCTCATCGGACGATCGCGATCTCCGGGGTCTCCTCGACGATGTTGTGAGCGGATCCGCGTGGCGAGGTCAGACACCCGCGCGTTTCAGGACGTGACCGATATTCTGCGGATCGGGCTTGCGGGTGCCCGCGTCGACTTCGCGCACCATCTCGACCGTCGCGGCCGAGACCGGCGTGGGCACGCCGACTTCACGGCCCTTCGCGACCACGTGGCCGTTCATGTAGTCGATCTCGGTCGGACGGCCCTTGGTCACGTCCTGGCCCATCGAGGCACGCCAGTTGCGCCCGCCGGTGCCGGTCGGCGTCAGCTGCTTGTCGAGCGCCTCGTACACGTCGCGGCGATCGGCGGCCGCCCACTGCTCGGCGGTGTTGCCGTTGAACTTGGGAATGCGGTAGCCGAGCGCCAGCCCCACCCGCGCCGACTCCGACGCGAGATGGATCGTGATCGCGCGGCCGACCTCGCTGGAGGCGATGTCGAAGGAGCCGAGCGTGGACATGCCCTGGACCGGGTTGCCCATCGCGTTGGCGCAGAGCTTGGACCACCGCTCGCCCCAGAGGTTCTCGGTCACCAGCGCCCCGTCGACCACCGAGAGGATCTCGGCCAGCTCCTTGGCGCGCGGCGTGACGCGCCCGTCGTGCTCGCCCACGCGGAAGACGTCGTGGCCGGTGCCCTGGCCCTTCTCGGCGCCGCGCTCGACCTGGCCGGGCTTCCACACCGCCACGCCGATCTTGGACATGATCAGGCCGAGGGAACGCGACGCGCCGGCCACGGAGGCCACGATCGGATCGGGCCAGCAGTTCTCGGAGGCGACGATGAACCCGTTGGGCGCCAGGTGCCGGAGGGCCAGCTGGGCCGCCCACGCCGTGTCGTAGACCTTCATCGCGACGAACGCGATCTCGAAGTCGCGCGGCAGGCGCTGCGACTCGTTGAGGTGGAACGCCTTGGGATGCGCCTCGAACGGATCGTGAGGCCCGGTGACCGAGATGCCCTTCTTGCGGATGGTCTCGACCTGCTCGGCCCACGGATCGACCATCGTCACGTCGTGGCCGGCCCGGGAAAGGAACGAGCCGATGTAGCTTCCGATCGCGCCGGCGCCGACGAACAGGATCTTCTTGGCCATGTCTTCCTCCCAGTGTGGTGCGGGTGCCGGGCATTATCGCGCGTCTGGCCTCCCGAGGCGATGGGCAATCCACGGGAATTTGCGCCCGGCTTCCCGGCTGGCTAGAATCCCGGTGCCCGGATCGAGGGATTCGACTCAAGGAGGATCGTGATGACGCTGCGTTGCCGGAGATGGGCCACAAAACTTCCGTTCTTCTTGATGGCCGCCGCGCTGCTGTGCGGACCGTCTCCCGCCACCGGCCAGGAGCTACCCGACGGCAAGGGCAAGGAGCTCGTCGCGGCAAGTTGCAACAGCTGTCACCCGTTCTACGCGCGCCTCGGCGGCGGCTACACGCCCGAGGGCTGGCGCACCGTCATGCGGATGATGGCCAATCACGGCGTCGTGCTGCCCTCGGATCAGCTCGCCACGGTCACGGAGTACCTGACCAAAAACTTCCCCGAAAAGCCGAAGCCGGTGGGCATCGTGATCCCGGGGCCCGCCCGGGTCTCGATCAAGGAATGGCAGGTGCCCACGCCCGGGTCCCGGCCACACGACCCGCTGGCGACGCGGGACGGGGCGCTCTGGTACACGGGGCAGATGACCAACGTGCTCGGGCGCCTCGATCCGAAGACCGGCACGTTCAAGGAATTTCCGCTCAAGACGCCCCACTCCGGGCCGCACGGTCTGGACGAGGACAAGAGCGGCAACATCTGGTACACGGGCAACGCTGGAGCGCTGATCGGCAAGCTCGACCCGAAGACCGGGTCGGTCACCGAGTACCGGATGCCGGACCCGGACGTGAAGGATCCGCACACGCTGATCTTCGATCAGAGCGGGATCCTCTGGTTCACGGCCCAGAACGCCAACCGGGTGGGGCGGCTCGATCCGAAGACGGGCGAGATCAAGCTCCTTACTCCGCCCACCGCGAAGTCGCGCCCCTACGGCATGGCGGTGAACTCGAAGGGCACCGTGTTCTACGTCCCGTTCGGCACGAACAAGGTTGGAAGCGTCGATCCGAAGACGCTGGAGATTCGCGAGTACCCGTTGCCGGATCCGGCGTCGCGCCCGCGGCGCATCGCGATCACCGGCGACGACATCGTCTGGTACAGCGACTTCTCGCGCGGCTATCTGGGCCGCCTCGACCCCACCACCGGCAAGGTGACCGAGTGGCAGTCGCCGAGCGGGCCGAAGTCCGAGCCCTATGGCATCTCGGCGATCAACGACGTCATCTGGTACAGCGAGTCCGGGTCGAGTCCGAATACGATCGTGCGATTCGACCCCAAGACAGCAAAATTCCAGAGTTGGGCGATCCCGGGGGGCGGCAACATCGTGCGCAACACCTCGGTGACGCGGGACGGCGACTTCGTGCTGGCCAACAGCCTGGTCAACGCGGTGACCCTGGTGACGATCGCGAAGTGAGCTGACGCGGGCGCGCTGGTCAGCTCCGGGGAACCGGCGTGCCCGCCTGCTCGACCGGCTCCGTCCTGTCCTGCGACGCGAGGTAGCGCGCCATCAGCACCAGCACCGCGAGCATGTCCACGGCGCCGCCGAGACCCCACATGACCAGCCCGCCGAGCGACTGATCCTCCAGGCTCGCGTACGCGCGGTACCAGGGCCGCGCGCTCGACGCGAGGAGCAGACCGAGCAGCCCTCCCTGAAGTGCCGCGAGCACGAGATAGACCACGCGCGCCCCGTACGACGCGGCAGCTCTCAGCCTCGGGTGCGGCTGGATGATCGGCCACCAGAACAGGACCGCGCTCGCGAAGAAGGCGAGATGCTCGACGTCGTGAACGAGGCGATCGTCGACGGCTGCGTCGTAGGCGATCGGTAGATGCCAGAGCCAGACCGCGAGCACCCCGACCAGCCACGCCGCGGGCAGTGCCGTGAGCCAGAGCCCGAGCCGTCGGAGCGGCCGCGCCGGCCTGAGCAGCCGACCGGCGGCGGCGCGCAGCCGCGAGGGAAGCCCCCAGAGGAGCGCCGCGAAGGAATCCGCCAGCAGCAGGAGCGGCGCCGCGACGGCGATCAGCAGCAGGTGCTGGAGCATGTGCACCGTGAAGCTCGCGTGCGCCATGCGATCGAGCGGCGACGACAGGGCGATCGCCAAGCTCAGGACGCCGACGCCGGCGGCGCCAGCGCGCCAGCCCGGCGCCGGCTCGCCGCGGCGGGACAACCGCCACCAGCCGACCGCAGAGGCGCCGGCCACCAGCGCGAGCGGCACCGCGACCTCGGGACGCCAGATCCACGTGTCGGCCGACAGCGCCACGAGCGCGGCGGGCGCGTGGGCCACGCGGACCCTACTTGCGGGCGGCGAGCACCGCCACCCAGACGAAGAAGACGACAGTCCCCAGGAGGAACAGGGCGAACGCGATCTTCTCGGCGATGCTCATGAAGACTCCGCTAGGGGAGCGGCAGCAGCCCCGACAGGACGTTGAACAGCCCGTCGAGGATCAGGAAGATCAAATTCAGCAGCGCCAGCGGGATCAGGATGCGCTCGATCAGCATGCCGCGCTACTGCCCGGCGCCCAGGCCAGGACCCAGCCCGCCCCAGAACTTGAACAGATAGTAGATGCCCCACGCCCCCAGGATCGCGTAAACGACCAGCAGCCACTTGTTGACGATCCCGTGATACGCGCGAATCTCGCCCTGCGCGTACTGCTCGATCTCGCCGTACTTCGGATGGCGCTCAGGCGTCCCGTCGCTCACCGGCGATTTCCTCCTCGCGGCGCCTCAGCCGGCGGCGCCCCAGCCCCGCGACGGCTTGCAGCGCCCACATCCTCGATGCCCTCTACACGCAGGACCTGGTGCTTGATCGCCTCCATGCCACGGAACGCGCCGGTCGCCGCGCCCCAGACGAAGGCGCAGAGCGCGGCCAGGCTCATCAGGAACGCGACCGCGAACTCGCCGAGCGTCAGATGCTCGATCATGGTCACCTCACTCGCGGATACCGGGGTAGAGCACGCGCGGCTTGCCCTGACCGTCCTGGACGACCCCACGGTCGAGCCGGGCCGGGTCCAGCGCCTGCCGCGGGTGGGCGGCGTCGACGTCGTGGGAGTTGAGGGCAGCCCGCGCTCCGGCCGGAATGTCGAGCGGCTGGCCGGTCAGCGGATCCTTCCACGCCGAGAGCGACAGGACGTAGTACGCGATCGCCCAGCGTTCCTCCTCGCTCATCGAGTCGGCGAAGGAGGGCATGGGCGTGCCGTCGAGGCCGAGCGTCATCGTGCGGAAGACGTCGCGCACCGTCGAGCCGCCCTTGAGCTGGCCTCGGGTGAAGTCGGTCGGGCGTATCGGGAACTTCAAGTCGTCCCTGAGGTCTGGCGCCGAAACGCCGTCGCCTTTGCCGCTCTCGCCGTGACACTGGAAGCACTTGGCCTTCTGGTAGAGATCCTTGCCGCGCGAGACCAGGGCCGGCGACGCCTTCGGGGGATCGGCAATCACGGCGGGCGGCTCCGGCATCTCGTCCTTCCAGCGCGTAGACAGCGTCTTGATGTAGGTGATGACCGCCAGTCGTTCCTTGTCCGGCAACTCATGCCACGTGGGCATCGCTGTCCAGCGTACGCCGCGGGTCACCGTACGGTAGAGATCGCCGTCGGTCGGAAGGGATCCCGACGGGGTCGTGCGGAACTTGAAGACGCCGAGCGTAAAGTCGCGCGGCCGCGGGGAAAGAAACGTGGCGGCTGGCCCGTTGCCGTCGCCCTTCGGTCCGTGGCAGCCGATGCACCGGGTCTTGTAGACGCCCCGGCCGAGGTCGAGAAAATCGGCGCTCGACGGAATCGTCATGACCGATACGCTGACCGCCTGCGGCTCGAACACGTCGCGCCACGCGCCCCGGTTCGTCCCGAGCTTCTGCACGTACTTCACCAGGCCGACGACGTCCTCGGAAGGCAGCACGAGCGTGACGGCGCTGAGCTCCGGCGGCTTGTCCCCGAACCCCGTGAGATCGATCGCCGGCGTTCCGTCGAGCGGCCAGCGGCCGTCCGCCGGGGGCGGCACGAACGTGAGGCCGGCGGGGTTCGGATAGAGCGGGATCGATACGTCGGCCTTCATCGTGAAGTACGGACGGAGCTCGGGAGACGACGCCAGCGCCAGACCGCCCTCGGCCTTGGTCACCGGCAGGCGGATCTGCGTATAGAGCCACTTGAAGCTCGGCATGATGGAGTCGGGCACGACGAGGCGCGGATCGAAGTGGTGCGCGTAGTGCCAGTCGTCCCCGTACTTGAGCCCGACGCGCGTCAGGTCGGGGCCGATCCGCCGCGTCGAGAACAGATGCGGCAGATCGTACGCGTACTCGCCGGCCTCGGAGACCGGCCCCCAGCGCAGGTCCTCGCCCGTCACCGGCCGCACGTACTGGCTGTGGCAGTACCAGCAGCCCTCGCGGATGTAGACGCCGCGGCCCAGACGCTCGAGCGGCGTGTAGTCGACCGCGTCGTAGCGCACCCATTTCACGTCGCCCAGATCGGTCCGCACCGCCCGGCTCACTTGCTTCGAGCGCGACTCCGGGATCATCGCGGGCAGGAAGCCCTGGACGAACATGGCGAGCGTCACGCAGAAGAAGCCGGCGCCGACCGCCAGCGAGCCGATCGATCTCATGGTCTCCCGCGCACCGTCAGGCCGCGCGCGCGGCCAGCGACGTCTTCATCAAGTTGTAGACGATCAGCGACATGCCGATGTCCATCGCGATGCCCGTGAACGTCCGTACCCACCAGTACGGCCGGATCGCGTTGACGGAGTGGACCCACTCGGTGCCGGCGATCAGCATGAAGCCCTGCTGGAGGCCCTGGGCCATGAGGACCAGGCCCATCGCCGAGATGCCGAGCGTGACCAGCCAGAAGCCCCAGTTGCCGACGCGGAAGCTCCACAGCGGCGCGTCCCGGGCGAGCCGGGGCCAGACGTAGACCGTCCCGGCGATGGCCCACACCACGAAGGTGCCGAACACCGTGAGATGCGAGTGCGAGATGACGAAGTCGGTGAAGTGGGTCGGCTGCTGCAGCGAGCGCAGCGCCTCGAGCGAGCCCTGGAAGCAGCCCACCAGGTACATGATCGAGCCCACGATCAGGAACTTCGCCGGCAGGTTGCGCGAGAACTCTCCCCAGCGGCCGATCATCGTGCCGAAGAAGTTCTGGAGCACCGTCCAGACCGGGATGATCAGCATCATCGACGAGACGATCGCGATCGTCTCGGCCCAGTCGGCGATCGGCGAGTAGAGGTAGTGGTGGATGCCCACGAACGGGTAGAAGAACGCCAGCGACCAGAAGCCGATGAGAGACAGTTTATGACTGTAGATGGGGCTCCGCACACTAGCAGGAAGAAAGTAGTAGATGAGGACATAGCCAGCCGGCGTGATCCAGAGCCCGACGACGTAATGGATGAAGAGGCCGTGCCAGGCCGCGTTGTTGATCCCGGGGATGTGGTACGGGCCGAGCATCAGCAAGACGAGGTTCACGTCGGTCCACACGAAGGCCGAGATCAGGTACCAGAGGCTCACGTAGAGCGGCCGCTCGCGGCGCCGCTTGATCGTCATCAGGAACTGGACGGTGAGCAGCACGAGGGCCAGGAACGTCACGATCACGTTGACCAGCGGCAGCTCGCCCGCCTCCCAGCCACGGTTCCAGCCGAGCCCGAGCATGACGATCACGACCGCGAGGTTCAGGTTCCACACCCAGAGGAGGCCGAAACCCCAGCGCTCCTTCCAGAGCCGGACGCCCGTGAGGCGCGGGACGATGTAGAGGCAAAGGCCGATGAAGAGCGTCGAGAAGGCGCCCCAGATCACCCCGTTGACGTGCATGGGCCGGAGCCGTCCGAAGGTGAGCCAGGAGGTGTCGCCGAGGAACTCCGGATAGTTGAACTTGGTGGAGATGAGCACGCCGATCGAGGGAAAGAGCAGCAGCCAGCCGAGCCCGGATGCAAGCCACTTCCGGACCAGGTCGACGTTCACCAGCGCGTCGTTCTGCTGCGACGCCTCACGCAACGCGGCTTCGGCGACGGCCATGTGAGTCTCCAGCGAAGGATAGCGCGGCACGCGTTCCCGACGTTGATACAATCGCCGCACGTCGTCATGGCCGGCGCGGCAGCGTGAGCACCGGCGACGGCGTCGCCCTCGCCGGCCGGCTCGGCCGCGTCTCGTCGGGTGTCCCACCGCGGGGGCGCCGGTCTAGAATCGGCCCAATGACCGGCTTCTCGCCGCCGCCGCAGCGAGACCTGATCGAATTCCTGAAAACGCTCTGATGCCGGGACGCGCCGCTGCGACGTGGCTCGAGTGCGTCACCTTCATGCTGGTGAAGAACCGGCACGTCCTGGCGGAAAAGCGCAAGCTGACCAAGCGCCTGGCCCCAGGAGCCGTCGCGCTGCCCGGCGGGCACGTGGACGCCGGTGAGAGCCTGGAAGACGCGCTGCGCCGCGAGCTCGACGAAGAGCTCGGGATCGCTGCCGAGAGCGTCACCTACGTCTGCACGCTCCTGCACCGGGCCGAGGAGTTTCGCCGGCTGCACTACTTCGCGGTGGAGAGCTGGCGGGGCGAGATCCTGAACCAGGAGGCGGACGAGCTCGTCTGGGTGCCCCTCGACGAGCCGCGCCTGCTCGACTTCGACGTGGACCGGACGGCGGTCAGCGAGTACCTGCGTGTCTACTGTTCATAGCGACGAGGGGGCGTTGTGGCAGAATCGCGATTGGGGAGGCGACCATGGCGGTGCAGACGACGCGGACGGCGCAGGAGATGGAAGAGTATTGCGCGCGGTTGAGAGCGGCCGGGCTGGACGCTCCGTGGTCGCGGCCGGGACCGCTGATCCCGCCCAAGCCCACCGCGACCCAACCGCGTCACTGGCGGTGGCTTGACATCGAGCCGCTGCTGCGTGAGAGCAGCGAATTCCTGAGCCCTCATCGCGGAGCCGAGCGGCGGGTGCTCCGCCTCCACAATCCCGGCGTCCCCGAGCGCACCGTGGCCCACAGCCTCGTGCTGGCGATCCAGTACCTGCTCCCCGGTGAGGTCGCGCCCGCGCACCGTCATTCGCCGACGGCGATCAGGTTCATGCTTCACGGCGAGGGCGCTTTCACCACCGTCGACGGCCAGAAGTGCGCGATGAAGCCGGGAGACCTCGTGCTCACGCCGGGCATGGCGTGGCACGATCACGGCAACGAAGGCGGCGCGCCCGTCTACTGGATGGACATCCTCGACTGGCAGATCGTGCGCTTCCTCGAGAACCTGACCTTCGAGCCTTATCCGAACGAGCAGCAGTCGGCGCTGCGGGCTCCGGGACGCGACATCTATTTCCCGTGGAGCGACACGTACGCGGCGCTGTTACGGCGCGCAGAGCAGGAGCCCGATCGCTACGACGACGTCCTGCTCGAGTACCTCGACCCGGGGAGCAGCTCGTCGCTTCGCCCCACCGTGGCCTGCTATCTCCAGATGCTTCGCCCGGGCGTGCGGACGCGGGCGCATCGCGAGACGAGCTGCGCGGTCTACCGCGTGGTGCGGGGCCGGGGCGTCACGACCGTGGACGACCAGACGTTCGAGTGGGAGCCGGGAGACTTCTTCGTGATCCCGCCGCGCGCGCGCCACGCGCACGCGAATGCCGGCAGCGAGCCCGCGGTGCTCTTCACCGCGCAGGACGTGCCGCTGCTCAAGCTGCTCCGGCTCTATCACATGGAAGAGGCTTAGCGCCGCAGCTCCTTCAGCTTTGCGTGGACGGGATTTCGGCCGTCCCGGAGCGCGCGACGCCAGCCAGTGCTGGGCGCGCGTGACCCCGCTCGCCTTCGTGAGCGCGCACACCGCGTTCTCGCGCGTGGCCGTCCCGAGCCACTGATACTTGCGCGCGTCGAACTCGACGCCCTCGCGCCCGAGGATCTGGCTCATGACCTGGTTGCCCTGGAAGTTCACGATCGTGAGCCCGTCGGGCCGGCCCGTCCGATAGATTATCCGACGACGATGCGGATCGTCTTGCCGCGGAAGAATTCGTCCTGGCCCATGGCGATGCCTGGCGGACCGAGAATGACGACTAGGAGGCTCAGACACGCGAGCCGCGAACGCGCCCCACGCATTGGCCCGCTCGTGCTAAGTTCTCGCCCGGACCGTGTCAACGGCCGCTCGGTAGGGGTGTTACCTGACACCCGGGGAGGACCTCTCATGGCACGCGCAGGCTACCGGATCTTCGACGCCGACACCCACATCATCGAGGCCGCCGAACCGATCGAGGCGTATCTCTCGGCCGGTGAAAAGGCCAAGCTGGCTTCGCTCGGATCGTTGATCGGCCGCGCCCCGGGCAAGGCCGGCGTCTCGCGATATCGCGTGGGCAAGCGCCCCGAGCTCAATCGCCTGCTGGGCTCTCGCGACCCCGTGCCGCCGGCGGACGCGATCACTCGCGGTCTCAAGGACGGCGGCACGCCGTGGGACGTCCGCTGGCAGGGCCCGCCATTTCCGGACGATCGCGTGAACTTCGACTCGCACGCCCGCGTGAAGGACATGGACATCGAGGGCGTCGACGTGAACATGGTCCTGCCGTCCGGCGGGCTCGCGGCGTTCAGCGGCCTCGACGACATCGGGGTCGAGATGATGATGTACGGGGCGTATCACCGTTTCCTCAAGGACTACTGCGCGCCGTACCCGGACCGGCTCACGAGCGTGCTGCACGTGACGGCTCGCGACGTGCCGGGGTCGGTCGCGGAGATCCGGCGCTGCGGCAAGGAGACGTGGCCGGTCGGCGTCTTCCCCGTGTGCCCGCCCGGGATGACCCTCGACGATCCGGACTGGAACCCGATCTGGGCCGCGGCGCAGGAGCACGATCTGACCGTCGTGATCCACTCGTTCACGATGTCGATCCCGTATCCGCCGGGCATGTGGGACAACTGGGACAACATGTTCCTGGTGCGTTCCGCCAGCCACGTGTGGAATGCCCAGCGCAACATGGCCGCGCTCATCGGCTCGGGCGTGCTCGACCGGTTCCCGAACCTGCGCCTGACCTCGCTCGAGTGCGGGCACGGGTGGCTCGCGTTCTGGGCCTCGCGCCTGGACGAGCAGGCCGAGATGAGCCAGCACGCGCTGCCGCGACTCAAGCGGAAGCCGAGCGAGTACATCCGCGGGCCGCAGTATTTCCAGTCCATCCAGCTGCACGAGGGCGAGCTGTCGCTGCGCCAGGCCATCGAGGCCATCGGCGAGGACACGCTGATGTTCGCGACGGACTATCCGCACTCGGAGAGCTGGTTCCCGAAGTCGGTCGACGCGGTGCTGAAGTGGACGACGATCCCCGAGGGCGCCCGGCGCAAGCTGCTCTGGGAGAACGCGGTGCGCTGCTATCGGCGCTACAGCGGCTACACGTCGGCGGTCGTCGAGCCCGCCGCGGCGGCGGCGCGGTAGCACGCGGCTAGGGAAGGGAAAGAATCCAGGCGGCGATGCGGTCGACGACCTCACGCTCGATCCCGTTGTAGCCGTGGTACGCGAAGGCCTCGCACGGATCGCCACGGCTTTGCCCGTCCTTGAACGTGATCAGCTCTTTCTTCTGAAGGCCCGAGAGCTTCTTCATGAGCGACGGCATGTCGCTGAAGCGGCACAGGATGCAACCGTCAATCTCGTGGTGCACGACCAGGACCGGG
>QHSI01000115.1 GCA_003221515.1 Candidatus Rokuibacteriota bacterium
GGGGTGTGCGCGACGAACTCGGCGGCGCAGGTGTCGACGGTCTTGAACGTGGCGCGGATCCCCTGCTCGAGGCGGCGCGCCCGCACGGCCGTCTCGGCGGCGCCGGTGAGCTGGGCGATGCGCCGGTCGGCGAAGCCGAGCTGCTTGGCCCGCCGCATCACGTCGCCGTCGGTCAGCGCCGCCTCGACGATCCGCGGCTCGAAGGCGACGATCTCCCGCATGTTCTCGAGGAACCACGGATCGATCCGCGTCAGCGACTGGATCTCCGCAGTCGTGAGCCCGGCCCGGTACGCGTCGCCGATCGCGAAGATCCGGTCGGGGGTGGGCACGCCGAGCAGGCCGCGCAGCTCGTCGGCGTCGAGCGGCCGGCCGAGCGTCAACCCCCACTGGTCCTGCTCGAGCGAGCGGATCGACTTCTGGAGCGCCTCCTTGAAGGTGCGCCCGATCGCCATGACCTCGCCCACCGACTTCATCTGGGTGCCGAGCGTGCGGTCGGCCTCGGGGAACTTCTCGAACGCCCAGCGCGGGAACTTGACCACGCAGTAGTCGATGGCCGGCTCGAACGACGCCGGCGTCTCCCGCGTGATGTCGTTCCGGATCTCGTCGAGCGTGAAGCCCACCGCCAGCTTGGCGGCGATCTTCGCGATCGGGAAGCCGGTCGCCTTGGAGGCGAGCGCCGAGGACCGTGACACGCGGGGGTTCATCTCGATCACGACGAGGCGGCCGTCGTCGGGGTTGACCGCGAACTGGATGTTGGACCCGCCCGTCTCGACGCCGATCTCGCGGATGATCGCGATCGAGGCGTCGCGCATGAGCTGGTATTCCTTGTCGGTCAGGGTCTGGGCCGGCGCGACCGTGACCGAGTCGCCGGTGTGGACGCCCATCGGGTCGACGTTCTCGATCGAGCAGATGATCACGACGTTGTCGGCGAGGTCGCGCATCACCTCGAGCTCGAACTCTTTCCAGCCGATCACCGATTCCTCGACGAGGATCATGCCGACGGGTGACATCCGGAGCCCCCACCGCACCGCCCGCTCGAGGTCGTCGGGCGTGTACGCGATGGAGCCGCCGGTCCCGCCGAGCGTGAACGACGGGCGGATGATCGCCGGATAGCCGACCTGACCCGCGACCGCGCGCGCCTCGTCGAGCGTGCGGGCGTGACCGGACCGGGGCAGCGCGAGCCCGATGCCCTCCATCGCCTGCTTGAAGAGCGCGAGGGTCGGGAGCAGCGCCTGGGGCCGCTCGCGCTCGATGATCTTCGCCACGAACTCCGGCGTCAGCGGCTCCACGTACGTCCGGTCGGCCAGGTCGGGGTCGGTCATGATCGTCGCCGGATTCGAGTTCACCAGCACGACCTCGAATCCTTCCTCGCGGAGCGCGCGACAGCCCTGCGTGCCGGAGTAGTCGAACTCGCACGCCTGGCCGATGACGATCGGCCCGGAGCCGATGATCAGGATGCGTTTCAGATCGGTGCGTTTCGGCATTGGCGTCCGCTGGCGTGCGCCCCGGCGGTTACTCCTCCAGCAGCCCGTAGACGATCGACATCTCCGGCGCGGCTTCTTCTCGGCGATACAGGACATCGTCGAGACGGCCGCCGCCGATCCACGCGACCTCGCCGTTGCCCCACAGCTGCTCGCCGAGCACGCTGATGCGCCGGTCGACGCGCTCGCGGATCGCGTGCGCCTCGAGCGAGGCCTCGCTCTGCGTCGTGAACGACGTCCACTCCGGCTTCTGGCCGCTGCTTTCCGTCCTCCGGTACGAGATCAAGTACTTGGGCATGACGGGAGTCATCCTCCCTTGCGCGCCATCAGGTCGGTGAACCGGTGGAAGAGATAGTTGGCGTCGTGCGGGCCCGGCGAGGCCTCGGGGTGGTACTGCACCGAGAAGACCGGCCATTCGCGGTGCCGGAGGCCCTCGCAGGTGGTGTCGTTGAGGTTCGTGTGGGTCGGCTCCCAGCCGAGCCGGGACACCGACTCCGGGCCGACGGCGAAGCCGTGGTTCTGCGCGGTGATCTCGACCTTCCCGGTCGCGAGATCCTTCACCGGGTGGTTGGCGCCGTGGTGGCCGAACGGCAGCTTGTACGTGCGGCCGCCGGCCGCCAGGCCGAGGATCTGGTGGCCGAGGCAGATGCCGAAGATCGGGACGCGTCCGAGCAGCCCGCGGACCGACTCGATCAGGTAGGGCACGCCTTCGGGATCGCCCGGCCCGTTCGAGAGGAAGACGCCGTCGGGCTTGCGAGCGAGCACGTCGGCCGCCGTGGTCGCGGCGGGCACGACGGTCACGTCGCAGCCGACCGTGCGGAGCTGGCGGAGGATGTTGAACTTGATGCCGCAGTCGTACGCGACGACCGTGAAGCGCGGCGGCGGCGGCGCCACGTAGCCCCGCGACAGCTCCCACCCACCCTCGGACCAGCCGTACGGCGCGGCGGCCGTCACCTCCGCGACCAGGTCGCGGCCGACGAGCCCGGGCAGCGCGCGCGCGCGCTCGAGGAGGGCGCGCGGATCCGTCTCGACCGAGGAGATGATGCCGTCCTGCGCGCCGTGGTCGCGCAGGTGCCGCGTCAGCGCGCGCGTGTCGATGTCCTGGATGCCCACGATGTCGTGGCGCTCGAGGTACGCGTCGAGGCTCGTGCCGGCGCGGAAGTTCGACACGACCGCCGACGCCTCCTTGACGATGAACCCGTTGACCCAGGGCCGTCGCGACTCCACGTCTTCGTCGTTGACGCCGTAGTTGCCGATCATCGGGTACGTCATCGCCACGATCTGGCCGCGATAGGACGGATCGGTGAGGATCTCCTGATACCCCTGCATCGCCGTATTGAAGATGACCTCGCCCGAGCCCTCACCCACGGCGCCGAGCGACCGGCCTCTGAACGTGCGCCCGTCGCGCAGCACCAGCCACGCGGTGCTCATGACCTCCTCACGATCTTTCCCTCGACGAGGGTCATCCAGGGTCCGCCCCGAAGATTCCATCCGCCGAACGGTGTGTTGCGACTCCGCGATTGAAACCGCGACGGGGTGACGGTCGTTTCCGCGTCGGGGTCGAGGATCGTGACGTCCGCGGCGGCGCCGGCGCCGAGCGTGCCCCCCGGGAGATTGAGGAGCCGCGCCGGATCGCGGCTCCACCGGGCGATCAGCGTCGCCAGGGGCAGGAGCCCCGGCCGGACCAGCCGATCGAGCAGCAGCGCCACCGCCGTCTCGAGGCCGACGATTCCGAACGCCGCCTGGTCGAACTCGCCCTCCTTCTCGGAGAGCGCGTGCGGCGCGTGGTCGGTCGCGACGCAATCGACGGTGCCGTCCGCGAGCGCCTCGATCAACGCCTCGACGTCGCGTTTCGTACGAAGGGGCGGCACCATCTTGGTGTTCGGATCCCAGCTTCGCACCGCCTCTTCGGTGAGCACCAGATGGTGCGGTGTCACCTCGGCCGTCGCCCGGACGCCGCGCGCCTTCGCGTCGCGGATCAGGCGGACGGCGCCCGCGGTGGAGACGTGGGCGATGTGGACGTGGGCGCCGGTCAGCTCGGCCAGCAGGAGGTCGCGAGCGACCATCACGTCCTCGGCGGCGGCGGGCTGGCCGGGCAGGCCAGTCTCCGTCGAGACGACGCCCTCGTTCATCGAGGCGCCGCGGCTCAGCGTCGCGTCCTCGGCGTGGCTGATCAGCGGCGCCCCGAAGGGCAGCGTGTATTCCATCGCGCGGCGATAGAGGCCGGCGTTCATCACGCATTTGCCGTCGTCGGAGAACGCGACGCAGCCGGCCTCGGCGAGCTCGGCCAGCTCGGCCAGCTCCTCACCGCGGAGCCCGCGCGTGACCGCGCCGATGGGGTAGACGCGCACCGCGCCCTCGACCTTCGCCTTGGCCCGGATGTAGTCGGTGACCGCACCGTTGTCGTTGACCGGGTTCGTGTTCGCCATGCAGCACACGGCGGTGAACCCGCCGGCCGCGGCGGCCCGCGTGCCGGTGGCGACCGTCTCCTTGTACTCGTAGCCGGGCTCGCGCAGGTGGACGTGCATGTCGATGAAGCCCGGGCACACGATCTTGCCGCTCGCGTCGACGACCTCGACGTCGGCGGGCGCCGCCAAGCTCCGGCCGATGCGCGCGATCTTGCCGTCGGCGATCAAGACGTCCTGCACGGCGTCGACGGCGTTCGCCGGATCGACGACACGGCCGTTCCGGATCAGGAGGCTCATCCGCCGTCTCCGCCCTTGCGGCCGGCCAGGAGGAGCAGCACGCCCATGCGCACGGCCACCCCCCGCGAGACCTGGTCGAGGATGACCGAGTACGGCCCGTCGGCGACCTCGGGCGACAGCTCGACACCGCGATTGACCGGCCCCGGGTGCATGATCAGGACGTCCGGGCGCGCGTGGCGCGCGAGCTTGTCGAGGGTCAGCCCCCAGTAGCGCGAGTACTCGCGGACCGAGGGGATCAGGCCCGCGGTCATGCGCTCCTGCTGCAGGCGGAGCATCATGATCACGTCCACGTCGCCGATCGCGTCTTCGAGGCGATAGCTGACCTTGGCGCCGAGCTCCTGGACGAACGGCGGGATCAGCGTGGGTGGTCCCGCCACCGTGACGGTCATGCCGAGCTTGCGCATCCCGTGGATGTTGGACCGCGCGACCCGGCTGTGGGCGAT
This sequence comes from Candidatus Rokuibacteriota bacterium, assembly GCA_003221515.1. Classification (GTDB taxonomy): domain Bacteria; phylum Methylomirabilota; class Methylomirabilia; order Rokubacteriales; family CSP1-6; genus AR31. The sequence goes on from QHSI01000115.1 coordinate 4,630, forward strand.
GTCCCCGACGATCGCCACGTGGAGGCCCTCGAAGTGACCCTTCTTCTCGCGGATCGTCAGGAGGTCGAGCAGCGCCTGGGTCGGGTGCTCGTGGGCGCCGTCGCCCGCGTTCACGATCGAGCACGGCAGCTCGCGGGCCAGGAGCGCGGCGGCGCCGGCCGACGAGTGGCGGACGACCACGACGTCCGGGCTCATCGCGGCGATGTTTTTTGCGGTATCGACGAAACTTTCACCTTTACTCGTGCTCGAACCACTGGCCGAGAAGTTGATGACGTCCGCCGAGAGCCATTTCCCAGCGATCTCGAACGAGGTGCGCGTCCGCGTCGACGATTCGTAGAAGAGGTTGACGACCGTCTTGCCGCGGAGCGCCGGCACCTTCTTGATGTCGCGCGTGGCGATCTCCTGGAGCGACGCGGCGGTGTCCACCAGCAGGACGATCTCGCCGGCCTCGAGCTCGCGCATCGCTAACAGGTCTTTGCGCGTCCAGCTCATGCTAGGCCTCCACGGGTTCTTCGATGACCACGCGGTCCTCGCCGTCGTGCTCGCGCATCCGTACCGCCACGCTCTCTCGACGCGACGTCGGGAGGTTCTTGCCGACGTAGTCCGGCCGGATCGGCAGCTCGCGGTGTCCGCGGTCGATCAGGCACGCGAGCTGGATCGCGGTCGGCCGTCCGAGGTCGATGATGGCGTCGAGCGCCGCGCGGATCGTCCGGCCGGTGAACAGGACGTCGTCGACGAGGACCACCGTCTTGTCCTTGATGGAGAACGGGATGTCGGTGCCGCGGATCACGGGTGTGCCGCGCATCCCGAGATCGTCGCGGTAGAGGGTGATGTCGAGGGTGCCGACCGGAAGCGTGGTGCCGTCGATCTGGGCGATCTTCGCGGCGAGCCGGTGCGCCAGGCTCACCCCGCGCGTGCGCAGCCCGACGAACGCCAGGTCTTTGGCGCCGCCGTTCTTCTCGAGGATCTCGTGAGCGATGCGAGTGAGGGCCCGGTCGAGCGCGGTCTCGTCGAGAACCTGCGCTTTCTCCCGGTAGCGTGGTGCGGGTACGGCGCCCATCTTCTCTCCTTGCGGGCCTCTCGGGGCTCGCTTAAAGGAAAGCATCCGAATCGACCTTGATCACTCTACATGGCGCCCGCGCTCGGTGTCAACGGTCCGCGCCGGCGGTCCGCCAGCGCTCGACGATCCGCCGCTCGTGCTCGACCGTGATGCGGCCGGCCTTCACCACCAGGCGCCGCGGTGGCAAGGAGGTGACGATCTCCTCGACGCGCTCGCACTCCCACACGACCAGATCCGCCCGGCCCCCCTCGACGCACCCGTAATGCTTGATGTTTAGGATGCGGGCCGGGTGCGTGGTCACCGCCGCCACCAGCTCGCGCATGAGGTCCGGCGTGCCCATGTGGCCGGCGACGGCGGTCACGAACGTGAGGTGGGCGAGATCGGCGGTGCCGATCGGGGTGAACGGATTCCGGACATTGTTCGACGCCAGCGCCACCGGAATGCCCGCCGCCAGGAGGCGCCGGATCGGCGTGAGACCGCGGCGGACGTTCCGCTCGTCCCGGCGTCCCATCAGGTAGAGATCGGTCAGCGGCAGGCTGATGACGCCGATGCCCGCGGCGGCCAGCACGTCGATCAGCGCCTGCTGCTCGTCCGGGGGGAGCGCGGCCAGCTCCGTCAGGTGTCCGACGGCGACGCGTCCCGGCCAGCCCGTCCTGATGGTCTGGCGCGCGATCTCTCGCACGTGCAGGTGCTCGGGCTCGTCGGAGAAGTCCACGTGGAAGTCGGCGTCGACGTCGAACTCTCTCGCGAGCGCGAAGACGATCTCGATGTGCCGCCGGGCGTCGGTGTCGTTGTAGGGGCAGCCACCGACCAGATCGGCGCCCATCTCCAGGGCCCGGTAGAGCAGCGCCGCGGTGCCCGGCGCCTGGAGAATGCCCTCCTGCGCGAAGGCGCAGAGCTGCACGTCGACGGCGGGCGCGTACTCGCGCTTGAGCGCCAGCATCGCCTCCATGCCCGCGAGGCGGACGATCGGATCGACCTCGACGTGCGCGCGCATCGCGGTGGTGCCGGCGGCGACGGCGAGATCGAGGACGCGGCGCGCCCGCGCTTCGATGTCGGCGGCCGTGAAGCCGCGCTTCGCGATCGCGGTGAGCCGGATCGCCTCGGCGGCGGTCTCGGCCGAGCCGGACACCCGGTCGCCCAGGAGCGCCTTGTCGAGGTGGATGTGCGCCTCGACGAGGCCGGGGGTGACGAGCCGGCCGCCGACGTCCACCGTTTCGCGGGCGGGCTCACGCGCCCGGCCGATGCCGACGATGCGGCCGTCGGCGATTGCGAGATCGATGGGCGCGCCTCCCGCGGGGACGCGACAGTTGGCGAGCAGGAGATCGAGCATCGAGGGACAGTATGCCGAAAGGCCCGCGGGCGCTCGAGCCCGCGCCCTCCTCACGCGGCTGTTCGCGGACGGCCGTCCGTATCCGGAGAAGACGCGTTCCAGCAGCGCAGGAGGTCGAGGGCGAGCAGCGCCAGCGCCGCGAGCATCGTCAGCGCCCCGAGCGCGAAGATCACCCGGCCGACGGTCTCGGCGGATTGCCGGAGCCCGAGCCGGCCCAGAATGTAGCCCCAGTCGTGAATCAGTCCCTCAGCCAGGAGCGGGAGCGCCTTCGCCCGTCCGTCGGCCGCGTAGATTGCGACGTCGGTCAGCGACTGGCCCGTCCACCAGAGCGTGACCGTCGCCGCCGCCGGCTGCCGCGTGCGCAGGAAGGCGATCGTGGCGATCAGGGGCACGAGCACCTGATTCAACGAGCCGCCGAGCACCGCGATGAACTCACCGAAGAACCCGAAGATCACGTGGCCGGCCTCGTGGAAGACGAGGTCGATCCCATGGATGAACCCCGAGATGCCGCCGCCCCGGAACGTCGACCCCTGCGCCATCGCCTGCCACGTGAGGCCCAGCAAGACCAGGAGGCCGAGGGCGCGGGCGGCGACGGCGGGGGCGTTCAGGCTTCGCGCTTCGGCGGGTTGATGCCGTAGGCCTTGATCTTGCGATAGAGGTGGCTGCGCTCGATCTGCAGGCGCTCCGCCGTCCGCGTCATGTTCCAGTCGTTGGCGCGCAGCTCGGCGACGATGTACGCGCGCTCGAAGTTGTCGCGCGCCTCCCGGAGCGATCGCTCGTGCGCCTCGGCCGCCGCCGGGGGCGCGTCCTTCGGCCGGAGCGGGGCCGGGACGTCGTCGGCGCCGATCTCGTCGCCGGGCGCCATGATCACGAGCCGCTCGACCATGTTCCGCAGCTCGCGCACGTTGCCCGGCCAGTCGTAGGCCAGGAAGTAGCCGAGCGCCTCGGTCGAGAGCCGCTTGGCGCGCTTGCCGTTCTCGGCGCAGAACAGCGCGATGAAGCGATCCACCAGCGCCGGGATGTCGTCCTTGCGCGCGCGCAGGGACGGGACCTCGATCGGGATCACGTTCAAGCGATAGTAGAGGTCCTCCCGGAAGCGACCGTCGCGGATGAGCGCCGGCAGATCACGGTTGGAGGCGGCGATCACCCGCACGTCCACCTTGATGGTGTCCTTGCCGCCGACCCGCTCGAACGCCTGCTCCTCGAGCGAGCGCAGGACCTTCGCTTGCGTCTTGAGGCTCATGTCGCCGATCTCGTCGAGGAAGAGCGTGCCGCCGTCGGCGAGCTCGAACTTGCCGCGCCGGCGGGCCAGCGCTCCGGTGAACGCGCCCTTCTCGTGGCCGAACAGCTCGGACTCGATCAGCTCCTCGGGAATCGCCGCGCAGTTGACCTCGACGAACGGGCCGGCGTGCCGGGCGGAGAAGGCGTGGATCGCGCCCGCGACCAGCTCCTTGCCGCTGCCGTTCTCGCCGTGGATCAGCACGCGGCCGTTGGTGGGCGCCGCCGTCGCGATCTGCTCGCGCAGCACCCGGATCACGGCGCTGTCGCCGATGATCTCGGCGCGCTGGTCGAGGCTGGCGCGGAGCGCCGCGTTCTCGCGCTCGAGCCGCGCGTGCTCGAGGGCACGGCTGACGGTGAGCAGCACCTTCTCGAGGGACAGGGGCTTCTCGATGAAGTCGTAGGCGCCCAGGCGCGTCGCCTTCACCGCGGTCTCGATCGTGCCGTGGCCGGAGATCATGACCACGATGGCCTCCGGACGGGTCCGCTTGATCTCGGCGAGGGTCTCGAGGCCGTCCGGCCGGCCCATCCAGACGTCGAGGAAGGTCACGTCGGGCGGCTCGTCGGCGACGAGTCGGAGCGCATCGGTGCCACCGCCCACCGCCGAGACCCGGTAGCCCTCGTCCTCCAGGACGCCGCGTAGCGTCGCCTGGATGCCCAGCTCGTCGTCGACTATTAAGATGTGCTCGCCGGCCATGTCGTCCTCGGCGCCGCGCCCCAGGCGCAAAGCGCGCTCACGCGCGCACAGATGTGCTCGCCGGCCATGTCGTCCTCGGCGCCGCGCCCCAGGCGCAAAGCGCGCTCACGCGCGCACAGATGTGCTCGCCGGCCATGTCACGCCTCGACCGGCGCGGCGGCGCGGGACACCGGCACCTCGATGATGAAGCGGCTCCCGCGGGGCTGGTTGTCCTCGACGCGGATCGTCCCGCCGTGCTCGGTCACGATCTCGTGGACGATCGGCAACCCGAGTCCCATCCCCGTGATCTTCGTCGAGAAGTAGGGAAGGAACAGCTTCTCCCGATCCTCGGCGCTGATCCCCGGCCCGGTGTCGGCGACGACGATCCGCGCGTGGCCCGACCCGGCCACGTGCGCCGTCTCGACGCGCACGTCGCCGGCGCCGCTCACCGCCTCGACCGCGTTGTCGACGAGGTTGAGGATCGCGCGCTTGATGTGGTCCGGGTCCACGTCGAGCGGCGGGAGGTCGTCCGGGTGATGGGTCGTGATGGCCAGGCGCGGGTGAGAGTCGCGGTACAGGCTCGCGACGCTGTCGATGAGCTGGCGCACGTCGGTGGGACGCGGCGTGAGCACCGGCATCCGCGCGAAGCGTGAGAACTCGTCCACGAGCCGCTTGAGGCCCTCGACCTCGTGGATGATCGTCTCGGTGCACTCCTGCACCAGCTGCTCCTCGCCCGGGGTGCGCGCCAGACGGCGCCGCAGCCGCTGGGCCGAGAGCTGGATCGGCGTCAGCGGATTCTTGATCTCGTGGGCGATCCGCTGCGCCACCTGGCGCCACGCCGCCACGCGCTGGGCCTTCAGGAGCTCCGTGAGATCGTCCAGCACGATCACGGTGCCCGCGTATTCACCCTCCGGCCCGCGCAGCGCCGTCGTCGAGGCCAGCAGCGAGAGGATGGCGCCGCCGCGCCGCAGCTGGAACTCGTGCTCCACGCTGTCGGAGCTGGGTCGCCGCGTCCGCTGCACCTGCATGACCACCGCGCGGAGGTCCGGGCCCGCGAAGACCTCTTCCAGGAGTCGCCCGACCGCCGTCGCCTCGTTCACGCCGAGCATGCGGGCCGCCGAGCGGTTGATGGTCGTCAGGCGGCCCAGGGGATCGAACGACACGACGCCGGTGGTGATCGCCTCCAGGACCGTCTCGATGTAGACGCGCCGGTCCTCGAGCTCCGTGTGCTTGTCCGAGAGGTCGAGGTACGCCTCTTCGAGGCGGCGCTTGGACTCGGCGAGGTCGTCGGTCATCCGGTTGAACGACTCGACGAGGATCCCGATCTCGTCGTCGCCGCGCGCCTGCACCTTGTAGGCGAGGTTGCCGGCGGCGATCTCGCGCGTGCCCTCGGCGAGCTGGGCGATCGGACCGGTGATCCCGCGGGCCAGGTAGAGACCGAACCACGTGAACGAGAAGACGACGATCAGCGTCATGAGCAGGAACAGCAGGATGTAGATGCCCTTGATCGGCGTCTTCAGCAGCTTGAGCTGCTTGTACTCGAGGAATGCCTGCGAAATGGCGCGCACGCGCGCCTCGAGCCGCTCGGTGACGTGCGTGCCCACCACCAGCACGCCGGCGACGCGGCGCTCGCCGCCTCGCTCGCTCCACACCGGCACCACCGCCTCGACCAGGTCGCCGGACGTGAGCTCGCGCACGGTCGTGAGCTCCTGGCCAGCGGCGCCGTGCCGCAACTGGCTCTCGTTGACGTCGCGCGTCGCCAGATCGCCCAGGATCGGGTCCTTGACGTGGACCAGCTCCTGCCCCTGCGGGCTGAAGACGGTGAGCGCGCTGATCCCGAGCTGGTCCTGCTGGTCGACCAGGTACGACGCCAGCGCCTCCCGACGGGTGTCAGCCAGGAGCCCGTCGCGATCGATGACGCGGCTGATGTGCTGCGCGTGGCGCAGCGCCGTGCGCTCCAGGTTCGCGTAGTACGTTTGCGCCACCGCCAGCGCCTGGTCCAGCGGCCGCTCGACCTGCGGCTTGAACCACCCCTCGATCGAGCGGTTGATGAAGTTCGAGGCGATGATGAAGATCAGCGTCGCCGGCAGGAGCGAGAGTGTGACGAACGCCAGGACCAGCTTCAGCTTGAACTTGGCGCCGATCACGTTCTCGCGCCGCTCGAACCAGAGCTTGACGAGGTTCCGGAACAGGAGCAGCACCAGCAGGAGCAGCACGATCAGGTTCAGGTTGAGCAGGGCGAACACCGCGATGTTGGAAGCGATCGGCAGGTCCGGCGCGTACACGCCGATGTCGAGCAGGTTCGCCGCCCCCACCAGCGCGACGAAGCCGGCGAGGATGACCAGGTTGCGCTTGCGCCGGTTCTCTTCGCTGAGCAGCGGCACTATTGCACCCGCTGGATCGTGCGGTAGTCGGACTGCCGCGTGGTCTGCTCGGCCGTGCCGGCCATCCGGGTCACGAACGTGTTCTCGCCGTTCAGCGCCGCCACGGCGTTGACGCGCACGTAGATCACCGCGGCAGGGTCAAGCGATGCCGCCGGCGTCATCTTGACGCTCCGGATCTCCGAGAGGATCCGCTGGGCGTCGCGGAGGTCGCGGGTCGCGTAGGTGCGGGGCGCCTCGCCGGACACGACGGCCACTTTGAATTCCTTGGTGACCACGTTGTAGGCGAGCGTCCGCTCGACGGTCTTGGTGACGAGCAGCCGGTCGGGAAGAAAGCGCAGGTACTGCCACAGCTCGACGACGAGGCGGACGTGGGCCGGGATCCCGCTCTGGATACCCTCCTGGAACCCTTCCGGGAGAGCCCCGAGCAGTACCACGTGGATGGTCACCTCATGGTCGTTGAGGAAGACGTCGAGATCGCTGATGCGCAGCTCGGCGCCCGCGGGAGCGACGGCGAGCAGGACCAGCGCCGTTGCGACGAGGTGGGAACGGAGCCTCTGCGCACCCATACCACGAACGGCCCATTATAGCGTGGCGGGTGGTGGCTTGCGGAGGAACGCGCCGCTCAGATCACGGCGAGACCGGGCGTGCGGACGAGGCCCTCGCGCCGCGCGGCGTCTTCCGCCGCCAGCGCGCCGAGCTCGACGACTCCAGCGCTGCGCCGCTCGAGTCCGAGGGCCCGCTGGACCGCGACCACGAGCTCGAAGTTGAGCGCGTGACCGCCGTTGCGGGCGACGACGTGCGCGCGGATCCGGCGGCCCAGCAGCGCGAGGTCGCCGAGGAGGTCCAGGATCTTGTGCCGGACGAACTCGTCACGGAAGCGAAGGCCGTTCAGCGCCGCACCGTTGCCGAGCACGATCGCGTTGTCGAGCGAGCCGCCGCGGGCGAGGCCGTTCTTGCGCATGATGCCCAAGTCCTTGAGGAAGCCGTACGTGCGCGCCGGCGCGAACTCTTCCACGAACGACCGCTCGGTCGGCGTCCACGAGAGCACCTGAGTCCCGATTGCCGGATGCTCGTTGTCGAGCGTGTAGCTGATGCGGAACGTGTCCGACGGCGTGATCTGGATCCAGCGCCCGCCGCTGCCCACGCGGAGCGGACACGGAACCGTCAACGGCTTCCGCTGCTCGGATTGCTGCACGCGGCCGGCGGACGCGAGCAGCGTCACGAACGGTTTCGCGCTCCCGTCCAGCGCCGGGATCTCGGGGCCGTCCACCTCGATGTCGAGGTTGTCGACGCCGAGTCCGATGGCCGCGGCCATGAGGTGCTCGACCGTCTGGACGCGCGTGCCGTTCACGCCCAGCGTCGTCGCGTAGTGCGAGTTGACGACGCTCTCCACGGTTGCCGGGATCCGCTCGCCGGTCGCCTTCACCCGGAACACAACGCCCGAATCCGGTGAAGCCGGTGCGAACGAAACGCGGGAGACCTTACCCGAGTGGAGCCCGACACCCTGGACGCTGACCGCCCTGCGAATGGTGTGCTGGCGCATAGACCGAGGATGACGTAGAGCAACACGGGTGCCAGGATGCCGGTAATGATCCTAACCCATTGATTTTTCTGAATGGGAGTACTGCCTCCCGCGGGCTGGAGACGCGCCGAAGTTGCGCCGATGACACGGGCGCAGAGCCGCCGTGTCTCCGATGCGAGACATCACGCTTTCACCCCGATCCGGAGCTCGTGCCGGCCGTCCCGCTCGGCTACGGACAGGTGGTCCATCGTCGCCGCCTTCACACTCGTTCCGAGACGGTGGCGACCGGTATCGAGCTCCTCTCCGTAGAGCACTCCGTGGACGACCGTGGCGCTACACGCGTCCACCTCGACCCGGTGCACCGCGAAGCCCTCGATCTCGTGCACGTAGAGGCACTCGGTGATCCAGTTGAACAGGAGCAGCTCCGGCGACTGGCCCTGGGCGCGGACTTCTCGGTGCTCGCGCTCCGCGACCTGCTCCGGCTTCACGACGAGCGCCAGCACGCCCTGGGCGGCCTGAGCGAGTGCCGATGCCCGCGTGGGACCCCACGCCCGCACCCCCGCGGCGGACCCGAGGGGCGCCCAGCCGGCGTCGCCGTCGGTCACCGATCCGTCCCGAGATCACCGAAGCGCGATTGAAGCACGGCGATGACGGCGGGTCCCGCCGTCTCCGTTCTGAGGATTCGCGGCCCCATCCCGACGATCGTCCAGCGGTGCGCGCGCGCGCGTTCGACCTCCTCGGTCGACAGCCCGCCCTCCGGACCCACGAGCAGACGAATGTGCGTGCCCGAGGGCAGCGCCGCGGGCAGGCTTGCGGCGAGCGTCGCGACGGGGACGCTGCCGCTCCGCTCGTCACCGATCGCGCCCTCCCACAGGCATAGCTGGAGGTCGGCGGGATCGCCGAGCGCCAGGACGTCGGCGTAAGGGCGCGGGACCTCGACCGGCGGGACGACGGCGCGCCCGCACTGCTTGGCGGCCTCTTTCGCGACGCGCCGCCAGCGGCGCGCCCGGTCGCGCCAGCGGCTGGGCTCGAGCGTGACGATCGTCCGGGCCGTGAGCGCCGGGACGACTCGAACGACGCCGAGCTCGGTGGCGGCGCGCACGATGGCCTCCATCTTGTCGCCCTTGGGGACGGACTGCACGAGCGTGATCCGCAGCGGAGACTCGGTCTCGCGCGACCTGACGCCGAGCACCGAGCCGGTCGCCTCCTCGCCGACCGTCTCGAGGCGCACCGTGTACTCGCGGCCGGCGCCGTCCGCCGCGATCACCGTGTCGCCTGGCCGGAGCCGCAGGACGCGCGCAAGGTGGTGCGATTCGTCGCGGTCGAAGACGACGCGGCCATCCCCGAGCCGCTCAGGCGCGATCGTGAAGCGGCGCACGGAGCTCGAGCGTGGTCCAACCCTCCACGGAACGGGAAGCGCGCGGCGCGAACCCATGGGCGCCGAGCGCCGCGGCGACCTCGGCGCCCTCGCCGTCGAGGATGCCGCCGAGGATCAGCGTGCCGGCCGGCAGCACCCAGCGCCCGTATCGCAGCGCGAGCTTCCGATGGGCGGCCGTCAGCAAGTTTGCGACGACCAGGGGCGCGGCTGCCTCGTCGAGCCGTTCGGCGTCGGCGAGGACGCACCGCACGCGGTCGCTGACGTGGTTGCGGGCGGCGTTGGCCATCGCGGAGGCGACCGCGTCGGGGTCGTCGTCCACGGCCAGGACCCCGTCGACGCCCAGCCGCGCGGCCGCGATGGCGAGGATGCCCGAGCCGGTGCCGAGATCGATCATCCGCCTCGGGGCCTCCGCCTCCACGGCGGCCTCGAGCGCTTCGAGACATCCGAGCGTGCTCCCGTGGTGGCCGGTCCCGAAGGCCCGTCCGGGCTCGATCGTGATCACGAGCCGACGGCCCGCGACCGGCGTGTCCCACGGCGGCGCGATGACGAGCCGTCGGCCGACCCGCTGCGGGGTGAAGTGGACGCGCCACGCCTCGTGCCAGTTCTCGTCGGCGAGCGCGACCACGCTCACCTCGCTCTCGTGCGCCGGCGCGAAGCCGAGCTGGCGCAGTCCGTCGAGATAGTCGCGAACGCTCTGTTCGAGGGCGCTCGCGCGCGCCGTCTCCGGGAAGAACGCGCGGAGGCGCGCGGCCTGACCCGGCGGCTCCTCCTCGACGACGCCGAGGGCGCCGAGCTCCCACACGAGATTCGTCAGCCCTTCCGAGAGGTCGGCGGGCACGCCTACGGTGAGCTCCCAGTAGCGGGAGGACGACATCGGGTCAGCCGAGGAGCTTCTTCATCCGCTCGAAGAACGCCGATGCCAGCGGGCCCCGCTCTTCCTTCGACGCCGCCTCGAACGCCGCGAGCGTTTCGCGCTGCTTGGCGGTGAGCTTCTGGGGGACTTCCAGGACGACGCGATAGCACGCGTCGCCGTGCCCGCGATGCCGGAGGTGCGGCATACCCTTGCCGCGCAGTCGCAGGATCTCGCCGGGCTGCGTCCCCGCCGGAATCTTCAGCCGGGTCGTGCCGCCGAGCACCGGCACTTCGGCCTCGTGCCCGAGCGCCAGGTTGGCGAACGAGACGGGCAGGTCACAGATGAGGTCGGCACCCTCGCGCGTGAACAGCTCGTGCTCGCTGATATGGACGAGCACGTAGAGGTCACCAGGCGGTCCCCCGTTGACGCCGCCCGAGCCCTCGCCGGTGACCCGGAGCTGCATCCGGTCCTCGATGCCCGCGGGAATCTTGACGCTCAGCAGGTGCTCGGCCCGCCGGCGGCCCTCGCCCCGGCATTGGTGGCACGGCGCGCGGTTGAGCTGCCCGGCCCCCCGGCACTTCGGGCAGGGCTGGGCGACCGTGAGGAACCCGTGGCTGCGGCGGACCTCGCCGGCGCCGCGACACATGTCGCACGTCTCCAGGCGGCTGCCCGGTTCCACGCCGCTGCCGCGGCAAGCTTCGCACGTCTCGAGGCGCGGGATCCGGATCTTCGTCTCGAGGCCCGCCGCGGCGTCGGCGAGCGTGATCTTCAGCTCGTACTGGAGGTCTTCGCCGCGGCCGGCCCGCGAGCGGCGCCCGCGCCCGCCGGCCGAGAAGAAGTTGTCGAAGATGTCCTCGAACAGGGTGCCGAAGCCCGCGTCGCCGGACCCGGGGCCGCCGCCCGGCGCGGCCGTCCCGAAGCGGTCGAAGTGCGCTCGCTTGTCCGGATCGGACAGGACGGCGTACGCTTCGTTGGCTTCCTTGAAGCGCTCCTCCGCGCTCTTGTCGCCGCGGTTACGGTCGGGATGGAACTGCATCGCGAGCGCACGGTAGGCCTTCTTGATCTCGGCGTCGCCGGCGGTCCGGGGGACGCCGAGAACCTCGTAGTAGTCGCGGGCCACCGGACTCAGGCGCTCTCGTCCGGGGCCGCGGCGACGGAGACGAGCGCGGCGCGCAGGACGCGATTGTGCAGCTGGTAACCTGGCAGCGTCTCGCGGACGACGGTGCCCGGCGCGGCGTCCGCGCTCACCACGCTGGCGATCGCCTCGTGGCGCGTCGGATCGAACGGCTGACCGAGCGCGGAGTAGCGCGTGACGCCGGCGCGCTCGAGCACCTTGAGCAGCTCGCGCTGGATCAGCTCGACGCCGGCCACGACACCCGCGGCGTCGCCGCCCGAGCCCGCCGCCGCGAGGGCGCGATCCAGGTTGTCGAGCACCGGGATCAGGTCCCGCAGCAGCGACTCGTTCGCGTAGCGGACGTAGTCGTCGCGCTCCCGTTGCGCCCGTCGCCGGACGTTCTCGGTCTCGGCGAGCGCGCGCAGCAGCCGGTCCTGTTTCTCCTCGACCTCCCGCCGCAGCTCCTCGACCGACGTGGCGCCCTCGGTCGGCTCGGCTCGGGGAGCATCCGCGGTGTCGTTGACCTTCGAGTCGTCCATAGCATTTGAATTATAGCAGCGGGATCGCCGGCTCTCGGCAGGGACGGAGCGTCGTGATTCGCGCCGGGCCGCCGCCCGGCTACGACGGCAGGTACAGGTCCTGGCGGACGCGCGAGAGAGCGTCGGTGACGTGCCGCGCGGTCTCGTTGACGATCGAGATCACTTCCGGATAGGGCAGCCGGCGCGGGCCGACGACGCCGAGGATGCCCACCACCTGATCGCGGTAGAGGTAGGTCGACGTGATCAGCGTGCACTCGCGCATCCCGGCCACCGGATTCTCCTCGCCGATCGTCACGCTGAGCCCCTCGGCTCCGGCGAGCTTCGTCATGAGGTCGGCCAGATGCTCCTTCTGCTCGAAGGTCCGGAGCAGCTCCCGCGTCGTGTCGATGTTCCAGAATTCCGGCTGGTCGAGCATGTTGATCGCGCCGCTCACGTAGAGGGTGCGGTCGCGGAGGAGCGCCAGGATCTGGTCGATGACGCCGCGCGCGCGGGTGTGGAGCGCGTCGAGGGGATCGGTGGGCATCGTCTCCATGTCGACGACGTCCTGGACCGTGTGGCCGCCGAAGCGCCGGTTGAGCTCGCGCCCGAGGGCGCGGACCTCGTCGGTGCCGAGCGGCGGATCGAGCGTCACCGCGCGCGCGGTGACCCAACCGGCGTCGGTCACCAGGACCGCCAGCGCGCGATCGTCCTCGAGCGGGATCAGGTCCACCCGCGCGAGGGTCGTCTGCTTCAGCGGCGGCGCCAGCAGCAGGCCGGTCAGCTTCGTCGCGCTCGACAGGTGCGACGACGTCCGCTCCATGAAGCCGTCGATCCCCGACCGGCGCGTCGGCAGCGTCTCGCCCGACGCGGTGGCCTTGGGGCTCTGCGGCGGCGGGAAGGACTCCACGTAGAAGCGGTAGGCCTTGTCCGTCGGCACGCGGCCCGCGCTCGTGTGAGGGTGACCGAGGTAGCCCATTTCCTCGAGGTCGGCCATGACGTTACGCAGCGTGGCCGCCGACAGCGTCGGGAAGTGACGCCGCGCCAGCACGCGCGAGCCGACCGGCTCGGTCGAGTCGATGTACTCACGGATGACGGCGATCAGCACGTCGCGATGGCGCGCGTCCATCGCAGGGAATTATAGCAAGTCGACGAACAGGGCGTCGGACAGGAGGAATCCGGCTTCGGTGAGGCGAACGCGGTCGTCCGCGCCGGCCAGCAACGCTTGAGCGCGCCACGTGTCGACCCGCCGGCGCAGCCGTTCGTCGCCGTCGAGTCTGGTCTCGAGCCAGCTCGCGGGCACGCCGTCAGCGGTGCGCAGCCCGAGGATCAGCCGCTCGCCGAGCTTCTGCCGCGACGAGAGCTGCTCGGACGAGTCGATCGGGAGGGCGCCCGCCGCGAGCGTCTCGCAATAGCGCGGCGTCGCCTTGACGTTCGCGTAGCGCGTGGAACCCACGAAGCCGCACGCGCCCGGTCCGGCCGCGAGGTATTCGGCGGCGCGCCAGTAGATCTGGTTGTGGCGCGAGCGAAAGCCCGGCCGCGCGTAGTTGGAGATCTCGTAGTGCTCCAGCCCGCGCGTCGCCGCCGCGCGCGCGAGCCGCCAGTACTGGTCGATCTGCACCTGCTCGGCCGGGATACCCTCGACGCCGGCGGCGCCCCACAGGCTGCCGGCGTCGAGGGTGAGCCCGTAGGCGGAGAGATGATCGGGCCGCCAGTCGAGCACCGCGTCGACCGCGCGCGCCCACCCATCGAGGTCGAGCCCGGGCAGGCCGTACATCACGTCGACGCTGAGGTTGGCGCACCCGGCCTCGCGGGCGGCGTCGAACGCGGCGCGCGCGCCGCGCGCGTCGTGGAGACGACCGAGGCGCGGCAGGATCGCGTCGTCGAGCGACTGGACACCGAGGCTCAGGCGATTGACCCCGGCCCCGCGATAGCCCTCGAGCTTCTCGCGCGTCACGCTCTCGGGGTTGCACTCCACGGTGATCTCGGCGTCGGGCGCCACGTCGAACCGCGCGCGGATCCCGTCGAGCACGGCCGCCATGTCGTCGTCCGCCAGCAGCGAGGGCGTGCCGCCCCCGAAAAAGACCGTCGCGAGCCGCACGCGCGGCGCCCACGCGAGCGCGCCGAGCAGGTCGATCTCTCGATGGAGCGCGTCGAGGTAGCGGGCCATGGCGCCGTCCTCGAGCGGCGCCGTGTTGAAGCTGCAGTACCCGCACCGCTTCGCGCAGAACGGCACGTGCACATACCATCCCACCTCGGCCGCCTCCGGCACGGTCACCGCAAGAACGGAGGAAGAAGACGAAGACCGATTGTCCGTCATATGAACATGCATTTTTGGATCTGCGGAGCCGGGTCGCATCTCTCTCAGGCCACCCTCGGTGGAACCGGGCTCACGGACCCCGCTCCAATAAACATGCGGAGCCGGGTCGCATCTCTCTCAGGCCACCCTCGGTGAATCCGACCTCATGGACCCCCGCTACAATAACCGTGAGGGGAGGCGCCCAACCCAACGCTCTACGGTATATAGTTCGCGAGTCGCCACCAGCGCAGCCAGTGTCGATCGCCGTCCCAGGACCAGTAGATGAGGAAGGCCTTGCCCTTGATCTTGTCGCGCTTCACGAAGCCCCAGTACCGGCTGTCCTGCGAGTTGTCGCGGTTGTCGCCCATCACGAAGTACGAGTCGGCCGGCACCGTCGTGGGGTCGCACCCGTAGGCGTACCCGCAGTACGACTCGGCGCCGCGCACCGCCGAGTCGGCGAACTTCGTGTACGTCTCGCGTAGCGCGACGCCGTTGATGAGCACCTGATGGCCGCGGATCTGTACCCGCTCGCCCGGGGTGGCGACGATCCGCTTGATGAAGTCGCGCTTCTCGTCCTGTGGATACCGGAACACGATGATGTCGCCGCGCCGCGGCGCGCGGATGCCGGGCAGGCGCCATTCGGTCAGGGGCACCTCGGGACCGTAGAGGAACTTGTTGACCAGGATGTAGTCCCCGACCAGCAGCGTGTCCATCATCGAGCCGGACGGGATCGTGAAGGCCTGGACGACGAGGGAGCGGATCACCAGCGCCAGCAGGACCGCGATCGCGATCGCCTCGGCGTACTCGCGGACGATCGACTTGCGGCGCCGTCTCGGCTCCACCGCGTCGGACGGCACCGACGGCGCGGCTTCGATCTCGATCTTCCGCTCGTCCATGCTCAGCTCTTGAGGACGGACAGAAACGCTTCCTGAGGCACTTCCACCTTCCCGACCTGCTTCATCCGCTTCTTCCCTTCCTTCTGTCGCTCCAGCAGCTTCCGCTTGCGGGTGATGTCGCCGCCGTAGCACTTGGCGGTCACGTTCTTGCCCATCGCCTTGACGGTCTCGCGGGCGATGACCCGGCTGCCGATCGCCGCCTGGATGGCGACCTCGAAGAGCTGGCGGGGGATCACCTTGCGCAGCTTCTCGACCAGCGCCTTGCCCTTCTCGTAGGCCTTGTCGCGGTGCACGATGATCGAGAGGGCGTCCACCGGGTCGCCGTTCAACAAAATGTCGAGCTTGACGAGGTCCGACGGGCGGAACTCCGAGAGCTCGTAGTCGAAGGACGCGTAGCCCTTCGAGATGGACTTCAGCCGGTCGTAGAAGTCGACGACGATCTCCGCCAGCGGGAAGTCGAATTTGATGTGAACGCGCTTGCCCTGGTACTCGAGCGAGCGGTGCTCGCCGCGCTTTTCCTGGGCGAGCTTGTAGATCGCCGTCATGAACTCCGTCGGCACGAACACCGACGACGTCACGTACGGTTCGTCCATCTGCTCGATCCGGTCGGGCGGCGGCAGCTTGGAGGGATTGTCGATGTCGATGATCTCGCCGGCGGTGGTGAGGATCTTGTACTGCACGCTCGGCGCCGTGACGATCAGCGAGAGATTGAACTCCCGCTCGAGCCGCTCCTGGACGATCTCCATGTGCAGCATGCCGAGGAACCCGCAGCGAAAGCCGTAGCCGAGGGCCAGCGACGTCTCCGGCTCGTACGTGAAGGCTGGATCGTTGAGGCGGAGCTTTTCGAGGGCGTCACGGAGCGCCTCGTAGTCCGTGTCGTCGATCGAGTAGAGCCCGGCGAAGACCATGGGCTTGGCGTCCCGATAGCCGGGGAACGCCGCGGCGGTGGGCCGGGCGGCCTCGGTGATCGTCTCGCCGACCTTCGCGTCGGCGACCCGCTTCATCGACGCGGTGATGTAGCCGACCTGTCCGGCCGACAGCTCCTCGACCGGCCGCATGTCCGGGCTGAAGACGCCGACCTGCTGGACCTCGCACGCCCGGCCGTTGGACATGAGGAGGATGCGCATGCCCGGGCGCACGCGGCCGTCGGTCAGGCGCACGTAGACGACCACGCCCTGGTACGAGTCGTAGAACGAGTCGAAGACCAGCGCCTTGAGCGGCGCGTCCGGGTCGCCTTCCGGTGGCGGGATGCGGGCCACGATCGCCTCGAGCACCTCGGGGACGCCGGTGCCGTGCTTGGCCGAGATGGCCAGCGCGTCGCCGCCGTCGAGCTCGAGGGTCTCCGTGATCTGGGTCCGCGTTTCCTCGACGTCGGCGGCCGGCAAGTCGATCTTGTTGATGACGGGGATGATGGTGAGGTTCGCGTCGCTGGCCAGGTAGAAGTTCGCGAGCGTCTGCGCCTCGATCCCCTGCGCGGCGTCGACGATGAGGACGGCCCCCTCGCACGCGGCGAGCGCCCGCGACACTTCGTAGGAGAAGTCCACGTGCCCGGGCGTGTCGATCAAGTTGAGCGTGTACTCCTGGCCGTCGCGCGCCCGGTACAGCAGCCGCACCGTGTGCGCCTTGATGGTGATGCCGCGCTCGCGCTCGAGGTCCATCGAGTCGAGGACCTGATCGACGGCCTTCTTCGCGTCCATCGTACCGGTGAGCGCCAGGAGCCGATCCGCGAGGGTCGATTTTCCGTGATCGATGTGGGCGACGATCGAGAAATTGCGAATGCGGCCGAGAACCATCGGTTCAGTCTAACACGCCGCGTCGCGGCCCCGACGACCCTCAGCGGGAGCGTGTCGCGCCGTCCGGGACGACCGCGCCCGACTCCAGCACGACCTCGGGGCCGATGCGCGCGCGCGCCCCGATCTTGACGTCGGCGCCGACGACGCAGCGCTCGAGCACGGCGCCGGCGCCGACCGCGACGCGCTCCCAGAGGACGGCGCCCTCCACCCGGGCGCCGTCGCCGACCTGCGCGCCGTCGCCTAGGACGGTGCCGGGACCGACGCGACAGTCTCGACCGAGCACGGCGCCGGCGCCCACCACCGACGGAGCGACGACTTGCGCGCCGTCGGCCACGGATCCGCCCGCGCCGATCCAGCTTCCGCCGCGGCGCTCGCCGGGCGGGGACAACGGCATGTTGGCCCGGCCCTCGAGCAGATCGATGTTGCCGGCGCGATACGCCACGGGGTCGCCCAGGTCCCGCCAGTACGTCCGCGGGCACCAGCCGTAGGACGTGATGCCCTCGGCGATCAGCGCGGGAAAGAACTCGCGCTCGATCGAGCTCGGGCGGTCCGGCGGGATCCGGGCGAGCAGCGGCGCGTCGATGAGATAGATCCCGGCGTTGATGGTGTTGGTCGTGATCTCCTCCTCGGCGGTCGGCTTTTCGCGAAACCGCCGGAGGCGGCCATTGGCGTCGGTCTCGACGAGCCCGAACTGGCGCGGGTCGTCGACCGGCTGCAGGAAGATGGTCGTGCGCGAGCCGCGCGCCTCGTGCAGGCGGCGCATCGCGGTCAGGTCGGCATCGGTGAGGACGTCGCCATTGAGCACGAAGAGCGGGCCCGCGGTCAGGTCGGCGGCGCGGCGCGCTCCGCCGCCCGTTCCGAGTGGCTCGTCCTCCACGACGTACCGGAGCCGCACGCCGAGACGCTGGCCGTCGCCGAGTGCGGCGCGGACGTCATCCACGCGATACGAGCACGCCAGCACGACGTCGGAGACGCCGTGCGCGCGTAGCAGCGCGAGCTGGTACGCCAGGAGAGGGCGATTCAGGATCGGGACGACGGGTTTGGCGCGGGCGAGCGTCAGCGGCCGCAGGCGCGTGCCCTGGCCGCCCGCCAAGATCACCGCCTGGCGCGCGCCTCCCCTCACTATCTACTCGGCGACCAGGGCTCCGCCTCGCTGATCAGCATCACCGGGATGCCATCGCGCACGGGGTACGCCTTGCGGCACGCGGGGCAGATGATCCGGGTCTCCTCGAAGAGGAGATCGCCCTTGCACGCGGGGCAGGCGAGGATCGCCTTCAGTTCGTCGTCGATCATGAGCTCAGCTCCTTCCGGAACCACGCGACGGTTTGCCGCAGGCTTTCGCCGAACGGCGTCGCCGCGCTCCACCCGAGCCGCTTCTTGGCGCGCGTCGCGTCGAGCACGCTCCGGCGTTGCTCGCCCGGCCGCGCCGGACCGTGCTCGGCCGGGACGGTCACGCCGGTGAGCTGCGCCAGCTCTCGGTAGATGTCGTTGACCGTTTTCTCGACGCCGGTCCCGATGTTCATCACCCCGACGGCGTCGGGGGAGACCACCGCCCGCGAGACCGCATCGGCGACGTCGAGCACGTAGACGTAGTCGCGGGTCTGCTCACCGTCGCCGGTCACGATGCACGGATCTCCGGCCAGCAGACGCGACGTGAAGATCGCGACGACCCCGGCTTCCCCCGCCGGATCCTGGCGCGGGCCGAACACGTTCGCCAGCCGCAGCGTCAGAGCGCGGCCGCCCGTCAAGCCCACCCAGCAGTCGACGTACCGCTCGGCCGCCGTCTTCGACACGCCGTAGGGCGACGAGGGCCGCAGGGGATGGTCCTCAGGCGTCGGCAGCACGTCGGTGTCACCGTACCCCGCGCCGCCGGTCGACGTATAGATGATGCGGCGAACGCCCGTGAGCCGGCACGCCTCCAGGAGCGCGATCGTTCCGAGCACGTTGATGCTGGCGTCGAATCGTGGATCGATGACCGACCGGGAGACCGCGGCCTGGGCGGCGACGTGGACGACGACGTCGGGCCGGGTGGTCGCGATCACCTCGACGAGCCGCGCGTCGCGCAGATCGCACACGTGGAGTCGTGCGTTCGGATGAATTCGCTCGCGCCGTCCGGTGGACAGGTTGTCGATCACCTCGACGGCGTGGCCGTCCTCGAGCAGACGATCGACGACGTGGGAGCCGACGAAGCCCGCGCCGCCGGTCACCAAGATTTTCACGAGCCAAGCGCCTCCCGGAACCAGTCGACGGTGCGGCGCAACCCGTCGTCGGTGTCCACGCGTGGCTCCCAGCCGAGCTGCGAGCGCGCCAGCGTGATGTCGGGCTGGCGCACCTTGGGATCGTCGACCGGGAGCGGGCGGAACACGATCTCGCTTCGCGAGCCGGTGAGCCGGATGATGCGCTTGGCGAGCTCCAAGAGCGTCATCTCCTGCGGGTTGCCGATGTTCACGGGATCGTTCACCGGCGCCTGCATGAGCCGCCACAGACCGTCGATGAGATCGGTGATGTACTGGAACGAGCGCGTCTGACCGCCGTCGCCGAACACCGTGAGGGGCGCGCCGCTCAGGGCCTGACCGATGAACGCGGGAATCGCGCGCCCGTCGTTGAGCCGCATGCGCGGACCGAAGGTGTTGAAGATGCGGACGATGCGCGTGTCGATGCCGTGCGTGCGGTGGTACGCCATCGTGATCGCCTCCGCGAATCGCTTGGCCTCGTCGTAGACGCCGCGCGGGCCGACCGGGTTCACGTGGCCCCAGTAGTCCTCCTTCTGGGGATGCACGAGCGGATCGCCGTACACTTCGGAGGTCGAGGCCAGCAGGAAGCGCGCGTTCTTCGCCTTGGCGACCCCGAGCGCGTTGTGGGTGCCGAGCGCGCCGACCTTCAGCGTCTGGATGGGGAGCTCGAGATAGTCGAGGGGCGACGCGGGGCTGGCGAAGTGGAGCACCCAGTCGAGCGGGCCGTCGACCCGGATGTACTCCGTGACGTCGTGCTCGACCAGGGCGAAGCCGCGCCGCGCCGCCAGGCCGGCCAGATTGTTGCGCGACCCGGTCACGAAGTCATCCATGGCGACGACGTCCCAGCCCTTGTCGAGGAAGTACTCGCAGAGGTGCGAGCCGATGAACCCCGCCCCGCCCGTGACCAGGATCCGCATCGGGCAACCTACGAGCGACGCAAGGGCTTGCGGCCGATCGAGTAGTACTCGAAGCCGAGCCGCCGCATGCGCTCCGCTTCCCAGAGGTTCCGCCCGTCGAAGACGATCGGCTGGCGCATCACGCCCCGCAGCCGCTCGAGGTTCAGGAACTTGAATTCGTTCCACTCGGTGATGAGCGCGACGCCGTCGGCGCCGGTGGCCGCCGCGTACGGCGAATCGGCGTACTCGACCAGCGTCGGCAGCACCTTGCGCGCGTTGGGGATGGCCACCGGATCGTAGACGCAGACCGTCGCGCCCAGATCGATGAGCCGCGTGATCACGTCGATGGACTTGGCCTCGCGCATGTCGTCCGTGTTGGGCTTGAAGGCCAGTCCGAGGATCGCGATGCGGCGGGTGTGCATCGGCGCCAGCGCTCGCTCGATCACCGACAGGAAGTGGATGGTCCGCCCGGCGTTGACGTCGACGACGGCGCGCAGCAGATCGAACTTGTAGCCGAGCGTCGCCGCGGTGTGGATGAGCGAGTCGGTGTCCTTGGGAAAGCAGCTCCCGCCGTAGCCGAGGCCCGCCTGCAGGAAGGCGGGGCCGATCCGGGCGTCGAGGCCCATGCCCTTCATGACCTGGGTGACGTCGGCCCCGGCGAGCTCGCAGATGTTCGCGACCGCGTTGATGAAGGAAATCTTGGTCGCGAGGAACGCATTGGACGCGTACTTGATCATCTCCGCCGACGGCACGTCCGTGATGATCATCGGCCGCTCGAGCGGCGCATAGAGCTCCAGCAAGGTCATGGCGACCTGCTGCGTCGGGGCGCCGATGACGATGCGATCCGGGCGGAGCGTGTCTTCGATCGCCGAGCCCTCGCGGAGGAACTCCGGGTTCGACACGACGTCGAAGGGGACGGGCTGTCGCTGGTGGCGCTCGATGACCTCGCGGACGAACTCGCCGGTGCCGACCGGGACCGTCGACTTGTTGACGACGACGATGTACCGGTCCATGGCCCGGCCGATCTCCTGAGCGACCGCTTCGACGGCGCTGAGGTCGGTTTGGCCGTTCGTCTTGGGCGGCGTGCCGACGGCGATGAAGACGATGACGGATCTGCGGACGGTGCCGGGGAGATCGGTGGTGAACGACAGGCGGCCGTCGCTGACGTTGCGGGCCACCATCTCCTCGAGGCCGGGCTCGTAGATGGGAAGGTGGCCAGCCTGGAGCATGAGGACCCGATCAGGCACGTTGTCGACGACGACGACTTCGTTTCCGAGATCGGCGAAGACGGCGCCGGTCACCAAGCCGACGTAGCCGGCGCCAACCACGCAAATATTCATGGGTCCTCAATCATATCAGACGCCTACCGGTCGGCCGGTCTTCGTCGGCCGCACGTTCGTCGTCGTCGGAATCGTCGGCGACCCAACGGAAGAAGACGCTCGTGAACGCCACCAGCGGAATCACGCCGGCCGGCACCCACATGATGAGGCCCCCGAGCCGCTGATCGGCGAGCGGCGACAGGTCCCACACCCGCGGCGCGGCCGCGTAGAACGGATAGAGCACGTGCTCGGCGCCGGTGATCATCGCGGCGACCACCGTCATCGGTATCCCGAACGCGAAGAGATAGAGGATCTGCGGTCCGTAGTGCAGGCGCGCGAGCTGTCGCGACGGCGAGAGCACTGGCCACCAGCCGAGCGTGGCGGTCACGATCAGCGCGAGGTGCTCGACCACGTGCCACGCGTGTCGCTCGAGCGCCACGCCGTACGGGCCGGGCAGATGCCAGCCGACGAGCGCCACCGCGTAGAGCGCGAGCGCCGGGACGGGCCGCGTCACCGCGCCGGCCGCCCTCCGGCTCCCTGGCCATCGGAGAAGAACGCCGAGCCGCGTATCGATCATCCACGCCGGCGTCCCGCCGAGCAGGAGCGGCGGGACCACGAGCGTCAGGAGCAGGTGCTGCACCATGTGGGCGCTGAAGAGATAGAAGTCGCTCAGGTCGTGCAGGGGGCCGTTCAGCGCGCCGAGCACGACGAGCAGGCCGCCGAAGAAGAGCGTCGGCTGGCGCACGCCGCGACCGGGGCCGCGCGTCCAGGCGAGCGCGTAGGCGGCGGCCAGGAGACCCACGCCGAGCAGCACGTCGGCGTGGATGGAAAGGGATGTCCAGGACAACGGCGGCGGCGACGCCATCAGCGGTTGAAGACCAGGAAGGCGCCGGTCAATGTCATCAGCGCCACCGCCAGACCGGTGGCGAGGATCAGCGGCCCCACGAACACGAACGTGAGCACGCGTGAGTCGTAGCGCAGGTGCATGTAGAAGAGCACGACGAGCGCGAACTTCGCCGCCGACATCGCGAGCAGCAGCGGCACGATGATCGGCGCGAGTTGCCGCACGTAGATCACTCCGACCTCGAGGGCCGTGACGCCGGTCAGCACGAGCGCCACCAGCACGTAGGTCCCGACCGTCGCGTGCTCGCCGCCAGGCCGCTCCTCGGTCACGTCAGCCTCCATCGTTCAACGCCGCCCCGCGTGGATCATGGAACGAGATAGACCAGCGTGAAGATCGCGATCCACACGACGTCGACGAAGTGCCAGTAGAGACCCGCGATTTCGACCTTGACGGCGTCACCGACGGTGAGCCTTCCGCGGCGATCGAGGATCCAGAGGGTGAGCAGCCAGAGGACGCCGACGCTGACGTGCGCGCCGTGGAAGCCGGTGAGGACGAAGAACGTCGAGCCGAACAGGTTCTGCTGTAGCGTGAGCCCCTCGTGGACGAAGGCGCGGAACTCGTAGACCTGGAAGCCGAGGAAGACCAGGCCGAGCAGCGCCGTCCCCAGGAGCCAGCGCCGCGTCTCTCGCCGGTCCCCGCGCTGCGCCGCCGCCAGCGCCAGCACCATGAGCAAGCTCGACATCAAGAGGACGAACGTGGAGATCGTCGTCAGCGGGATGTTGAGGATCTCGTGGGGCGCGGGGCCCACCACGCTGCGGCCCTTGTAGGCCAGATAGGTCGCGACGAGCGTGCCGAAGAAGAAGCACTCGGAGCCGAGGAAGACCCAGAGCGCGAGCTTGCGGTGGTCGAGACCGAGCCCGCCCGCCTGGTGCGCGTGCTCGGGCTTGTCGTGGTGCTCGAGCGCGAACCGGAAGGCGGCGAAGACCGTCAGCAGGGCGCCAAGGAGCACCAGGACCAGGTGGGTGAGGACCCCCACCGCGGCCGTCACCATCCCGAGCGCCATCACGACGGGCCAGTGCGACGGCGTGGGGAGATGGAACGCCTCGTGGGCGGGCGCCTGGACCGCGCGGACGCCAGGCCCGGGGGCGACACCCGTCCGCGTTGCGTCCACGAGCCCGAGGCGACCATATTTCTCGCGCCAGAACGTGTCGCGGCCGAGCACGGGCGGGATCGCGTCGAAATCGTGGGGCGGTGGCGGGGACGAGGTCCGCCACTCGAGCGTCCGGCCGTCCCAGGGGTCGGCCGGCGCGAGCCCTCCTCGCCGGCTTCGCCAGGCATTGATCGCGAAGAGCAGCACGCCCAGGCCGATGCCGAAGGCGCCCACGGTCGACGCGAAGTTCCCGGCGGTCCAGCCCGCATCTGGGGGATAGGTGTAGATCCGGCGCGGCATGCCCAGCGCGCCGAGGTAGTGCTGGGGGAAGAAGGCGAGGTTGAACCCGGCGAACAGGACCCAGAAGTGGAGCCGGCCGAGCCGTTCGTCGAGGAGCCGGCCGGTCATCTTCGGCCACCAGTAGTACGCGCCCGCGAAGAGGCCGAAGAGGCTCCCGCCGATCAGCACGTAGTGCAGGTGCGCGACGACGAAGTAGCTGTCGGTCTGCTGGAGGTCGACCGGCGGCGAGGCGTGCATGATCCCGGAGAGGCCGCCGATCGTGAAGAGCCCGACCAGGCCGACCGCGAAGTGGAGCGCCGTCGTCGTCCGGATCGAGCCGCCCCACAGCGTCGCCAGCCAGTTGAAGATCTTCACGCCCGTCGGAATCGCGATGAGCATGGTCGCGATGGAGAATGCGGAGTCGGCGACCGGCCCCATGCCGGCTGCGAACATGTGGTGGCTCCACACGCCGAAGCCGAAGAAGCCGATGAGCACGCCCGAGTAGACGACGACCGGCGCGCCGAACAGCGGCTTGCGGGCGAAGGTCGGCAGCACCTCGGAGACGATCCCGAATGCCGGGAGGATCAGGATGTACACCTCGGGGTGGCCGAAGATCCAGAACAGGTGTTGCCACAGGTGGAGATCGGCGCCCGCCGCCACCTCGTAGAAGAGGGTGCCGAAGAACCGGTCGAACATCAGGAAGATCAGCCCCACCGTGATCGGCGGGAAGGCGAGCACGATCAGGAACTGGACGACCAGCGTCATCCACACGAAGACCGGCATGCGCATCATCGTCATGCCCGGGGCCCGCATGTTCACGATCGTGACGATGAAGTTGACGCCGGCGATCATCGACGAGACGCCGAGGATCTGGAGACTGAGGATCCAGAAGTCCACGCTGGGGCCCGGCGTGAACTGGCGCGACGTGAGGTTGGCGTAGCCAAACCACCCGACGTCGGGCGGCGTGCCCGTCAGGAAGCTCGCGTTCAGGAAGATCCCGCCGCCCAGGAAGATCCAGTAGGACAGCGCGTTCAGCCGCGGGAACGCGACGTCGCGCGCGCCGATCATCAGCGGGACCAGGTAGTTGAAGAACATGGCGTTGAACGGCATGATCGCCAGGAACACCATCGTCGTGCCGTGCATGGTGAACAGCGCGTTGTACGTGCCGGCGCTCACCAGCGCGTTGTGGGGCACCGCCAGCTGCAGCCGGATCAGGAGCGCCTCGACGCCGCCCACCAGGAAGAACGCGAAGGCAGTGGCGCCGTAGAGGATGCCGACGCGCTTGTGATCGACCGTCGTCAGCCAGCCGATCACTTGAGGCTCAAGAGATAGGCGGCCACGGCGCGCGCCTGGTCGTCGGTGAGGCCGAGCGCGGGCATCTTCGAGCCCGGCTTCAACGCGATCGGATCCTTGACCCACGCGGCGACGGTCGCGGCCGTGCTCGGGAACATGCCGGCCGCCAGTGTCCGCCGGCTCCCGAACGTGGTGAGGTCGGGGCCGAGCGAGCCGGTCGAGACGCCGCGGATGGTGTGGCAGCCGACGCACGCGCTGCGCGCGTAGATCGCCTTGCCCTCGGCGGCCGGCCCGGTCGGCTCGGCCGGCGTCGCCTTCTGCGCGGCGATCCACCGCTCGAACGTCGCGGGGGCGTCGACGACCACGCGCAGGCCCATGTTCGCGTGGGAGAGGCCGCAGAACTCGGCGCACTGGCCGCGGTACTCGCCCGGAGTGTCCGGGGTGAAGGTGAGCCGGTTCAGGCGCCCGGGGACCACGTCGCGCTTGCCGCCGAGCTGCGGCACCCAGAAGCTGTGGATCACGTCGGGGCCGTCGAGCGTGAGGGCGACGGGCCTTCCGGCCGGCACGTGCAGCTCGTTGGCGGTGACGACGTCGAGCGAGGGATAGCGGAACTCCCACCACCACTGGTGCCCCAGCACCCTGATCTCGAGGGCCGCCGGGACGGGCGCAGCCTGCGTCCGGAAGATCACCTGGATCGTCGGCACCGCGATCGCCAGCAGGACGAGCGCGGGCGCGATCGTCCATCCGATCTCGAGCGCCGTGTGGCCGCGCGTCTGGGACGGGAGCGCGGCGTCTCGGCCACGGTAGCGGACGAGGATCCAGACCAGCACGACCGCCACGATCAGTGCGATCGCCACCGCCACCCCGGTGATGATCCCGTAGAGGTGGAGGATCGAGCGCGCGAGATCCGAGCGCGCGATCAGCGTCGTCATGGGCCCGTCCCGCGCGCAGCCGCCGAGCCCGAGGGCGACGTCGAGCGCGCCCATCGACGCCACGAGGCGGCGGATCGGCGCGCGACAGCACGACATCGGGCCCTCCTGCCGGCGGCCGCTCAGGCGTCCGCGGCGTCGGCCAGTACGAGCAGCGTGTGGAGGAGCGCGTTGGCTCCGCGCTCGATCGCCGCCGGGTCGCTCATCTCGTCGACGCGGTGGCTGCGTCCGCCCTGGGACGGAATGAAGATCATCCCGGCGTCGACGACGCGCGCGAGGTTCTGCGCGTCGTGACCGGCCGCCGAGTAGAGACGCTGATGTGCCAGGCCCAGCGTGTCGCACACCTTCTGGATCGTCGCCTGGACGCGTGGCGAGCATTGCGCGGGCGTCGTCGCCGAGACCGGCTGGATCTCCGCCTCGAGGCGGTGCGCGCGCGCCACTTCGCGGGCGAGCGCGGCGCACTCGCCGGCCAGGCGCTCGAGCACGCCGGCGTCCGGGTCGCGCATCTCGTGCATGAGCTCGGCGCGGCCGGGGACGATGTTGGAGGCGCCGGGATGGACGCGGACCACACCGAAGTTGGTGACGCTCACATCGCTGCCGCGCGTGACCACGTGCTCGCGAACGCGCAGCGCGTAGTCGGCGGCGGCCAGGAAGGCATCGCGTCGCCGCGGCATCGGCGTCGTGCCGGCGTGATCGGCCTGGCCGACGAAGATCACGCGGGAGCGCCGGACGCCCACGATCGCCTCGACGACTCCGATGGGTACGCCCGCCTCTTCCAGCCGGGGGCCCTGCTCGATGTGCAGCTCGACGTAGGACGCCACGGCGCCCGCCGGCGCTTTCGCCTCGGCCGCGCGATGGGCGTCGAAGCCGGCGCCGGCCATCGCGTCCACGAGCCGCGTGCCGTCCACCGCCGCCATCTCGTCGATCCGCGCGGCGTCGAGCAGGCCACAGAAGGCGCGCGAGCCGAAGAGACTGCCGTAGCGGCCTTCCTCGTCGCTCCAGGCCGCCACCACCAGCGGCCGGCGATGACGCGTCTTGGTCTCCCGAATGACTTCCAAGCACTCGAGCCCCGCGAGGACGCCGAGCGCGCCGTCGAGCACGCCGCCCTCGGGAACGGTGTCGATGTGCGAGCCGGTGACGACTGCGGGCGTTTCCGGAACCCACGCGCGGATGCCGTCGGCGCCGAAGACGTTGCCGGCGGGATCGACCCAGGTCTCGAGACCCGCCGCGCGCATCTCGCCGAGGAGCCACGCCCGCGCCTGTTCATGGGCCGGCGACCAGCAGAATCGTGTGACGCCGCCGCCGGGCAGGGCGCCGAAGCGGGCGAGCGCATCGATGCGAGAAGTGAGGCGCGGAAGCGAGATGGCGATCACAGGGAGGAAGTATAAAGCCTTGACTTCCCGAGGTAAGGATTCGAAGATGAATCACTGTTCAGTCGCTCCCCGCCGCCCACTTCAGGAGGGCACATGGATCTCTCACTGACGCCAGAGCAGGAGGCCTTCAGGGCGACCGTCCGCACCTGGCTCAAGACCAACATCCCTCGCGAGTGGACGCCGATGGGCAGCGCCGAGATCCCCCGGGCGGAGCAGTACGAGCTGTTGCGGCGCTGGCAGCGCACGCTCTTCGACGCGGGCTTCATCGGCCTCACGTGGCCCAAAGAGTACGGCGGCGGCGGCCTCACCTTCCTGGAAGAGATGGTCCTGCAGCAAGAGATGGCGCTCGCGAAGGCGCCGCCGATCCTGAACGTGCTCGGCGTCGGCATGACGGGTCCCACCGTCATCAACTGGGGCACCGAAGAGCAGAAGAAGCGCTACCCGCCAAAGATCCTCTCGTGCGAGGAGATCTGGTGTCAGGGCTACTCGGAGCCGAACGCCGGCTCCGATCTCGCGTCGCTGCAGACGCGCGCGGTCAAGGACGGCGAGCACTGGGTGGTCAACGGCCAGAAGGTGTGGACCTCCTTCGCCCACGTCGCCGACTACATGATGCTGCTCGCCCGCACCGACCCGAGCGTGCCCAAGCACAAGGGCATCACCTACTTCCTGCTCGACATGAAGCTGCCGGGCGTGACGGTGAAGCCGCTCCGGCAGATCACCGGCGAAGCCGAGTTCAACGAGGTCTTCTTCGACAACGTGCGGGTGCACGAATCGGAGGTGCTCGGCGGCGTCAACAACGGCTGGGCGGTCGGGCTCACGACGCTGATGTACGAGCGGCTCACGCTCGGGTTCGGCCTCCAGATGCGGCTGCGCATCGCGCTCGACGGCCTCATCGACCTGGCCCGCCAGATGGAGAAGAGCGGCCGCGCGCTCACGAAGGAACCGGTCATGCGGCAGAAGCTCGCGCAGATCTGGATCGAGACCGAGTGCCTCAAGTACACGGGCGCGCGGGCCATCACCAAGCTCCTCCGCGGCGAGATGCCGGGCCCGGAGGCCTCGACCGGGAAGATGGCGTGGGTCGACACGCACCAGCGCCTGCAAGAGCTCGCGATGGAGATCGAGGGACCGTACTCGCAGCTCTGGAAGGGCTCGGAGTGGGCGATCGAGGGCGGGGTGTGGCCGCAGTCCTTCCTCCGCTCGCGGGCCAACTCGATCGAGGGCGGGACGACCGAGATCCAGAAGAACATCATCGCCGAGCGGCTGCTCGGCCTACCGAAGGACTAGACCGCCATGGATTTCGGCTTCAGCCAGGAGCAAGAGCTGCTCCGCTCCACCGCGCGGAAGTTCCTCGAGAACGAGTGCACCTCGGCGTTCGTCCGGGCGCGCATGGAAGAGCCCGCGGGCGTGACCGACGAGTTCTGGTCCAAGCTGGCCGAGCAGGGCTGGCTCGGCCTGGTCTACGGCGAGGAATACGGCGGCTCCGGGCTCGGGTTCGTCGACCTGACGGTGTTGATGGAGGAGATGGGCCGGGTGGTCATGCCCGGCCCGTTCTTCGCCACCACGCTGCTCGGCGGCCTGGCCATCCGCGAGGCGGGGTCGGCGGCCCAGAAGAAGGAGTGGCTCACGCGGATCGCGTCGGGGCGGGCCAAGACCACGCTGGCCTGGACGGAGCCGAGCGCGCGCTGGGACGCCGCCGGCGTCACGTGCAAGGCCCGCGAGAGCAAGGGCGGGTTCGTGCTGAACGGCACGAAGCTCTTCGTGCTCGACGCGCACCTGGCCGACGCGCTCGTGGTGGTCGCGCGGACGAGCGAGGGCCCGACGCCGGAGGATGGCACGAGCCTCTTCCTGGTGCCGAAGGCCACGAGCGGCGTGAACGTGAAGCTCTTGCCCACGATGGATCAGACGCGCAAGCTCTGCGAGGTCACCTTCAAGGACGCGACGGTGCCGGCCGACGCGCTGATGGGGGCCAAGGGCGCGGCGTGGCCGACGCTGACGCGCGTCGTCGAGCGCGCGACGGTGGCGCTCTGCGCCGAGATGTGCGGCGGTGCACAGCGCGTGCTCGACATGACGACGGAGTACGCGAAGATCCGGATCGCCTTCGGCAAGCCCATCGGCACCTACCAGGGCGTCAAGCACCGCGCCGCCGACATGCTCGTCGACGTCGAGAACGCGAAGTCGCTCACGTACTACGCCGCGTGGGCGGTCGACGAGAACGCGCCCGAGGCCGCGCTGGCCGCCTCGATGGCCAAGGCGTACGTCACCGACGCGTACCGGAAGGCCGCCGGCGCCGGCATCCAGCTCCACGGCGGCATCGGCTTCACGTGGGAGCACGACCTGCACCTCTACTTCAAGCGCGCCAAGTCGTCCGAGTTCACGTTCGGCGACGCCACGTATCATCGGGAGCGGGTCGCGCAGCTGATTAGTTTGTAGCGGGGTCCGTGAGGCCGGCGTGGACCGAGGGTGGCCTGAGATAGGTGCGAGCCGGCTCCGCACGCCCGTTCCTTTCCGTGGCGACGTTCTCTAAGGTGGCGGTTTCCTCGTGAACGCGCCCGTTCCCCCGGTCGAGCCGAAGCCGGCGGCGTCCGTTTTGCTCGTGCGCGACGCGCCGGCGGGAGCGCCGGAGCCGCTCGAGGTGTACATGATCCGGCGCAACCGGGGCATGAAGTTCCTCGGCGGCTACTACGCCTTCCCGGGCGGCAAGGTCGACCCGGCCGATGGGGAGCCAACGGCCCTCGCGCGGTGTCGTGGCGTCGAGGCGGCCGACGCCGAAAGGATCCTGACCGAACACGAAGGCTCGCCGGCGCTGGCGTTCTGGGTGACCGCTGTCCGCGAGCTTCTGGAGGAGAGCGGCATCATGCTCGCGTGCGACGACGCGGGGCGTGCGCTCGACTGGTCGAGTCCGCGGACCGCCGAGGCGATCGAGCGTTGCCGCAAGGCGCTCATGGCCGGTGAGGCGCCGTTCGCGGAGCTCATCGCCCGTGAGAGTTGGTACTGCGATCTACGCCCGCTTCGGTATCTCTCGCACTTCATCACGCCGAGGTCGAGCCCCATCCGCTTCACCGCGCGCTTCTTCGTCAGCCCGCTGCCGGCGGGCCAGGAGCCGCGGCTCTTCACGGAGGAGACGTCGGAAGGATTCTGGATTCATCCGGCCGAAGGCTACCGCCGCTTCCTGTCCGGGGCGATGAAGATGGCCGAGCCCGCGGAGTACGGGCTCGCCTATCTGGCGCAGTTCGCCGCGCTGGATGATTTGTGGGCCGCTCACCGCGACGGCCACCACAAGTTCCAGGGAATCGCCGATCGCATCGACGTGCTCTGGGACAGCTTCGACTGGAAGCAGAACCGGTTTCCGGGCTTAAGTAGCTAGAACAAAGAGCAATCTCGCTACCGCTATCCACTTTCTATACACACTCTCGCGTCGCTGTGACCTACCATTTTAGGAAGGCTGTGGTGCCCGAGCTGGAGTCCTGGCCGGAGGGGTCCCGAGCGGATGACCGAGATCACATTTTATCGGTGGGCAGCGGCCTCGCCGATTGTCTTGCCCGTTTTTGCCTACGCCATCGCATGGCATACCAGCCCGGCGGGAGGTGTTTTCGCTGGCATCGCCCGGCTCGTACTGCTGTCCGGGCTTGCGGGCGGGCCCGCTTACGTGCCGTTCATGTGCGGGCTCCTGTGGCTGCTTCGCGGAACGACGGCCGCTTCGTACGGGTACGCATCGCTCGTAGCGCCGCTTCTTTTCGCGCCCGTCTTCATTCTCTATCTCGCCGTCCTGGAATACTTCGGGCCTGGCCCGGAGCCCTTCATAGACAACGTTCTCTTCTATCTTCGCTACCTCTTAGGCGTCGGGTACGCGTACGTCCTATTGGTCCATCTCCTTAGATTTGGACTTTTGCACGTCGGACGGTTCAGCGATCGACAAACCGCTGTCTAGCTGATGTGTGCCTTGGGCGGCCCTCGTCGCGGACCTATTTACACTCGCCGGTAAAACAGAGCATCGGATATAGGGGTATGAGCCCCTGCTCAGACGACCTGGTCCGCGATCCGGCACGCGCCGGGCTCCTCTCGCGTGAGGATCGCGCAGCACTCTGCCATCAACCCTCGGCGTGTCTAGCCCTATCCGCGCTCGATATGCGCCGCACCACCGCCACGAGTAACACGCGCATCAGTACCCCGAAAACAGCACGTTCCCTTGTGTTCTCACGCGTTGTGGCCGTGGCGTCGTAGGCTGGAGCACCAGGAGGGTCACAGGATGAAGGCGTATCGTCGGCGCGAAGGTCTCTTAAGTGTCTTGGCGCTTGTCGTCCTCTTGGCCGCTTGTGTGATCACACGAAACCCGCTGATCAACCTGCTGTTCGTGCTCACCGCGGCCTGTTCCATCTTCGCGGCCCTCGTATGGTTCTATGGACAGCGTCCGAGAGACGACGTTGAAAAAGCTGCGGATACTTACAAAGTGAAGATCGGAATGGTCCTGTCGAACGCGGCGATGCTCGTCGCCGTAATCTTCGTCGGCTCAATACTTCTGTTTCTCGTAGCTGGAATCGCTACGGTCGGGTTCTGTGGTGTGGTGGATTGGTCCGTGTGCCGCGTGCTTTTCGACCCGGACTGAAACGGACACCTATCCTAGGTCAGTCGTCACGCCTCCCTGACGCTCCGCACGAGTCGCAGGCGGGCCGCTAAAGGAGTCGCGCGCAGATCGGCCAGAGCGTTCGGCCTGGCATGACTCGGTGGCGGCCTTTGAAGTGCTCGCGCACCGCCTCCCCGGCGCGACGCCAAAGAAGGAACACTTCTCCCTCGGACAGTACCAACTCGTAGTGCCGCCACCCGAAGAAGCTCCTGTACTCCTTCAGCTCCCGGAAGGCTGACCACGGAATCAGGAGCGGAGACTCGCGGTAGGAGAATGGCCTCTCTATTTCCACGTAGAACCCGGACGCCGAAGGAATGACCCGAAGGATCCCTTGATGAGCGACGCCATGAAGGGTTGCCGCTTGATGCCCGAAGACGCGACCCTCCGGCCGATCATTGGTTGGAAATCGCGTCACTAACTCGGGCCAATTCGAGCTTTCAGAGAGAAAGCGGACGACGAAGCGCCAGAAGCCGATCATCACGATCAGGACAGCGATCACGGCGCCAGCCGTAACAACGAGCGGTGGCCAGCGCTCGAGCATCGTTCTCGAGTATGACGTACCGGGCTCGTCGGGCGGGACTCAATTGGCTCGTCGTGGGACGCGCGAATCCGACGGTCGGCCAGCGCGATCGCTGACCGATAGAGTCGTTACTTCTCGCTCGTGGTCGGCAGGGCGTCGAGGCACTGCTGCGTCCGCCGCATCGCGGTCCGGAGATCGTCGTCGCTCACGATGTTGTATCGCCGGTACATGCTCTCGGTGAGGTGCCCGGTGATCTGCGTAGCGACGTCGCGCGAGACGCCTGCGCGATCCATGTTGCGGGCTGCGCTTCGGCGCATGTCGTGAAACAATCGTCCGCGCCGTGCTCGGCCGCCGCGAGCGCTGGGCCGGGACGGCGCAGGAGGCCCATTCGTGACACGACGGCCGCCAGAGGGGCTCATCGGCCGCTCGCTGCGCCGCCAGGAGGACCCGCGGCTGGTCCGCGGCAAGGGCCAGTACGTCGGCGACGTCGTCCTGCCCGGGCTGCTGCACCTCGCCGTCGTGCGCAGCCCGCACGCGCACGCGCGCATCGCCGGCATCGACGTCCGCGCCGCGCGGGCGGCGCCAGGCGTCGTGGCCGTGCTGACAACTGCCGACCTCGACGGTATCGGTGCGCTGCCGGTGCTGGCGCACCCGCCGGGCCAGCGCCAGAGCGATTTCCCGGTGCTCCCCGCTGACCGCGCGGTCTACGCGGGTCAGCCCGTGGCGGCCGTCGTCGCCGAGGACCGCTACGCCGCAGAGGACGCCCTCGACGCCGTCCGCGTCGACTGGGATCCGCAGCCGGCGCTCACAGACGTTGTCCAGGCGACCGTCCCCGGCGCGTGGCGCCTCTACGAGGCGTGGCCCGATAACATCGCCGTTGGCCGCGAGATCGGTGCCGGCATTCCCGAAGGCGTCTTCGAAAGCGCCCACACCGTCGTGGAGGCGACGTTCACGACGCCGCGCCAGACGGCGGCGCCGCTGGAGGGCCGCGGGATCTGCGCGTCCTGGGACGCCGACACGGGCGCGCTCACCGTCTGGGCCTCGAGCCAGGCGCCGCACCAGTTCCGCACGGTGCTGGCGGGCGTCCTCGGGCTCGACGAGGAGCGCATCCGGGTCATCGTGCCGGATGTCGGCGGCGGGTTCGGGGTGAAGCTGCATTACTACCCCGAGGACGTGCTCGCGTGCGTCGCCGCCATGCGGCTGCGCCGACCCGTGCGCTTCATCGAGGACCGGCGCGAGCACTTCGTGGCCACGGTCCACGCGCGCGAGCAGACGGTGCGCGCCCGCGCTGCCTTCGACGCCGGCGGCACGCTGCTCGCGCTCGACGTGCACGTGCGCGGCGACGTGGGTGCGCACCTGCACACCAAAGGCGGCGGCCCGATCTTCCTCGGCGGCGTGGTGCTGCCCGGCCAGTACGCCGTGCGCCACTTCCGCGCGCGGCTCGAGGGCGTCGTCACCAACAAGGTGCCGTTCGGCGCCTACCGTGCCTTCGGCATGCAGCAGGCGGCGTTCGTGATCGAGCGGCTCATGGACGTGGCGGCCGAGCGGCTCGGGATCGATCCCGCCGAGATCCGCCGGCGCAACTATCCGCCGCCGGCCGCGTTCCCGTTCCGCAACGCAGCGGGGATGGTGTACGACAGCGGCGACTACCGGCGCACGCTCGACCGCGCGCTGGAGGTCGCGGACTACGCGGGGCTGCGCGCGATGCAGGCGCGGGAACAGGCGCGCGGCCGGCTCATCGGAGTGGGGCTCGCCGGCTACGTGGAGGTCACCGGCATGGGGCCCTCGCGCCTCATGGCAGCGATGGGCAACCGCCAGGGCGGTTACGAGACGGCGGTCGTCCGCCTCGACCCGTCCGGCCGCGCTACGGTCTTCACGGGCATCATCGAGATCGGGCAAGGAATCCGGTCCTCGCTGGCGCAGGTGGCGGGCGAGGTCCTTACGCTCCCGCACGACCGCGTCCGCGTCGTGCTGGGCGATACGGCGGTGTGCCCCTACTCCTGCTACGGCACGGCGGACAGCCGCGGCTCGGTCGTCGGCGGGGCGGCGGTGCTCGAAGCGTCGCGGCTCCTGCGCACGCGCATCACGCGGCTCGCCGCGCACCTGCTCGAGGCCAGCGTGGAGGACGTCGAGCTCGTGAACGGCGAGTGCCGGGTGCGCGGCGTGCCGGGGCGCGCGCTGACGCTGACCCAGCTGGCGCTCGAGGCGCAGCGCGGCCAGAACCTGCCTCGGGGCATGGACGCCGCGCTCGACGCGCGCTTCACCTACCAGCCCGAGAACTGGACGCACCCGTACGGCGTGCACGTCGCGGCCGTGGAGGTGTCGCGCGAGACGGGTGCCGTCGCCGTGCTGGGCTACTGGGTGGCCCACGACTGCGGCACCCTGCTCAACCCGATGCTCGTCGACGGCCAGCTGACGGGCGGGGTGGCGCAGGGGCTCGGCGGCGCGCTGCTCGAGCACCTCGCGTACGACGAGACCGGCCAGCCGCTCTGCCGGACGTTCATGGAGTACGCCCTGCCGACAGCGGCGGTGATGCCGCCGCTGGTGATCGAGCACCTGGAGACGCCCTCGCCCCACACCCCGGGCGGCATGAAGGGCATGGCGGAGGGCGGCACCATCGGCGCGCCGCCGACCATCGCCGGCGCTGTCGCGGACGCCCTGGCCGGCGCGGGCATCCCGCGGGACGCCGTGAGCTTCTACCCGCTCACCCCCGCGCGGCTCTTCGCCCTGCTGAACGGCCGCCGGTAGGATTGCTCTGTTCGAAGACTTCCTCGGCCACGGAGATCGCGGGAATCGCGTTGGGCCAGTAAAACGTTCCGAGATGCACATCGTCGATCCGCGACCGGCGTGTGCTCGTACGGTGACCCGTGATACAACCGTGGCGGATCACGACGGAACGGATGGACGTGTCGATCCACGGCGAGGGAGACCCAGCGTGAAGACACTTCGGAACGCCTTGATCATCATCGTGCTCGGCCTGATCGTGCCGGCGCCCGCCCACGCGAAGGACCAGTGGGTGGTCGCGTTCGGCGACGAGCCCTTCTCGCTCAACCCGGCGAACAAGGGCGCGCAGGCCGTAGTGTCGGACTACGTGATGATCCATCTCTACGACGCCCTCATCGACTTCACCGGGCCCGACCTGGCGCTCAAGCCGATGCTGGCCGTCCGCTGGGAGAACCCGAATCCGACGACGTGGCGCTTCACTCTGCGGCGCGGCGTGAAGTTCCACAACGGCGATCCGCTGACGGCGGAGGACGTGAAGTTCACGGTCGACACCCAGCTCGCCAACAAGGGGAGCTCGATCAACGCATACCTGGGACCGACGGAGGGCGCGCGCGTCATCGATCCCCAGACGGTCGAGATCACGACGAAAACCCCGTTTCCTCCACTGATCTTCAACCTCACCCGCCTGCACATCCTGCCACGCGCCTATGCGAGGGTCGGCATGGACGCGTTCGCGGCGAAGCCGTTCGGCTCCGGACCCTACCGCTTCGTGGAATGGCAGCGCGGCCAGCGGATCGTGCTCGAGGCCAACCCCGATTACTGGGGCGGCCAGCCGACGCCCAAGCGGCTCGTCTTCCGCCCGATCGCCGATCCGAGCACGCGCGCCGCGGAGCTCCGCGCGGGGGGCGTCGACATCATCACCAGCCCGCCGATCGCGCAGGTGAAGGAGCTCAACACCGGCGACACGACGATCCTGACCGTGCCGGGCGCGCGCGTCATCGCCTACCCGATCAACGCGCTCCAGAAGCCGCTCAACGACGTCCGTGTCCGCCGCGCGCTGAACTATGCGGTCGACCGCGAGACGATCGTGAAGAGCCTCCTCGGGGGTCTGGGGCGCGCGACGGGTCAGCCGTTCACTCCCGGATGGCTCGGCTACGACCCCGAGATCGGTCCCTATCCGTACGATCCGGCCCAGGCCCGGCGACTGCTGGCCGACGCGGGCTATCCGAGCGGCTTCGAGGTCACCTGGAACATCTCGGTCGGCGTGTTCGTCGCCGACAAGGAGGTCGCGGAGGCGGCGGCGGCGATGCTGGGACAGGTGGGCGTGCGAGTCAGGCTGGTGCCGACCGAGCGCGCGAAGATCCAGCAGGATCTGCAGTCGTCCACCTTCGACGGGATCACGGCCGGCCAGTGGGGCACGGTCGCCGAATCGGACATCATGGTCCGCTGGTTCTTCAAGAACCCCAGGATCTTCACGCCCGAGGTGGAGGGCAAGCTCCACCAGCTCGTGGCGACGGCGGCGGGAGAGCTGGATCGGGACAGGCGCGGCAAGGTCTACCGGGAGCTCGCGAGGTTCGCCCACGACGAGGCGCTCTGGCTCTTCATCCACCATCAGGACGAGCTGATCGCCAAGCGCCGGGACGTCCCCTGGCAGGTCGTGAGCAGCCGGGG
Organism: Candidatus Rokuibacteriota bacterium; assembly: GCA_003221515.1. Classification (GTDB taxonomy): domain Bacteria; phylum Methylomirabilota; class Methylomirabilia; order Rokubacteriales; family CSP1-6; genus AR31. The sequence goes on from QHSI01000115.1 coordinate 41,584, forward strand.
CGGGAAGGCGCATATCTACTACTTCGTGCTGGCTCCTCGCTGAGGCCGGCGCGCCGAGTTGCTGACCCGTGCGCAGGTACGTCGTCGGCCGAGTCCTCCAGGCGCTGGTTGCCCTGCTCGGGGTGACGTGCGTGGCGTTCCTGCTTGTGTCGCTCTCGGGCGACCCCGCGTTCATTCTGCTCACCCCGGAGGCCGGCGAGGAGCAGCGCGCCGCGTTCCGGAAACTCTACGGGCTCGATCAGCCACTGCCCGTCCAGTACGCGCGGTACGTGAGCCACGTCGCGCGCGGCGACTTCGGTAGCTCCTTCGCGTTCAACCGTCCCGCGATCCAGGTGGTGCTCGAGCGCCTGCCCGCGACGCTGCTCCTGACCGCGACCGCCGTCGCCCTCGGCGTCGTCGTCGGGATGCCCGCTGGCATCGCCGCCGCCGTCAAGGCGAGCGGACCGCTCGACCGCCTGGTCATGGCCCTGGTGCTGCTGGGGCAGTCGGTCCCCACGTTCTGGCTCGGCCTCTTGATGATCCGGATCTTCGCCGTGAACCTCCGCTGGGTGCCCGTGTCGGGCCACGGGACCGTCCTCCATCTCGTGATGCCCGCCGTCGCGCTCGGGCTCTACCTGGCCGCCCTGCTCGCCCGCCTGACGCGCTCGGAGATGCTCGAGGCCCTCGCCCAGGACTACGTGCGAACGGCCCGCGCGAAGGGACTGTCAGAGCGCGTGGTGACCGTGGCGCACGCGCTGAAGAACGCGCTGTTGCCGATCGTGACGCTCATCGGCTTGCAGCTCGGCGCGTTGCTCGGTGGCGCCGTGGTGACCGAGACGGTGTTCGCGTGGCCAGGTATCGGATCGCTGGTGCTCGACGCGATCTTGAGGAAGGACTATCCGGTGGTGCTGGCGGCGGTGGAGTTCGTCGCCGCCGCCTTCATCGTGATCAACATGGCGCTCGACCTGCTCTACGGCTACCTCGACCCCCGGCTGAGGACGGCGCAGACGTGAGAGTCCCCCAGGAATGGAGTGCCGCGTCGAGCGGCGAGCGGACCGAGCGCGATCCCGAGCCGCGCCCCAGGTCCCCCGGTGCGCGTGCGAGCGTCCGGGGGCATGGGGGACCCTTCGAGGCCCCCCATGAAATCGGTCTGCGGGTGTGGCGCGCGGTGGGTCCAGGCGGCGTGGTCGTCGCCGCGGTCGTGCTCCTGGCGCTGCTGGCGCCCGTGCTGGCGCCGCACAGCCTCGGCGCGTTCGACCTCACCCACCGTCTTTCCCCGCCGATCTGGGACGCGCGTGGCGACTGGACGCATCCGCTCGGAACGGACACACTCGGCCGCGACGTGCTGAGTCGCATCCTCCACGGCGCCCGGACCTCGCTCGGCGTCGCGGGTGCGGCTGTCCTCCTGGCCGCGGCGCTCGGCATCCTGCTCGGGCTTCTCTCCGGATACGCCGGCTCGTGGGCGGATGGCGTCATCATGCGGCTGGCCGAGATCCAGCTCTCGTTCCCTTACCTGCTCCTCGCGATCGCGGTGATGGCGCTCTTCAAGCCCTCGCTCGTGAACCTGATCGTCGTGCTCGTGCTCAGGAGCTGGGTCGTGTACGCGCGGCTGATCCGCGTGGTGACGCTGAGCGCCCGGGAGCGGGACTTCGTGGTCGCTGCGCGCGCCCTCGGCGGCCGGGCCGCGCGGATCCTCTTCCGCCACATCGCGCCGAACGTCGTCGGTCCCTCTATAGTGGTGTCGAGCTTCCAGATCGCCGAGCTGATCATCGTCGAGTCGTCGCTGTCGTTCCTGGGCCTCGGCGTGCAGCCGCCCACGCCGAGCTGGGGCGGGATGGTCAGCGAGGGCCGCGACTACGTCGGCAGCGCCTGGTGGATCTCGGCGCTCCCCGGCCTCGCCATCGTGGTCACCGTGCTGGGCGCCAACCTCTTCGGCGACGCGCTGCGCCGCTCCCTCGACCCGCGCCTGCGCGTGAGCTAAGATCGGATCCCCCGGAGGACCATCATGCGCCTCGAAGTCGGGACGATTCAGATCCGTGACGTCGAGATCGGGCGCGCCACCGCGCTCACCGATCACACGCTGGTGATCGATCGCGAGGAGCTTCGGACCCTCGTCCTGGAGGACTCGCACTTCGCAGACGTGCAGGTGCACCTCGTGAAGCCGGGCGAGTCCGTGCGCGTCATCCACGTCCTCGACGTCGTGGAGCCGCGCTGGAAGGTCGCCGGCCCCGGCGGCGTCTTCCCGGGCTTCGTCTCGCCCGCGCTCACGGTCGGCGAGGGACGGACGCACCGGCTCGCCGGGGTGGCCGTCGCCGAGGTCGGCGCGCCGGTGCCGGGCGAGTCGACCGTCTTCCGCCAGCGGCTCATCGACATGGCGGGTCCAGGCGCGGAACTCTCGCCGTTCGCGCAGACCCTCAACGTGGCCCTCGAGTTCACGCCTAACATGGCGTGCTTTCCGCCCGGCTCCGAGCAGATCAAGGACTTCCTGACCGGCGGACCGGAGTCCCACGAGTACAACCGCGCGGTGCTGACCGCGGGCCTCAAGGTGGCGGCGCGTCTCGGACGCACCGCGCGGGAGGCGACGCCGGATGACGTCGAGACCTTCGAGCTGGCCCCGTGCGATCCCGCGCTGCCGCGGGTCGTCTGTCTGCTCCAGGAGGTCACCGCGACGCCGTTCCTGTACGGCGTGCACGTGTCGCTGCCACTCGGAGCGCTGCTCCACCCCAACGAGTTCTTCGACGGCGCGGTCGTGCGCTGGAATCGCGGATACGTCGGCTCGACCTACGGGGAGCAGAACCATCCCGTCCTCGTGGAGCTCTGCCGACGCCACGGTCGCGACTTGAACTTCGTCGGGTGCATCGTGTTCGGCGGGACGACGGTGTCGTCTGCGGAGAAGGAAGCGTCGTCGAGCGCGGTGGCCAAGATGGCGCGCGTCCTCGGCGCGGACGCAGCTCTCGTGATCGGCCTGAACGGCTCGAACCACGCCGTCGATCTCATGCTGAGCATCCAGAAGTGCGAGCGCGCCGGCATCAAGACGACACTTGTCTACAACGACGTCGGCGAGGGCCCCGACGATCCGGGCTTCATCTTCGCGGTCCCCGAGGCCGACGCGATCGTGAGCGCTGGGAGCCGCGTGCAGAAGGTGACGCTGCCGAGGATGGCGAGGCTCATCGGCGGCGAGCACCTTGTCGATCCGTACATGGACGCGCGGGGCGAGCTGACCGTGCCGATGCGCTATCTCTGCTGCTCTGTCGATACCACCGCGAACACGCGGCAGACCGTCCGGTTCGAGTAGGCCGTGTCGGAGTACGGAAATCGAGGAGTGCCACGGGTTTCCCGGGGCGCTCCGAGCGTTGGGGGTTTGGGGGCCATGCGGGGTCCCCATGTTCAATAGGCCGTGTCGGAGGACGGAAATCGAGGAGCGCCACGGGTTTCCCGGGGCGCTCCAAGCGTTGGGGGTTTGGGGGCCATGCGGGGCCCCCATGTTCAATAGGAGGACGCGATGGCCACGCTTCGAGTCGTGCACTACCTGAACCAGTTCTTCGCCGGCATCGGCGCCGAGGACAGGGCCGATACGCCGCCGGATCATCGGGAAGGACCGGTCGGTCCGGGACGTCTGCTCCAGCAGGCCCTCGGGGATCGCGCAGAGATCGTCGCCACCGTGTACTGCGGCGACAACTACGCCGGCGAGAAGCCGGGCGCGGTCGACGAGATCCTCGATCTCGTCGCCGAGCATCGACCGGAGATCGTGATCGCGGGGCCGGCGTTCTCCGCGGGGCGCTACGGCCTGGCCTGCGGCGAGGTGACGCGCCGCGCCCGCGAGCGTCTCGGCGTGATCGCGGTTACGGGCATGCACATCGATAACGCGGCGACCGAGGTCTATCGGACGAGGCTCCATATCGCGAGCACGCCGCGGACGGCGGCCGGCATGGCCGACGGGCTCGCGATCATGGCCCGGCTGGCGCTGAAGCTCGCGTCCGGGACTGCGCTTGGCACGCCGGCCGACGAAGGATACGTCCCGACCGGCCGCCGGATCTTCGAGATGGCCGAACGCCCGGCGCCGCTGCGCGCCGTCGAGATGCTGCTCCGCAAGGTCCGCGGTGAGCCGTACACGACCGAGTGGCCCGTCCCTCGCTACCACCGCGTCCCCGCCGCGCCGCCGCTCCAGGACACGGCGCAAGCGACCATCGCGCTGGTGACGACCGGCGGTCTGGTGCCGCACGGGAACCCCGATCGCCTGGAGTCGGGCTTCGCGACGAAGTGGCTCCGGTATTCCATCGCCGGCGTGGACGCGCTTCCTCCGGAGCGGTGGCAGTCGGTCCACGGCGGCTTCAACACCTCGCGCATCAACGAGGATCCGCACCGGGTGCTCCCGCTCGACGTGGCGCGCGAGCTGGAGCGCGAGGGCGTCATCGGACGCCTCCACCCCGAGTTCTACTCCACGACCGGCAACACCTCCGTCATCCCCACGATGCGTCGCTTTGCCCAGGAGATGGGCCGCGAGCTCCGGGCGGCCGGGGTGGACGGCGTGATCCTCACGTCCACCTGAGGGTCGTGCAACCGCGGCGGCGCCGCGCTCGCGAAGGAAATCGACACGCTCGGCATCCCCATCGTCCAGATCAGCGCCCTCGACGCGCTCGCGAAGTCGGTCGGCTCGAACCGCATCGTGCGGGGCAAGGCCATCACCAGCATCGTGGGCGATCCGGACCTGAGCCCGGCGGAGGAGCGGCGGTTCAGGAAGCGCCTCGTGGTGAAGGCGCTCGAGGCGCTGCGGACGCCAGTCGAGGATCAGCTCGTCGTGTGAGGAGGGCGGGAAACCGAGCCGTCGACCTCATCCTCAACGCGGTCCGCGACGCAGCGAACCTGCTCACGGAGAAGCGATGAAGGACGCGCGCAACGTTCTGCGTCCTGACATCTCAGCACCGTCAGAGGTATGATGCCGCCGCGGAGGACAACCATGCGACGTCGCGCGTTCCTCAATGGATTCGCTGCCACCGTAACAGCGGCGGCCGCCGGACCGCTGATCGTCACCGACCGCACGATCGCCCAGACCCGCACGATGTTCGTCAACACCTGGGGCGGGAGCTGGACGGCGGCGGAGGAAGCCGCATTCTTCAAGCCGTTCACCGAGGCCACGGGCATCCGGGTGCGCACGGTGGCGCCGGTGTCCTACGCGAAGCTGAAGGCCCAGGTGCAGAGCGGCAGCTACGAGTGGGACGTGACGGCCATCACGCAGGCCGACCTCCTCCGGGCCGATCGCGAGGGGCTGGTGGAGCCGATCGACTGGTCGATCGTGAAGAAGGACAAGCTCTTCCCGAACGCCGTGTACGCCAACGGCCTCGCCTACTGCGCCCTCGGGACCAACCTGGCCTACCGCAAGGACAAGTTCCCGCAAGGCGGGCCGAAGACCTGGGCTGATTTCTGGGACGTGAAGAAGTTCCCGGGCAACCGGTCGATGCTCAACAACGCCGTGCGCACGGCGCAGTTCGCACTGGTCGCCGACGGCGTGTCGCCGGACAAGGTCTTTCCGATCGACGTTGACCGCGCGTTCAAGAAGCTCGACCAGATCAAGCCGCACATCAAGGTCTGGTGGACGCAGGGCAACCAGTCGCAGCAGCTGCTCCGCGACGGCGAGGTCGACATGATGGTGATGTGGAACGCGCGCGCGAGCGAGCTCCAGCAGCAGGGGCTTCCCGTCGAGCTGGTGTGGCACGGCGCGACCATCACCACGACCATGTGGGGCATCGCCAAGGGCGCCCCGAACCGGAAGCTGGCCTGGGAGTTCCTGCAGTTCGCCGTGCAGCCGAAGCCCCAGGCCGACTTCGCGAACCGTCTCTACTACGGCCCGACGAATCCCGAGGCGTTCAAGTTCGTGTCGCCCGAGATCGCGCGACAGCTGCCGACCTACGTCGAGAACGCGAAGGTCGCCATCAAGCCGGACACGGTGTGGGAGGCTGAGCACACCGCCAGGATCCAGGAGCGCTTCACGCAGTGGCTGGCGGCCTGAGTCCGGCCGCGGCGCTCCCCACCGAGGTCCGCACCCGGGCCGCGCGCCGCCGGAGCCCGGCCGTCTGGCTGCTGCTCGGCCCACCGAGCCTCGTCCTGACGCTTCTCTTCATGCTGCCCATCGGGCTGGTCCTCGTCACGAGCATCACCGACCCGCGCATGTCCCTCGCGCACTACCAGCGCATCTTCACGGTCCCGCTCTACACGCACGTGATGCTCAACACGTTCGTGACCTCGCTCGTCGTCACCGCGCTCTGCCTCGTGCTCGGCTATCCGGTCGCCTACGTGATGGCGCGACGGAGCGACTGGGTGTCGACGCTGCTGCTGACGATCGTGGCCATGAGCTTCTGGACGGGCTTCCTGGTGCGCACGTACGCCTGGCTGGTGATCCTGGGCAGCAAGGGCCCCGTGACGGGCGCCTATCAGGCGCTCGGGCTCGGGCCGGCGCCGCAGCTGCTCTTCACCAGCTTCGCGTCCACGCTCGGCATGACGCACATTCTGCTGCCCTACATGATCCTCGCGCTCTTCGCGGTCATGAAGAAGATCGAGCCCGACCAGCTCAAAGCGGCGGCCAGTCTTGGTGCGCGTCCGCGGGCGGCCTTCGCCGCGGTGTTCCTGCCCCTGAGCCTGCCGGGGGTCGTGAACGGCAGCCTGCTCGTCTTCGTCAGCTGCCTGGGTTTCTTCGTGACACCCATCCTGCTCGGCACGCCGCGCGACATGATGATCTCGCAGCTCATCAACCAGCAGATCGAGGAGCTCCTCGCGTGGGGGTTCGCCTCCGCGGTCGCGGTGATCCTCCTCATCGCGACCGGCCTCATCCTCGTCGTCTACAACCGCTTCGCGGGACTGGACCGGCTATGGGGCTGAGCCTCGCGTGCCTGGTCGCGCTGTTCCTGCTGCTGCCGATCGTGATCGTGGTGCCGATGTCGTTCAGCACCGCGATCTCGTTCGAGTTCCCGCCGCCGGGCTACTCGCTCGGCTACTACGCGAAGTTCTTCACCAGCGAGGAGTGGCTCGAGCCGACGCTGAATAGCCTCGTCATCGCGCTCGGGGCCACCGCGCTCACCATGCTCCTCGTCGTGCCGGCGGCGTTCGGCTACGTGCGCTACCGGTTCCGCGGCAAGGCCCTGGTGAACCTCCTCATGATGGCGCCGTTGATCGTGCCGCACGTGGTGAGCGCGCTCGCATACTACGGCTTCCTCGGGCGCGCCCGGCTGACCGGCACCCACCTCGGCGTCATCGTCGCCCACGGCGTCCTCGCGGTGCCGGTGGCCTTCCTCGTCATCAGCGCAACCCTCAAGGGCTTCGACCGGAACCTCGAGCGCGCCGCCATGAGCTCGGGCGCGGGTCCGCTCCGGACGTTCTTTCACGTGACCCTGCCGGTGCTGCGACCCGGCATGCTAGTGGGGGCGCTGTTCGCGTTCCTGTCCTCGTTCAACGAGGCGGTGGTGGTGATTTTCATCGGGGGCCGCGGGGCGGCCACCCTCCCCAAGAAGATGTACGAGAGCATTCGTCTCGAGTCCGACCCCGTGATCGCGGTCGTCTCCACGCTCCTCGTCAGCGCGGTGGTGCTCGGCGTCCTCGTGTCGGCGTTCCTGCGCCCGAGAGGGGCGAATGCGGCTTGACGCCCTGCTCCGTCCCCGCTCGATCGCGATCCTCGGCGCCTCCGAGCGCCCGTCGATCGGCCGTGCCCTCATGGAGTCGGCGGTCACGCTCGGCTACCAGGGCCGGCTCTACCCGATCAATCCGAGGTACACGGAGATCCTCGGGCAGCGCTGTTATCCGAGCATGCGGGAGCTCCCGGAGCAGCCCGACGTGGTGGCGCTGTGCGTCTCCTACACGCGCATGGTCGAGAGCTTCCGCACCGTGGCCGACAAGGGCGCGGGCGCAGCCGTCATCTACGACGGCGGATTCGCCGAGCACGGCGACGAGGGCCGTCGGCGTCAGGCCGAGCTGGTCGGGATGTGCTGCGAGGCCGGGATCGCGCTGTGCGGCCCCAACTGCATGGGCATCCTCAATCCGCACCACCGGAGCTCCGTCTACATGCAGGAGGTGCGCGATCCCGCCGGGCTCGCCGGCAACGTGGCGCTGGTGTCGCAGAGCGGGTCCATCTGCATCGGCATGCTGGCCGACATCCGGCGCTTCGGCTTCAGCCACGTCGTCTCCTCCGGCAACGAGGCGGTCGTCGGCACGGCGCAGTATCTGGAGGCGCTGGTCGACGATACCGACACCAGGGTGATCGCGACGTTCACCGAGTGGATCGCCGAGCCCGAGCGTTACGTGGCCGTGCTCGACCGCGCCGCGGATGCCGGCAAGCCGGTCGTGGTACTGAAGGTCGGCCGCCACGAGCGCACGCGGCGCGCCATCGGCACCCACACCGGCGGTCTCGCCGGTGAGTCCGCGGTCTTCTCGGCGATGCTCCGAGCGCACCGCGCCATCGAGGTGAGCGACCTGGACGAGCTCACGGAAGTGCTGGCGGTGTGCCAGGGCCGGCGCTGGCCCACGGGCCGGCGGCTGGCCGTCGTCACCGCCTCGGGCGGTCAGGCCGAGCTGATCCTCGACGTGGCCACCGCCGCCGGGCTCGAGCTGCCGCCGCTCTCGGCCGAAGGCCGCAAGGAGATCGAGCGCGTGATCGGCCCCGTCACGGGCGACGGCAACCCGCTCGACGCCTGGGGGAACGGCGGCTACGACACCAACATGCCGCACGCGCTCGCGACGCTCGACGCCGCGGCCGTGGACGCGATCGCCTTCTGCAGCGACAGTCACGACGATGCGCCGATGGGTCGCGCCGACCGCGCGCTGGGCTACAGCCGGCTCCTCGCCGCCGCCGCTGCGCGGAGCGCCAAGCCGCACTATCAGATGAACATGCGCCCGGGCGTCATGCGCCGCGAGCAGGTGCGCTTCCTGGCCGAGCACGGCATCGCGACCATCGGGGGCACACGCCAGGGCCTCGCGGCGATCGATCACCTCGCGCGCTGGGCGGGGCCGCCGCCGCCGACGCGCCGGATCGACGCGCCCGGTGGCGTCGGCGTGGCGAGCCTGCTCGGAGGGCGCGCGCGGCCGACGATCCACGAGCACGACGCCAAGCGGCTCCTCGCCCAGCACGGCCTGTCGGTCGTTCGCGAGCGTCTCGTCCGGTCGGTCGGCGACGCGCGCAAGGCGGCGCACGACCTCGGATACCCTGTCGTCCTCAAGGTCGTGGCGGACGACTTGCCCCATCGCTCGGATCTGGGGCTGGTGCGCGTCGGCCTCGTGGACGCCGCGGCGCTCGAGGCCGCCTGGGCGACTCTGGAGCGCCGCCTGCGCGAGACGACACCGCGGACCTCGATCGACGGCTTCGTTGTCCAGGCGTTGATCGCGGGGGGCGTGGAGGTGTTCGCCGGCGTGAAGCGCGATCCCGCCTTCGGACACTTCCTCGCCTTCGGCGTCGGCGGCGTTGCCGTCGAAGTGCTCCGTGACTTCGCCCTGCGCCAGCTGCCGCTCCGGGACGGCGACGCGGAGGCGATGGTCGGCGAGATCCGGGGCGCGGCGCTGCTCGGGGCCGTGCGCGGACAGCCGGCCGCGGACGTCCCGGCCCTCGTCCGCTGTCTCTACGCCCTCGGCGACTTCGCATGGGCCAACCGCGCGGACATCGCCGAGATCGATCTCAACCCGATCAAGGTGTTGCCCGCCGGGCACGGCGCCGTCGTCGTCGACGCCTTGATCGTTCCGTCTCCCCGGGAAAGGACGGAGTGACGGCGTACCTCTCGCTCCGCAACATCGTCAAGTCGTACGACGGCCGCGTGAACGCGGTCGACAACGTCTCGATCGACATCGCCAAGGGCGAGTTTCTCACCTTCCTGGGGCCGAGCGGCTCGGGCAAGACCACCACCCTCATGATGATCGCTGGCTTCGAGGCACCGAGCGCCGGCGCCATCGAGCTCGAGGGCGAGGACCTCACCCGGCGCAAGCCGTACGAGCGCAACATCGGGGTCGTGTTCCAGAACTACGCGTTGTTCCCGCACATGACCGTCGAGCGCAACGTGGCGTTCCCACTGCGCATGCGGAGGTTCCCGCGAAACCGCGAGGCCGCCCGCGTGCGCGAGATCCTCGACCTGGTCGGCCTCGGCCCCTTCGCCGGCAAGCATCCGCGCGAGCTGTCGGGCGGCCAGCAGCAGCGGGTGGCGCTGGCGCGGGGGCTCGTGTTCAACCCGGACGTGCTGTTGCTGGACGAGCCGCTCGGCGCGCTCGACAAGAGCTTGCGCGAGCAGATGCAGGTGGAGCTGAAGCGCATCCAACGCGAGGTCGGCATCACCACGGTCTACGTCACCCACGACCAGACGGAAGCCATGACGATGTCCGACCGCATCGCGGTCTTCAGCCACGGCAAGCTGGAACAGGTGGCGCCACCGCTCGACGTCTACCACCGGCCACGCACCCGCTTCGTGGGTGAGTTCATCGGCGACAGCAATATCTTCGCCGGCACCGTCGACGAATCGCAGCCGGGGTGCGTGACGCTCGAGGCGCTCGGCCCCATGCGCGTCGACGTGGAAGCGTGGCGACGCGTCGGCAAGGGCGCCGTCGACGTGCTGGTGCGGCCGGAGCGCGTGCAGCTCGCCGCGCCGGGCGCGGAGCCGGCGCTGCTGAACCGGCTGGTGATGGAGATCGGTGTCATCGTGAACTACGGCGATAGCGTCCTCCTCATCGGCTCCGCCCGCGGTCAGCGGCTCCGGATGCGCATCGCGGGCGCGCAGCCTGACGCGATCCGCGAGGGCGCGACGGTCATCGTCGGCTGGAGGCCGGGCGACGAGCATCTGATCGCGCGGTCATGACGGAACCGCCGGACGCATCGGCGGATAACTTGCCCGGCCATCTGCTGCGGTTGGGCTTATGAGCGTCGCCTCAGCGTCTCTCCACTTTCATCTGCAACAAAAAATCACCGAAGGGACAGCGGACGCTGGACGGCGGCGAGCGCCCCTCAGAACTCTTTGATGAACAGCACTCGCACCTGATAGTCGAACTCCCGGGCGTTCGTGACGGGCAGCTGGACACCCACGGCCAGAGTCGACCGCGGGAAGGGTTTCACGTTCAGGCCGGGGACGAGGGTGACCTGGGTCCGGTGGTCCTCGGCGACGATGGGCGTTGTCGTGCGGAACTCGACGAACGGGGTGAACCATCGGGACACCGGCCAGGCGGCGGCAAGCCCGCTGTCGAACTCCTGGGCGTGCTCGGGCTTGAACGTCCATTTGTAGGACACCTCGCCGACGAGATCGAAGGGGCCGAGGGCGATGGCGGCGGTGGCGAACGGTTCCAGCACGAGCTCGCCCCCGAGACCCTCCCGCTCGGATCCGCTCGGGAGGGTAGTGGTGAAGCCCGCGGAGACAAGGATCCGGTCCTCCACCGAGCGGTAGACGAGGAATTTGTTCTCGATCTCGAGGTCGCCTGGTCCTCCGGTCGTCGCGTCGTCCGTCGGAAAGTTAATGACGAAGGGCACCTCGAGTTCGATCTGCCAGCGGGGAAGCACCGGCCATTCGACAGCCGTCGAAAGCTCGGTCTTGCGTCCCTCGCGGTTCTTGCTTTGTTCGAGGTTGAACTCGAGTTCTCGCTCGATGACGGGTCGCCGGGTGATGATCGGGTAGAAGAACTCGAGGTTCGCCTCTTCGTAGTCCTGCGCTACCGCCACACCGGACGCGCCCATGAGCGACAGTACGGTTAGCCCAGCCCAGATCAGCTTCATCGTGATCCTCGCCGCCGGTGGCCCCATGCGCGTTACTCCGCGTTGATCCTGCCCTTGGCGGTGCTTTGATTGAAATCGCCGATGAAGTTGTACGTCCCCTTCTTGAGCGCGGGCATCCGGAGGCGGAGGGTCTTGCCCGCTGGGATCACCTTCTCGATGCGGAGATCGTGGCTCTCGAACTCCTCGGGCGTGGCGTCCTTGTTGGTGATGACGAGGACGAAGGACGTGCCCGGCGGCACCGTGATCGCCTCCGGGGTGAAGCGGTGATTCTCGATGGTGAGCGGGATCTCGGGCGGATCCGCCGACCGGGCGGGGGTACCGCCCGCGACGACGCAGAGCACAAGGGCTCCGACGAGCACACCTCGACGCAGCATGGTCGCTCCTCTCTGGCGGCGTGCGCCGTGGGGTGCGCGGTACCGCACGACTTAGGTGCACCTAACATATTACAGTAGTCAAGACTAACTTCGAGAGAACCCAACGGCAATGTAACCATCACATCACCCGCCCAGCGACGCGAGGCGCCTCCGCAGCAGCCCGCGAAGGGGAAGGTCTTCCCTTCAGTAGCGAGCGGATAGCGGTGGCGAACCTCGGGTTTGAGGATCCCGTCACGCAGCGCTACGGCTCGACGCGCTCGATCTTCACGCTCCGGCGCGTGCGCGCGGACTCGATCATCGCCAGCGTGACCTCCACGACGCGCAGCCCGTCCAGGCCGGTCGCTGCTGGCTGGCCGCCGGTGGCGACCGCGCGCTGGAAGTCCTCGATCTCTGCCACGTAGTTCGGCAGCAGCGCTTCCGGGTAGGCGGCGGTCTCGTTGACGGTGTCGCTCGTGATCTCGAAGCGGCCCGTGCGCGCTTCCCACATGGAGTGGTGTCCGGCGATGAGCCCGGTGATCCCGTAGACGCGGAAATCGTTGCGCGAGTCTGGAAGAAGGCGGCTCGCGACCACCTGGCCGAGCGTGCCGTTCCCGAAGCGCAGCGTGAGGCAGGCGAGTTGCTCGAGCGGGCGCGCGACCGTCTGGCCGTCGGTGACGGCCGTGATCTCGTCCACCTCGGCGCCGAGCACGAAGCGCAGCAGGTCGACCGAGTGCACGCCGGTGCCCATCATCGTGGACGCGCCCCCGATCAGCTCCGGCGCGTCCCACCACTGCGTGAGCGGCGTGCGCGGCGGCGAGCCGTCGCGGCCGCGCACGCCGAACGCCCACTGCGCCTGGGCGAGCACGATGCGTCCCAGCGTCCCGGCGGCGACGAGCTCGCGCGCGCGGATATAGGCCGGGTGGTGGCGCAAGTTGAAGGCAACGCCGAGCGTGACGCCCGCGCGGTGGCACGCCCGCAGCATTCGCACGGCGTCGGCGATCGTCGTGGCCATCGGCTTCTCGCACAGCACGTGCTTACCGGCTTCCGCCGCCTGGACGACGTGCTCGGCATGCAAGGCGTTCGGCGAG
>QHSI01000116.1 GCA_003221515.1 Candidatus Rokuibacteriota bacterium
TGCCACACGCGTCCCGTGCTCATGATCCCCGGGCCGACCGAGCTGCCGTACCCGGTCATCCACGCCATGAGCCAGCCGCCGACGATCCAGTACGACAAGAGCTTCGACGAAGGCGTCCTCGAGCCGACGACGCTCGCGCTGCGCGAGGTGTTCCAGACCAAGAGCGAGGTCCTCATCATGCCGGGCTCGGGCCGCACCGCGCTCGAGGCCGGCGCGCTGTCGGTGATCGAGCCCGGCGACCGGGTGCTCGTGGTCGGCGCGGGGCAGTTCGGGATCCTGATGCGCGAGATCATGAACCGCGTCGGCGCCGACTGGACCGAGTTCCCCGTCGAGTGGGGCGCGCGGCTCGATCTGGACCGCCTGGCGCGCGAGGCCGAGCGGCTCCGGCCCAAGGCGATCACGCTCGTCCACAACGAGACGTCCACCGGCACCACCTACCCGGCGGCGGATGTCGGCCGCATCGCGAAGTCGGTCGACGCGCTGTTCCTGCTGGACACGGTGTCCTCGATCGCCGGTATCGACGTACGGACCGACGAGTGGGGCGTCGACCTGAACATGACCGGATCGCAGAAGTGCCTGGCGGCGCCGCTCGGGATGTCCCTGATCTCGGTGAGCCCGCGCGCCTTCGAGACGATGGAGCGCCGTAAGCGCAAGGCCGGTAGCTACGTGTACGACCTGCTCCGCTGGAAGGAGTGGTGGATACCCGTCTCGCGCGGCGGCAACGTGCCGGACGGCGCGGCCCGGCGGCAGCCGGTCTCGATCCCGACGCATCTGACCGGCGCGATGAACGTCGCCGTGCGCCTCATCCTGGAGGAAGGACTGCCCGAGCGCTTCCGCCGCCACGCCGTGTCCGGCGCGGCGATGCGCCGCGGGATCACCGCCATGGGCCTCGAGATGTTCCCCGACGCATCGCTGCTGTCGAACACCGTCTCGTGTCTGAAGACGCCCACGGGGATCGATCCGGCCGCGGTGGTCACGCGGATGCGCGAACAGTACGGGATCCTGATCGGCACCGGCCTCGACAAGATGCGGACGAGCACGCTGCGCATCGGCACGATGGGCATCACCGCCAGCCCGCTGTACGTCCTGCCGACCCTGTCGGCGCTCGAGCTGGCGCTGCGCGACCTCGGTCACAAGTGCGAGCCCGGCGCCGGGGTCGCCGCCGCGCAAGCGGCCTTCGCCGACGCCGGCTGAGCGCCCGCGTGCCCGGCGAGCCCGTGATCGTAGTCCCGGACGACTTCCCGACCGTCTTCAACGGCACGTCCGCCCACGAGCGGTGCCAGAAGCTCGGTGACACGCGCGTCTACATCGAGCGCGGCGCGGATGACGAGGCCGAGCTGATCCGTCGTATCGGCAACGCGCGCTACGCCATCAACATCCGGGCCCACGCGCGCTTCACCGAAGGCGTGATGGCCGGATGCCGGAAGCTCGAGATGATCTCGATCTGGGGCACCGGCACCGACAACATCGACCTCGACGCCGCCGGCCGCCATGGGATCACGGTCTGCAACACGCCGGGCGTCAACGCCTTCGCCGTCGCCGAGCACACGCTGGCCCTCATGCTCGCCGCCGCCCGGAGGATCCCGCGCATCGATCGCGAAATGCGCGGCGGTGCCTGGCCGCGCGAGCTCCTCACCCAGCTCCTGGGCAAGACGCTCGGCGTCTTCGGCACCGGTACGATCGGACGGCGCGTGATCGCGCTCGCCAAGGCCATCGGGATGGACGTGCTGGCCTGGAGCGCCCGCGGCGACGCGGGCGCGGTGGCGACGCTGGGCGCCCGCGCCGCCGCCAAGGACGAGATCTGCCGCGCCGCCGACGTCATCAGCCTTCATCTGCGTCTCGGGCCCGACACGCGCGGATTTCTCGGCCGTCGCGAGATTGCGCTCATGAAGCCCACCGCGATCCTCATCAACACCGGACGCGGGGCCCTGATCGAGCGCGAGGCGCTGCTCGACGCGCTCGGGCAGAGCAAGATCGCTGGCGCCGGGCTCGACGTCTTCCACGACGAGCCGCTCAAGCCGGGCGACGCGCTCGTGACGTTCCCCAGCGTCGTCCTCTCGCCGCACAACGCCGGGCAGACGCCGGAAGTCATCCGCGACGGGCTCCTGCGCGCCATCGTGAACGTCGAGAACTACGTGAAGGGCACGCCGACCGACGTCGTCGTCGCTCCCGTCAAGACCCGACGCTGACCCCGGGGAGGACCGTCCCATGGCCGTGACCTCGTTCGAGATCGCCAATCGCTCGGTGGTGCTGGATGGGCGGCCCTTCGGCTCGGTGGGCGCTTACGAGAAGATCGCGGGCGTGCTCCGCGGTGCCGTCGATCCGGCCAACGTCGCGAACGAGACGATCGCCGACCTGGCGCTGGCGCCACGCAATGCGGCCGGCCTCGTCGAATACGTCGCCGACTTCTACGTGCTCAAGCCCGTGGACGGCGCGCGCGGCAATCGGCGGCTCCTCCTCGACATTCCGAACCGGGGCCGCAAGGTCGCGCTCGGCATGCTCAACAGCACCGTGCGCGTCCCCGACCCGACGATGCCCGAAGACTTCGGGAACGGCTTTCTGATGCGCCACGGCTTCACGGTCGCCTGGTGCGGCTGGCAGCCAGACGTGCCGCGCCAGGACGGGTTGATGGTCCTCACCGCACCGACGGCACGTGGAGACGCTGGGCCGATCGGCGGGCCCGTGCTCTGCGAGTGGCGGCCCAACGTGCGGGCCACGACGCTGCCGCTGGCCGACCGGTACCACATTCCCTATCGGACGGCCGATCTCGACGACCCGGCCGCGCGCCTGACCGTGCGCGAGCACGCCGGGGCGCCGGCCGTCGCCCTGCCGCGATCGGCGTGGCGCTTCGCCGATCCCTCGCACGTGTCGCTCCACGCCGGGTTCGAACCCGGGAAGATCTACGAGCTCGTCTACCGCGCCGAGAACCCGCCGCTGGTCGGTCTGGGGCTCGCGGCCGTGCGCGACACCGGCGCCGGGCTCCGGTTCGCGGCGGCCGCCGCGGGCAACCCGTGCGCCGGCGGGCTCGATCGCGCCTACGTGTTCGGCGTCTCGCAGTCCGGCCGCTTCCTCCGCCACCTGCTCTTCCTCGGCCTCAACGAGGACGAGACCGGGCGGCGGGTCTTCGACGGCGCGATCCCGCACGTCGCCGGCGCGCGGCGCGGCGAGTTCAACCAGCGCTTCGGCCAGCCGTCGCTCAACGCGACGCTGAGCTCCGGCAGCCTGTTCCCCTTCACCGGCAGATTACAAGTGGACCCGGTGACGGGCGCCCGCGGCGCCTTACTCGCGCGACTCGAGGCGCGCGGCACGGTGCCGAAGATCCTCAGCACGAACACGTCGGCCGAGTACTGGCGTGGCGACGCCTCGCTCGTCCACACCGACGTCGAGGGTACGCGCGACGTCGAAGCGCATCCCGAAACGCGCGTCTATCTGCTGGCCGGCGCCCAGCACACGCCCGGCACGCTGCCGCCGCCCGACGCCGACCCCAACACCGGCAGCCGCGGGCTCCATCGGTTCAACGTCGTCGACTACGCGCCGTTGCTCCGCGCGGTGCTCGTGAACCTCGACCGCTGGGTCAGTGACGGCGTCGAGCCGCCGGCGAGCTCGGTGCCTCGGATCGCCGACGGCACCGCGGTCGCCGCCGCCACGGCCCGTCCGCTCTTCTCGCGACTTCCCGGCGCGCGATTCCCCGACCGCGTCGAGCGGCCGCGGCGACTCGACTTCGGGCCGGGGTTCGAGCGGGGCGTGGTGGACGAGCTCCCGCCCAAAATCGGCGCGCCGTACCAGACGTTCGTGCCCTCGATCGACGACGACGGCAACGACGTTCCGGGGGTGCGCGGGGTCGAGCTCAGGGCGCCGCTGGCCACGTTCACCGGCTGGAACCCGCGGCACCCCGACCAGGGCGCGCCGGGCGATCTCATGAGCATGCTCGGCTCCACGCTGGCCTTCGCGCCCACGCGCGCGGCCCGCGCGGCGAGCGGCGACCCGCGGCCCTCGATCGAGGAGCGCTACGCGTCCCGCGACGCGTATCTGGCGCGGGCTCGCGAGGCGGCGCTGGCGCTGGTCGGCGGGCGACGCATGCTGGCCGAGGACGTCGACGCGGTGGTCGAGCGCGCGGGGCGGCTCTGGGACTTCATCGTCCCCGCTTGAACCACTCGTAGATCTCTTCGCCGGTCGTCATCCAGACGCCTTTACGCTTGCGGATGTAGTCGTAGACCGCCTCGAAGTACTTGATTCGGTGCGGCACCCCGTGGATGTAGGGATGCACCGCGATCGCCATGACGCGAGGATGGCGCGTGCCCTCGAGATAGAGCCGATCGAACTGGTCCTTCACCCGCTGCGACCAGGCCACCGACTCGTGGTGCTGGATCAGCATCATCGGGATGTCGTTGAGCTCGAGCGTGTAGGGCACGGACACCAGCGGACCCGCGGTGGTCCTGATCTCGTAGGGCTGGTCGTCGTTGACCCAGTCGGACACGTACTCGACGCCCTCCTCGGCTAACAGATCGAGCGTCTCCCACGTCTCGGTCAACCCTGGCCCCAGCCAGCCTTTCGGCTTCTTGCCCGTGAAGTCCTTCAACATCCCGACCGCCATTCGGATCGCCTCACGCTGATCCGGGATCAGGTGCATCGCGCCCTGCTTCACGCCGTGCCCCATGAATTCCCAGCCGGCATCGAGCATCGCGCGCGCGACCGGCTCGTACGAGCGGCACACGTTGGCGTTGATCGCGGTCGTCACGGGAATCTTCCGCCGCACCAGCGCCTCGTGCATCCGCCAGAACCCCACGCGCATGCCGTAGTCGTGCCATGCCCAGTTTGGCACGTCGGGCACCGTCGCCACGCCCTGCGGCGCCGAGATCACGCCCCGGGGCATCGGCTTCTCGATGTCCCACTCCTCGATGTTCACGATGGTCCACACGGCGATGCGCGCGCCCCGCGGAAGCTTCCACGGACGGCGCGTGGCGATGGGCGAGTAGTCGAAGCGTTCGTGCGGAAGTCTCACCGGTGCCTCCTTGTCGAATCGGCGCCTATAGTACAATCACCAGCCGTGACCCGGACCCCGCGACTCGCCTGATCGCCGGCGTGGACTTCTGGATCAGCCAGCTCTTCAACGGCGTCTCCTACGGCGCCCTGCTGTTCCTCCTCGCCGGAGGCCTCTCGCTCATCTTCGGCATGATGCGCATCGTCAACATGACCCACGGCTCGTACTATCTGCTCGGCGGGTACGTCGCGCTCACGGTGATGTGGCGTGGCGGTCCATTCCTGCTGGCGGTCGTGGTCGGCACGCTGGCGATCGCCTTCATCGGCATCGCGGAGTGGAACGCGTTCCTCAAGCGCTTGAGCGGCCAGGAGCTCGGCCAGGTGCTGACCACGATGGGCTTCGCGCTGATCTTCCAGGACCTGGCGCTGGTGCTGTGGGGCGGCGATCCCTACACGCTTCCGGTGCCGGCCATGCTCTCGGGCTCGTACATCATCGGCCAGCTCTACTTCCCGGTCTACCGCGTGTTCATGATCGTGGTCGCGGTGCTCATCGCGCTGGTCCTGTGGCTCTCGCTCGAGCGCACGCGAATCGGCGCGATGATCCGCGCGACCGTCGACGATCCCGAGATGGCCCGCGGCGTCGGGATCAACGTCTACGCGATCTCGATGGCCGTCTTCGCGCTGGGCGCGACGCTGGCCGCCCTGGCCGGCGTGGTGGCCGGCGGCTTCGTGGGCGTCTATCCCGGCGCGGACTTCGAGATCCTGCCCTACGCGTTCGTGGTGGTCATCGTCGGCGGCATGGGCAGCCTGAAGGGCGCCTTGATCGGAAGCCTCATGGTCGGCCTGCTCGACAATTTCGGTAAAGCGCTCTTCCCGGAGCTGTCGTACTTCACGCTCTTCGCCCCGATGGCGGCGATCCTGGCCGTGCGGCCCACCGGGCTCTTCGGCCGCGCCTGATGCGACTGCCGCCCGGCGCGTCGCGGATCGCGATCGCCGGCGCGCTCCTCGTGCTGCTGGTCGCGCCACCCATGGTCTCCTCGTTCCTGCTGGCGCTGCTCACCCAGGCCGTGATCTACGCGGTGCTGGCGATGAGCCTCGACCTCATCCTGGGCTACATCGGCCTCTCGTCGCTCGGCCACGCCGCCTATCTCGGGATCGGCGCCTACAGCGTCGGCATCCTCGCCACGCGACACGGCGCCTCGTTCTGGATCACCCTGACGGTCGGCGTCGTGCTGGCGACGGCAGTCGCCGGGATCTTCGGGCTGGTCGCCCTGCGCGCGACCGGCGTGTATTTCCTGATGATCACGCTGGCCCTGGGGATGGTGGTCTGGGGCCTGGCCCATCGCTGGGTCACGCTCACCCAGGGCGATAACGGCATCTCCGGCGTGCCGCGCCCGAACCTGGGCCTGCCGTGGTCCTTCTCGAGCGGGATCCCCTTCTACTATCTGGCGCTCGTCGGCTTCTTCCTCGCCCTGTTCGTGCTGCGGAGGGTGGTCACCTCGCCGTTCGGCCAGACGCTCGTGGGCATCCGCGAGAGCGAGTCCCGGATGCGGACGCTCGGCTATCACGTGTGGCTGCACAAGTACCTCGGCTGCGTGATCGCCGGCGGGATCGGCGGCTTCGCCGGCGTGCTGTGGGCGTACTACAACGGCTTCGTGAGCCCGTCCGACCTCGAGCTGGCGACCTCGGTGGAGATCCTCCTGATGGTCGCGCTCGGCGGCCGCGGGACGCTCATCGGGCCGGCTCTGGGCGCGGTGCTCATCGTGGGGCTGAAGAACCTCGTGTCCGTCTATACGCATCGATGGCTTCTCATCCTGGGCGGCGTCTACATCGGCACGATCGTGTACGCGCCCGAAGGGATCGTGGGGGCGATCCGACAGTGGACAAAAGGAGAGCGCACCATGGGCAAGAAGGCGGTGGTCTCGATCCTGGCGCTGGTGGTCCTGCTCGCGCTCGGTGATGCGCCGGCGGCGTGGGCGCAGAAGGGGCCGATCCGGATCGGGGTGATCACGGCGATGACCGGCGGCGCCGCGCAGATCGGCAAGGACATGACGAACGGGATCGCGATGTGGCTCGACGAGAACGGGGGGACGATCGCGGGCCGCAAGGTCGAGGTGATCGTCGAGGACAGTCAGGGGCAGCCGAACATCGCGCTGACCAAGCTGCAGAAGCTCGTGGAGAGCGACCGGGTCCATGTGCTGGTCGGGGAGATCTTCGCCCACATCGGCTACGCGATGGCGCCCAAGGTCGACGAGTATCGCATCCCCATGCTCTATCCGGTCATCGCGTCCGACGACCTCACCCAGCGCAAGCCGGCGAAGTGGGTCGTCCGGACGGGCTGGGCGTCGAGTCAGCCGAACCACCCGTTCGGCGAGTACGTGGCCAAGACCCTGGGCTACAAGCGGGTCGCCACGATCGCCATAGACTACTCCTTCGGCTGGGAGCAGGTCGGGGGCTTCCAGAAGACGTTCGAGGAGAACGGCGGCCAGATCGTCCAGAAGCTGTGGGCCCCGCTCAACACGACGGACTTCGCGCCGTACCTTTCCCAGGTCAAGCGCGACGCCGACGCGGTCTTCGCGCTGATGGTCTCGATCTCGGCATCGCGCTTCCCCAAGCAGTACCAGGACGCCGGCCTCAAGGCCCGGCTGCCGCTGATCGGCGGCGGCACGACGTTCGACGAGTTCGTCCTGCCCTCGCTCGGTGACGAGGCCATCGGCGGCATGAGCCCGCTGATCTACAGCGCGGCGCTCGACACGCCGGTGAACAAGAAATTCGTCACCGAGTACCGCAAGAAGTACGGGAAGGTGCCGTCGTACTTCTCGGAGACCTGCTATACCAGCACCCGCTGGATCGCCGAGGCCGCCCGGGCGATCGGCGGCGACGTCGAGAACCGCGAGAAGTTCCTGGAGGCGCTGAAGAAGGTCGAGATCCCCGACGCGCCGCGCGGCCCCATCAAGCTCGATTCCTACGGCAACCCGGTCCAGAACATCTACGTCCGGAAGGTCGAGCGGAAGGGCGGCGAGCTGTGGAACACCGTCGTCCACACGTTCCCGTCGGTCTCGCAGTTCTGGAAGTACAAGCCCGAGGAGTTCCTGAAGCAGCCCGTCTACGACCGCAACTTCCCAGCGTGCAAGCACTGCTGATGAACGGCGCCGCCGCCGCGCTGAGCCTCGCCGGCCTCTCCAAGGAGTTCGGCGGGCTCCGCGCGGTCGACGGCGTGAGCCTCGAGGTCGCGCCGGGCGAGCGCCGGGCCATCATCGGCCCCAACGGCGCGGGCAAGACCACGCTCTTCAGCCTGATCAGCGGCGAGACGCGACCGAGCCGGGGCCGGATTTCGCTGTTCGGCCGCGACGTCACGCGGTCCTCGCCCCACCGGCGGGCCGGACTCGGGCTGGCGCGCACGTACCAGATCACCAACCTCTTTCCCCGGCTCACCGCGCTCGAGAACTGCCTGCTCGCGGTCCAGGCGCTGACCGGTGCGAAGTTCCACCTCCACCGGGCCATACGCCGCTATCCGGCGTTCTTCGAGCGCGCGCGGGCGGTCCTGGCGGCCGTCGGGCTCGGCGAGCAGGCCGACGAAGTCGTCCGCAATCTCTCGCACGGCGAGCAGCGCCAGCTGGAGGTCGCGCTGGCGTTGGCCGGATCGCCGCGCCTGCTGCTGCTGGACGAGCCCACCGCGGGGCTCTCGCCGGCGGAGTCGCACGCGATGACGGCGTTGCTCAAAAGGCTCGACCCGGCCATGACGGTGCTCGTGATCGAGCACGACATGGACGTCGCGTTCGCGCTCACCGACCGGATCACGGTCCTGCACTACGGCAAGGTCGTCGCCGACGGCCTGAGTGGCGAGGTCAAAGCCAACGCGCTGGTGCAGGAAATCTACCTGGGCACGTCCTGATGCTGGAGATCCGCGAGATCCACACCTACTACGGCGGCAGCCACGTGCTGCAGGGCATCTCGCTGCGCTTGGCGCGCGGTCAGGTCGTGGGCATCCTGGGGCGGAACGGCATGGGCAAGACGACGCTGATCCGCTCGATCATCGGCTTCACGCCGCCTCGCCAGGGGCAGATCCTGTTCAAGGACCACGACATCACGGCGTGGCCGTCGAACCGCGCGGTGGCGCTCGGGCTCGGGCTCGTGCCGCAGGGCCGTCGCGTCTTCCCGACGTTGAGCGTGCTGGAGAACCTCTCGGTGGCAGCCAAGAGCGGCGGCGAGTGGACGCTCGACCGCGTGCTGGACCTGTTCCCGCGCCTTCGCGAGCGCGGCGCTCACCGCGCCGGCAAGCTCTCCGGCGGCGAGCAGCAGATGCTGGCGATCGCGCGCGCCCTCATGACCAATCCCGAGCTCTTGTTGATGGACGAGCCCACCGAAGGGCTGGCGCCCCTGCTGGTCCGCGAGGTCGGCCGCGTCATCGAGAGCCTCAAGGCGCGGGGGCTCTCGATCCTGCTCGTGGAGCAGAACCTGCCGCTGGCCCTGCGAGTGGCCGACCACGTCCACGTCCTCTCGCGCGGCCGGGTCGTGCACTCCGGCGCGCCCGACGCGCTGTGGCGGAACGAGGAGATCAAGTCACGGTATCTCGGGCTCTGAGGGACACGCGATGAAACGCATCGGGATCGTCGGCGTCGGGCTCCTCGGCACCGCGGTGGCCTCGCGCCTCCTCGAGGGCGGCTTCGAGGTGGCGGGCTACGACACGCTGCCCGGCCAGCTGGTACCGCTCCGCTCGCGGGGGCTCGTCGCCGCCGCGAGCCTCGCGGACGCCGCGACCAACGCCGACGCGATCTTCACGATCCTGCCGTCGCCCGATTCCGTGGACGCGGCGTTTCTGGGCGCCGGCGGGCTCCTCGACGCGGCGCCGCCGTCCGCGACGCTGATCCAGATGAGCACGATCTCGCCCGCGCTGACGCGGCGCCTCGCCGACGCCGCGGCGGCGAAGGCGCGCGCCTTCCTCGACGCCCCGATGAGCGGAACGAGCGCGATGGTGGCGCGCGGCGACTGCGTGATCTTCGTGGGCGGCGACCCGGGTCACCTCGAGGCCTGCCGGCCGGCCTTCTCGGCGATCGCGCGCCGGACGGTCCACGTGGGCGCGGCCGGCATGGCCTCGCTCGCCAAGCTCGCGACGAATCTCCTGGTGGGGCTCAACACCGCGGCGCTCGCCGAGGCGCTGGTGCTCGGCGCCAAGGGCGGGCTCGACCCGGCCCTGCTCGTCGAGATCCTGCGCGACAGCGCGGCCGCCTCGAAAATGCTCGAGGTCCGCGGCCCGCTGATGGTCGGCCACCGCTTCGAGCCTCAGATGAAGCTCGATCTCTTCCTCAAGGATTTCCGCCTGATGCTGGAGGAGGGGCAGCGCCTCGGCGTGGCGCTGCCGCTGACGAGCCTCACCCAGCAGCTCTGCACCGCGACCGCCGCCGCTGGACGAGGCGGCGAGGATCTGGCTGCGCTCATCATCACGCTCGAAGCGATGGCCGGGCTCAGGCGAGCGTGATCGTGAGGATCATGCGGCCCGACCCGGGGTAGGATCGTCGCGCATGGCGGACCAGGACCTCCGGAGCTTCGTGAGGGCGTACGGGCGCGCCCACCCCGGCGAGGTGATCCACGTCGCCGACCCCGTCTCGATCGAAGAGGACGTGATGGCGCTCGTGCTCGAGTACGAGCGCCGGCGCCGCTATCCGATCCTCTTCTTCGAGAAAGTCGAGGGCTCGGACATCCCGATCGTGTGCAACGTCGTGGCGAGCCGTCGCGCCCTGGCCTGGGCCCTCGGCGTCTCGCCGACGGCGCTGGCCGCCGAGTACGCGCGCCGCATCAAGGACCACATCAAGCCGGTCGTCACGCCGAGCCCGGCCTTCCATCAGCGCGTGCTCACGGGGTCGGCGCTCGACCTGGCGGCGCTCCCCATTCCACGCTACTTCCCGGGCGACGCCGGGCGCTACCTCACCGCCGGGATGCTGGTCGCGCGCGATCTCGACACCGGCGTCGAGACCGAGGGATATCACCGCTTCCAGGTGAAGGGCCGCGACCGCATGGGGGTCAGCCTCCACTCGCGCCGCCGTATGTTCGAGTATCAGCGGCGTGCCGAGGCGACCGGTCGGCCGCTGCCCTGCGCGGTCGTGCTGGGGCTGCATCCCCTCGTGTCGATGGGCTCGCTCGCCTATCCCGCGCCCGACGTCGGCAAGTTCGAGGTCGTGGGCGGGCTGCTGGGCGAGCCGCTCGAGATCGCGCGGTGCACCGCCATCGACCTGCACGTGCCGGCGGCGGCCGAGATCGTGATCGAGGGCGAGATCCTGCCGAACGTGCGTGAGCCCGAGGGCCCGTTCGGCGAGTTCACCGGCTACGTCTCGCGCCGCTCCACCGAGCACGTCTTCGTCGCGACGGCGATCGCCATGCGGGAGCGCCCATGGTTCCAGTCGATCGGCTCCGGGCGCGCCGGCGATCACATCACCACGCTCGGGCTCGTTCGGGAGGCCGAGATCGCCAACGCGCTCGCGCGCGTCATCCCCAACGTACGGGGCGTGCACGTGCCGCTGTCCGGCACCTCGTCGTTCACCGCCTACGTCTCGATCGCCCAGAGCCGTCCGGGCGAGGCGAAGCACGTGATCCCCATCGTGCTCGGCGTCGATCACTACCTGAAGTTGGTCATCGTGGTGGACGACGACATCGACGTCTTCGACGAAGCCGAGGTGCTGTGGGCCGTCGCCACCCGCATGCAGGCCGACCGCGACCTGGTCGTCATCGCCGGGAGCCTCGGCGCCATGCTCGACCCGAGCGCGGACGATCGCGGGGTCACCGCCAAGCTCGGCATCGATGCGACTCGGCCGTTCGGCGAGCCGTTCGCGGAGAAGCTGGTGATGACGCCCGAGAAAATGGCCTGGGCCCGGGCGCTCGTCGACCGCCTCGCTCAGCGATAGGAGACCCATCCGCGTGAAGCGCTACATCGATCTGTCCGTGACCGTCAACGACACGACGATGTCCCCACCGTCCACTAACATGCGGCTCGAGATCACCCCGCACCGGCGCGGACCGGGGTTCTGGCAGGTGTCGAGCGTCAACCAGAGCCTTCACACCGGGGCGCACATCGACTCGCCGCTCCACGTCTACCGGGACGGGATCACGACCGCGGAGATCTCGCTCGATCAGGTGCTGGGCGAGGCCCTCGTCGTCGATCTCTCGTTCGCGGGCGCCAACCACAAGATCACGATCGACGACCTCAAGCGCGGGGGCGCGGACGACGTGCGCCAGGGCGACATCGTGCTCCTGCGCACCGGGTGGACCGACGCGATGTACGGCCGATGGCCCGACTACTTCACGCAGTCGCCGTATTTCCCGCCGGAGACGGCGGAGTGGCTGGTCGCGCGGGGTCCCAAGAACATCGGCTTCGATTTCTTCGAGGAGTACTGCGCGCGCCTGCCGGACTTCTCGTCCGAGGACTTCCCGATGCATCGGGTGATCCTCGGCGCCGGCGTCGTGATCATGGAGGGGTTGACGAACCTGGGGGCCCTGCCCCGGCGGCGCGTGGATTTCGCCGCGCCCTTCTACAAGATCGCCGGCACCGAAGGCGCCCCCGCTCGCTTCTTCGCGACGATCTGATCGACACTGGCCTGGGCGAGGATCCTCCTGGCGAGCGTTTCACGGCGGGTCACTCTGGCACGCGACTTTGGGGTTCGGGGCTCGACCCGGACGGATGGTACTATGTGGACGCACCATTTCGGTGCGGGTTTCAGCGCTCTTCCCGATCTGGGGAGGATCATGGATCTGCTCGAGGTGAAGAGCCGTATCGCTGAAGCCCTCGTCGAAGCTATCTTCCGTCGCGCCCGCTACCAGATCCGCCCCTTCCGCACCGACGCGTTTC
The DNA here is from genome assembly GCA_003221515.1 of Candidatus Rokuibacteriota bacterium. GTDB lineage: Bacteria > Methylomirabilota > Methylomirabilia > Rokubacteriales > CSP1-6 > AR31. Next base: position 12,821 of record QHSI01000116.1, read on the forward strand.
CGCTGCGCTTCGGGCGCGAGGACTTCTCGCCGGACTTCCGCGTCTCCTCCGAGTCGGAGGGCGGCTCCGAGTTCCTGGTCGAGGTCAAATACCGGCCCTCGGCCTACCAGTTCGTCTCGGTCGAGAACCAGCGGGGCGAGCGCTCGATCTTCCACATGGCGCGGCGCCAGTGGCCCAACCTCTACTTCGTCCTGGTGACCGACCGGCCGGAATCCGGCCGCTCCTGTTTCCAGGCGATCGCCTTCGGCGCGCTGCGACCGGGCGAGCCGTTTCAGACCGTGGACCTCGTGGAGCTGAAGGAGCTGCGGATCTTCCAGCACAACATCGAGGACCACGAGGAGCTGATCCGCCGCATCTTCTCGCTGCTGACCGGCGCCCAGTCCTGACGCCGCTCAGATCGCCCGCATCACCAGCCAGACGCCGAGCACGGCCAGGAAGATCAGGACCGCGCGGTTGAACGTCCGCTGATCGAGTTTGTCCTGTAGCCGGACCCCCAGGCCGAAGCCGACCAGCGCCGCCGCGGTCAGCCCCACCGAGGCCAGCACGATCCCGCCGCTCAGGAGTCCGTACCACGCGAGCGTGGCGAGCTGCACCGCCTTGACGATGAGAAAGCTGAACGCGACCGAGCGGACGAACTCGCGCTTGTCCATGCCCAGCGCGATGAAGTAGACCGCCAGCGGCGTCCCGGGCGCGTTGGTGATCCCGCCCATGATCCCGGCGACGAGGCCGACGGGCGCCGCGAGCATCCGCTCCCACCGCCGATCCACTCGCGGCGAGAAGCGAACGAGCTCGAACAGGACGAAGGCGAGGACGAACGCGCCGAGGATCAGCGTCACCGCCCGGCCCGACAGCGCGACCAGGAGCTTGGTGCCGACGACGGTTCCTAGCATCGTGAAGACCAGCAGCGGCGCGAGCCGGCGCGGGGTGTCGCCCACCGGCCCCTGACGGCGGAGCTGGATCCCGTCCATCACGAGGTTCGGGATGACCAGCGACGCCACCGCGACCTTCACGTCGACGAAGAGCGCCAGCAGCGGCGTGCCCAGCGTGGGGAACCCGAAGCCGATCGCGCCCTTGACGAACGCGGCGACGAAGACCGCGGCGACCGCGCCGAGGGCTAGCGCGAGAGGGCCTCTCGCAGTACCTCGGCGGGGTGCTTCGCCCGCCGGCCGGCCAGGTGCTGGATCTGCTGGCGACAGGAGATGCCGGGGGCGACGATCTCCGTCTCCGCCGGCGCGGCCTTCACGGCCGGCGCCAGCCGGCGGTTGCCGAGCGCGACCGAGACGTCGTAGTGCTCGCGCTCGAAGCCGAATGAGCCGGCCATCCCGCAGCAGCCCGAATCCACCTCGGAGACCTCGAACCCCGCCCAGCGGAGCGCTGCGACCGTCGGCGCCGTGCCCACCAGCGCCTTCTGGTGACAGTGGCCGTGGAGCAGCGCCTTGCGGCCGTTGGGGCCGAACTTCAACGCCAGGCCGCGGCCCCGCTCGCGAACGAGGAACTCCTCGAACAGGAGCGACTGGCGCGCGACGGCGCGGGCGTCGTCGGTGCGGAGCAGATCGACGGTCTCGTCGCGCAGCGTGAGCAGGCAGGAGGGCTCGAGCCCGACGATCGCCACGCCGCGCCGTGCATAGGGCGCCAGCTGCGCCACGTTCCAGGCGGCGTGCTCGCGCGCCTGGGTCAACATGCCCTTGGAGATCAGCGGGCGTCCGCAGCACTTGCGATCGACCAGCACCGCGCGGTAGCCGGCGGACTCGAGCACCTCGACGGCGGCGCGCGCGATCTCCGGCACGTTGTAGGTCACGAACGTATCGTTGAACAGCACCACCTCGCCGCGCGGCGCCGCCGCGGGCGGCGTGTGGCGCCTGAACCAATCATCGAACGTCTCCGCCGCCAGCGACGGCAGCGGCCGGCGCCGGTCGATCCCGGCGATCTTCTCGAGCGCCCAGCGACTCGGCGCCAGGCCGGAGAGCCGGTTGACGAGCGCGGGCAGCCGGGAGCCCAGGCGATTGACCTTCGCGATCTGGCCGAAGAGCCGATTGCGGAGCGGCAGCCCGTTGGCCTCGTAGTAATGGTGGAGGAACTCGTACTTGAGCTTCGCCATGTCCACGTTCGCCGGACACTCGGCCTTGCACCCCTTGCACTCGAGGCAGAGGTCCATGACCTCGTAGAGCCGCCGGCCGGTGAACTCCGCCTTCGGCAGGCGGCCGGACAGCGCCGCCCGCAGCGCGTTGGCGCGGCCGCGCGTCGAGTGCTCCTCGTCCTTCGTGGCCATGTAGGACGGGCACATCGTGCCCTCGAGGGTCTTGCGGCAGGCGCCGACGCCGTTGCACATCTCGATCGCCGCCGCGAAGCCGCCCTGCTCCGAGAAATCGAGCAGCGTCGACGGCTCCCACGTCGTGTACTGGGTGCCGTAGCGGAGATGGTCGGTGATCCCGACCGGGGCCACGAGGTTGCCGGGGTTCATCCGGTTGTCCGGGTCGAAGGCGTGCTTGAGCTCGCGAAACGCCTGCATCAACCGTGGACCGAACAGCTTTTCCAGGTACGGGCTGCGCGCCCGGCCGTCGCCGTGCTCGCTCGACAAGGTCCCGCGGAACCTCACCACCAGGTCGGTGATCTCGTCGGCGATCGCGCGCACCTGCTCGAGGCCGCGCGGCGTCTTGAGGTCGATGACCGGCCGGATGTGCAGGCAGCCGACGGAGCAGTGGCCGTAGTAGGCGCCGACGGTGTCGTGCTTGGCGAAGATCTCGCGGAAGCTCGACACGAACTCGGCGAGGTGCCGCGGCTCGACCGCGGTGTCCTCGACGAAGGCGATCGGCTTCTTGTCGCCCTTCATCCCGAGCAGCAGGCCCAGGCCGGCCTTGCGGAGCTTCCAGATCGACTGCTGCTCGGCGGTGTCGCGGGCGACGTGCGCGGCGTAGCCGAAGCGCCCGCGCTGCCGGCAGGCGTCCAGCGCCTCGATCTTCGCCCGCACCTCGGCGTCGGTCTCGCCGGCGTACTCGACGATCATGATCGCCGCCGGGTCGCCCTGGACGAATCCCATCCGCTGCGACTGCTCGATGTTGTTGCGCGCCAGGTCGAGGATCATCTTGTCGGTCAGCTCGACGGCGTACGGGCCGGTCTCGAGGATCGGCTGCGAGGACTCCAGCGCCTCCTGGATGTCGTGGTAGTGGATCACCTCGAGCGCCGTCTTCCGCGGGCGCCGCACCAGCCGGACCCTCGCCTCGAGCACGGTCACCAGCGTGCCCTCGGAGCCGACGACGACCCGCGCCATGTTCAGCGGCCGGTCCTTCACCAATTCATCCAGGTTGTAGCCGGAGACGCGGCGCCAGTGCGCGGGATAGCGGGTGCGGATCTCGTCCGCGTACGTGTCACGGATGCGCGCGACCTCGCGGTAGATCTCTCCCTCGAGCCCGGGCGCCCGGCACTTGGCCGCGAAGGCCTCGGGCGTCACCTCGCCGAAGACCGCGCGGCTGCCGTCGGCGAGCCGCGTCGTCAGCTCGATGACGTGCTCGACGGTGAGGCCGTACGCGATCGAGTGGGAGCCGCCCGAATTGTTGCCGAGCATGCCGCCGAGCGTCGCGCGGTTCGACGTCGAGGTGTCCGGGCCGAACTGCAGGCCGAGCGACCGCACCTGGTCGTTCAGGTTGTCCTGCACGAGTCCCGGCTGTACGCGCGCCCAGAGCTCCTCGGCGTTGACCTCGAGCATCTGGTCCATGTGGCGCGAGAAGTCGAGCACGAGGGCGTGATTCACCGTCTGTCCGGTGAGCGACGTGCCGCCGCCACGCGGCAGGACGGCCACGCGATGCCGGCGGGCGACCTCGAGCGCGGCCTGCACGTCGTCCCCGTCGCGCGGGATCACGACGCCGACGGGCTCGACCTGGTACATCGACGCGTCGGTGGAGTAGAGGAGACGCGACGCCGCGTCGAAGCGGACGTCCCCACGGATCACGTTGCGGAGCTCGCGTTCGAGGTCGTTCACCGGGACATTATACTTTACGGGTACTATAGCGGTGTGGCCGCCCGCCTCCTCGCCTTCATCGTGATCCTCGCGCTGCCGGCCGTCGGCCACGCCGCACCGGCGGCGCCGGGGTTCACGGTGCGGCTCCTCGACGGCAAGACGTCGGTCGACTCGCGCGACCTGATCGGCAAGAAGATCCTGGTGCTGCGCTTCCAGGCGTCGTACTGCAAGCCGTGCGCGAAGGAATCGCCGGCGCTCGGGCGACTGGCCGAGCGCTATCGCGCGCGCGGGGTCGAGGTGCTGGCGTTCCATGTCCAGGACACGGTCGCCGACACGCGGTCCTTCGTGCGCGCCAACAAGGTGACCTACCCGGTCGCCCTCGACCCGAAGCTCTCGATCGGCAACTCGTTCGGCTTCAAGGGCACGCCGTACACCGTCGTGATCGATCAGAAGGGCGAGATGGTGGCGCACATCAGCGGCCAGTCCGCCCCCACACGCCTGCCGCGCATCCTCGACGAGCTCTTGAAGAAAGAGCCGAAGCCCTCCTGAGTCAGGGCCGCAGCATCACCTTGATCGCGCGGTCTTCCTTGCGGTCGAAGATCGCGTAGCCGCGCGGCCCATCGGACAGCGGCATGGTGTGGGTGATGATGCTCGCCGGCCGGAGCTTGCCCGCCTGAACGAGCGGCAGCAGCGGCGACATGTAATTGCGCGCGTTGCAGATCCCCATCTTGAGCGACAGGTCCTTGAAGAAGGCTTCGCGCGCCGGGAAGCCCATGCTCGACTCCACGTAGACGCCCACCGACGAGACGGTGCCGCCCGCGCGCACGGCCTGGATCGCCTGGGTGAACGGGGTCTCGTGTCCGACGCATTCGAGCACGACGTCGGGCCCGCGGCCGCCCGTGAGCGCGCGGAGCTGCTCGGCCGGATCGCCCCGCTCGAGATTGACGGGCTGGGCGCCAAACGCTTCGGCCAGCTTCAGGCGATAGTCGACCCGATCGACGGCGAAGAGCCGCGCCGGACCGAAGAGCTGCGCGGACTGCATCGCGAGCAACCCGACGGGCCCGGCGCCGAACACCGCGACGGCGTCGCCCGGGCGGATCCCGCCGTTCTCGGCGCAGACGTACCCGGTGGAAAGGATGTCGCCGAGGAAGATCGCGTCGTTGTCGGACATCTCCGCCGGCACGCGCTCACAGAGATAGTCCGCGAACGGCACGCGCACTCGCTCGGCCTGACCGCCTCCCCACACGTGGCCGAACCGGCCGCCGAAGACCGCCCGCCCGGTCGTGGTGCACTGGGTGGGCAGGCGCCGCCGGCACCATTCGCACGAGCCGCACGAGACCGAGAACGGGACGATCACCCGGTCGCCGCGGCGGAACTGGCGGACCTCGGCGCCGAGGTCTTCCACGACGCCCATGAACTCGTGGCCCATCGTGGCGCCGGTCTGGACGAGCGCGCCGCCGCGGCCGTGGTACTGGTGCAGGTCGGAGCCGCACACCGCGCTCGTGGTGATGCGCACGACGACATCGGTCGCGTCGACGACGTTGGGGTCGGCGACGTCCTGGGTGCGCACGTCACCGACACCGTGGAACGTGATGGCTTTCATGGCGCTGTCCTCCGCCGTTCGGTTGTTCTCTCTCGCGTCTCGTAGAGGGCCAGGGCGGCGGCGCCGCGCACTCCGGCCCGCTTGTCTCCCGGCACGATCGCCACGCGCGTCGCGACGAGCGCCCGGGCGAACGCGTGGTCACGCGCGGCGCCGAGAATCCTGGCCTCGAGCGGCGCCAGCGATCGCGCGACGCCACCGGTGATCACGATCACCTCCGGGTTGAGCCCGTTCACGATGGTGCCGATCGTCGCGCCGAGCGCGCGGCACGCCTCGTCGACCACCGACGCGGCGACCGGATCGCCCTCGGCGGCGGCCCGAAAGACCATGGCGGCGGTGATCGCCGTCGGATCGCCACCGGCGGCGGCCAGCATGCGTGAGCTCGCCTCCCCGGCGATCCGCGCCCGCGCCGCGTCGGCGATCCCGCGCCCGCTGGCGTAGATCGCCAGGCACCCCCGACCGCCGCAGAAGCATGGGGGTCCGTCGAACTTCACGGGTGTGTGGCCCAGCTCGCCCCCGAAGCCCGCACCCCGCACGAGATGGCCGTCCAGCACGATACCGCCGCCGACGCCGGTCCCGGCGGCCAGGACGACGAGCGAGGTCGCGCCGCGGGCGGCGCCGAACATCCACTCGCCCAGCGCCAGCGCGTTGACGTCGTTGTCGACGAAGACCGGTAAGCCGCAGCGGCGCGCGAGCTCCGGCCCCACCGCCAGTCCGGCGAGCGCGGGGACGTGAGTCACCGGCTCTCCGACGCGGCCGCTCCGCGTGTCGACGGGACCGGGCACGCCGATCCCGATGGCGGTCCCGCGGCGGCCCATTCGCTGACTCACCTGCTCGATCAGCGCGGCGATCGCATCGACGGCCCGGCCGGGGTCCGATCTCTCCGTCGGGGCCGTGACGTCGGCGACGACCTCGCCGCCTTCCGTCACCACGCCGGCGGCGGTCGTGGTGCCTCCGACGTCCACGCCCACGATCCACATCGCGCTCTCGAGGGTTGTCCGCCCGCTAGAGCACGCCGAAGTGGCAGAGCCTGATCCCGAGACTCTCGACCGCGGCGCGCGCGGCCGGCGTCCCGAGGCCGACCATTTCCGTCTCGCGCTGTCGCCCGTAGCGGCTGTACGCGAGCTCGTCGTCGAACCAGCCGGGATGCGCCATGAACTCCGAGACCCCGAGCGGCAGGGTTTTCAGATGCGCCAGCGTGCGCGCGAGCGACCAGTAAGGGCCGGGACCCGACTCACCGAAGAAGTGATCCGGCGTCCGGAGGCCCGCGCTCCGTGCCCGCGCGCGCGCCGACTCGTCCTGGCTCCTCACCGGAACGCCGAGGCGCCGCGCCGCGTCCAGGACGACGTCGGTGACCGGCGCCAGGAGACCGACATGATGATGCGTGTCCAGATGAGTCGGCTTCCGCCGCATCCAAACCACGAACCTTTCTATCTGCGCCGACACCTCCCGCTCGACGTCCCGGCCATCGGCACGCGAGGCGGCGTGGCGCGCGTCGCGGACGAAGCGACCGTCCGCGTCCACGAGCGAGCGCCCCCCCGAGAGCGGCCGGCCCAGCGTGAGGTTCACGTGCAGGCCGACGCCCAGGCCCGAGTCGCGAAGCGCGCCCACGGAGTCGTCGTCGATCGCGACGGTGACCAGGGCCGTCGTGCTGCTGACGATCCCGTGGCGATGCGCTGTCAGGATGCCGGCGCTCACCTGGGGCGCGAGACCGAAGTCGTCGGCGTTGACGATGAGTCGCCGCATCATGTGCCGCTCATGCGGGGACGGTCCCCTGGATCATGAAGCGCTCGATGGTCGCGGGGGTTCCCCCACCCACCGTGGCTTCTGTATCGAGCGACCGAATGTGCTCGAGCCGCTCGTACCCGATCCGAGGAAACGATTGGATCTCGCTGGCCACCACCGTGGGCTCGAGCCCGGCGGCCTCGAGCTTCGCGCAGGCGCGCTTGAGCCCGAGAAACGCGAAGATCGTGAACACGAGCCGCCCGCGCGGCTGGAGATGCGCGCGGGCGCCGCCGATCACCCGATCCAGGATCTCCCAACCGTCGACGCCTCCGTTGTCGGCCGCGGCTGTCGCGTCGCGCCGCGCGCGGCCTGACGGCGTCGGCATCTGCGGGGGGTTCGTGCACACGAGGTCGAACCGGTCGTCACCGACGGGCGCCCAGCAGTCGCCGAGGCGCGTGTCGAGGACGACGCCGTTGAGGGCGGCGTTGGCACGGATCACCTCGACCGCCTCGGGCAGGATGTCGGTCGCGACGACGCGCGCGCCACTCCGGGCGGCCAGCACCGCGGCCAGGCCGAGCCCGGCGCCGATCTCGAGCATGCGCTCGCCCGGCCTCACGACCAGGTTCCGGCAGAAGAAGAGCGAGCCGGCCTTGGGCGCCTGGACCTGGTCCGGGACGCGGAAGAGACATCCGCGCCAGGCGAACGTGAGAACGCCGGCGTCGTTACTTTCCAAGGACCCGGCGGAAGTAGAGCCGGAGCGCTTCCTTGAGCTGGGCCCGCGCGCCGGCCGAGGTCTTCGCATCCTCGAGCTGCTCGATGTCGAGCTGCAGCGGGACGCCCTCGCGTTTGACGCCGTCGAGCTCGGCGGTGAGCCCGCAGCGCTCGTCCGACTCGGTGAAGACGATCCGCGCCTTCTTGAAGGCTCCGTCGTCCTGGGCAAGCTGCTGCACGGTCTCGACGATCACGCGTTGGATCTCCTCGGCCTCGGCCGCCGGCACGGTCGAGAACGCGGCAGTCAGGCTGACTTCGGCCATACGTGGTCTCCCTTACTCGCCGCGCCTAGTGGCCGGCGGCCGCGGCGGGGCGCAGGTGATCCAGGCCCGCCTCGAGCCCGCGCGGGCCCACACGGATGCCGACCGGCTTGGCGAAGTTCAGCGTCGCGTACGTCTCCTCCCGCGGGGAGACCTCGTGACCGAGCCCGCGGAGCGCCGTGAGCGCCTTCTCGCCGACCCGGGCGTCGACGAGGAGCTCGCGCCCTTCGTCGTGCAAGCGCGGCGCCTCGATCGCCGCCTGCAAGCTGCAGCGGGTGTCGGTCAGCGTGGCGATCACCTGAGGAATCGCCGAGATGATCCGCCGGCCGCCCGGCGCCCCGAGGGTGAGGTACGGCTTGCCCTTCTTGAAGGCGAGGACCGGCACCATGTTGACGAGCGCCCGCTTGCCGGGCGCGATCGAGTTCCGCCGTCCGGGGCGCGGGTCGAACCACATCATGCCGTTGTTCATCAAGATTCCCGTACCGGGCACGACGACGTGCGAGCCGAATAGCGACACCGCCGTATGAGTCAGCGCCACCGCGTTCCGCTGCCGGTCGACGACGCCGATGTGCGTCGTGCAGTCGCCGCCCGCTGCCAGCGCGCCGGCTCCATGCGCTGGTCGGCCGCCCCGGCGTGGGCGCCGGATCTCGGCGGCGAGCTCGCGCGCGTATTCCTTGGAGGTGAGCCGGTCCACCGGATTCCTCACGACGGCCGGATCGCCGAGGTGCTCGAAGCGGTCGGCGAAGGCGCGTCGGATCGCTTCGGCCCGCGCGTGCAGCCCGCGCGCCGTCCCCCAACCGACCGCGCCCGGCGGGAACTGCTCGAGGATGTTCAGGATCTCGAGCGCCGTGATGCCCCCCGTGGACCCGGGCGAGAACGCGAGCTCGAGCCCACGGTAGGTGCCGACGAGCGGTGGCCCGACCCTCACCTCGTACGCGGCGAGATCCTCTCGCGTGATCAGCCCTCCGTGGGCGGCCATCGCGTCGTGGATCGCTCCGGCGAGCGCGCCACGATAGAACGCCGCGGCCCCCTCGCGCGCGATGAGCTCGAGGCTTCGGGCGAGATCCGGGTACGTGACGCGATCGCCTTCCTCCATCCCCGTCGGCGGGCGGTGGACCGAGCGGCCGTTTCTCAGGTAGACGCGGGCGGCTTCGTCGAAGCGGGCAAGCTCCTCGAGCTGCCGCGCCGTGCTGAGGGTCTGGTACCAGTCGGGGACGAAGCCTTCGCGCGCCAGCGCGATCGCCGGCTGCAACACGTCGCGGAGCGCCATGGTCCCGAACCGCTCGAGCGCCAGCGCGAGCCCGGCGACCGAGCCCGGCACCGCGACCGCCAGGTAGCCGCGGTCGTTCGCGGCGCCCTCGACGTTCGGCCAGGCGAAGAGCCCGCGCGAGATTCCCGGGGCGATCGTGAACATCGACTCGTGGGCGCGTCCGGGGGCGCAGCCGTTGAAGTCGAGCGCCACGGTCTCCCCGCGCCTGGCCACGTGCACGAGCATCGTGCCGGACCCGCCGATCGTGGACATGAACGGCTCGACCACCGTCATCGCGAACGCGGTGGCGACGGCGGCGTCGACCGCGTTGCCGCCAGCCTCGAGCATGGACGCGCCCACGCGGGCGCCAACGGGATGCTCGGCCACCACCATGCCCCGCGGGGCGGGCGGAGTCCGCTTCGTGACGACCAGCTGCGAGTGGATCACGGGAGACTTAGGGGACGAGGTACTGCGTGATATCGACCACCGTCGTGTCCTTGAAGTAGAGGCGCCAGCCCGCCGGGTACAGCCAGGCTTCAGACGCGTCGGTGCCCTTGACGGCGGGCCAGTACGCGCGGGCCAGCTTCTCCATCTCGGCTTTGTCCGTGGTCGCCGCCATCGGCGAACCCAGCAGGATCAGCACCTGCTCCTTCGTCTGGCCGACCGACACCTGGCGGACGAAGCGGAAGGTCGACACGTCGAGCGAGTTGGCAACCTCGGGATGCTGGTGCAGGTACTGGGAGATCTTGAGCTCGAGCTGGTTCGTCCAGTGGCGCCGCTCGTCGAAGCTCGGCTCGCGCCCGTTGGCCAGGATCACGCTCGTCATCCAGAGGTCCTCGGCCATTGGCCCCTGGGTCGTCCGCTGCTCCTTGACCCGAGCCGACGCGCACGCGGCAAGAATCACGAGGCCGGTGACGAGGAGGATCCGTCTCACGCCTCGAATCATAACAGGGCCGACTCCAGAACGATGCCACGATCGATCACGCGGGCCGCCTGGGCCAGCAACCGGCCGGTCTCCGCGTCGACCTCCTCGGCGTCCCCGAGCTGGCGGAGCAGGTCGATGAGCCGGCGCATCGCCCGGATCAGATCGCCCTCGTGGCCGCCGAAGGAGTCCTCCACCACGCCGCTCCAGTCGTCCTCGCCGGACGCCCAGCGGTAGACCGAGGGCATGAAACCGGGATGCACGCCGACCGGGACGTTGAGGTGGCGCGCCCGCTGGGCCTCGTGCACGATGTCGGCGATCCGCGCGAGCTGGTCCAGCTTGCGCTTGAGCTTCGGCCGCTTCTTGAGAAAGAGGCGCGCCACCGCCGGGTCCCCCGACCGCGCTTCCTCGATCAGCATCGAGCAGATCGCCGCGGCCTCGGGCGCGCTGACGTTGTCGAAGATCCCCTGCGTCACGCTCTCGGCCACCAGCAGCTCGTTGTCGTGGCGAAGCCCGGCGATGAGCCGACCCTTCGGCTCGAGCTTGTGGTCGCGCACCGCGCCGAACTGTTCCAGCGTCTCGACGACCTGCAGGAACTCCTGCCAGTAGGCGCCGCGCAGGTGCTCGAGCTGGCGGCGCCGCACCCCGAGCCGCTCGGTGACGGTCTCGAGCTCGCGCCATTCGCGATCGCACCGGGCGGTGGCGCCCCACGGACAGCGATGGCACTCGATCGACGACAGGACGGCCTCCGGCCCCTGAGACCGCTCGCGATCGAGCAGCTCGGCCACCGACAGCCGTTCGAGCTGCTCGGCCAGCTGGCGCAGCCCGCGGCCGTCGTGGCCGCGCCGGTCGTGGTCGCGTCCCTCGCGACCGTCGCGCCGCCAGCGGCCGTCCTCGCGGGTCTGGCGCCCACCGTCGCGCGGCACGTGCAGCGGCGGCGTGGCCCAGAAGATGCGTTTGATGACGCCGCTCTTCACGCGCACGGTGGCCCCGTGGGGCAGGAGCGCCTCGATGAGCACGCGGTGGCTGCGGATCGAGTGGACGCCGAGCACCATCGCGAGCGCGGGCGCGCCACCGCGGCGCACCAGGATGAGCCGTCCGGGCTCGGCCTCCGCCGCCGTGCGCTCGCCGCGCCGGGCACCACGGCCCAGCGCCGGGCGCCGTGCCTCGACCTCCTGACGCGCCCGCCGATAGCGGCCGATCCGCTGGAAGTCGCCGCAGGGCGCCGCGTAGCCGCGCAGACCTTCGAGCGATGTCTGGAGCGCGGCGACGTCCGCCTCCATCGCGCGGATCCGCTTGAGGTTCTGATACTGGCCGAACGACGATTCGATCCGACGCCGCAACGCCTCCGGTGGAGCGCCGGTCCCCAGCAGGAGCGCCGCGGACCCGTAGCCGAGCTTGAACTGGCTCTCGATCGGCTCCGGCGAGCCATCGAGCACGCGCAGCATGTCCTCGAGCCCGTCGCGCGCGTCGAGCGCCACGACGCACGTACCCTCGGGGTCGATCCCCCGGCGGCCGGCCCGGCCGGCCATCTGGGTGAGCTCGTTGTGGGTGAGCGACCGGAAGCCGCGATCCGTCCGCTTCGTGAGGCCCTGGAGGACGACGGAGCGCGCGGGCATGTGGATGCCGAGCGACATCGTCTCGGTCGCGAACACGACGCGGCACAGACCCCGCTCGAAGAGGAGCTCGATCAGACGTTTGAGGCTCGGCAGGATCCCGGCGTGGTGGAGCCCGATGCCCATGCGCAGCGCTTCGAACACGCTCTGGTTCAGCGCCGACTCGCCGACCGTCGGGCTCTCGCGCAAGAGGTCGCCGATCGCGGTGTCGACCTCGCGCTGCTGCGGCGGCGCCAGCAAGCTCCGACCCTCGGTGAGCACGTCCTGCATGGCGCGCTCGCAGCCGGCGCGGCTGAAGATGAAGTAGATCGTCGGGAGCCATCCCCGCGCGGCCAGCGCGTCGATCAGGATCGTCGGCTGAACCACCCGGCGCGTGTACCACCGGCCGCGGTCGTCACCGCCGCGCGGCTCGTCGCCGATGACCCGCGCGCGCCCGGCGCGGACGTCGGCGAGGGCGTGGATCTCGCCGGCCAGGTCGGCGATCTCGTACGAGAGCGGCACCGGCCGGTGCGGGTGGAAGATGGGGACGATGGGCCGGTGGACGATCGAGATCCAGTCGGCGATCTCCTTGACGTTGGCGACGGTCGCGGAGAGGGCGACCAGCGCCACGTCCTTGGGGGCGCTGACGATGATCTCCTCCCAGACGGTGCCCCGGCCCTCGTCGCCCATGTAATGACACTCGTCGAGCACGATGTACCCGAGGCCGTCGAGGCCGCTGCCGTAGAGCGCGTTCCGAAGGATCTCGGTGGTCATGACCAGAATCGACGCGCGCGGGTTCACTTTCACGTCGCCGGTCAGGATGCCGACCGTATCAGCGCCGAACGCGCGCGTGAAGTCGGCGAACTTCTGATTCGAGAGCGCCTTCAGCGGAGTCGTGTAGGCTAGACGGCGGCCGGCCGCGAGTGCCTGGTGGATGGCGAACTCGGCGACGAGCGTCTTGCCGGCGCCGGTGGGCGCCGACACGATGACCGACTGGCCCGCCTCGATGGCGCGAGTGGCCTGAACCTGGAAGTCGTCGAGCGGGAACGAATAGCCCGAGCGGAAACGCTCGAAAAGCTCCATCTCGTCCCACACTAGCACGGAGGTGCGACGTGGTCGTTTTTCACATCGCCGTGACCGCCGCCGACGACTACCTGACCCGTCGTGAGGGGCATCGGCGCGCGCACATCGAGCGGCTCCAGGGATTGCGCGCCGCCGGCATCTTGATCGGCGGCGGGCCGACCCCGGACGGTAAGACCGCCGACATCTTCTATCGCCTGCAGCAGCCCGCCCAGATCAAGCCCGCGATGGAGGAGGATCCCTACTGGCTCGGCGGCGTGTGGACGCGCTACGAGCCCCGAAGCTTCAGTCAGTTCGTCGAGCCGTGGGAGATGGTGCCCGTCGTGCTCGACGGCTCGCGCCCGGCGGTGCTCGTCGAGGGCCCGACGGACCAGCACGACATGGCCCAGTTCGCGCTGATCGAGATGCGCGGCGCCGGCCGGATCGCCTTCGGCGGGTTCTTCGAGGGTGGCGGGACGCTCGCGGTCGCGAAGACCGCGGACGCCGCCGAAGCGCTCGGGTGGTTCGCCGAGACCGGGTTCTGGAAGCCCGACGCGCTCACCGCGCGCCCGTGGCTCCACGTCCTCTAGCGACGCCGATCAGAGCCCGGCGGCGCCGTTCGCGCCGTGGAGGTGGAGCACGCGGGTGGCGAGCGCGGGACCGCTCACGCGCACGACTCGGAAGCCCGGTGGTCCCGCCAGCACCTTGTACGTCTGAGACACCTTCGAGACCTGGAAGCAGGTGGACGGCGTCGTCAGCATCGTGAGGCTGCCCCGCTGGACCTCGTAGTCCTGGTGGACGTGGCCGCAGACGATCCAGCGCACGGCCGGATGATGTTCGAGGATCGAGATCAGCTGCTCGCCGTTCCGCAGCGACATGGCGTCCATCCAGGCGAGCCCCAGCGGCCAGGGGTGGTGGTGGACGAAGACCAGCGTCGGCTGACCCCGATGCGTCCGCAGATCCGCGTCGAGCCATTCGAGCTGAGGCGCGTTGATCTCGCCCCACGGCTTGCCCGGCACGAGCGAGTCGAGCCCGACGAAGTGACAGCCGCCGTGGTCGAAGCTCCAGTGCTGGGTCGCGTCGAGGTTCGTGGTGCGGTCGCCCATGACACGATGGAAGGCCGGGCGGTCGTCGTGGTTGCCGAGCAGGAAGTGCGCGGGGCAGCGCAGCCCGCCCACGATCTCCCGCAGCAGGCGGTACGACGGCATCCATTCGTCGCTGGCCAGCGTCCGGCCGCGGTCGAGCAGGTCCGGGCTCGTGAGATCGCCGCCGACGATCGCGAAGGCCGGCGCCGGCTCGAGCGCGTTGATCGTCTCGATCACGCGACGCAGCGAGGCGCTGGTGTCGACCTGGCCGTTGTCCCACGCGCCCCCGGCCATGATGTGGGTATCGGTGAAGTGAACGAACGAGAAGTCGGTGGGCACGGGGGCGTCGATGGCGCTACTCGATCCCGGCCACCGCGAGCACCCGGCCCATCCGCGTCGCCGCGAGGTCGGGGTCGCGCAGCAGACCGGCCCGGTCCATCAACACGAGCTGCGCGGCCAGGTGCACGATCGAGCGCGCGCTCTCCATGCCGCCGACCATCCGAAAGTGCGACTGGTGGCCGTTCAGATAGGCCGCGAACACCACGCCAGTCTTGTAGAAGCGCGTCGGCGCGCCGAAGACGTGCCGCGAGAGCGGCAGCGTGGGCGCCAGGATCGCCTCGTAGCGGGCGACGTCGCCGGTGTCGAGCGCCTTCAGGGCTGCCGCCGCTGCGGGCGCGATGACATCGAAAATCCCGAGCAGCGCGTCGCTGGCGCGCTCGCCGTCGCCGCGGATCGTCGTCGGATAGTCGAAGTCGTCGCCGGTGTACATGCGGACGGCCTTCGGGAACCGCCGGCGCATCGCGATCTCGCGGCGCTGATCGAGGAGCGAGATCTTCACGCCGTCGATCTTCGCCGCGTACTCCCCCACGATCGCCAGCAGCGTCTCCGCCGCCCGATCGAGGTCGCGCGAGCCCCAGTAGCCGGCGAGCGCCGGATCGAACATCTCGCCGAGCCAGTGGATGATCACGGGCTCGCGCGCCTGGCTGAGGATGCGCCCGTAGACCTTCGCGTAGTCGTCGGGCCCCTTGGCGCAGGCGGCCAGCGCGCGGCTCGCCATCAGGATGATGCGCCCGCCGCAGCCCTCGATCCACGCGCACTGTTCTTCGTACGCCGCCTCGACGTCGGCCAGCGTCACGCGCGGTCCGGGTTCGAGGTGGTCGGTGCCGGCGCCCGAGGCCAGCACCGCGCCGTCGGCGCCCTTCGCCTCGGCCACCGAGCGCTTGATGAGCTCCTTCGCCGCGCTCCACGGCAAGCCCATCCCGCGCTGCGAGGTGTCCATCGCTTCGGCGACCGCGAGCCCGAGCGACCAGAGATAGCGCCGGTAGGCGAGCGTCGCTTCCCAGTCGAGCGCGACCCCGAGAGTCGGGTTGACATCGGCGAGCGGATCGGCGACCACGTGCACCGCGGCGAACGCGACGCGGCCTCGGATCGGGCCGGCCGGCGCCGAGACGGCCGCGCGCCCGCTCAGCGTGTACGGCGCCACCGTTCCGTTGGCGCGCGGCAACCGCAGCGTTCGGCTCATTCCCCGCCTCCTGGCAGCCAGTGTAGCATCCGGCCTCGTGTTGACAGCGCCGGGCGCGCTCTCGTATCGTTAGCGCACTTTTCCCCGCAGCGCACCGGCGGATTCGATCCGGCGCCGCTCCGAAGGAGGCCCGCATGGCCAGCAAGGCGACCGACAAGAACCGCACCACGTACCTTCTCGACGAGAAGGACATCCCGACGAAGTGGTACAACATCCAGGCCGACTTCAAGACGCCGGCGCCTCCCGTCATCCATCCGGGGACCAAGCAGCCGATCGGGCCGCAGGACCTCGCCCCGCTGTTCCCCATGGAACTCATCAAGCAGGAGGTCAGCCAGGAGCGCTGGATCGCGATCCCCGACGAGATCCGCGACGTCTATCGTCTGTGGCGGCCGTCGCCGCTCTACCGCGCCCGCCGGCTCGAGAAGGCGCTGGGAACGCCCGCCCGCATCTACTACAAGTACGAGGGCGTGAGCCCGGCTGGCAGCCACAAGCCGAACACCGCAGTCGCGCAGGCGTACTACAACAAGAAAGAGAAGGTCACCCGGCTCAGCACCGAGACGGGGGCCGGCCAGTGGGGCTCGGCCCTCGCGCTCGCGTGCCAGATGTTCGGGCTGCAGTGCAAGGTCTACATGGTCAAGGTGTCGTACCAGCAGAAGCCGTACCGGCGGATCATGATGGAGACCTGGGGCGCCCAGGTCGTGGCCAGCCCGAGTCCCGACACGCAATCCGGGAAGAAAGTCCTCGAACAGGATCCGAACTCCCCCGGTTCGCTCGGGATCGCGATCAGCGAGGCGGTCGAGGACGCGGCCACGCGCGACGACACGAAGTATTCGCTCGGCAGCGTGCTGAACCACGTGCTCATGCACCAGACGGTCATCGGGCAGGAAGCGAAGAAGCAGCTCGAGAAGGCCGATGACGCCGCGGACATCGTGATCGGATGCGCCGGCGGCGGCTCGAACTTCGCGGGGCTCTCGTTCCCGTTTGCGGCCGACAAGCTCACCGGCAAGAACAAGAAGATCCGGATCATCGCCGTCGAGCCCTCCGCCTGCCCGAGCCTCACCAAGGGCAAGTACGTCTACGACTTCGGCGACACCGTCGGCCTCACGCCGCTCGTCAAGATGCACACCCTCGGCCACACGTTCATCCCGGCGCCGCTGCACGCCGGCGGCCTGCGCTACCACGGCATGGCACCGCTCGTTTGCAAGCTCTACGACGAAGGCGTGATCGAGGCGATGGCGGTGCCGCAGCTCGCCACGTTCCAGGCCGCGATGCAGTTCGCGCGCTCGGAGGGCATCATTCCAGCGCCGGAGTCGGCGCACGCGATTCGCGTCGCGATCGACGAGGCGCTGCGCTGCAAGCGCGACGGCAAGCGACAGACGATCCTCTTCAACCTCTCCGGCCACGGCCACTTCGATCTCGCCGCCTACGAGGCCTACCTGGCCGGCAAGCTCCAGGACTACGAGTACCCGTCCGAGAAGGTCGCGGAGGCGCTCAAGCAGCTCCCGCGGATCAAGTAGGCACAACGGCGCCGGGCGTCGATCGGCTGGTGACCACCGTCGACGTCCGGCGCCTCCGGCTCGGCGCCTCGTTCGTCCTCCTCACCTACCTGACCCTTCATCTGAGCAACCACGCCCTGGGCCTCGTCTCGTTGGAGACGATGGAGGCCGGACAGCGGTGGTTCATCGCGCTCTGGCGGAACGCGCTCGGGACGCTGGCCCTCTACGGCGCCTTCACCGTTCACGGCGTGCTGGCCCTCTGGCTCCTCTACCGACGCGGCTCGCTGCGCATGCCCGCGTGGGAGGCGGCGCAATACGGGCTCGGCTTGGCGCTGCCGGCGTTGCTCGCGATCCACGTCGTGGGCACGCGGATCGCGTGGTGGCGCCTGGGCGCTGACGATCCCTATGCGCGCATCGTGCTCGGGCTCTGGGTCATCGGGCCACCGCGCGGGATCTGGCAGGCGACGACGCTCGTGATCGCATGGCTCCACGGCTGCATCGGCATGCACTACTGGCTTCGCTTCCGACCGTGGTATCCGCGGGCCGCGCCGTGGCTGCTCTGCGTCGCGCTGCTGCTACCGGTGCTGGCGCTTCTCGGCTTCGTGGCGGCCGGCCGTGAGGTCGCGGCGCTGGCGCGCACGCCCGGCTGGGTCGACACGCTGCTGCGCGAGACGCACGCGCCACGCCCGGCCGAGTCCGCGATGCTCGTGGCCATCCGCCAGACCTTCCTGAACGCGTACCTCGCGGCGCTGGTCGGCGTCCTGGTCGCGCGCGGAGTCCGCCGCCTCGCGCGGGGACGAGGCGCCATTCGGGTCACCTACCCGGACGGCCGCGTGGTGGCGGCACCGCGTGGGCTCACGATCCTCGAGGCGAGCCGCCTCGGCGGCATCCCGCACGCCTCGGTCTGCGGAGGCCGAGGGCGCTGCTCGACCTGTCGCGTGCGGGTCGTCCGCGGCCTGACTGAGCTCCCGCTGCCCCACGACGCCGAGCGGCGCGTGCTCGCGCGCGTCGGCGCCGCGCCGGACGTACGGCTCGCGTGTCAGACTCGACCGGTCAGCGATGTTGCGGTCCTGCCGCTCGTGGTGCCGACCGTGGAGCCGGCCGCGGCCATGACGCCCGACGCCCGTCAGGGGCGCGAGCGCGAGCTGGCGGTCCTGTTCGCCGATCTCCGCGGCTTCACGCGCATGGCCGAGAACAAACTGCCGTACGACGTCGTGTTCGTCCTCAACCGCTACTTCGCGACGGTCGGCGCCGCCATCGCCGGCGCCGGCGGGATCGCCAACCAGTTCACCGGCGACGGCGTGATGGCGCTCTTCGGCGTCGACGACGGGCCCGCCGCCGGGTGCCGCCACGCGCTGGCGGCCGCCCGGGCGATGGCCGAGGGCGTCGCCGCGCTGAGCCGCGAGCTCGCCCCCG
The DNA here is from genome assembly GCA_003221515.1 of Candidatus Rokuibacteriota bacterium. Classification (GTDB taxonomy): domain Bacteria; phylum Methylomirabilota; class Methylomirabilia; order Rokubacteriales; family CSP1-6; genus AR31. The sequence goes on from QHSI01000116.1 coordinate 31,476, forward strand.
AGCTGGCGACACCGATGCGGATCGGGATCGGCATCCACGCCGGACCGGCGGTGGTCGGCTGGATGGGCTGGGGCGAGAGCTTCTATCTGACCGCGGTCGGCGACACCGTGCACGTCGCCGCCCGGCTCGAGCAGGCGACCAAGGACTACGACTGCGAGCTGGTCATCTCCGAGGACGTGGCCACGCGCGCCGGACTGAACGCCGCGTCGTTCCCGCGCCACGAGGTCGCGTTGCGCAACCGCGCGACGCCGGTGGTGGTGCGCGTCGTCGCGCGGGCGGCCGGCTTGGCTACGTGAGGATCCGGTCGTAGCGGCCGTACTCGCGCGCCGCGTCCATCATCCACTTGACGCAGTCGGGGTTGGCCCGCGGCGGCAGCTCGCACGAGGTCGAGAGCACGAAGCGCGAGCGCTTGCCGACCGTGTCGATGCAACGGCGCACCTCGGCCTCGACCTCCGCCTTGGTGGCGCGCTCGAAGATCGTCACGTCGACGTTGCCGATCGCGACCACGTTGCGCTGGTTGCCGAGCGTGACGAGCTTGTCGAGCTGGTCCACCTTCAATGCCGGATCGCCTTGCTGGTCGAGATCGATCGTGATCGCCACGAAGCCGACGTCGACCAGGTCCTCGTGGATCTGGTGCGTGGTCCCGCAGATGTGGACGGTCGTGCCGACCTTCTTCGCCCGGAAGTACTCCACCAGCTCCTTGTGGTAGGGCTTGATGAACTCGCGGTACGTGTCCGGCCCCACCAGCGAGCAGGACGCCGTCGGGTCGGTGTAGCTGAGCCCGATCTTCGTCGCGAGCACGGCGTCGCCGAGGCGCTTGGCATACTCGGTGGAGAAGCGCATGAGCTCGTGGACGAACGGGGGATCGTCGATCGTGTCCAGGCACATCAGCTCGGGGTTGCGCAGGAGCATCGCGATGGTCCACGGCCCCACCAGCACCGCGCCGAGCGCGCTCGGGAACCGGGCCGCCGAGAGCGCCTCGCACTGCTCGAGAAAGGCGGGCAGCCGCCCGTCTCGGCGCGGATCGGGGATCTCCAGGCTCGCGAGCTTGGCCTTGTCGTCCTGGAGCACGTGCTGGTCGATCGACGGCACGACGTAGTCGGAGTACTTCACGTGGCAGCCCACCGCCTCCGCCTCCTTGGCGAGGTCGTTGAAGGCGATCATGATGTCGGGCTGGTAGCGCTCGTAGTAGTTGAGCATCGCCTTGACGGCCTTGGTGGGATTCGTGCAGTACTCCTCGATCGACAGCCCGTCGAGGCAGCCGGCGAACGAGCCCGCGATCGGGTACGCCGGCACGCGGTCGGCGAAGCCCCCCTTGTAGGCCGCGACCACGCGCTCCCGTCCGGTCACCGTGCCTTCCACGTGCGTCATTTTAGCATCGGCGCGAACGCGCTCAGGGCTGGAGGAACACCATCGGCTATGCTAACAGTTCACCTAACAAAGGAGCGGTGAATGACCAAGGCGTGGGTGGCCCTGGCTGTCACGCTTTGCGCGGCGGCGCCCACGACGATCGAGGCTCAGGTGTTCCTCGCCTCGGAGCCGAGCCCCCGGTTCCTGATCGGTCCCTTGTTCGTGGTGGCCAACGTGAGCCCCGGCCTCGGGCCGGTTACCGTCAATCTCTCCTGGAGCCTCACGGCCAGGCCGGGGCAGGGCTCTGCGGACATCGCCCAGGACCTCTATCTCCTCTGGCCCGCCGAGATCGCCGAGCGCACCGCGCCCGGCCCGGCTGACCCCGAGCTCGTGCGCGACATCGAGGGCCGCGGCTTCGCGGTGGCCAGCAGCGGTCGGCTGATGCTGCGAACCCGCGATCGAATGCAGGTCGGCACCGCCGCGCTCGGCGACCCCATCGACGTGACCGCGTCCTACGTCAGCTTCGCACGGACCGGGAGTCAGTCCGGCGCCGTCACATTCATCAAGATCCCGTGGACGCCGCGGCTCGTCGATCCGCTCTCGCTCGTCGCTCTCGCCATGCCGCTCCGCGGGCTCATCGTGCCCAAGGCGGCGACCTGGATCGACGAACTCTTCTGGGGCCGGCGCTACGTCCTCACGACGGGCTTCGGCGACCTGGGGCCGCCCGCGCTCGGGCTCTTCGCGCTCTACTACGAGCGCCGCCACCGGATCGTGCACCTGGCCCGCGAGTACTCGCTGGTCATCGCCAACTTCGGCGACTCCGACCACCTCAAGCTCGAGGAGATCTCGCCGGCCACCGCGGTCCGGCGGCAGAGCCGCGTGCGCGCCGGTGGCGAGGTCGTGGCGCTGGCGCTGCTGCCCGCGGAAGACATCACCGCGCAGAGCTTGCGTGTCCAGTTCCAGTACTTCGGCGGCCGCATCAACTGGCGGCCGGTCATCGTCTCCGCCATCCTGATCCTGGTCACGAACTTCGCGGGCGTGCTGATCCTGAGCAAGGACGTGAGCCGCCGGATCCGCCGGCGGTTCCGCGCCCGCCGGCGGTTGGCGGCCGCCCCCGGTCCGCAGAACGACGCCGTGCCCCCGCGCGACGCCGTCGGCGCCCTGATTCCGGCCGGCACGAGCTACGACGACGTCGTCGCGCGGCTCGGGCGGCCCGACGAGGAGCGCGAGCGTGTGACGCCGCCGGGGCGGCGCACGATGATCTATCGCGGCGCCAACGGCAACGGCGCCGGACAGTACGAGGTGGCGGTCGAGCTGCACGACGATCGCGTCCGGGAAGTGACGTGCGTTACCACCCGCTGATGTCTCCTCAAGGAGCGCGCGCATGATCAAGCCGTACACCGCCGTCGGCCTCGTCCCCACCGTGCGCGGCATCCGCAAGCGCAAGGACATCAAGATCAACCTCGAGCATCTCTCGCACCTGGTGAAGGCGGCGTCGTGGCTGTCGAGCCTCGATATTCCGGTGAGGCTGATCGCCTTCCCTGAGGGAGCGCTGCAGGCGTTCAACGATGAAGTGCTCGACCTCGACCACGCGACCTTTGCCCGGGAGTGCGCGATCGATATTCCAGGTGAGGAGACCGAAGAGCTCGGCAAGATCGCCAAGGAGTACAACGCGTTCGTCATGGCGCAGGCGAAGGCTCGCCATCCCGACCTGAAGGATCGCTTCTTCAACGTCGGGTTCATCATCGACCCGCGCGGCCGCGTGATCCTGAAACACTACAAGGTGTCACCGCTGTTCCCGGTCGAGCACTCGGTGTGCCCGCACGACGTCTACGACTGGTGGATCGAGAAGTACGGGCGCACCCTCGACGCGTTCTGGCCGGTCGCCGACACCGAGATCGGCCGCCTGGGCATCATGATGGCCAACGAGGGCTCGTATCCCGAAAACGCGCGGGCGCTGGCGCTGAACGGCGCCGAGGTCGTCTATCGTGCCTCGTATCCGCACCCGGCGACCGGCAACGAGATCTTCGAGATCCAGAGCCGTGCCCGGGCGCTCGACAACAACATGTACCTGGTGGCGCCGAACATGGGGACGTACTATCTCTTCCCCGAGGAGACGACCCCCATCGACACCTTCGGCGGCCGCTCCTTCATCATCGACTACAAGGGGCGGATCGTCGGCCGCCAGGACTATGGCGCCGGCTCGACGTACGTCGGCGGCGTCGTCGACATCCAGGCCCTGCGCGACCACCGGGCCCGGGCGCAGTGGGACAACTGGGTGAAGGACCTCCGCACCGAGCTCTACCAGCTGCTCTACGAAAAGCCGATCTATCCCAAGAACCTTTACCTGAAGCGGGCGCCCATGAAGCACGCCGAGTACCGCGAGAAGGTCATCAAGCGGCAGATCCGGCTCATGCACGACCGCGACATCTGGAAGAGACCCGACCGATGACGGCCCGGCTGCTCGCGCTCCTGCTCCTGCTGGCTCCCCTTCCCGCGGCGGCCGAGATCGTGTTGCCGACGGGATTCAGCACCCACGTGTACGTGACCGGAGAAGGCTTCGACACGGACTCGGGCCGCGGCGCCCGCGGCATCCCCTCGACCTCCACGATCGCGTTCGACGGCACCGGCGCCCTGTATCTCGCGCGAACCGGGCGCCGCTACGGCGGCGGTGAAGCCTACGACCTCTGGCCGATCTACCGAATCCCGCCGGGCGGCGCGCGCGTCACGCCCGAGACCGAGCGACGATTCCTCCACGGCCCACCGCTCTCGAACCCGCAGGTGGCCGGGACGCGCCGGGGTAAGGAGATTCTGGTCACCACGTTCGACCGCGAACGAAAGGTCGGGGCGCTCTATCGCATGGCCGACGGCCGCGCCGAGCTCCTGGCCGGCGGCACCCCCCCGCGCGGCACACCGGCGCTGTTCCAGCAGCCCGAGGGCGCGGCCGTCGACGCGGAAGGCAACGTCTACGTCACCGATCGCGCCCAGAACGTCGTGGTCCGACTGGATGGCGACGGCCGGGTCGTCGACCCTCGCTATCTCGCCGTGACCCGGCCCCGCCTGCTCGCCACCGACGACAAGGGCCAGGTCTGGGTCGCCAGCGACGGCGCTGCCGAGGCTCCGTTTCAGCAGGGGCCGGGCGAGATCGTTCGGATCGACCCCACGGGGACGTCGAGCGTCGTGCACCGCGGATCCGTGGTGGCCGCGATCGGCGTGAGTCCGGGCGGCCATCTGTTCGTTGCCGACCGCCACGAGCGACAGATCTTCGTGCTCACGCAGGACGGCCGACGTGTCGCGTTCGCCAGCTTCACCGACAACGACGCGCCCCGGAGCCTCGGCTTCGCGCCGGTCACGCCCGAGACGCAGCGAGCCGGCGTCGCCGGCGATCTCTTCATCGTCCGGATCACGGCCGGAACCTGGATCGTCAACGAGGTCCTTCGGATCTCGGGCCCCTTCGACGAGCTGATTCGCGGGCGATAGTCGGGCCGTAGTGCTCGGGCACAATTCCGGAGCCTCTGAGGTTCTGCCCGAGCGAGATCCCCCCCTGTACTTGTCAAGTTGCTAATCCTGTGCGCTTCCGGTAATCGGCACGCCTCGTGCTCTGCGATGTCGTCCAGATGTACCAGACCGACGCGGGCCCAGGCGCCCGGGAGGTGATGCGATGCACCTCGACCTCTGGTTCGAACTGGCTGTCAGAGGGGAACCAAATCTAGCGTTCGACCTGCTCCATCGATTCGCGCTCGCTGAGCCCTCAGGCCCGGTGGCCGACCCGACGCCGGACCCAGCACCCGACGCGGGGATCGAGGCGACGTACGAGCCCCCGCCAAGGGGCGGGCTCAGCGCGTAGCGGCGCGGATGGCGGCGACTATCGCCGCCGCCGCCGCGACGACGAGCCAGATCGTGCCTTTCGGGAAGTGCATCAGCTCGACGATCCCGACCGCGAAGCCGGCGGCGATGACGACACCGCCCGCGAGAATCATTCCGATCCGCGCACGCCGGGCACTCACCCCCGTCCCCTCATCCGCCGGGCCCCGCCAGCGCCCGCCGCACTCGGTCGACGTCGGCGGGTTCGACGGTCTGCGTCGATACGACCAGTGGCTCCACAGTGCATAGCCAGGGCCGCCACGCGACATGGTCGGCCGTGAAGAGCACCGTCGACCGGACACCCAACGCCGCAGCAAGATGGCTGATTCCCGAGTCGTTCCCGAGATATGCGCCCGCGTGGCTCAGAACGCCCGCGAGCCCCGCGAGGGGCGGCTCCTCGAGCAGCACCACGCCGCGGGCGAGCCGAAGCCGCAGCGCCGCGACCGCATCGGCGTCGGCGGGCCCTCGATGGACCACGACCATCGGTCGTCCGATCGCCTCCAGCGATTCCAGTACCGAAGCAAACCCTTGCGCCGGCCACTGCTTTGTTCGTCCACCAGCGCCTGGGTGGACGACGAGCACCGGCGTACGGCCGTCCCAGCCGGCACGCTCGAGCTCACGCCGTCCAGCGTCGGCGACTGAAGCCGGGACGGCGATCCGCTCACGCCACCGCGACGCATCCTCGACGCCTGGCGCGACGGTCCCCAGGAGATGTCGCCAGACCGCGCCATGGCCGCCAACGGATGGAGCAACGAGCGCGCACGGCACGAGGCTGGTCAGTCGCCGAGCGAAATCAGGGTCGCGGGAGCCGAACCAGGAGACCACGCGTGCGGCCCGACGCAATTCCTCAGCGCATCGCGCCGGCCAGGCGCGATCGGCTTCGACGGGATGGTCCCCGAAGAGGGCGTCGAGGCCGAGGCTGTCGAATGCGACACTCCGATCGACGACTCCGAGCGTCGTCAGGAGCTCCCCGATTCTTGGCTGGGCCGCGAGCGTCAGCCGCGCGTCGGGCCACCGCTGCCGGATGGCGCGCAGCGCCGGAATCGCCAGGAGGACGTCACCGAGCGCTCCGGGATGAAGTACGAGAGTCAGGGGCGGAGACGTTCGAGCGCGGCGTCGTGGAGGCGGCCGTTCGTGGCCAGCGCCGTGCCCGTATAGATCGTCGGCCGTCCGTCCCAGTCGGTGAACCGGCCGCCCGCCTCCTCGACGATGAGCTTGCAGGGCGCCAGGTCCCAAGGCTTGAGATCGAGCTCCGCGTAGAGGTCGGCCTTGCCCTCGGCGACCAGCGCGTAGCCGAGGTAGTCGCCGAAGCCGCGCTGCCGCTCGGTCGCGTCGGACAGGCGTAGGAACTCGTTCCAGCGGCCGGCCCGGCGAACGGTCCCGAGCCCGGCGTGCACGAGGAAGGACCGGCCGAGGTCGGTCGCGTCGGAGACGTGGATCCGCTCGCCGTTCAGGAACGCGCCGCCGCCTCGCCGCGCGGAGAAGAGATCGCCCGTGACGGGATTGTGGATGACGCCCACGGTGATCTCGCCGTGCTCCTCCAGCGCGATCAGCGTGGCCCAGACGGGAATGCGACGGACGAAGTTCTTGGTGCCATCGATCGGATCGATGATCCAGCAGATGTCGCGTCGTCCAGCGCCGCCGAACTCTTCGCCGAGCACGCCGTAGTCGGGGAACGCGCGCCCGAGAAGCTCCACGATCGCCCGCTCGGCCTCGCGATCGGCCTGGGTCACCGGGGTGTCGTCCGGCTTCAGCATGACCTCGAAGCCGCCGCGGTAGTACTTCATCGCGACCTGCCCGGCGGCACGGGCCGCCTCGACGGCGGCGTCGAGTGCCGGCTGGCTCACCGCGACGGCTCGTCCGCCGGGAACGGCTCGCCGCGCTCGGCGAGCACGTGCCCATACACTTCCAAGGCGTCGACCACCACGGGCATGCCGCCGTAGGTGACCATCTGGAAGATGACCTCCGCCACCTCCTGCCGGGTCGCGCCGACGTTGAGCGCCGCGTGAATGTGCGCGCGCACCTCGTTCGGACGATGGAGCGCCGTCAGCGCGCCGACCGCGCAGAGCTCACGCTGCTTCTGGGAGATGACCTCGCGGCTGTACAGGACGCCGGTGAAGAACAGTGACAGCTCGCGGGCCAGCCCCTTGTCGAACTTCTTCCACGTCTCGAACCCGGAGCCGCCCTTCAGCGTGTGGAAGAGCTTCTGGCTCGTCTGCTTGGTACGGGCTCGTAACTCCGGGTCGTCCATGAGGGCCATACATGTCTCCTTGTGATAACCTGCGACGAGAACGATTCTGGCGCGGCGTCACAATATCGTAGCCCAGGGAACCGCACAATGTTGAACCCGCACGTGTTTCGCGCGTACGACGTCCGCGGTCTCGTCGGCCCGGACATCAACCCCGACGTGTTCCGTCAGGTCGGGCGCGCCTACGCGACGCTGATCTGCCGCAACGGCGGTCGGCGCATCGCCGTCGGTCAGGACAATCGGCTCTCCTCGAAGGATCTCAAGGCCGGCTTCGTCGACGGCGTGCGCGCGGGGGGGATCGACGTGGTCGACGTGGGTCTGGTGACCACGCCCATCCTCTACTTCGCGACCGCGCACTGGAAGCTCGACGGCGGCGCCAACATCACCGGAAGCCACAACCCCATCGAGTACAACGGCGTCAAGATGGTCCATCCGGGCGCGGCGCCGCTGACCGAGGACGAGATCCAGAGCCTCCGCGCGATGGCCGAACGCGGCGACTACGAGAGCGGCGCCGGCGCCCTCGAGGAGCGCAGCCCCCGCGACGACTACTTCGAGATCGTCGGCCGTCTGGTGCGCCCGAGCCGCCGCCTGCGCGTCGTCGTCGACGCCGGCAACGGCGTGGCCGGCCTCTACGCCCCCGATCTACTCCGCCGAATCGGGTGCGACGTCGTCGAGCTGCACTGCGAGTCCGACGGGAGCTTCCCGAATCACCTGCCCGACCCCGAGGACGAGCACAACGTGGAGGACGTGAAGGCCAAGGTGGTGGAGGTCTCCGCCGACCTCGGTATCGCCTATGATGGCGACGCCGACCGGGTCGGCGTGATCGACGAGCGGGGCGGTCGCCACGAGGCCGACCTGATCCTGATCCTGCTCGCGCGCGAGCTCCTGGCGCGCCGTCCGGGCGAGAAGATCGTGTTCGACGTGAAGTCGTCGCAGTCGCTCGTCGACGACATCCGTCGCCACGGCGGCATCCCGGTCATGTGGAAGACCGGGCACTCGCACCTCAAGCGCAAGATGCGCGAGGACAACATCTTGTTAGGCGGCGAGGTGAGCGGCCACATGTTCTTCGCCGAGAACTACTACGGCGTCGACGACGGCATCCTGGCCTCGTGCAAGATGATCGAGCTGACCTCGCGCGCGGCCGAGCCGCTCTCGCGACTCTTCGCGTCGGTCCCTCACCTGCGCGCGACGCCGGAGCTGAAGGCGCCCTGCCCCGACGGCGAGAAGTTCCGGGTCGTCGACGAGGTGACGCAGGAGCTGAAGCGGCGCTACGAGACGATCGACACCGACGGCGCGCGCGTGATCTTCCCCGGTCGCGGCTGGGGGCTCGTCCGCGCGTCGAACACGAACCCGTACCTCACGCTGCGGTTCGAAGCCCGGACGGACGGCGAGATCGAGGAGATGAAGCGTGAGATCTACGCCGTCCTTCGCCGCTACCCGTTCGTGACGCTGCCGAGCTAGCGCCTCTCGGTCACCAGGCGGATCGCGCTCAGCAGATCGGGGACCCGCGGGCAATCGCGCTCGCCCCAGTGTCCGCCCGGATCCAGCAACACCGCGTGCAGCCCGCCCGCGCGCGCGCCGCGGACGTCGATCGAGTAGAGATCGCCCACGTGGACCGCCTCCGCGGCGGCGATGCCCGCCCGGGCCAGCGCCAGCTCGAAGATCCGCGGGTCGGGCTTCTCGAACCCTACTTCGCCGGAGTCGAGGACGAAATCCAGGTACGGCGCGAGCCCGAGCGCCTGAAGACTCGCTCGGACCGAGCCGTTGG
>QHSI01000091.1 GCA_003221515.1 Candidatus Rokuibacteriota bacterium
AAGGCGGCCAGCTCCTCCGCCGGAATGGGCGGCGCCAGATGCGGCTTCACGTGGGAGAGGATCACCAGGTAGACGATGTAGAGCGCCACCAGCACGAGGCCGGGGATGACGGCGCCGATGTAGAGGTCGCCGACCGAGACGCCCATGATGTCGCCCAGCAGGATCAGGATCACGCTCGGCGGGATGATCTGACCGAGCGTGCCCGAGGCGCAGATGGTCCCGCAGATGAGCTGCTTGTCGTAGCCGCGGCGGAGCATGGTCGGCAGCGAGATGAGCCCCATCGTGATCACGCTCGCGCCGACGATGCCGGTGGACGCCGCGAGGATCGCGCCCACGACCACCACCGAGATGGCGATCCCCCCCTTGAGCTTGCCGAAGAGCAGCGCCATCGTCTCCAGCAGCTCTTCGGCGAGCCCCGACTTCTCGAGCGCCACGCCCATGAAGACGAAGAGCGGCACGGCCAGCAGTGTGAAGTTCGTCATCGTCCCCCAGATCCGCAAGGGGAGGATGTCGAAGAAGCTGGTCCGGAGGTAGCCGAGGCTGACGCCGAGAAGGCCGAAGAAGAGGCCGGTGAAGGTCAGGCTGAACGCCACCGGGAAACCGAAGAACAAGAACGCGATCATCCCGGCGAACATGAGCGCGGCGAGGATTTGTTCCGGCGGCATCAGTGGATCTCGGCCGCGCGCGACTCGGGCTCTTCCCAGCCCATCGCCCAGTAGAAGTTCTTGATCGACTGCGAGAAGGCCTGGAGCGTCAGCAGCGCGAAGCCGACGATGATCACCGACTTGAGCAGGAAACGGAGCGGGATGCCGCCTGGGTCGGGCGAGCCCTCGAGCGCCACGTAGGAGTTCCTGACGAAGGGCCAGGTCGTGATCATGATCATCGCGGCCGACGGGTAGTAGAAGATGAGGTAGCAGACGAAGTCGAACCACGCCTTCTTCCGCGGCGACCAGCGCGAGTACAGGATGTCCACCCGCACGTGCTCGTTGTAGAGCATCGTGTAGCCGGCCCCCAGCAGGTAGACGAGCCCGAACAGGTGCCACTCGAGCTCTTGCGTGAACACGCTGCTCTTGTTGAAGGCGTACCGCATGATGACGTCGAAGAAGACCACCAGGACCATCAGGAGCATGATCCACGACACGCCCTGGCCGAACCGTTCCTGAAACGCGTCGATCTTCCGGGCGAGCTCTCGGAGCATCGGGCTCCTGGACGAGGAGATGAAACGGCGCTCACCTCATAGCACGAGGCGCTCCAGCGGGTCAACGCGCGGCGTGGACACGCGGGCGCCCGTCTGCTAGAAACGCAGCATGCTCACCACGACGATCGCCGGCAGCCTGCCCAAGCCCGCCTGGCTCGCGAAGCCCAACGTGCTGTGGGCGCCGTGGAATCTGACCGGCGCGGCCCTCGCCGAGGGCAAGCGCGACGCGGTGCGGCTGGCGCTCGCCGACCAGGAAGCGGCCGGCATCGACATCGTGACCGACGGCGAGCAGTCGCGTCAGCACTTCGTCCACGGATTCCTCGAAGCGATCGACGGCGTCGACTTCGCGAAGCGGGTCACCATCGGCATCCGGGCCGACCGCTACAAGGCCGAGGTGCCGACGGTGACGGGGCCGCTGGTCCGCCGCCGATCCGTCCACGCCGACGAGGTCAGGTTCGCGCGGGCCCACACCGCGCAGAGGCTCAAGTTCACGATCCCCGGCCCGATGACGATCGTCGACACGCTGGCCGACGAGCACTATCGCGACCGGCGGCGCCTGGCGATGGAGTTCGCCCGGGTCATCAACGAGGAGGCCCGCGAGCTGGTCGCGCTCGGCCTCGACGTGCTCCAGCTCGACGAGCCCGCCTTCAACGTCTACATGGACGACGTCCGCACGTGGGGGATCGACGCGCTCCACCGCGCCATCGAGGGGCTCACCTGCAAGACGGCGGTGCACATCTGCTACGGCTACGGGATCAAGGCCAACGTCGACTGGAAGGCCACCCTCGGTGGCGAGTGGCGCCAGTACGAGCAGACGTTCCCGGCGCTCGCCGCCAGCCGGATCGACCAGGTCTCCGTCGAGTGCGCCAACTCGCACGTGCCGGTCTCGCTGCTGGGGCTGCTGCGGGGCAAGGACGTCCTGGTGGGCGTCATCGACGTCGCGACCGACGCGATCGAGACACCGGCTCAGGTCGCCGCGACCATCCGGAGCGTCCTGCCGTTCGTGCCGCCCGAGCGTCTCTACCCGTGCACGAACTGCGGGATGGTGCCGCTCGAACGCGGCGTCGCCCGCGGCAAGCTCCGGGCGCTCGCCGCCGGCGCGGCGCTGGTCCGCGCGGAGCTCGGCGTACGCGCGTGATATCCTCTGCCTTCAGATGACCGAGCAGCGGCGATTCTTCGACGAGATCGCTCTGGGCGAAGAGTATGAATCACCGGGGCGCACCGTGACCGAATCCGACATCGTGATGTTCGCCGGACTCTCCGGCGACTACAACGTGCTCCACACCGACGCCGAGTTCATGAAGCAGTCGATCTTCGGCGAGCGCATCGCGCACGGCCTGCTCGGTCTCGCAATCCAGTCCGGCCTCTTCGGCCGCGCCACCCAGGCCTACGCCACGCTGGCGTTCGTGGGACTCCGCTGGAAGTTCAAGGCGCCGGTCAAGATCGGCGACACCATCCGGCTTCGGGCGAAGGTGATCGCGCGTAAGGACCTCTCCGAGCCCGGCCGCGGGCTCGTGACGCTCGAGCGCACGCTGCTCAACCAGCGCGACGAGGTCGTCCAGCAGGGCGAGACCGACCTGATCGTGGAGAAGCGCGCGTGAGCCGCACGTTCTTCGAAGACGTCGTGGTCGAGCGGATCCAGGACACGCCGGCCATCACCGTCACCGAGGCCCACGTCGCCATGTACCACGGGGTGACGCGCGAGGCGGCGCTCGCGCCCGGCGCGGTGCCGGACATCCTGCCCCTGTGCCTTTCGGTGGGGCTGGGCTGGCGCACCAAGGAGCCGCCGATGGTGGTGCTCGCGTTCGTCGGGCTCGAGTGGCAGATCGTGCGCGAGCTCCACGTGGGCGACACGGTGCACATCCGCTCGCGCATCAGCTCCAAGCGGCCCATGCGCGACGGCGGCCTCGTGGTCGAGGACCGCGCGCTGGTCGATCAGCGCGGCGAGGTCGTGCAGCAGGGTAAGTTCACGTTTCTCGTGGCCAAGCGACCCAAGGAGGCAGTGTCATGACCTTCGACCCGAGGCACCAGAGCAAGATCCTCCTCGACGGCGCCGACCGCGCCGCCGCCCGCTCGTACTTCAAGGCCATCGGCTTCACCGACGAGGACCTCAAGCGCCCACTGGTCGGCGTCGCCCACTGCTGGATCGAGGTCACGCCCTGTAACTGGAACCACCGGAAGATGGCCGAGAAGGTGAAGGAAGGAATCCGCGCCGCTGGCGGTACCCCGATCGAGTTCAACTCGATCAGCGTCACCGACGGGATCTCGATGGGCACCGAGGGGATGAAGGCCTCGCTCATCAGTCGCGAGACGATCGCTGACTCCGTCGAGCTGGTGGTCCGCGGCCACCTCTTCGACGGCTTCGTCGGCATCTCCGGCTGCGACAAGACGATTCCCGCGATGGTCATGGCGATGGCGCGGCTCAACCTCCCGAGCGTGATGCTCTACGGAGGCTCGATTGCCTTCGGCGAGTACAAGGGCCGCCGACTCACGATCCAGGAAGTCTTCGAAGCGATCGGCGCGTTCAACGCCGGCAAGATCGACGCCCGCGAGCTCAACGAGATCGAGGGCCGCGCCTGTCCCGGCGCCGGCGCCTGCGGCGGACAGTTCACCGCCAACACGATGTCGACCGCGTTCGAGATGCTCGGCGTGTCGCCCATGGGCTTCAACGGCGTGACGGCGGTCGACCCGCGCAAGGAAGAGGTCGCCTTCGAGACCGGCCGCCTGGTCATGGATCTCCTGAGGAAGGGCGTCCTACCACGCCGGATCATCACGAAGAAGGCGCTCCACAACTCGATCGCCGGCGTGATGGCGACCGGCGGCTCCACCAACGCCGTCCTGCACCTGCTCGCGATCGCCAAGGAGGCCGGCGTCAAGCTCGCCATCGACGAGTTCGACAAGATCTCCCGCAAGACGCCGCTGCTGGCGGACATGCGGCCGTGGGGCAACTACACCGCGCCCGAGATGCACGAGGCCGGCGGCATGGGGGTCGTCGCCAAGCGACTGCTCGAGGCTGGCTTGCTCTACGCCGACGAGCTGACCGTCACCGGCCGGACGATCGGCGAGGAAGCTCGCGCGGCCCGCGAGGCGCCCGGTCAGAAGGTGATCCGGCCGCTCTCCGACCCGATCAAGCCCGAGGGCGGCCTCGTGATCCTCAAAGGTAATCTGGCGCCTGAGGGATGCGTCGCCAAGATCTCGGGACAGAAGCGTGATTTCCACCGCGGGCCGGCCCGAGTCTTCGACCGGGAAGAGGACTCGTTCCAGGCCGTCAAGGCCGGGAAGATCAAGCCCAACGACGTGATCGTGATCCGCTGGGAGGGCCCGAAGGGAGGGCCGGGGATGCGCGAGATGCTCCACGTGACGGGCGCGCTCCAGGGCGCCGGCCTTGGCGACACGGTTGCGCTCATGACCGATGGACGATTCTCCGGAGCGACTCACGGGTTCATGATCGGCCACATCGCGCCCGAGGCCGCCGAAGGCGGCGCGATCGCCGCGCTCCGCAACGGCGACACGATCGTGATCGACATCAAGAAGCGCAAGCTCGACGTCGAGCTTTCCGCGGCCGAGCTGAAGAAACGCCTCAAGGCCGTGAAGCGGCCCAAGCCGCGCTACACCTGGGGTGTCCTGGCCAAGTACGCCCGCCTCGTCTCGTCGGCATCCGATGGCGCCGTCACGGGTTAGTGCCCGAACGTCGGGCACCGGAGGCTCGGCGGAGGTGCCCCGACGGTGAATCAGAAATCACGGGTTGACGCCCGGCCCGAGGATCCCACTCACGAGCTGAGCCCGGTCTTCCTGGAGCTGCTGAAGGCCGAGCCGCTCGCCACGCTCACCGTGCTCGACGCCGGAACGGGCGCGGGCCGGCTCGCGCTGACGCTGGCCCCGCATTGTCGAGCCGTGGTCGGCGTCGACCGCGAGGCCAGGTCGATCGAGGAGGCGCGCCGGCGCGCCGCGGCGGCCGGGCTCTCGAACGTCCGCTTCGTCGTCGGCGACATCGAGGTCGAGGAGTACACGCCGTTCAAGCCCGAGCTGGTCACGGCCTATCTCTGCATGTCCGACGCGATCGCCGAGCGGGCCGGGCGTGCGCTGCGGCCGGGCCAGATCTTCGCGTTCGTCGCGCTGCACCCCGACCAGTGGAAGGAGACGGGCCGCCCGTCGCGCTTCGCGTACGCGGAGACCGCCGCCCGTCGGGTTCTGAAGAAGAACGGATTCAGCGTCGAGCACCTGGCGGTCGAGCGTGACGTGAAGTCCTTCGCCTCCGTGGAAGAGGGGCTGGCCGCCGCGATCGGGCTGCAGGAGAAGTGGCGCGCGGACGGCCGCTGGTTCCGCTACGTGAAGTTCCTGGAGGACGGGGGGCGCACGCTCACCCACGCCCACCTCGTCGTGAAGGCGCGCAAGGCGTGACGCTGGTCGCCCGCGCGCTGGGCGAGGCGGTGAGAGCCCGCGCGCTCGAGCTGGGATTCGACCGCATCGCGATCGGCCCGGCGGAGCGCCCCGAGCACGGCGCGGCGTTCGAGCGCTGGCTCGACGCAGGCTACGCCGGCGAGATGGGCTATCTCGAGCGCACGCGCGCCGACCGTCTCGATCCGGCCCGACTCCTGCCGGGCTGCCGCTCCGTCGTGGCCGCCGCCGTGAGCTACAACCACGAGGCTTCGGCCACCGGCGCTGAGGGGCCGACCGTCGGGCGCGAATGCGCCCCGACGGCCAAACAAAAAATTGCGCGCTACGCACGCGGGCGCGACTACCACGACGTGCTCAAGCCGCGCCTCGGCGCCCTCGGCGAATACATCCGAGAAGCCGCGGGCGGCGACGTCACGAGCCGCGCGGCCGTCGACACGAGCGCGGTCCTCGAGCGCGACCTCGCGGCGCGCGCGGGCCTCGGCTGGATCGGCAAGAACACCAACCTCCTCACCCCGTCGCTCGGCTCCTACTTCTTCATCGGCGTCGTCCTCACGACCGCCGAGCTCACCTTCGACGAGCGCCAGCCCGATCGGTGCGGCACCTGCACCGCGTGCCTCGACGCCTGCCCGACCGGCGCGTTCGTGGAGCCGTACATCCTCGACGCCCGGCGATGCATCTCGTACCTGACCATCGAGCACCGCGGCGACGTGCCCGGTGAGCTTCGCGCTGGAATCGGCGAGTGGCTGTTCGGCTGCGACGTGTGCCAGGACGTGTGTCCCTGGAACCGCAAGGCGGAGCCCGGACACGAGCCCGCGCTCGAACCGTCGGCCGCGCTCGGCCCGCTCGAGGCGCTGCTCGACCTCGACGACCAGGCGTTCCGCGCGCGGTTCCGTGGCACCGCGCTGGCGCGCACGAAGCGCGCCGGGCTCCTGCGCAACGCGGCGCTCGTCCTCGGCAACCGCGGCGATCGGCGCGCCGTCGGCGCCCTGACCCGGGCGCTCGACGACCACGACGACGTCGTGCGCCGCGCCGCCGCGTGGGCGCTCGATCGGCTCGCCGCGCCGTGAGAGTGAAGCGGCTCGATCACTTCGGCGTGGACGTCGCCGACCTCGCGCGCGCGGAGCGCTTCTACACCGAGGTGCTCGGGATGACGGTCGAGATGCGCATGGCCGACCAGGTGCTCCTGCGCCACGGGGACGGCGCGTGCGCCCTGTTCCTCCGGCCGGGCCGCGCGCCGGCCGATCCGGAGCAGGTGAGGCATCCGCTCGGCAAGAGCCATCACGCCTTCGAGGTCGCCTGGGAAGATCTGAAGACCGCCGAGGCGCTCTTCTCGAATCGCGGCGTCCCGCATCATGCGCCGATCGACTGGGGCGACCACGATTGCATCTACTTCCAGGACCCTGACGGTAACCTGCTCGAGCTCGTGGGCTACCGTCCATAGCAGTGCGCGCCGCAGGCCGTCGCGGGGCTGGGGCCCCGCCGGCCGAGGTGCGCTCATACACGGAGAGGACGTGATGGACGCCGAGACCAAGTCCGGCAGCTGGGTCGGAAAGCCGATGCGTCGTCGCGAGGACCGGACGCTCATCACCGGGCGCGGCAGGTTCGTCGACGACCTCGGCGTCGCCGGCGTGCGCCACCTGGTACTCGTGCGCAGCCCGCACGCCCACGCGCGGATCCGCTCCCTCGACACCAGCGCGGCGCGAGCGCTGCCGGGCGTGGTCGCCGTGATCACCGCCGCGGACCTGGGCCCGATCGGGCCGATCCCGCTCATGCGGCTGGTCCCGGGCACGGTGGTCCCGGACTATCCCGTGCTCGCGGCCGGCGTCGTCCGCGCGCAGGGCATTCCGGTCGCCGCGGTCGTCGCCGATTCCCCCTACGCGGCGCTCGACGCCGTCGAGCGAATCGTCGTCGACTACGAGCCACTGGACGGCGTCGCCGATCCCGACACGGCGCTCTCGGCCGGCGCGCCCCAGGCGGTCGAGGTCAGCCGCGACAACCGCGCCATGGCCATCGCGTGGCGCCACGGCGACGCCGAGCGCGCGTTCCGCGACGCGGCCCACCGCGTAACGGTGACCGTGCAGCAGCAGCGGCTGGCCGGCGTCCCGATGGAGCCGCGCGGCGTGCTCGCCCGCTGGGACCCGAGCACGGACGAGCTCACGGTGTGGACCTCGACGCAGGCGCCGTTCAGGATCCGCTCGTCGCTGGCGCGCATGCTCGGGCTCGACGAGGCGCGCATCCGGGTCATCGCACCTGACGTCGGCGGCGGGTTCGGCGTGAAGGGCGGACCCTATCGCGAAGAGGTGCTCGTGGCCGTGCTCGCGCGGCGTCTGGGCCAGCCCGTGAAGTGGATCTCGACCCGCGCCGAGGATCTCCTGACGACGAATCATGGCCGCGGCGGCCGGGCCACCGGCGAGCTGGCCCTCGACGCCGAGGGCCACATCAGGGGGCTGCGCGCCCGGATCCGCCAGCCGCTGGGCCCGACGCTCGCGGTCACGGTCGGCGGAACGCCGTTGAACTACGGGCGGTGCCTGCCCGGTCCCTATCTCGTGGAGCACGTCGACATCGAGTCGGTGGGCGTCTTCACCACCACGCCGCCGGTCGGCGCCTACCGTGGTGCCGGGCGGCCGGAAGCGGCCTATCTGATCGAGCGCCTCGTCGACGAAGCCGCACGCACCCTCAAGCTCGATCCGGCCGAGCTCAGAAGACGCAACCTGATTCCGCCGGAGCGGTTTCCGTTCAAGACCGCGACCGGTCAAGTCTACGACTCCGGCGACTACCCGGCGCTCTTCGAGCGCACGCTCGCCGCGGCCGACTATGCCGGGCTCCGCCGGGCCCAGACCGCGCGGCGCGCGCGCGGTGAGATCGTCGGCGTCGGGGTGGCCGCGTACGTCGAGCCCTCTGGCCTCGGCTGGGAGAGCGGGCTCATCCGTGTGGAAGCGACCGGCGCCGTGCTCGCGATCACCGGCTCGAGCGCGCACGGCCAGGGGCACGAGACGACGTTCGCCCAGATCGTCGCCGACGAGCTCGGCGTGGCGCCGGAAGCGGTCACGGTCCGCCACGGCGACACGCACGGCGCGCCCCAGGGCATCGGCACGTTCGGCAGCCGCAGCACCGCGCTCGGCGGGTCGGCGCTGGCGCTCGCCGCGCGCGACGTGCGCGAGAAGGCGCGGCGCCTCGCCGCCTCACTGCTGGAGGCCGCCGTCGACGACGTCGTCACGGTGGACGGCGGCTTCGGCGTCGTCGGCGCGCCCGGGCGCACGGTCGCGCTGGCGCGCGTGGCCGAGTTCGCGTACCGCGGGCAAGGCCTCCCGCCCGGCAGCGAGCCCGGCCTCGAGGCGACGCGCTTCTTCAGCCCGGAGGGCGAGGTGTGGAGCGCCGGCGCGTTCGTCGTGGCGATCCGCATCGACCGTGACACGGGCACGGTGACGCCCGAGCGCATCGTCTGGATCGACGACGCCGGCACGATCATCAATCCGTTGCTCGCCGACGGCCAGCTCGAGGGCTCGCTCGCGCAGGGCTGGGGCCAGGCGATGATGGAGGAGGTCGCGCTCGACCCGGGCGGCCAGATGCTGAGCGGCACGCTGATGGACTACGCGATCCCGCGCGCCGACGACGTGCCGCACGCGGAGATCGGGCACGCCCACAGCCCGTCGCCGCGCAACCCGCTCGGCGCCAAGGGGATCGGCGAGGCCGGGACGATCGGGATCCCGCCCGCGATGGTGAGCGCGGTGGTCGACGCGCTTTCGCCGTTCGGCGTCAGCCACCTGGACATGCCGCTCACGCCCGAACGCATCTGGCGGGCGCTCTCCGCGGGCCGCTAGCGGGACGATGCTCACGACCGACCGGGTCGCGGGCGGGGCGCTCGCGCTGCTGGCCCTGTTCGTCGTGTGGGAGAGCCGGCGCCTGCCCTTCGGCAGCCTCCGCACTCCCGGCCCCGCCTTCGTCCCCGTTGCGCTCGCGGCGGTACTGCTACTCTTCGGGCTCCTCCTCGTCGTGTTCTCGGGAAAGGCGCCGGCGCTCTCGACGCTGGCGTGGACCGAGGGCCGGCACGCCATCGCGATCTTCGCGGTGTGCGCCTTCGCGGCGCTGGCGCTGGAGCGGCTCGGCTTCCGGCCGACGGTCGCGCTGTCGCTCCTGTTTCTCCTGGGCGTGGTCGAGCGCCGGGACCCGATCTTCACCGCGGTGTTCTCCCTCGGGCTCGCCGCCGGGACATTTCTGCTATTCGACACGATCCTCCGCGTGCCGCTGCCGCGGGGACCGTTCGGCCTCTGATGGCCGAGACCCTACAAAATCTCGTCCTCGGCTTCTCGATCGCGCTCTCGCCCCCGATCCTGTTCTATGCCTTCGTCGGCTGCGTCGTCGGGACGCTCGTGGGCGTGCTGCCGGGCGTGGGGCCGCTCGCCGGCATCAGCCTGCTGCTCCCGGCCACCTTCGGCCTCGACGCCACGCGCGCGATCGTCATGCTGGCCGGCATCTACTACGGCGCGATGTACGGGGGCTCGACGACTTCGATCCTGATGCGGATCCCCGGCGAGGCCGCGTCGGTGATGACGTGCATCGACGGCTACGCGATGGCGCGCAAGGGCCGCGCCGGGGCCGCGCTGGCGATCGCCGCGGTGGGCTCGTACGTCGCCGGCACCGCGAGCGTCGTCGGGCTGATGCTGCTCGCGCCGCCGCTCGCGTCGTTCGCGCTGCGCTTCGGGCCGCCCGAGAACGTGGCCCTCCTGGTGCTCGGTCTTTTGGTCCTCGCGTACATGAGCGGCGGCTCGATGCTGAAGTCGCTCGCGATGGCCGCGCTAGGCCTCCTGCTCGGGATGATCGGCATCGACCAGATGACCGGCTTCTTCCGCTTCTCGTACGGCGTGGTCGAGCTCGGCGACGGAATCGGCGTCGTCCCGGTGGCGGTGGGGCTCTTCGGCCTCGCCGAGATCCTGGCGACCGCCGGGCTTCCGGCGCCGCCACAAGTCATCAAGCCGAAGCTCCGCGACCTGCTACCGACGCGCGGGGAGTGGCGGGCGGCCGCGTGGCCAATCGGCCGCGGCACCGTGCTGGGCTTCCTGATCGGCATCGTCCCGGGCTCCGCTCACATCATCGCGAGCTTCGTGGCCTACGCGATCGAGCGACGGCTCTCCAAGCGCCCCGAGGAGTTCGGCCACGGCGCGGTGGCGGGCGTGGCCGGGCCCGAGTCGGCGAACAACTCCGCCACCTCCGGCGCCTTCGTGCCGATGCTCGCGCTCGGGGTGCCGTCCGGGCCGATTCCGGCCGTGATGCTCGCGGCCATGATGGTCCACGGGGTCTCGCCGGGGCCGCTCCTCATCAAGCAGCAGCCCGAATTGTTCTGGGGGTTCATCGCGTCGATGTACGTCGGCAACGTCGTGCTGCTGATCCTGAACCTGCCCCTGGTCGGCCTCTTCGTGAACTTGCTGCGGATCCCGTACCCGATCCTCTACCCGTCGGTCCTCGTGTTCTGCGTGCTCGGTGTCTACGCTGTCAACGGGAGCGTCGTGGACGTGTGGATCATGCTCCTGATGGGGGCGCTCGGCTACGTCCTGCGAAAGCTCGACTTCGAGACCGCGCCGATCGTGCTGGGCGTCATCCTGGCGCCGATGATCGAGATGGCGCTGCGCCAGTCGCTCGCGATGTCGGACGGCCGCTACGCGATCTTCTTAACCCGACCGATCTCCGCCACGCTCCTGGGCGTGGGGCTCGTGCTGTTGCTGCTGGCGCTGCGGCCGCTGGTCACGCACGGCCTCGACTGGCGCGCGCGG
>QHSI01000158.1 GCA_003221515.1 Candidatus Rokuibacteriota bacterium
CGGTACGTGAGCTGGGTTTAGAACGTCGTGAGACAGTTCGGTCCCTATCTGTCGCGGGCGAAGGAGGTTTGACGGGAGCTGCCCCTAGTACGAGAGGACCGGGGTGGACGGACCTCTAGTGTGCGAGCTGTTCCGCCAGGAGCACCGCTCGGTAGCTATGTCCGGCAGGGATAAGCGCTGAAGGCATCTAAGCGCGAAACCCGCCTGAAGATGAGACCTCCCGGGGCGTAAGCCCCCTGAAGGGCCCTCGTAGATTACGAGGTTGATAGGCCGGAGGTGTAAGCGCCGTGAGGCGTTCAGCTGACCGGTACTAATCGCCCGTGCGGCTTGACCACGGTTTTTCGATCATCCTTGGATGGTGCGAGACGCACCGTCTGGCTACACTTGAGAGTCTCTGTATTCGGCGCAGTGAGCGATCGCCGCGAGCGTCTCGATTCCCGGTGGCATTGCCGGAGGGGCCACACCCGTTCCCATCCCGAACACGGAAGTTAAGCCCTCCTGGGCCGATGGTACTGCGCTGGTAACGGCGTGGGAGAGTAGGTCGCTGCCGGGTTAAATGTGAGAGCCCAGGCCCTCGAGCCTGGGCTCTTCGTTTGTGCGGCGCTGCGGCGCAGGATGTCTGCGAGCGACTAGCTGCGGGGAAGGATCATGTAGGTCGCGCGGCCGACCGCCAGCAGCCGGTCCTGCGCATCAACGATGCGCGCCTCGCCGAAGGCGATGGTACGGCCCCGCTTGATGATACGGCCCTCCGCGAAGATCGGTCCCTCGGTCACGGCCCCGACGAAAGAGACATTGAGATCGAGGGTGGCCTGCCCGACCCCACCGGCTGCGGCCTCGTGAAGCGTCGAGAGGGCGCCGCCGACGGCCATGTCGACCAGGGCGCTGTAGACGCCTCCGTGGACCGGTGCGCCGCCGGCGTTGCGCAGGTCGTCGCGGATCGGGATCTTGAGACGGACCCAGCCGTCCTTGGCATCCTCGACCTCCACGCCGAGCGTTCGCCAGAACAGGTTGGTGCGTGCGCGATCGCGAACGACGGCGAGCGGATCGGTCACGACGTCACACGCCGAACGCGGTCCAGAGCGCGAGCCCGAATCCAGCCAGCGTCAGGACGATGGCGACGAGGGCGAGAAGCTTGTCGAACCCTGTCTCATCGCGATGCTCGGCAAGCGAAAGCGCGAGGCCGGTGAGAAACCCGCCGAGGAACCCGCCGCCGTGCGCCCAGTTGTTCACGCCCTGCATGAAGAACCCGAGAGCGAAGAGCACGAGGGCCCACTGCCCATACTGGCGCAGTACCATCCGGCCAAAGACACCGCCACGCTTGCGACCGAATGCGACGATCGCGCCGAGCAGGCCGAAGATCGAGCCGGAGGCGCCGATCGTGAAGGGCACACCGATCCAATTCGAGACGACGAAGCCTGCGATCCCCGAGACCGTGAAGATGACAACGAGGCGCGCGGGTCCGTACAGCTGCTCGATCTCCGGGCCGAGCTGGCGGATCCAGAGGACGTTGAAGATGATGTGAAGGATCCCGCCGTGCAGGTAGATCGCCGTGAGGAGGGTCCACCAGCGGCCCTCGGCCCACGCGAGGCTGCCCGTCATCCCGAGCGCGTCCAGCGCGCGGCCGGTGGGAGAAAGGATGTCGAAGCCCTTGGGCCGGAGCACGGCGAGCGGATCGAGGATGAGGCTCACGACGTAGAGCACGACGCAGGCCGCCGTCACCGCGTTCGTGAAGCTCCAGTGCCGGAAGAGCTGGGCCAGCGGTCCGCCGAAGCCCCACATGCCCGGGTTCCGCCGCCCGCACACCAGACACACCGGCGCGTCCGCATTGGTGAGTCGTCCACAGGAAGGGCAGAGGATCGCGCCGGACGTCTTGCGGAACATGGGCCGTGGTGCGCATCGTACGGGCGCCGACAAAGCCTGTCAACACGCGCACTTCGAGGACGCCGGCGAGCCGTTTCGCACGTCGCGCCTCATAAGTCAGGGTTACCGAGCTCGACCAACGAGCGCGACGGGTGACGGCGGATCGAGCTCGCGGGCAGCGAGCCGCCAGAGGGCAGCGAGTGCGGCATCGATATTCCTCCGAAGGCGCAGCGGGTTGAGGGTCTCATAGAGCGCGGCGAGTTCGCGCTGACGAAAGGGCGACAGCGTGCCCGTGGCCAGTAAGCGTTGAAACGGCGTCTGGGCGCGATCGTAGCGGCGCGTCACGCGAGCGCCGTGGCGCGACTTCGCCACGAGCCGCTGAACGGGCTGAAAGAAATTCGTGTGTAGCCGCAGCAGGCGATACACGCGGGCCAACTGCGCATACGCGGCGCGCGAGGCGTAGCGGTCGTAGCCCACGAGCGCCCGGACGATCGCACCATTCTTCTGCTCGACGTGGGCGCTGTCGTTCTTGCGGTACGGCCGACTGCGGGTGAACGTGATCCGCTCGAAGCGACAGTAGTCGAACAGCGCGCGATTGATGAATTCCGAGCCGTTATCGGTGTCCACGCCGCAGAGTCGAACGGGCAGCCGGCGGCGGACCTCGTGCAGCGCCGCGCGGACGCGTTTGTGACCTTTGCCCCAGACCGGTTGCAGTTCGACCCAGCCCGTCGCGATGTCGACGGCGCAGAGGGTATGCAGG
>QHSI01000117.1 GCA_003221515.1 Candidatus Rokuibacteriota bacterium
TCGCGAGCCGCGCCGCTTCGAGCGCGTCGCGCCGCTCGCGTACGGCGTGCGCGTGGCCGAGACGCGGGGGCGCGATCGTCGAGCGCGACGCTCGCGTCGCGCGACGGGCGCGCGACGCTGCAATCTGCCAGCTTTTTCTTCGCCGCGTCGCGGCGCCGACGAGTACCCTGATACGCGATGCGACTGACGGAGACGCTGACCGACGGGCTGCGGGCCGCGCTCGCGAAGGCGGGCTTGCCGACGCTCGACGAGTGCGCGTGGGAGATCCCGCGCCAGGCCGAGCACGGCGACTACGCGACCAACGCCGCGATGGTGCTGGCGCGCGCCGCGAAGCGGGCGCCGCGCCAGATCGCCGATCTCATCGTGAAGAATTTCCCCCCGCTCGACGAGGTCGAGCGGCTCGAGGTCGCGGGGCCCGGATTCCTCAACGTGTTCCTGTCGCCGGCGTGGTGCGCGGGCGCGCTTCGCGAGATTCTGGCGGCGGGCTCGGCGTACGGCCGCGCCGAGAGCCCGGCCGGTGGGCGCGTCCGTCTCGAGTTCGTCTCCGCCAACCCGACGGGTCCGCTGGTGATCGTCAACGCCCGCGCCGCCGCCGTCGGCGACTCGCTGGCGCGGCTGCTCCGCTCGCAGGGCGTGCAGGTTACGACGGAGTTCTACGTCAACGACGCCGGCAACCAGTTCGAGGCGCTGGCGCGCTCGCTCGACGTACGCGTGCGCCAGGAGCTCGGCGAGCCGGCGGTGCTCCCCGAGAACGGATATCCCGGCGAGTACCTCGTCGATCTGGCGAAGGCGTATCGCGCCGAGGGCTGCCGCGTCGCGCCCGCCGCCTCCGAGCGCGAGCGCGTCGAGCACTTCGGCCGCTACGCGGTGACGCGGATCGTCGAGGCGCAGCGCAGGGTCCTGCGCGACTACGGGGTCGAGTTCGACGTCTGGTCCTCCGAGCAGCGTGACGTCCGCGACCAGGGCCTCCCGGAGAAGGTGCTGGCAGAGTTCGCGTCGCGCGGGCTCAGTTACGACGCCGACGGCGCGCTCTGGTTTCGCTCGACCGCGTTCGGCGACGACAAGGATCGGGTCGTGCGCAAGTCGAACGGCGAGCTGACCTACCCGGCGGTCGACATGGCGTTCCATCACTACGTGAAGTTCGGGGCCGCCGACCGGATCATCGACCTGCTCGGTCCCGATCACCATGGCTACGTGCCCCGCATGAAGGCCGCGCTGCAGGCGCTCGGCCACCCGGCCGAGGCGTACCAGGTGCTCATCGTCCAGCTCGTGACTCTGCTGCGCGACGGTCAGCCCGTGCGCATGTCGAAGCGGCGGGGCGAGTTCGTGCTGATGGACGAATTGCTCGAGGAGGTCGGCCGCGACGCCGCGCGCTTCACGTTCCTGATGCGGCGCCACGACAGCCCGCTCGACTTCGACCTGGCGGTCGCGACGCGGCAGACGAGCGACAACCCCGTGTACTACGTCCAGTACGCGCACGCGCGGATTCGCTCCATCTTCGGTCAGGCGGTCGAGCAGGGGATCGCCGCGCCGGTGCCCGCCAGCGTGGACACGAGGCCGCTCGTCGAGCCCGCCGAGCAGGCGCTGATCAAGCGCCTGCTGGAGTATCCCGAGCTCGTGCGCGGCGCCGCGCTGGCGCTCGAGCCCCATCGCGTCGCCTACTGGCTCCACGAGCTCGCCGCCGAGTTCCACGCCTGGTACAAACACCATCGGGTGATCCAGGACGACGTGCGGCTGATGCACGCGCGCATGGCGCTCTGCGCCGCGGTGGGCGGGGTGATCCGCAACGGGCTCGACCTCCTGGGCGTGAGCGCTCCGGAGAGCATGTGATGGTGGGGCGAGCCCGGCGCCAGCCGAGCCGCCTGGCCTCGCTGCTGTTCGTGGTGGGGTGCCTCGCGGTGCTCGCGACCACGTTCATGCTGGGCGTCATGGCCGGCCGGTTCTGGCCGCGCGAGCCCTCCGCGCCGACCTCCACGCTCGCCAAGGGCTCCAAGGAGGCGGCGGCGGCCCGGCTCGGCGGCGATCGCTCGGCACGGCCGACGGAGCCCGCACCGACGCTCACGTTCTATCAGGACCTGACCGCGCCGCTGACGTCGCCGCCGCCTCCGCCGAAGTCCACGAGGCCCGCTCGCGTCGACAGGAGCGACAAGCTCGACGCGGCGCCCAGGCCCGAGGCCGCCCCGACCGCCGAGTTTCCGAAGGCCGGCACCGCCTTCACCGTGCAGGTCGGCGCGTACAAGGCGAGGGAGCCCGCGGACGCGCTGCGCTCGCGACTCGCCGCCGCGGGCCTCGAGGCCTACGTCGCCCACATCGACGCCCCCGCCGGAGTCCGGTTCCGAGTGCGCGTCGGCTCGTTCACGACGCGTGCCGCCGCGCAGGAGGTCGCCGACCGGATCGGTCGCGCGCGCGCGCTTCCGGCGTACGTCACGACACAGTGAGATGGCGCCGTCGGCTCTCGGGCGCGTGCTGGTCAGTGCAGACGCGCTGAAGGCGCGCGTCGCGGAGCTCGGGCGCGCCATCGCCCGCGACTATGCCGGGGCGAGTCCGGTGCTGGTCGGCGTGCTCCAGGGCGCGGTGCCCTTCCTCGCCGACCTGATGCGCGAGCTTCCGCTCGACCTCACGGTGGATTTCCTGCGCGCGTCCAGCTATGGCTCCGGGACCAACTCGTCGGGCGCCGTGCGGCTGCTCTCCGATCTGACGGTCGACATCAAGGGCCGGCCCGTCCTGCTGGTCGACGACATCGTCGACACCGGCCTCACCCTCGCCGTGCTCAAGCGCACGCTGGAGGCGCGCGGGCCCCTGAGCGTGCGGACGTGCGTGCTCCTCGACAAGCAGGGGCGTCGTCAGACCGAGATCGACGTCGACTACGTCGGGTTCACGATCCCGAACGTCTTCGTCGTCGGGTACGGCCTCGACTACGACGGGCTCTATCGCAACCTGCCCTACGTCGCGACGCTCGACGCGACCTGACGCCGCATCGCGTCAGTGGTCCCTGGTGCTATAATGGCCGGGC
The DNA here is from genome assembly GCA_003221515.1 of Candidatus Rokuibacteriota bacterium. GTDB lineage: Bacteria > Methylomirabilota > Methylomirabilia > Rokubacteriales > CSP1-6 > AR31. The sequence goes on from QHSI01000117.1 coordinate 3,014, forward strand.
CAGCATGAACCAGGTCTACAAGAACCTCGCCCTCTGGATGGTGATCGGCCTCATCGTCATCCTGCTGTTCACGGTGTTTCAGGGCGCGCAACAGGGTGGCCAGGAGCTCCCGAACTTCTCGGATTTCCTCAAGGCCGTCGACCAGGGCCGCGTCGAGTCGGTCGTCATCCGCGGCAACCTCGTCACATACTCGCTCAAGGATTCGGCGCAGACCCAGCGCACCTACATCGTGGAGTATCCGGACCTCATCAAGACCCTGAAGGACCGGGGCGTCCGGATCGCGGTGAAGCCGCCCGACTCCAATCCCTGGTACGCCATCTTCCTCCAGTGGGTGCCGATGCTGCTCTTCATCGGTGTGTGGGTCTTCTTCATGCGCCAGATGCAGGGCGGCGGCGCGAAGGCGCTGAGCTTCGGCAAGGCGCGGGCCCGGCTCATCTCCGAGAAGCAGAACAAGGTCACCTTCCAGGATGTCGCGGGCGTCGACGAGGCGAAGGAAGAGCTGCGGGAGATCATCGACTTCCTGAAGGATCCGCAGAAGTTCCAGAAGCTCGGCGGAAAGATCCCGAAGGGCGTCCTACTGGTCGGGCCTCCCGGCACCGGCAAGACGCTCCTGGCCAAGGCGATCGCCGGCGAGGCGAACGTCCCGTTCTTCACGATCTCGGGCTCCGACTTCGTCGAGATGTTCGTCGGCGTGGGCGCCTCTCGCGTGCGCGATCTGTTCGAGCAGGGGAAGAAGCACGCGCCCTGCATCATCTTCATGGACGAGATCGACGCGGTCGGACGCCACCGCGGCGCCGGCCTCGGCGGCGGCCACGACGAGCGCGAGCAGACGCTCAACCAGCTCCTGGTCGAGATGGACGGGTTCGAGACCAACGAGGGCGTGATCCTCATCGCCGCCACGAACCGGCCGGACGTCCTCGATCCGGCGCTCCTGCGGCCCGGACGCTTCGATCGTCAGGTCGTCGTGCCCAGGCCGGACGTGAAGGGACGCGAGGAAATCCTCCGGGTGCACTCGCGTCGCATCCCGCTGGCGCCTAACGTCGAGCTCAAGGTGCTGGCGCGCGGCACGCCCGGGTTCTCGGGCGCGGACCTGGCGAACCTCGTGAACGAGGCGGCGCTGCTGGCGGCGCGCCAGAGCAAGAAGCTCGTCGAGATGTCCGACTTCGAGAGCGCCAAGGACAAGGTCCTGATGGGCGTGGAACGGCGCTCGATGATCATCAGCGACACCGAGAAGCGGACGATCGCCTACCACGAGGCGGGCCACACGCTGGTCGCCGACGTGCTGCCGGGCACCGATCCCGTCCACAAGGTGACGATCATCCCGCGCGGACGCGCCCTCGGCCTCACGCAGCAGCTGCCGGTGGACGACAAGTACAACTACTCGCGGGACTACCTCGTCAACCGCATCACGATCCTGCTGGGCGGTCGAGCGGCCGAGGAGATCGTGCTGAATCAGCAGACCACCGGCGCCGGCGACGATCTCGAGAAGGCGACCGAGATGGCGCGCAAGATGGTGTGCGAGTGGGGCATGTCCGAGCGGCTGGGGCCGCTGACCTTCGGCAAGAACGAGGAGCACATCTTCCTCGGGCGCGAGGTCGCGCGCGCGAAGGACTACAGTGAGGACACCGCGCTGCTCATCGACTCGGAGATCAAGCGGATCGTGATGGACTGCGCGAGCCGCGCCAAGCAGATCCTCGAGGAGAACATCGAGAAGCTCCACGCGCTGGCCCGCGCGCTGCTCGAGCGCGAATCCCTCGACGGCGAGGAGATCGCCCGGATCCTCCGCGCCCGTCCCTTCCAGGAAGCCGGCGCGCCCGCGTAACGGCTCGGCTCGATTCTCGTGCATCGAGCCTCCCTCGGCGGTGTGTCCCTCGGCAGCGGTTGTCCCGTCGCCGTCATGGGCGCTCTGAACGTCAGCCCCGAGTCTTTCCACGCCGGCTCGGTGCACGCGATCGGCGAGGATCTGCTCGCCGCCGCGCTCACGATGGTCGAGGCCGGCGCGGCGCTGATCGACGTCGGGGCACGCTCCACCGCGCCCTATCTCGATACGGCCGTCGGCGAGCAGGAGGAAGCGGAGCGACTGGAGCGCGCGATCGGCCTCCTGGCGTCCAAGGTGTCCGTGCCGCTCTCGGCCGACACACCGCGCCTCGGGCCGGCTCGCGCGGCGCTCGCCGCCGGCGCACAGGTGATCAACGACGTCTCGGGTCTGCGCGACCCCGCGGTCGCGCGGCTCGTCGGCGAGCACGGCGCGAGCGTGATCCTCATGGCGTCCCCCGGAGGCGGTTCCCAGGCCGAGGACCCGGTCGCGGCCGTGAAGGGGTTGCTGGCCGAGGCTCTCGAGCGCGCGCGGGCGGCCGGGATCCCGGAGGGCCGGATCGTCCTCGACCCGGGCATCGGCTTCTTCAGGAACGAAGCGATCGGCTGGGACGAGTGGGATGCTCGTATCCTCGCCGGCCTGGACGCTTTCGGTGCGCTCGGGCGACCGTTCTGTGTCGCCGTGTCACGCAAGTCGTTCATCGGCGCGATCACGGGCCGCCAGCGAACCGAGGATCGGCTGGCCGGCTCGCTCGCCGCCGCGACCCTGGCCGTCTGGAACGGCGCGGCTCTGATCCGCACTCACGATGTGGCCGAGACGGTGGACGCGGTCCGGGTCGCCGAACGCATACGGAAAGCGATGCGCGCCCTATAATCGAAAGGGTGACCACGCAATGACGCGCTTGTTCGGGACCGACGGGATCCGGGGCGTAGCGAACGAGGACCTCACACCCGACCTCGCGTTCCGGCTGGGGCGCGAGCTGGTCGCCACCCTCCAGGCCGAGCACGGGGCCGATCGGATGCGGCTGGTCATCGGTCGCGACACCCGTCGCTCGGGCCCGCTGCTCGAGGCGGCCCTGAGCGCCGGCGCCCTCTCCGCCGGCGCCGATTGCTACGCGGTCGGGGTCCTGCCCACGCCCGGCATCGCGGTGCTCACGCGCCGGCTCGAGGCGCACGGCGGCATCGTGCTGAGCGCCTCCCACAACCCGTTCGAGGACAACGGCATCAAGCTCTTCTCGTCGGAGGGGACCAAGTTCCCCGACGCCTGGGAGGCCGAGATCGAGCGGCGGATCGGCGAGGAGGACAAGGCACCCCGCGCGCGCGGCGCGCAGATCGGCGAGCTCGTCTACTACGACCGCGCCGAGGCCGACTACGTCGACTTCCTGTGCGGCTGCTTCCCGCTCGACCTGGGCAAGCTCACCGTCGCGCTCGACTGCGCCCACGGCGCCACGTTCCGCGTCGCGCCGCGCGTGTTCCGCCGGCTGGGCGCGCGGGTGGTCACGATCGGCGCGCGGCCGGACGGCATCAACATCAACGCCGACGCCGGCGCGCTCCATCCGGGGAAGCTCCAGAAGAAGATCCGGGCCAGCGGCGCGTCGGTCGGCTTCGCCTTCGACGGCGACGGCGACCGGCTCATCTCCGTCGACCACACCGGGGAGATCCGCGACGGCGACTACGCGCTGGCGATCGCCGGCCGCCACCTGGCCGCGCGCCAGCGGCTCAAGCAGAATCTCGTGGTGACCACGGTCATGGCGAACCTCGGCCTTGACCAGTCGCTGGAAGCGGTCGGCATCCGCGTGGTCAAGACCCAGGTCGGCGACCGCTACGTCTTCGAGGAGATGCATCGGCTCGGCGCCAACCTGGGCGGCGAGCAGTCTGGCCACCTGTTGTTCCTCGACCACTCACCGGCCGGCGACGGCATCCTCTCGGCCCTGGCGCTGCTGAGCGTGGCCGTCGAGACCGGTGAGCCGCTCGCGTCGCTGGCCACGTGCCTGCGAAAGTTCCCGCAGGTGCTCATCAACGTTCCGGTGCGATCCAAGCCGCCGATCGAATCGATCCGAGGAGTCGGCCAGCGTGTCGGAGAATTCGAGCGGGAGATGAGCGGCCGTGGGCGCGTGCTGCTCCGGTACTCCGGCACCGAGCCGCTGGCCCGCGTGATGATCGAAGGCGCCGACGGCGCCCGGATCCGCACGATGGCCGACGAGCTGGCCGGGCTGATCCGGGCCCAGATCGGCGACGTGTGAACATCTCCGGGATCGGCGTGGACCTCGTGAGCATCCCCCGGATGCGTGAGACGATCGAGCGCTGGCAGGATCACTTCCTGCAGCGCGTGTTCACCGCGGGCGAGATCGCCTACTGCCGCCGGCGGAGCGATCCGGCGCCGCATTTCGCCGCGCGCTTCGCCGCGAAGGAAGCGGGGTTCAAGGCGCTGGGCACGGGGCTGCGCCTGGGCGTCCGCTGGCGCGAGCTCGAGGTGCGCCGCGACGGGGAGCAGGCGCCGACGCTCGTCCTGTCGGGGCGCTCGCGAGAGATCGGGTTGTTTCGGGGCGGGAGCCGGATGTTGCTCTCGCTGACCCACGAAGGAGAATATGCGCTCGCGCAGGCGATCCTGGTGGGCGACTAGCTTGGCGGTCGGCCCCATCGTCTTCGCCGCGTGCGCGGCGCCCGTCGAGCTCTACCAGAGCGGCGAGGACGTGCCCGGGACGATCGCCGCCACGCTGGGCCGGCGCTCGGTCGTGATCGCGGCACCCCACGGCACCTCGGACGCGCGCACCGGGGACATCGTCGCCGAGCTCGGCCGACGCACCGGATTCAGCATGGTCGTCGCGCGGGGCTTCAACCTCGAGCCCGACGGGTCCGATCAGGCCGGGCGACGCTATCAGGTCAACCGACCGTTCGAGGGCGTGCCCGGCCGCCCGCCCGCCGAGGCCATCGCCACCGAAAGTGCCCGACGGGTCTACGACGTCTACGAACGAAAGGTTCGCGAGGCCGCGCAGGGGCCGCTCGGCTTCTACGCCGAGCTCCACGGCAACAACCATCGCGACGCCGCCAGTCGCATCGAGATCGCCACCGTCGGGGTCGACCGCGACGAGGCGATCCAGCTCCGCGCCCTCTTCGAGCTGATCCGCGACGCGCACCTCCGGGGGAATCGCGAGGCGCCGAGCCTCGCGGTGCTCGTGGAGCCCGGCGACACCATCCGCTACGCCGCGTCGGGCGCCAAGCGCGACGGGATCTTGAGACTCGCGCGCCGCGCCCTCCACATCGAGCTGCCGCGCGGCGCGCGAACGGAGTGGCGGGAGATCTACACCGCGATCCTCGCCGACTTCCTCGTCCAGGCGGTCTCGCTGCCCGCCGGAAAGTAGTCACCGTGCAGGGTGTCTTCACCGCCGAGGAGATGCGGCGGCTCGACCGGCGCGCGATCACCGAGTTGGGCATTCCTGGCGCGACCCTGATGGAGAACGCCGGTCGCGGCGCCGCCGACGCGATCGTCGCCGGGCTCCGCGCGCTGGGCGCGCCCCCGCGCGGCGCGCGGGTGGTCGTGGTCTGCGGCAAGGGCGGCAACGGGGGCGACGGCTTCGTCGTGGCGCGCTGGCTCAAGCGCCGCGGCGCGCGGCCCTCGGTGATGCTGGCCTTCCCGTCCGACGAGATCGGCGGCGACGCCGGTCGGAAGCTCGCGGAGCTCGGACGCGCCGGGATCCGTCCGCTCCCGCTCGAAGACGACGCGGCGGCCGCGGCTCGGCTCGCGCGGGCCGACGTCGTGATCGACGCGCTCCTGGGCATCGGCTCCCGCGGCGCGCCGGAAGGGAACATCGCGCGGGCGATCACGCTCATCAACCGAAGCGCGCGCCCGGTCGTCGCGCTCGATATCCCCTCGGGCGTCTCGGCGGACGATGGAGGGCATCAGGCAGCCGCCGTCCAGGCGGTGCTGACCCTGACGTTCGCCGGGCTCAAGCGCGGCCTGATCACCGGCCCGGGGGCGGCGCTGGCCGGACGCGTGAGGGTGATTCCGATCGGCGTGCCCGACGTCGAGGTCGCGCGCGGGGTCACGACGTTTCTCCTCGAGGCGCGCGACGTCCGGCGCCATTTTCCGCCGCGCCCGCGCGGCGCCCACAAGGGGACCTACGGCCACCTCCTGCTGGTGGCCGGGTCGCTCGGCAAGACCGGCGCGGCCGCGCTGAGCGCCGCGTCCGCGATGCGCGCCGGAGGCGGGCTGGTCACGGTCGCGACGCCTCTCAGCCAGCAGCCGATCGTCGCGAGCCTGGTGCTGGAGGCGATGACCGAGCCGTTGCCCGAGACGGCCGCGCGCACGATCGGGCTGAAGGCGCGCGAGGTCGTGGCCGAGCTCGCCACGTCGCGCGACGCCGTCGCCGTCGGCCCCGGCATCGGCCTCGACGCGGAGACCCGGCAGGTCGCGCGGAGCCTGGTCGCGGAGCTGCGCAAGCCGATGGCGATCGACGCCGACGGGCTGACGGCGCTGGCCGGCCACCTGAAAGCGCTGAGCGCGGCGCCGGCGGCGCGGTGCCTCACGCCGCATCCGGGCGAGATGGCGCGGATGCTCGAGACCGGCGTGGCCGACGTGGAGCGCGACCGGATCGAGTGCGTACGCGCGTTCGCGACGTGCCATGGGGCGTACGTCGTGCTGAAGGGTGCGTGGAGCGTGATCGGCGCGCCGGACGGCCGCGTGTTCGTGAATCCCACCGGGAACCCCGGGATGGCGAGCGGCGGCACCGGCGACGTGCTCACGGGCATGCTCGGCGCCTTCCTGGCGCGCGGTCTCGAGCCCGGCGCCGCGTTGCAGGCGAGCGTGTTTCTCCACGGCCTCGCCGGGGACATCGCCGCCGAGCGCGTCGGCGAGGAGTCGCTGATCGCGCGCGACGTCATCGCGGCGATCCCGGAGGCGTTCACGAGGCTTCGTGTCGACGCGGACTGAGATCTCCTCGGTGAGCCCCGAGGAGACGGAGGCCGCCGGCGAGCGCCTCGGCCGCGCGCTGCGGCCCGGCGCGGTGGTCGCGCTGACCGGCGAGCTCGGCGCCGGCAAGACGTGCTTCATCCAGGGTCTCGTTCGCGGTCTCGGCGCCGCCGTCCGCGCCACGAGCCCGACCTTCGTGCTGGTCAATCAGTACAAGGGCCGGGTGCCCATCCACCACGTCGACGCGTATCGGACCCAGAGCCTGACGGAGATGATCGACCTCGGCCTCCTCGAGCTGATGAGCGGTGAGGGCGTGACGCTGATCGAGTGGGCCGACAAGCTCCGCTCGCTGCTGCCGCCCGACGCGATCCATGTGAGCATCCGCGGCGTCGGCGACGAGCCGCGCCAGATCACGATCCATCTGTCTTAGGTGCGCCTCGGTCGGCGGGGCCGGTTCGTATGCTCGCCTCGGGCCTGGCGGCCCCGGCCCCCGGGCGGCCCTGCGGCTCACACTGCCGCCCCGCGACGACCGGCGGCGCACACCGCCGCGTCACCGTCTCACGGACGTTCCCCCGTATCGAAATCAGCGCGTTGACGCGTGCGCGCCGGCCACGTACGACAGCCGTATGGCCGTCGAACGTTGGCCTGAGCGCGATCGCCCGCGCGAGCGGCTCTACTGGAACGGCCCCGAGGCGCTCGCCGACGCCGAGCTCCTCGCCATCCAGCTCGGTTCGGGCACGCGCGGCAAGAGCGCGGTCGACGTCGCGCGCGAAGTGCTGGCCGTCTACGGCTCGCTCGCCGAGGTCGCGGGCCGCGAGGTGACCGAGCTCGCGAAGGTCACGGGGGTGGGACCGGCCAAGGCCGCTCGGCTCGTCGCGGCCTTCGAGCTGACCCGACGCCTTCGGGCTCGCACGCCCGGCGCGCGGCTGGTCCTGTCCGGCCCCGCCGAGGTCTACGCCGCCTTCGGGCCGCTGATGGAGGACCTCCAGCGCGAGGTGTTTCGTGTCGCGCTCCTCGACGCGCAGAACGGTCTGCTGAGGGATCGGGTGATCTCGCAGGGCACGCTGTCGGCCAGCCTGGTCCACCCGCGCGAGGTGTTCAAGCCGGCGATCCTCGAGTCGGCCGCGTCGGTGATCCTGCTGCACAATCACCCGAGCGGTGATCCCACGCCCAGCCGCGAGGACATCAGGCTCACGCGCCAGCTCGTCGAGTGCGCGCGTCTCCTCGACTTGCGGATCCACGATCACCTCGTGATCGGCCAGGGCCGCTTCGTCAGCTTGGCCGAACGAGGGATCATCTAGGACGGGCCGGCGTCAGCTCTTCGCGATCTTCTCGATCTCCTTCCGGGGCAGGGTCTGGAGACGTGAGAGCAGCGACTTCACCTTACGCTCGCACGAATGGTCGGCCAGGATCAGCTTCTTGGAACGGGTCCCGTTGACGATGTAAGCCACCCAATCGTCGAGATTGGGCGTACCCCTCCACGCGACGGTGACGCCGCTCATACGCAGGCGTCGCCGGCCCTCCACCTTCGCGAGTGGCTTCCTACTGCCGTCCATCGCGCTTTGTTCCTCCAGAAAAGGCTCGGTCGGAATGACCGCGGTGCAAAGTTGGACTCGACGGGTGTCATCGCCCGCCAACCTTACGAGTGCGGCGATTTCAGTGTCAAGATCTCGTTTACCCGCAAAAAATGCGCGCATGCCGCGCTGCGCACGAGCCGCGCCGCGTGGAATCCGGGAATCTTTTGGGGTGTGCTCTCCGTGGACGAATGGACCGTCACAATTCGGCGACGCTTCCGTGAGAGCGCGCCAGACCGTGCGAATTTGTGGTCTGTGGACAACGGTGGACAAGTGGATAAGGTGTGGAGCATTTTTTTCCTAGCCGTCCGGGCGCGCTCAGCGCGCGGCGAGCACGCGCTCGAGAATCCGGCGCGCCAGGATGGGCCCGCGGGTGACGAAGCCGGTGAAATATCCGACGGCGTTCGCGCCCGCGCGGAGGAGCTGCACGGCCTTGTCGGGTGAATCGACACCGCCGGTCGCGACGATCTCGAGCTCGCGGCCGAACGCGCCGCGTGTGCGGCGGAGATTCGCCAGCGTCGCCGGGAAGATGTCGGGCCCGGAGAGCCCACCGGCGCCCTGAGAGAGCCGCGGGTCCTCGATGCGTCGCGTGTTGCCGTAGTTGACGATCCGCACGCCCGCGTCGAGCGCCGCCGGGATGATCTGCTTCTGGTTCGTCTCGTCGAAGTCGGGAGAAAGCTTGACGATCAACGGCTTGGCGGTGGCGCCGCGCACCTCGTGTAACAGCGCCGCGAGCTCGCCGGGCTTGCGGCTCCACTCGTACACCAGCCTGGTGTTGGGCGACGAGATGTTGAACTCGACGAGGTCGCCGAGCGGTCCGAGCTCGCGTACGAGTCTCACGTACTGATCGATGGACTCGCCGGCCACGCTGACGATCAAGGGGACGCGATGGGGAAGGCGCGCCATCGCGGCGCGGAACGCCGTCAGGCCCGGATTCTGAAAGCCGTTGCAGTTCACGAGGCCCGGGCCGGCGTCGGAGCGCGTCCGCACAAGGTTGGGCTCGGGATGCCCGGGGCGCGGATCCACCGTGATCGACTTGGCGGTGACGGCTCCGAAGCCCAGGCCCATCGCGCGCGAAAGGATTCGGGGATCGTAGTACATCGCGGCGAGGATGAGGGGGTTGGGCAAGGACACGCCGCCCAGCGTCACGGCGAGTCGCGGATCCTCGAGGCGAAAGCTGCCGAGCCGATCGAGCGGCACCCGGCGGAGCACGCTCTGGCCCAGCGCGATGGCCGCCGGCTCGGGGAGGCGCGAGAGAAGGCCGTCGTAGAAGAACCGGTAGAGGGCGGCGATCGATCGGCTCATTGGGTTTGTAGCCGCGACGGGCCGGAGGATAACACGCACTCCGTTGCGCGCGGCGCTTGACGATAGCGACGGTGCCATTTAGGGTAAGGCGTTGAAATTCATCGTGAACTGGCGCCGCGCAGCTCTCGTCAGCATCGTGGTTCTCACCGCGGCCTGCGCGAACACGCTGGCGACGGGCGACGCGCCGCCGCCCCGCCTCGACCAGCGGATCGCCGCGCCGTCGTTCTCTTTCGCGGCCGACACGTTCGCGTTCCCCAACCTGATCGGCGCGCGGCACCCGAACGAGCCCGATATCTACGCGCACTATTGCTTCGTGCTTGCGCGCGGCCTGCGCCAGTTCGCCCAGTTCGGCCGGTTCGACCCGGCACTGCCCAAGCTCGATCGGGCCGGGTACGTCGAGCGGGTCAAGCGTGTCGCCGACCTGTCGGTGTGGAAGCCGGCGCTGCCCCCTGACGACCGCGTCGTGATTCCCGGCTACGCGAACCTGCGCGAGTTCTCGCACGCCGAAGAGAGCGCGGTCAAGGAAGGGCTCGGCGGCCCGTTCTGGACTTGGGTGCACTGGACCAACTGGCGCGTCACGCTTCCGGTGACCGGTGGCCATCAGGAGGGAGTCGCCCGGGAAATCCTCGCCGACCTCCGCGCCGGCCGGCTGGTCCAACTCCTGGTGACGAACTGGCCGAAGCCCGAGCTGAATCACACGATCGTCGTCTTCGAGTCCCGCTCGACCGAGAACGGTATCGAGTTCGGCGTGTGGGATCCGAACAATCCGTCCGAGCCCGGCCTCATGACCTTCGAGCAGACCGCCCGTCGGTTCTGGGCGACCCACCTGTACGACACGGAGCCCGGACCGATCCGGGCGTTCCGCATGTACTACTCTCCGCTGCTATGACAAAGCTCGCGACGTCCGCCTGCCACCTGCCGGCGCGGCGGTGTGGCGCCCGCGATGCCCGGAGCAACGCGCCTGCGCGCTGAGCCCGTCACGCTCGTGGCCGCGGGCGCCGTCACGCCGCTGGGCGCCGACCTCGACGCCTTCTGGTCCGGGCTCGTCACCGGAAGCGACGGGATCTCGGCGATCGAGCGCTTCCCGGTGGCCGACCTGCGTGTCAGGCGCGCGGGCGAGATCAAGAAGCTGCGGCCGCTGCCGAGCGTGCGCCAGCCCGCATGCCGTGCGACGCACCTTCTGCTGGCCGCGGCGGAGGACCTGCTCGCCCGCGCCGCGATCACCGCCGAGCCCGCGCGAATCGCGGTCGTCGTCGGGACCGCGCTCGGTGGCGTCGAGCAGCTCGAGCGCGCCCTGGCGCCCGAGGGCCGCCCGCGCCACGCCGCCGCGGCCTTCTACGACACGCCCACGCACGCGCTCGCGCGCCGGGTCGACGCGCGCGGGCCGGTCGTGACCGTGTCCACCGCCTGCGCAGCGGGCGCGACGGCCCTCGGCGCGGCGGCCGACCTGCTGCGCGCCGACCTCGCTGACGTCGTGGTCGCTGGCGGTTACGACGCGCTTTGTCGATTTGTCTTGCGCGGCTTCGACGCCCTGCGATCGCTCACGCGTGACCGCGTTCGCCCGTTCGACCGCCGGCGCAACGGCCTGCTGCTGGGCGAGGCGGCCGCGCTCGTGCTGATGACGCGCGACGGATGGTCGGAAGGGCCGACGCTCGGTCGGCTGCTCGGCCACGCGAGCGCCAGCGACGCCGCGCACATCGCCGCGCCGGACCAGAACGGCCGCGGCCTCGAGCTGGCCGTTCGCTCGGCGATCGACGAGGCGGGGCTCATACCGGACGACGTGGACTTCGTGAGCGCGCACGGCACCGGCACGCCGCTCAACGATCGGATCGAGGCCGACGTGCTCAAGCGGACACTCGGCCCGCGGGTCCAGACGATTCCCGTCAACTCGATCAAGGCGGGCCTGGGCCACACGATGGGGGCCGGCGCGACGCTCGAGGCCATCATGTGCCTGCTGGCGGCGCGCGAGGGCGTCGTGCCCCACACGCTCGGGCTCGAGGAGCCGGATCCCGCCTGCGACCTGGACCACGTCATGGGGTCGCCACGCGCCGTCCATCCACGGATCAGTCTCAGCACGTCGCTCGGCTTCGGCGGCTGTAACGCGGCGCTCGTGCTCGAGGGAATCGAGGCGTGATGGTCGGCACGGCGGTCGAGCGCGTCGCGGTGTTGACGGGATGGGGCGACGGGCTCGGAGCGTTGCCCGAGAACGCCGCGCGCGCCGCGGCCGGCCGCCCGGTGATCCCGATTCCTCGCCCCGACCTCGGGGGCGACCGGTTCAGGCGCGCGACGCGAGAATGTCTGCTGGGCATCGCTGCGGTCGACGCGCTGCTTCGCGATGGAGGGATGTCGCGGGAAGCGATCCGCGGCACCTCGACCGCGCTGATCTATGCCACCGGCGGCGCCTACGGCGCCTCGAACGCCGCGTTCATCGCCGGCTCGTCGAGTCGCGTGGCCGTTGGCGATACGCGCGAGACGCGGCACGGCTCGTCGTGGGCCGGCGCGCTGAACTTCCCGTACACTGCGCCGAGCGCGATGGCCGGCGAGGTCGCGATCGAGTTCGGACTGACCGGGCAGTATGGCATCCTGATCGGCGGCGCCGTGGCGGCGATCGACGCGCTCTGGCAAGCGACGCGGCTCCTGGCCGGGGGGCGTTGCGCGCGCGCGCTCGTGCTGGCGGTGGAGACCTTCGAAGAATGCGAGCCGCTCTACGCGCGGGGCCGGTGGCTCGTCCGGCGGCCGCTGGTCGAGGCCGCCGCGTGCGCGCTCCTGGTGCCCGGCGCGCGGTCCGCGCGGTACGACGTCCCGCGCGAGCCCGCCGCGCTCGAGACGCTGGCGCGCGTCCGCGCCGGCGAGACGTTCGCGTGCGCGCCGCTGATCGCGCTGGCGCTGGCCCGGAACGGTGGGACGATGGAACCGATCAGCGTGACCGGCGAGTGGCGCGGCCGCCGCGCGGGCTTGCACTGGGAGTAAGTGGTAGTAGGAGCCGAGGGGCGTCGCGCCACGAGGCGACCCTTCAAAGTGGTAGTAGGAGCCGAGGGGCGTCGCGCCACGAGGCGACCCTTCAAAGTGGTAGTAGGAGCCGAGGGGCGTCGCGCCACGAGGCGACCCTTCAACAGATCAGGAGGGTTATGGAACCCAAGGAAGTGTTCGACGAGCTCAAGACGATGCTCGTGAGCCGGCTCAAGTTCGATCCGCGCCGCGCCGTGGACCTGACCCTCGAGACGGCGCTGCCGAAAGGCGTCGAGGACTCGATCGGCCTCGACTCGCTCGACTTCATCGAGTTGTCGATCGCCATCGAGGAGCGCTTCGGCATCGCGATGGACGAGTCAGCGGATCTGGCCCCGCACTTCGCGTCGTTCGACACGCTGTCGCGCTACATCGCGTCGCGGACGACCCGCGCGTGAAGCCCGTCGCGATCACCGGGCTCGGAGTCGTCAGCCCGTTCGGCGCCGGTGTCAAGGCGTTCTGGGAGGGGCTCAGCAGCGGGGTCTGCGCCATCCGGCCGATCACGCTGATCGACACCGAGGGGTTCCGCTGCCGGATCGCGGCCGAGGTGCCCGGGCCCATCGCCGGCTCGGCGCGCCGGTCGCGCGCCGACCGGCTGGCCCTCGCCGCCGCACGGGAGGCGCTGGACGACGCCGGGGTCGATCGCGGCGATCGTGAGGACGCCGCGGTGATCGTGGGCGCGGTCGGCGGCGGCATGCTCGAGGCCGAAGCGTGGCACTGGCGCCGCATGCGGGGCAGCACCGAGCCGGTGCCCCGGCCGCTCGCCTCGAGCTTTCCCTCCGCGCACGCCGACGTGATCGGCAGCACCCTCGGCCTCACCGGGCCGCGCGAGACTGTCGTGACCGCGTGCAGCTCCGGCGCCGCGTCGCTCGCGATGGCGGCCGATCTCGTCGGCGACGGTGTCGTCCCGGTCGCCCTCGCCGGCGGCGTGGACGCGCTGACCCGGATCTGCTTCATGGGATTCAACGCGCTGCGGCTCCTCGACGCGGCCCCCTGCCGCCCCTTCGATCGCGATCGGCGCGGCATGTCGATCGGCGAGGGCGCCGCGTTCGTCGTGCTCGAGGATCCGGCGCGGGCCCGGGCGCGCGGTGCGCGAGTCTACGCCGAACTGGTCGGCTACGGGATGACCGGCGACGCGTTTCACGTCACGTCGCCGCACCCGGAGGGCGAGGGGATGGCTCGGGCGATGCGGATCGCGCTGCAGGGCGCGGGCGTGGCCGCGGCGTCGGTCGGGTACGCGAACGCGCACGGCACCGCCACGGCCCAGAACGACCGGATCGAGGCGCGCGCGATGCGTGACGTATTCGGCGAGGGTGGGCTGCTCGTCAGCTCGACGAAGTCGATGATCGGCCACACGATGGCCGCCGCCGGCACGCTCGAGGCGGTGGCGACGGTGCTGGCGGTCAGCAGTGAGCTCGTGCCGCCGACGGCGCAGCTGGAGACGCCGGACCCGGAGATCCCCTTCGATTGCGTCCCGCGCGTGGCGCGCGAGGCGACGGTGGAGTTCGCCATCTCGAACTCGTTCGGCTTCGGCGGCCAGAACGTGACGCTCCTGTTCAAGCGCGCGGCGTGATGGGACAGCGGGTCGCCATCACGGGTGTCGGCGTGGTGGACGAGCGCACGCCGGACGTCGCGACCTGGCTCGCGGACGAGTCGGAAGCCCGGCGCCTCTCGCGCATTTGTCAGCTGACCGTGGCGGCCGGCCGCCGGGCGCTGGCGGACGCCGGCCTCGACGCCCACGGCGGGCTGGCGGTGATGGTCGGCACCGAGTTCGGGGACATGGTCTCGACGATCTCGTTCGTGGACGGATACCTCGGTCGCGGGCCCGGCGGCCTCTCGGCGTTGCTCTTCCCGCACACGGTCATGAACACGATGGCGGCGACGACGGCGATCGCCGTCTCGGCGAAGGGCCTTTCGCTGACCCTCAGCGCGTTGACGGTCGCCGGCGAGCTGGCGATTGCGCGCGCGGCGTCGGCGATCCGCGCCGGCCGCGTGGGGGCGTGCCTGGCGGGCGGCGCCGACGAGCCCGCCCCGCTCGTCATGAGCGCGCTGCGCGAGGCGGGCGCCGCGCCAGAGCTCCGGGCGGCCGGCGCGGGCTTCGTCGTGCTCGAGACTTTCGACGGCGCGCGCGAGCGTGGCGCCCGGATCCTCGGCGAGATCGCCGGCGCCGCCTGGCGCGCGGTGCCGGCGCGTCCTCATAGGATTGGGAGCACCGCGAGCTCGCGCGCGATCGCCGCCGCCCTCACCGAGGCGGGCGCAAGCGCCGCCGAGGTCGGGCGTGTCTACACCAGCGCGAACGGCGACGGTCCCCGCGAGGAATGGGAGCGCGCGCTGGTCGACGCGGCGCTGGCCCCGCACCGCCTGACGCATCGCTCGCTGAGCGTGCCGACCGGGCGCCACTCCGGCCTGGCCGCGCACTCCGTGGCGACGGCAGCGTCGGAGGGCGGCGACAAGCTGGCGCTCGTCCACGCGGTCGCCCGCGGCGGCAATCAGGTTGCGATCCTCGTCCGCGGCCCGGACGGTTCTGATTCATGAGCGCGCTGATCGTCGTTCCCGTCTTCAACGAAGCCGGCACGGTCGGCGAGGTGGTGGCCGCGGCGCAGGCGCACGGCGCCGTGCTGGTGGTCGACGACGGCTCGCGCGACGGAAGCGCCGACGTCGCGCGGCGGGCCGGCGCCGACGTGATCCGCCACCCGCGGCGGCTCGGCAAGGGCGAAGCGATCCGGACCGGCGTCGCCGCCGCGCAGGCGCGCGGCGCGTCGATCGTCGTGACGCTCGACGGCGACGGACAGCACAGCCCGGCCGAGCTCGGCGCCCTGCTCGACGCGGCGCGGGCCATGCCGCGGGCCATCGTGGTCGGAGTTCGTCGCGGAGAGTGCGGCGGCCTGCCGCCCGACCGATTGAACGCGATGAGGGTCGCCGGATTCTTCGTCAACTGGGCGTGCGGCCTCAGGCTCGACGACACTCAGTCGGGCTTCCGGGCCTACCCGATCGAGCTCTTCGACCACGTCCAGCCCCGTCACGGCGGCTTCGTGTTCGAGACCGAAGTGCTGGTCGCTGGCGTCGCGCGCGGCTGGCCGGTCCACGAAGTGCCGGTGACCGCGATTCCCCGGGCTCGCCAGCGCAGCCGGTTTCGCCCGGTCAGCGACGGCGTCGCGATCGGCGGCTATCTCGCGGGCCGCGTGGCCGTGCGCTGGGCGATCGAGGCCGGCGCTCTCGTGGGCGCGCTCGTGAAGCCATTCCTCGGCGAGCGGCGTCGCGCCCGGCACGCGGTGACGATGGAGCAGGCCGCGATCTACGCCGGCGCGCCGGCGCTGTGGGCGTTGTCGATCGGCAGCTCGGCGATCCAGCACGTCGTGAACCGGGTCAACCTGTGGCGACGCGACCCGCGGCCCCGCCGGGCGCTGGTCGCCGCCCAGGCGACCGTCGCCGCGCCGGTGCTGCTGGTACTCCTCGTCGTGCAGGCGTTCGCGCCGCGGCGGATGCCCGACTTCGTCTCGCCGCTCGTGCGCTGGTTCTGCTCGCAGGACCGGCTCGACGCCGAGCCCGAGCCGCTCGCCACCGTCGCGAACCCGATCAGCCCGCACCGGTGATGGCACCCGAACTCCACGACGTCATCGTGGTCGGGGGAGGGCCGGCCGGCTCCACGACCGGCGCGTTCCTCGCCCGGGCGGGCCGGCGCGTGCTCCTGTTCGAGCGCGAGCAGTTCCCGCGGTTTCACGTCGGTGAGTCCCTGCTGCCGGCGACGATGCCGATCCTCGACCGGCTGGGCGCGCTGCCGGCCGTCGCGGCGCACGGCTTCCAGACGAAGTACGGCGCCGCGTTCTCCGACCAGGAGTCGGCCACCGAGCACACGTTCTATTTCCTCAGGGGCCAGCCGTGGCCGAACTACTCCTTCCAGGTCCAGCGCGGGGACTTCGACGCGCTGCTGCTCGACCACGCGGCGAAGCAAGGCGTCGAGGTCCGCCACCGCGCCGGCGTAGAGTCAGTGGCGTTCGATGCCGACGGCGTGACCGTATCGGCGCGCCACGACGGAACGCCGCTCACGGCGCGCGCGAAATTCCTGGTCGACGCGAGCGGGCGCGACGCCCTGCTCGCCGCCACGCTCGGCCACCGCGAGCGCATTCCCAACCTCGGCAAGGTCGCGCTCTTCGCCCATTTCCGTGGCGCCGAGCGCGCCCACGGCCGCGACGAGGGCAACATCCAGATCCACGTCTTCGCGGACGGCTGGTTCTGGTGGATTCCGCTCGCCGGTGATCTCACCAGCGTCGGCTGCGTCATGCACGCGCGGACCGTGCGCGAATGGCCGGGGAGCCTCGACGCGCTCTACGCCGAGATGATCCGCCGGTGCGAGCGCGTCGCCCGCGGGCTGGTCGGCGCCGAGCGGGTGACCGAGATCCACCGGGTCGCCAACTTCTCCTACGCCAATGCTCCGATCGTCGGCGACCGGTTCCTGGCGGTCGGCGACGCGGTCGCGTTCGTCGACCCGATCTTCTCGACCGGCGTGCACATCGCCATGCAGTCGGGCGAGCTGGCCGCCCGCGCGATCGACGAGGCGCTCGCCGACGACCGCTTCACCGCGGCGCGGTTCGCGCCGTATCAGAAGACGCTCGAGCGGGGGCTGCGGCCATTCTTCCGCTTCATCCACAAGTACTACGAGCCGGCGTTCCTCGAGACGTTCATGCGCCCGCGGACACGCTTCGTCCTGCACGCCGTGCTCAGCGTGCTCTCCGGGGGCGCGTTTCTGAGGATTCGCTGGAGCACGCGAGTGGCCCTCGAGGTGCTGTTCGCCGCGGCGCGCATCAACGTCTGGGCGCGCCGCCGCGCCGGCCGGCCGGTGGAGTCGCGACTCGAGTGGTGAGGCCCCTCCGGGTGCTCCGTGGCTATCTGTTCACGGTCCTCGGCATCGCGATCGGCGTCGCGGGCCTCGTGTCGCTGGGCGCGATGAGCGAGCGGATCGTGCGCTTCATCGACGGCGGCGATCGGTTCGTCTTGGGGCAGATCTCCGTCGCCGGGCGCGGCATGGGCATGGGAGCCGGATTCACCGCCGGCGGCCTTCTGCCGGCCTCGGCGGTCGCCGCGATCGCGGCCGTGCCGGGCGTGGCGGGCGTCCAGCCGCAGGTGATGCTCCCGCTGAACCCGAGCACGTCGCAGTTCATGACGCTGACCCAGGAGCTGGTGCTCGGCTTCGACCTCTCGGTCCCGATGCCGAACCGTCACTATCGCTCGCTGCCGGTGCGTGCCGGGCGCTTCCTGCGCGAGGGCGACCGCCGGGTCGCGGTCCTCGGCGCCGCGTTCGCGGCGTCGCGGGGCCTCGGCGTGGGCTCGCGGCTCACGCTCGAGGGCGAGTCGTACGAGGTGGTGGGCGTCCTGGACCGGATGTTGACGGCGCCCGATCGATTCGTGATGGTGCCGATCGCCGACGCGCGCGCGCAGTGGGTCGCGAAGGACGCGCTCCTGCGCACCGTGCTCGCCTCGGGCGCGATGCCGCTCACCGCCTCCGACCTCAACACCGGCGCCGCGGTCGGGTGGCGCGACGGCGAGGACCCGGATGCGGTGGCGCTGCGCATCCGGGAGCGCGTGCCGGGCGTCAACGTCCAGCTCCCGAGCGAGCTGAGCCAGCTCCTCCGCTCGTCGACCGCGTTCTTCTCCGCGCTGCTGGCCGGCATCGGCGTCCTGGCGTTCGTCATCGGCGGCCTCTCGCTGGCCAACACCGTCGCCGCCGCCGTCTTCGAGCGCATTCGCGACTTCGGCGTGAAGCGCGCGCTGGGCGCCACCGACCTGCAGCTCGGGCGCGAGGTGCTGGCCGAGGCGCTGGCGGTGACGCTGGTCGGCGGCCTCGCCGGCATCGCGCTGGCGCTCTCGCTCGGATCGTTCATCGACGCCTTCGTCGCGGGCGGCAACCAGCAGCTCTTCCACTTCTCGCCGCGCCTGCTCGGTGGCGCCCTCGCGTTCTCCGTCCTGCTCGGGACCGCCGCCGCGGCGTACGCGACCGCCCGCGTCGTCTCCGTCTCGCCGGCCGAGGCGATCCGCCGGGCCAGCTGATGCTGCGCGCCGTCGGGCTCGTCAAGTCGTACCGGGCCCCGTCGGGGGCGCCGATTCGCGTGCTGGGCGGCGTCGACCTGACCGTGAAGGCGGGCGAGATCGTCGTCGTCACCGGCCCGTCGGGCTCGGGCAAGAGCACGTTGCTGAACGTCCTCGGGCTGCTCGAGGCCGGCGACGGCGGCGACGTGTGGTACCAGGACGACCGCGTGACCGCGCTCGGCCGCACCGCGAGGAGCCGGGCGCGGGGCGGCTACGTCGGCTTCCTGTTCCAGTCGTTCCTGCTGCTGCCGTCGCTCACGGCGCTGGAGAACGTGCTGCTGGCCGCGCGCTACGTCGGGCGCTCGGGGCCGGCGACCCGACAGCGGGCGCTCGATCTCCTGGCCGAGGTCGGCGTCGCGGATCGCCGCGACCATTTCCCGCCGCAGCTCTCGGGCGGCGAGCAGCAGCGCGTCGCCTTCTGCCGCGCGGTGCTGAACGATCCGCCGCTGTTGCTGGCCGACGAGCCGACCGGAAGCCTCGACGACGCCAACGGCGCGGTGATCCTCGCCGCGCTTCGTGGTCGGGCGCGCGCCGGCGCCGCGGTCGTCGTCGTGAGCCACCGGCCGGAGGCCGCCGTCGGCGCCACGACCGTATACCGGCTGCGGGACGGCGCGCTCGAGTCGTCGTGGCCGCATGAATAGCGCCAACGTCGCGGTGTTCGCGGTTCTGGCGGCCCTGATGACCGCGCTGCCGTCGGCGGACTATGCGCACGGTGCTGCGCCACAAGCGCAATACGTTCTGGCGATGAGCAAAGACGACAAGATCTGTAAGCCCCTTCTAGCTGTGTACAACCGCAACATCAGCCTGGACCTCGGCCCAAAATCTCAGCCCTACCCATATCCTTGGCCGGCGCCGAGCCAAGTATCGCTGAAGTGGACCACCAAGAAGTGGCAAGGATTAGCCGACGATCAGCGCGTTCTGGAGAAGGCTTACACCGTAGCAGAGGCCGATGTTGACGGCGATGGCCGGATGAATATCGTCGTCCGGTTGGCGGCTTGGCTTCGCAGCGACGACCGTTTCACTTCGCTCACGGTGTTCCCGGGAGGAACTGTACTTCCCGATCAGATGGATCAGTACAAACGTTTCGAGCCACAGCAGGCAGTAGCCACGGTGGTCGCAGGCGGTTATGACCTCCCCAAGCTGAATCGAAGGGTCCAGCCCACAGCGCTCAACGATTTCGACGTCATTCGCTTTGGTGGCCGTGAGTTTGTCACCGGCAAGACAGTGGAGATGGACGGGATCGTCGAGCTGAAGAACGTGCCCCGGTGGCGAGTGGTCAGCCGCGTGCGCATCGCGGCCTCACCCAACCGTCCTGAACCTGACCTCGACAAGGTTCTCGATAGCGTGTGCTACTTCCAACTGAAAGCGTCTCCTTCGAAGGGATAACGATTGCCAGAGAGGAGGAATCGCATGAATCGCATGCTGGGAGCGCTCGCGCTGGTGCTGAGCCTCGTGACCGTCACTTGCGCCGCCGAGCCCGTGTCGGAGACGTACGGGGTGCCGCTCGACAAGGCCTGGAGCGTCACCCAGGCGGTCCTCAAGCAGCTCGGCTGGGACATCGAGAAAGCGGACCGCGAGATCGGCTGGATCACCACGGACTCGCGGCGCTTCGAGGGCGAGGACTACGGTGTCTACGCCAAGGGGACGCGCCATCGGCTGGTCATCCACCTGAAGGCGGCCGGCACGGACCGGACGACGCTCTCGGTGGAGCGCACCGTGTTCAAGCGGGAGCGGATCCTCTGGATGGACAACGACGAGCCGATCGCGACCACGGACCAGACCGTGGAGAAGAGCCTGCTCGCGGCGATCCGGAAGTCGCTCTGATGCCGAAGACCCTGGTCCTGGTGTTGATCGCGACGCTGATCGGCGGCACCGGCCACGTCCTCCTGTCGAAGGGCATGCGATCGGTGGGAGATCTCACCGAGGCGCCGGCCCTTCGCCTGGGCGCCATGGTCGCCGCCGCCCTGACGAGTCCGTGGCTCTTGGTGGGCGTAGCGCTCCAGGCGGCGTTCTTCGTGATGTACCTGACGCTGCTCTCGCGCGCCCCGGTGACCCAGGTGCTGCCGTTGACCGCGGTCGATTACATCGTCGTCGCGTTGGTGGCACGGTTGCTGCTCGCCGAGGCGGTGACGCCGACCCGCTGGGCGGGAATTCTCTTGATCGTCGCCGGCGTCTTCCTGGTCTCACGAACCTGACGCGCGCGGGGCGCGGCTATGAACAGGGGACGACGCCGCTCCTCGCCGCGGCGCTGGCGGCGCTCGCCGCGGTCCCGCTCCTCTTCGGCGGTCTCGGCGCCGTGCCGTTCGACGACCCGGGCGAGGGGATGCACGCGGAGATCGCGCGCGAGCTGGCGGCGTCCGGCGATCCGTTGACGCTGACGCTGAACGGCGTCCGCTACGTCGACAAGCCGCCGCTCCTCTACGTGCTGGCCGCCCTCGGCTTCGCGACTTTGGGCCCGAGCGAAGCGGTGGCGCGCGCCGTCCCGGCGGTGGCCGCGCTCGCCGCCATCTGGGCCACCACGTGGCTCGGCGCGCGGCTGCTCGACGGCTCCGGCGGCGTCGTGGCGGGTCTGGCGTTGCTGACGAGTGTGGGCTTCTTCGCGTTCGGTCGCTACGTCCGACCGGAGACACTGTTCGTGGCGGCGCTCGCCGGCGGATTCGCCCTGTGCCTGGTCGGAATCAGCGAGGGCCGGCGCGGCCTCTGTGTCGGCGGCCTCTCCGTCTTCGGGATCGCCGCGCTGACCAAGGACCCGCTGGGCGCCGTGCTGCCGCCGCTGGCGATCGGCCTGGCGCTCGTCCTGGCCGGACGGGCGCGCCCCCTCGGCGCGTGGCTGCCGTGGTCGGGCGTGCTCGGGGGCCTGGTCGTCGGTTTCGGCTGGTGGATCGGCATGGAGCTGCGCACGCCCGGGTTCAGCTGGTACACAGCGATCGACAACCACGTCTTGAACGTGGCGCGAGCCCGCTACTTTCCCGACGAGGACGTGCCGCTGTCCGCGGTGCACTTCCTCACCGTCGCGATCCTGGGCTCGGCGCCGTGGGCGCTCGCCGCCGGCGTCGCGATCTGGTCGCTCGTACGGCGGCGGGCGTGGCGCGACGCCGACGAGATCGCCTGGGTGGCGCTGACGATCTGGATCGTCGGCGTGCTCGGGTTCACCGCGCTGTCGCCGTTCCGCCTGCCACACTACGGCCTGCCGGCCTCGTTCGCGCTGGCGCTCCTCGCGGCGCGCGGCTGGCAGGGCCATGGCGGTCGCGGGCTCGCGCTGGCTCACGCCGGCTTCTTCGCGCTGGTCGCCCTCGGCTCCGTGCTGGCGTGGGCGAGCGACGGCTCGCGGTTCCTCTTCTCGGTGGTCGGTACGACCGACGTCGCCTCGCTGAAGAGCTCCGCGGCCGGGTTGCCCCCTCCGATCCCGCCGTTCGCCGAGTTCCGGCCGCTCCTCGGCGCCAACGCCGTCGTGTTCGCGGCGGGCGCGCTCGTGACCAGCCTCCTGACTGTCCTCGCGGGCTGGTCGGAGCGCGCGCAGCGACTCGTCGTCTTCGCGGTCATCACGACCATGGTCGGCGCGCTTCCTTCGTGCGCGGCGGCGCTCGGGCTCGTCGCGTCCCATCGCGCCGTGAGCGGCCTGGCCCGCGACGTGGGGCGACTGATGGCGCCCGAGGATCTCCTGGTCCACGAGGGCCCCCTCGAGAACTCCGGCGCCCTCGAGTGGTACGCCGGGCGCAGGCCCGTGATCGTCGACGGCTGGCGCAGCGTGCTGGGGTTCGGCGCCGAGCGGCCGGAGGCGCGCGACGTCTTCTGGAGCGGCGACCGGCTCCGCGAGGCGTGGACCAGCGGCCGGCGCGTGTGGGTGGTGAGCGTGCGGAGCCCGGCGCGCAGCCTCGTCGCCGATCTGCCGGGCGCCCGCCTGCTCGCAGTGGCCGGCGGACGGGCCCTCTGGGTGAATGAGCTAAGATAACGACGAATGGCCGACTACCTGCGCACGTTGTTCCTGCACCCGCCGTCGTTTCGGGGATTCGACGGAGGGGCCGGGGCCCGCTACCAGGCGCGACGCGAGATCCGGTCGTTCTGGTATCCGACGTGGCTAGCCCAGCCCGCGGCGCTGGTGCCCGACAGCCGCCTCGTCGACGCGCCGCCGGCCGGGCTCGCGCTGCCCGACGTGGCGCCGCTCGCGCGCGAGTACGACCTGGCGGTGCTCCACACGAGCGCGGCCTCGTTCGCGCACGACGTGCGCGTTGCCGAGGCGCTCAAGCGCGAGAACGCCGGCCTCCGCGTCGGCTTCGTCGGCGCGCACGTGGCCGTCCAGCGCGAGCGCGCGCTCGCCGCGTCGCCGGCCATCGAGTTCGTCGCCGGCAACGAGTTCGACTTCACGATCCAGGAGATCGCGCAGGGGCGCCCGCTCGCCGCGGTGGCCGGGCTCAGCTATCGCGTGAACGGGCACTTCGAGCGGACGGCCGAGCGTCCACCGCTCGAGAACATGGACGCGCTGCCGTTCGTGGTCGACGTCTACCGGCGCGACCTCGTCGTCGAGCAGTACTTCATCGGCTATCTGCTGCACCCGTACGTGTCGCTCTACACGGGGCGCGGATGCCGGTCGCGCTGCACGTTCTGCCTCTGGCCCCAGACCGTGGGTGGCCACCGGTACCGCACGCGCTCCGTCGAGCACGTCGTGAGCGAGATCGCGCAGGCCCGGCGCCACTTCCCGCAGGTGAAGGAGTACTTCTTCGACGACGACACGTTCACGGACGACCTGCCGCGCGCCGAGGCGATCGCCCGCGGCCTGGGCCGGCTCGGCGTGACGTGGTCGTGCAACGCCAAGGCGAACGTGCCGGCCTCGACGCTGAAGGTGCTCCGCGACAACGGCCTGCGGCTCTTGCTGGTGGGCTACGAGTCCGGGAGCCAGGCGATCCTGAACAACGTCAAGAAGGGCGTGCGCCTCGACCTGGCCCGCGAGTTCACCCGCAACGCCAAGGCGCTCGGGATCAAGATCCACGGCACGTTCATCATGGGGCTGCCGGGCGAGACGCGCGAGACGATCGAGGAGACCATCACGTTCGCGCGCCAGATCGATCCCGATTCGCTCCAGGTGTCGCTGGCGGCGCCGTACCCGGGCACGGCGCTCTACCAGGAGGCGCTCGAGCGCGGCTGGCTCGAGCGGGACGAGCTCGTGGACGCGGGCGGTGTGCAGGCCAGCGTGCTCGGCTACCCGCACCTGTCGCGCACGGAGATCTTCGCGTCGGTCGAGAGCTTCTACCGGCGATTCTACTTCCGGCCGCGGAAGATCTTCGGCTTCCTCAGGGAGATGGCGACGGACGCCGCGGTTTGCCGGCGCCGCCTCGCCGAGGGCGCCGAGTTCGTGCGCTTCCTCGCGCGCCGTCACTCGTCGGCATAGCGATGACCCGCCCGGCGGGATCGCCGGGCGCGGTCGCGTCGGCCACCCTCTCGGCCCGCTCGTCGGCTTCGCGTCCGTCCAGCAGGTCGCCGACCGTGACGAGCTCGTAGCCCATCTCGCGTATGCCGTCGATCATCGGCGCAAGCGCTGCGACCAGGCGAAGCGGCGCGCCGCGGGTGCCCTCGGCGTCGTGCAGGTCGACGATGGCGCCGGGATGGGCGCGGTGCAGGACGTCGCCCACCTGCTGCGCCGCCGCCACCGGACGCAAACCTTCTGGCTGGATCGACCAGAGCACGCAGCGCTCTTGATGACGACGGAGCGCGCCGAACATCGCCGCGTTGACCATGCCCCACGGCGGCCGGAAAAAACGGGGCGGACGGCCCGCGAGCGACCCGAGCAGGTGGTGAGCGCGACCGATCTCGTCCTCGGTTCGGCGCGGGCCGCAGAGCCAGAGGCTCCGGTGCGACCAGCCGTGGCTCGCGATCTCGTGCCCCGCGGCCGCGATCCGTCGCACGGTCTCGGGCACACGCGCCGCGCGCTCGCCGACCAGGAAGAACGACGCGCGTACGTGCTTGTGGACCAGGATGTCCAGGATCCGCTCCGTCCAGACCGCGTCGGGGCCGTCGTCGAAGGTGAGCGCGATCGCTCGGCGCGCGGCCGGGCCGCGCCGGACGCAGCCGGTCGTCAGCAGGTGAGGGCCCCAGGCGTACGCCGCCCACGCGCCCGCGGCGCCGAGCGCCAGCCGCGCCAGGATCACGGCGCGCGCACTCCGCGCTCGAGCACCGCGGCGACGATGTGCTCGGTCGCGTCCGGGCGGCGGAGGCGGCGCATTCGCCCGCGGAGGTGCTCGAGCAGCTCGGGCTCCGCGAGCGCGTGCTCGAGCAGCGCGGTCAGCTCCGACCGCGAGCGGGCGGCGAGCGCGATCCCGGCGCGCGCCGCGAAACGCTCGTTACGGCGCTCCTGCCCGGGGAGCGAGCCGTAGAGGAGCAGCGGGGTCTCGCTCGCCATCGCCTCCGCGAGCGTCATGCCCCCCGCCTTCGTCACCAGGAGGTCGGCCGCCGCCATCAGCCGCCGGACGTCGTCGACGTAGCCCAGCGCACGGATCGGGCTCCCATCGGTCAGTCGCGCGAGGGTCGCGTGGAGCGGCCGGTCGCGCCCGGCGACGACCAGCCCCTGGAGCGGCCGGCGCATCGAGAGAAGCGCGCGGGTGACGTCGGGCAGTCGGCCGAGCGAGCCCTGCGAGCCCGCCATCGCCAGCACGACCGGCGCCTGTGCCGACAGACCCAGGCTCGCCCGCGCCGCCGACGGTGCCACAGGCTCGGCGAAGTCGGCGCGGAGCGGCACGCCGGTCACGACCACGCGCTCGGCCGGGATGCCGCGCGCGATGAGCTCGTGACGCACCTCACCCGCGGCAACGCAATAGCGGTCGACGTGGCGCGCGATCCACTGGCTGTGCGCGACGAAGTCGGTGACGACCGTGGTGTGGGGCGGCATCCTGGTCCCGAGCCCGGCGAGCGCCGACATCGCCGCCGCCGGCGTGGCGTGGACCGTGACGACGACGTCGGGCGCCAGCCGCTCGAGCAGCGCGAAGAGCCGCCGGGTGCCGAGCCGCGTCACGCCGAGCGTCAGCGACGAGTCGCTCGCCATCCAGTCGCCGAGCGCGTAGCCGAGGCCCCACAAGAACGGCGCCTGCCGGAGCAACGCGTAGTAGACCGCGCGGCTCGCGCGATCGAAGACGGGATGGACCAGCTCGGCGAAGTGGTCGACGACGGTCACCGTCGCCTGCGCCCGCTCGAAGCCGGCGGCGAGACTCCGGGCGGCGGCGTTGTGACCCGAGCCGTAGCTGGCGCTGAGGATCAGGACTCGCGTCATCTGTTGATCGCCGCGCCTCCGCGCATCATCGTACCTTGTTCGGCGCGCCGGGGCTGGCTAGACTGCACCGTGATGGCACGGTTCGGGTTCGTACGCGCCTGCGCCCGCAGTCAGGTCGCCGTGGGTATTTTGTTCATGGTGCTGGGGCCCGTCGCGGCGGGCGCGGCGCTCCTGTGGTGGCCAGCCGAGCTCTTCACGCGGGTGCCGGCGGAGTGGCGAGGGTTCGTCCAGCCGCTCGCGGCGCTGGCGGTCCTCCTGCTGGGCATCGTCATCGGCTCGCGGCTCGTGCTCCGCGGCCAGCTCCTCCTCATGCTCGTCGAGATGCGCCGCTCGCTCGCCCGCATCGACCGGCGCCTGCGGCGCGGCGCCCCCATGGAGGAGGCGCCCCCCGACCGGCGAGACGCCACCACTCGCCTCCTTCCGCGCCGGTGAACGCGCTTTAAGATGTCTCGCGTGGAGAGCCCGTCCGCGGTCCGAGCACCGCTCCCGCGCTGGTACGCCCACCGCTACAACCGCTCCGAGCTGTATCGGCTGGTCGCGGCGGCGACGCGATGGCTGCCGCGGCCCACGCGCCTCGAGCTGGCCCGCCGCATCGGCCACCTGGCGCCGCGGGTCCTGCCGGCCGAGCGCGCTGCGGTCAGAAACACGCTGTCCGTCATGACCGGCGCCGTCGGCTCACGGCTCGCCGAGCTGACGCGCGACGTCTTCGGCGAGTTCGCGATGTGCTTCAGCGACCTGATCGTGGCCAGCCGCCGCCCGGCCCGGGTCTCGGCGCACATGGGGCCCGTGCGGGGCATCGAGCAGCTCCTGCGCCAGGAAGGCGCGGTCGTGTCGCTGACGGCCCACGTCGGCAACTGGGAGCTGGCCGGGCGGCTGCTCGCCCAGCATTCGGCGCGCCCGACGCACGTCGTGGTGGCGGTGGAAGAAGCGCGCGCCCTCGAGCGCTGGCTGCGACGCGACGGCGACGGCGTGCGCTTCGTGGCCCGCGCGCAGCCGACGGTCTCGCTGACGCTGATGGCCGCGCTGCGCCGCGGTGAAGCGGTCGCGCTACAGGGCGACCGCGCGCTCGGCAATCGCGGCGACGTGATGGTGCCCTTCTTCGGCCGGCCCGCGCCGTTTCCGGTGGGCCCCTTCCAGCTCGCACGCGCCGCGGCCGTCCCGCTGGTTCCGGCGTTCTGCACGCTCGGCGCCGACCGCGAGTACGTCGTCCGCGTCCTCGATCCGCTGCCGGTCGTCCGCGGAGCGGAGGAGGACGGACTACGGACGTGGGTGGCCAACCTCGAGCGCGTCGTGGCCGAAAAGCCGACGCAGTGGTTCAATTTCTTCGACATATGGAATCCGTTCGGGTCCTAGGCGCCGCGGAAGCCGACGAGATGGCCCGGCGGCTGGCCGAGGTGCTGCCGCCGCGGATCAGCGCGCCGTTCACGAGCGCGTTCGTCCGCTCCAGCACGCTCTTCGACGAATACGTCGACGGCCTCGTGCTCTCGGTGTTCCGCGCGGTCGGGCTCGCGGAAGCGGCGCGGGAACCGGGCACGGCCGACGAGATCGTGCGGCGCGCGGGCCTCGAGCCCGGCCGAGCCCGGGTGCCCGTCGAGTGGATCCTGCGGCGGATCGGTCGCCGCGGAATCCTCGAGCCAAGCGAGGGCGGGGGCGCGACGCGCTTTCGTCTGATCGGAAAACTCCCGGACCTCGATCCGCTCGCGGTGCGGGAGGAGCAGCGCCACCTGGATCCGTCCTGGCTTCCGTCGTACGTCCTGGCCGAGACCGTCGCCAAGGACTATCCGGCGTTCCTGCGCGGCGAGCGGGTGGGGGAGGAGATTCTCTTCTCGCCCCTCCGCTTGCGGCTGTGGGTCGACTTCTTCTCGAACGACAACGGCCTCTACGCGGTGAACAACTCGGTCGGCGCTGGCGCCATCGAGGAGTGGATGCCGCGTGGTCCGGCGACCATCGTCGAGCTCGGCGGCGGGCTCGGCAGCGGCGCGACGGCCGTGCTGGACGCGCTCCGACGCGCCGGGCGCTGGGGAGAGATCAGCGAGTATCGGTTCACGGAGCTGGTGCCCGCGTTCCTTCGGCGCGGCCAGAACGCGCTCCAGACCCGGTTCCCGGACGCGTCGTTCCTGCGCTTCGCGTCGCTCGACATGAACCGGCCGCTCGGCGAGCAGGGCGTGGCGCCGGGGAGCGTCTCGCTCGTCTACGCCGTGAACACGGTCCACGTCGCGCGCGATCTCGGCTTCACCCTGCGCGAGATCTTCCAGGCCCTCGCCCCCGGCGGCCGGCTCGTCATCTCGGAGTGCATCCGGACGACCTCGGCGCACGTGATCTACGTCGAGTTCATCTTCAACCTGATGGAGACGTTCCGGTCTCCGGTGCTGAACCCGAGCTACCGCCCCAACGGCGGCTTTCTCACTCCCGAGCAGTGGCAGGGCGCGCTGCAGGCCGCCGGCTTCGTCGACGTGCGCATGTACCCAGACCTCCGACGCCTCCGGGCCGACTTCCCGGATTTCTGCGTCGGCGCCGTGAGCGCCCGCCGTCCGGCAGGCGCATGATTTCCTCCGGCGGCCTTCGGGTCTAGTCGCTGGGCTTCTGGGAGTAAACGCAGAAGAGGCCGTACTCCTTCACCCGATACTTCTCCAAACTCTGATACGTATTGATCTCGACAACTGGGCCTTCTGATGACAGCCTCCTCAGCGCCACCAACCATCCGGCCCACCCGCACGTTGCTTCGCGATTCACTTCAAGCAAGAGCTCATTGTCGGACATCGCGCTTACTCGAATCTTCGCGTGTTTGCAGTCCATCCAGCTGAACGTCGACTGGTCCGTCACCAAGGGGTGTCCGCCGCAGGCAGGGCCGAGTCCTTCGTACCATCCAAGCCATTTCGATGACACAGGCACGTCGGCGGCGCTTGCGTTCGTTGCGCAGCCGGGCAGGCTCACCGTAAGGGTTAGCGCGGCGAACAATAAGTGCCAGTTGTACGTGTAGACGGCTTTCACGCGACCGGTCCATAGGTCGCATGGCCAGATTTCTGGCGGTCAACGCCTCCTACAAAATCAGAGGGTGAAGCGGTCGTGCTTGGCTCCTCGGCCTGAGCGCCAACTTGGGAGCTACTGCCCCCAGTGGATGACGACCTTCAGCTTCGGATACTCGGGCGCCTTGCCGTCGAGGTCGACGACCCGCAGCGATTTGTCGGGAGCTTCCAGCAGCAGGTTGTTGTTGCCATAGGCGATGAACTTGCCCCACGACTTCGGGACGACGAGCTCGCCGTACTTCGGGATCGTGGTCTGCGCCATCGCCGGTGTCGTCGACAACGAGTCGGGCGAGAGGGACTCGGGCAGCCACGGGCGAACGGCGATGATCACGAGGGCCACGGCGATGACGGTCAGCACGCTCTTCGCGTAACGATCGAAGGTCATTGGGTTCCTCCTGGAAGCGATGGTACTGCGCTACTGGGCCTTGACGCGCATGTCCTCGTACGACGGCCACACCGTCATCGGGACCAGGTTGATCGTGTGGTCGGCGATCCGCGGCCCGATGCCCATGAGCGCGCGCAGGTCCATGATCGGCGCGAACATCGCCCGGTCGATCGTGAGCTGCTGGATCCGGTGGAGGAGCGCCTCGCGCTTCTTGACGTCGCGCTCGCCCGCTTGCTGCTGGAACATGTCGTCGATGTCGGGATACCCGCCGTAGGCGTAGGCGCCCTTGGAGCTGATGAACTCCGCGACCCGGCTGGCCGCGTTGCCCGAGTTGCCGACCGCGGTCATGAACACGCCGCGCAGCTTCTTTTCCCGCCATGCGGCGTAGAAGGCCGCGCGCTCCATCGGCCGCATCTTCATCCGGATGCCGACCGCGTTGAGGTAGTTCAACGTCGCCTCCGCCACCGTGGGGAACCCGGGAATCGGCACGAACTCGCCGGCGTCGAGCCCGTTCGGATAGCCGGCCTCGGCGAGGAGCTGCTTGGCCTTCTGCGGATCGTAGGGCGGCGGCTCGACCTGCAGCGCGAAGTCCATGACGCGAGGCACGATGACCCCGGCCGGCGGGCAAAAGCCCAGACAGGCGGCCTCGTTCGTCGTCTTGCGGTCGAGGGCCAGGTTCACCGCTTGCCGCAGGCGCTTGTCGTACCAGGGTGACTTCGCGTCCCACTGCTCGGCGAACTCGAGCCAGAAGATGGACGCGTGGCGTGACGAGACGAGCTGCAGACGCGGATCCCGCTTCACCTCGAGACCCTCTGGACCGTCCAGCGCGACGGCGATGTCCGCCTCGCCCGTCTTCAGCATCGCCAGACGCGTGCCCACGTCGGGCACGCTTTTGAGGACCAGCCGCTTCACGTTGGGCACGCGCCGCCAGTATCCCGTGTACGCCTCCAGCACCACCTCGACGCCCGGCGTGTGGCTCACGAACTTGTACGGTCCGGCGCCGATCGGCTGCTTGCGGAACCCGTCGTCGCCGACGTGGGTCATGTATTTCTTGGGGACGACGATGCCGGCGCCGGTGGCGGTCGTCCCGTAAAACGTCATGAAGTCGGGCCAGGGGGCGTTCAGCCGGAAGCGCACCGTGAGCGGATCGACGACGTCCACCTGCTTGACGCGCGTCTGCAGCTCCTTGAGGCCCGCGCCTTTGTAACGCTCGAAGCTGAATTTCACGTCCTCGGCGGTGAGCGGATCGCCGTTGTGGAACTTGAGCCCGCGGCGCAGCTTGAACTCGTACACGAGCCCGTCGGCGCTCTCCGTCCACGACTCGGCCAGGCTCGCGCCCATCTTCTGGTTCGGCATCGGGCGCACGAGCGCGTCGTGGATCGCGTAGAGCGTGCCGAACGGGGTGATCTGGGGCGGGGCGCTCGACGGGTCGAACCATGTGGGCGCGATCGTGACGTGCCAGGCGATGATCACTTCGCCCGCGGGGGGCGCCTGGCCGGATACCGTCTGGGGCGCTGCGAACGTCGACAGGACCGCGACGAGCAGCGCCGTCATCGTGAGACGTGAGGTCCGCATTGTCAGCCCTCCAGCATGGGGGGTGTCGTCGTTGTGGGCGCGACGCGCCGAGAATAGCATCCTTGCCTTGACTTCACCCGGTGCCTATGGGAGGTTCGCCGCACTCGGACCGGGAGGAGAACTTCAATGCCTGCCACCGACCCTCGCCAGACCACTCGCCGCGGCGTGACTCGACGTGATTTCCTCAAGCGGGCCGCCGTGACCAGCGCCGGGATGACCGCGTTGGCTGTCGGCGCGAGTCGGCAAAGAGCCTCCGCCGCCTCGCCGTATCCCGACTGGATCGGGGCGAGCCTCAAGCCGCCGAAGCGAGGCGGGGTCCTCACCCGGGCCTCGGCCTGGGACCCGCCGGTGATCGACCCGCGTCTCACGCAATCGGTGGGGCTGTTCCAGTTCGCCGGGCTGACCAGCAATCGCCTCCTGCGGTATGCGTTCGCCGACGAGGCGACCGGTTACACCGACCTCAGCCTCAAAGGAGACCTCGCCGAGTCCTGGCAGGGGAGTCCCGACCAGCGGGTGTGGACCTTCAAGCTGCGCCGAGGCGTCAAGTGGCAGAACGTGCCGCCGCTCAATGGGCGCGAGCTGGTCGCCGCCGACATCAAGTACTGCTTCGAGGCCTACGCGAAGGAGGGCGTGCAGGCGTTCACGTTCCAGGAAATCGAAGGTATGGAGACGCCCGACACGCACACGCTGCGCGTCTACCTCAGGACGCCCAATGCGCTGTTCCCGCAGAACGTCGCCGAGCCCGTCGCGGTGATCTTCTCGCGCGAGGTCCTCGAGGAGGACGGCGACCTCAAGAAGCGCATGATCGGCACCGGGCCCTTCGTCCTCAAGGAGCACACGCGCAAGGTGCGCATCGTCCTCCAGCGCAACCCCGACTACTTCGACACCGGTCGGCCCTACGTCGACGAGTACGTCATCCTCTCGGCGCCGGACTCCGCCACCCGCGCCGCCGCATTCCGCACGGGCCAGAGCGACTTCCTGCCGCTGCAGAGCCCGTCCGAGGTGGAGGCGATCCGCAAGACGAATCCCGCCGCCGTCGTGCAAGCGCTCACGCCCTCGATCACGCCGTTCGGGCTGGCGCTGGCCCAGGACAAGCCGCCGTTCAACGACCTGCGCGTCCGCCGCGCGCTCTCGATGGCCATCGACCGCCAGAGGCAGGTGGACACGGTGTACGAGGGCCACGGCATCGTCACCGCGGGCGTGCCGTGGATCTATTACCAGGACGCGAAGCCGGCGGCGAAGGACCTCGGCCCCTGGTGGCAGTACCGACCCGCCGACGCCAAGCGGCTGCTGGCCGAGGCCGGTCACCCCAACGGCTTCGAGACGACGCTGTTCTACTACGAGTACTTCCCGCAGATGTCCTCGCAGGTGCAGCTCGTGCAGCAGGACCTCAAGAAGAACCTCAACGTCAACGTGAAGATCAGCAAGCTCGACTACACGAGCTACTACGGGCGATACGTCGAGGGCAGGTGGGATGGGATGGCCTGGGGCTTCCAGTCCGGACACGCGGTAGGCCTCGACGAGCGGACGTACGTGTACATGCATTCGAAGTCGACGAAGAACTTCTTCCGCGTCAACGATCCCCTCATCGACGAGCTGACCGTGAAGCTCCGGCAGGCGCCCGACCGGGCCGAACAGCGCGCGACCGCCAGGAGGATCGTGGACCGGGAGTACGACCAGGTGCTGAGGATGTGGATGCCCCACGGCTCGAACTTCGTGCTCTTCCAGCCACACCTGAGAAACGTGGCCGGCGGCGTCCTGCGCGGCACCATCGGATATGGCTCGCCGACCATCGCCCGGCTCTGGATCGACAAGTAGCGAAGCGAGCCTCCGTCGAGTCAGGATTCCCTTGACTTCATCAGGGGCGCATGGGAGTTTTGCGCCACTCGCTGCCCCTATTTGCGCCAATATCTGGATATTCATGGGAGGAAGTTGCAATGCCCGCCACCGACCCTCGTAAGCCCTCTCGCCGTGACGTGTCGCGACGGACCTTTCTCAAGCGCGCCAGCTGGACCGGGGCGGGCATGACCGCGCTGGTCGTCGGCGCCGGTCGCGGACGCGCATCGGGTCAGGCGACGGCGGCGGCAAGCTATCCCGAGTGGATTCCGGCGAGCACCAAGCCGCCGAAGCGCGGCGGCGTTCTCACCCGCGCGTCGGCCTGGGACCCGCCGCTGATCGATCCGCGGCTCACGCAATCGGTCGGGCTCTACCAGTTCGCCGGTCTCACCAGCAATCGCCTCGTGCGCTATGCGCTCTCGGACGAAGCTGGCGGGCCGAGCGACCTCACGCTGAAGGGCGATCTCGCCGAGTCGTGGCAGAGCGATTCCGCCAACCGCGTGTGGACGTTCAAACTCCGCCAGGGCGTGAAGTGGCAGAACGTGGCACCGCTCAAGGGGCGCGAGCTCACCGCCGCCGACGTCAAGTACTGCTACGAGGCGTACGCGAAGGAAGGCGTGCAGACCTTCACGTTCCAGGAAATCGAGGGCATGGAGACGCCGGACAAGTACACGTTGCGCGTCCACCTCAAGAGCCCCAACACGCTCTTTCCGCAGAACGTGGCCGAGCCGATCGCGATCGTCTTCGCGCGGGAGGTCCTGGAAGAGGACGGCGATCTCAAGAAGCGTTTGATCGGCACCGGCCCGTACATCATGAAGGAGCACAGCCGCAAGGTTCGGGTGGTGCTCCAGCGCAACCCCGACTACTTCGACAAGGGGCGTCCGTACATCGATGAATACGTAATCCTGTCGACCCCGGACGACTCTACCCGCAAGGCCGCCTTCCGTACAGGTCAGGCCGATTTCATCTGGGTCGCGAGCCCGTCCGAAGTCGAGGTGCTTCGCAAGACGAACCCCAACGCAGTCGTGCAGGCCTATCACAACACGCTGGCGCCGTTCGGGGTGGCGCTGGCGCAGGACAAGCCGCCGTACAACGACGTGCGGGTGCGCCGCGCGATCTCGATGGCCATCGATCGCCAAAAGCAGGTCGACACGGTGTTCGAAGGCCACGGAATTCCCGGCTGGGGCGTGCCGTACCTTTACTACCAGGATAAGGCGCCGACCCTGAAGGAGCTCGGCCCCTGGGTCCAGTACCGTCCGGAAGAGGCCAGGAAGCTCCTGGCCGAGGCCGGCCACGGCAAGGGCTTCGAGACGACGCTCTTCTACTATGAGTACTTCCCGCAGATGAGCTCGCAGGTGCAGCTCGTGCAGCAAGATCTCAAGAAGAATCTCAACATCGATATGAAGATCACCAAGCTCGACTACACGACCTACTACGGCCGTTACGTGGAAGGTAAGTGGGACGGGATGTCCTGGGGGTTCCAGTCGGGCCACGCGGTAGGCCTGGACGAGCGGACTTATCACTACATGTACTCGAGGTCGACGAAGAACTTCTTCCGGGTCAACGACACGGTCATCGACGATCTGACGACCAAGCTGCGGCGCACCGCCGATCGCAACGAGCAGCGAGCGATCACCAAGAAGATCGTCGATCGGGAGTTCGACCAAGTGCTACGCATGTGGATGCCCTATGACAACGGGTTCCTCGTGTTCCAGCCCCACGTGCAGAACGCGGCCGCCCGTGCGCTTCGCCGTAGCGATGGCTACGGATCGCCCACCCTGGCCAGGGCCTGGCTCGACAAGTGATGGAGCGTTGACGGCACCCAAGACCCGATAGAGAGAGGGCGAGCGTCCATGCAGAAGTACGTGATCCGGCGCCTGCTGCTCGCCGTGCCGGTCCTGTTGCTCTCGTCACTGATCGTCTTCGGCTTGATGCGCGTCATGCCGGGCGACGCGCTGATCGCGTTGATGGGCGAGTCCGGCAACGTGGGCCAGAAGGAGCTGGCGAAGCTTCGCAAGGACCTCGGTCTCGACAAGCCCTACCACGGACAGTACATGCTCTGGCTCTGGCAGATGGTGAACCTGAACCCGGGCGACTCCATCTTCACCAACGAGCCGATCTCGGTGTCGCTGAAGAAGGCGATCCCGGTGACGCTCGAGCTGGCCGCGCTGGCGATGATCCTCGGCATCACCATCGCGGTCCCGATCGGCGTGCTGTCAGCGACGCGGCAGGACACGACCGCCGACTACGCGGGACGCGTCGTCGCGGTGTCCGGCCTCTCCATCCCTGATTTCTGGCTGGCGACGCTCGTCATCACCTTCTCCGCGATCTGGGTCCACTGGATCCCGCCGATCGGCTACGTGAGCCTCTGGGAATCGCCGTGGCGCAACCTGCAGCAGTTCCTGCTACCCGCCGCCGTGCTCGGCTTTCGCCTCTCGGCGGCGACGATGCGCATGACGCGCTCGACCGTGCTGGAGGTGCTGCGCGAGGACTACGTGCGCACGGCCTGGGCCAAGGGGCTCGCCGGCCGCATGGTCGTGTACAAGCACGCCCTGAAGAACGCGCTGATCCCGGTCGTCACCATCGTCGGCGGGCAGCTGGGCGTCCTGCTCGCGGGCACCGTCGTGGTGGAGACGATCTTCGCCCTGCCAGGCATGGGACGCTTGACCGTCGAGGCGATCCTGTACCGCGACTATCCGGTCGTGCAGACCAACGTGATGCTCGTCGCCGCCACGCTGGTGACGCTGAACCTCGTGGTGGACCTCACCTACGCGTGGCTCGACCCGCGGATCCGGTACCGCTGATGGCGACGGTCACCGAGCGGGTCATTCGCGTCGAGGACGCGCCGGTCATCATCGGGCGCACGCGCGCCCTGCTCGCCGCCCTGAAGCGCAATCCGCTCGGCGCGGCCTCGGCGGCGCTGCTCGTCGTGATCGTCCTCACCGCGATCTTCGCCGAGGTGTTGGCGCCCTACGATCCGCTGGCGCCGCAGCCCGAGATCCGCCTGGCGCGGCCGTCGTGGGATCACCCGTTCGGCACCGACGACATCGGCCGCGACGTGCTGAGCCGCGTGATCCACGGCGCCCGCATCTCGCTCTGGGTGGGGCTGCTCGCCGTCGGCATCGGCACCGCGGCCGGCATGGTCATCGGATTGCTGTGCGGCTACTGCGAGGGGCGCGTGGACCTGCTGTTCCAGCGCGTCATGGATGCCATCCAGGCGATCCCCGCGCTGGTGCTCGCACTGGCCATCGTGTCGGTGCTGCGACCGAACACCACCAACGCGATGATCGCCATCGCGATCGTGATCATCCCGGGCAACTCGCGCATCGTGCGCGGCGCCGTGATGTCGGCCAAGCAGAACCGCTACGTGGAGGCCGCGCAGGCCATCGGCTGCCGCCACCCGCGCATCATCCTGGGCCACATCCTGCCCAACGTGACGGCGCCGATCCTCGTCATCGCCTCCATCTGGCTCGGCAACGCGATCCTCATCGAAGCGACGCTCTCGTTCCTCGGCGTGGGCACCCAGCCGCCGACGCCGTCGTGGGGGCTGATGCTCTCCAGCACGGGCCGCGCGTTCATGGAGCAGGCGCCGTGGCTCGCGATCTTCCCCGGCCTCGCGATCAGCCTCGCCGTGCTCGGCTTCAATCTCTTCGGCGACACGCTGCGCGACGCCTGGGACCCGAAGCTGCGTCAGCGGTAAACCCCACCCGTCTCGAGCGCGGATACTGAATACATGGGCGGCGCGGTGCGCGATATCCCGACCCCGGCGTCGGCGCCATAA
>QHSI01000159.1 GCA_003221515.1 Candidatus Rokuibacteriota bacterium
CGTGATGCTGATCGTGTGGGTGTTGCTGCTGTTTGTCGCGCAGGTCGCGAGCGGCACGATTCACCTGCTCTACGCAGGAGCGATCATCCTGTTCGCCCGCCGTATTCTCGCCGGCGCGCCGCGATTCGTGTCATGACACTTGCGGCGCGCCCCTGGGACCCGCGGCTCGGGCCGCTGCAGGTGGCCACGCTGCGTCGCGCGCTCGAGCGCGAAGGCATGGTCACCGCGTGGTGGTCGGATCTCCCGGGCGCGCGGATGACCGAGCACGCGCACGCGTTTCCCGAAACGCGCTGGGTCGTCGAGGGTTTTCTGCGGGTCACAGCCGGCGCGGAGGCGGTCGACCTCGGGCCTGGAGACCGCCTCGACCTGCCGCCGAACCTGCCGCATACGATCGAAGTGCTCGGATTAGCGCAGGTCATCTACGTGTCGGGAATGCCGGGCGGAGCCTAAATCTCCCAATTCGAGAAGAGCACACCCTGGGCGGCATGCCGCTCGGGGTACCCTTCATACGTCATGCGCAGATCGGTCCAGCGGACGCGATATCCGCGCGCGATGAGCCGGCGAAACGCCTCGACGTAGCGGCTCTGGCAGCGGATCGCGATCCGGCGGATCCCGGCCTTGGCAGCCGCCGCCTCGACCGCCGCGATCGCGGCCTCGAACGCCGCGTCATCGCGGGCCGCGAGCTTCAGCACGCGCACTTCATCACGCGGCCTGCTGTCGGCGAGGGGGGCGGAGTGCCAGACTGCCAGTGCATCCAGTCCAGTCGCGCTCTCGATCAACGACGTATCGCCCAGGCCGAGCTCGGCCGTCAGCAGGATCTCGCGCGAAAAGTCGACGCCTAGGGCGAGATCGTCTACCAAGCCGCGGGCCGCGGCCACGCCCGAGTCCTTTTCCGCAGCGGATCGCTTCGACAACAGCGCCGGCGCGGGATGGCCGCGGGTTGCGATCTCATTCGTCAACGTGACCGTCAGGAACCCCGGCGCAAAGCCGAGCCGGGCGTAGAAGCCGATGTTCTCGACCGTGCGCGGCATCGTCTCGAGGCCCAGCGTCGTGACGCCCCGATCGATGAGCCAGTCGGCGGCCGTTCGCACGACCGTCTTGCCGACACCGCTGCCCTGGCGGTCCGGGCGAACGGCCAGCGGTCCCATCCATCCCTCGGCGCCCGCCTGGTGAGCGACATTGAAGGCCGCAACGTCGCCCTGCTCGTCGCGCCAGACCATCGCGCCCTCGCCCGCGTCCAGGAGTGCGTAGCGCCACACGAGCGGGTTGAGCTGCGGCACTCGGACACCGATCAACCCGTCGCGGCGATAGCGGTCGGTGAAGGCTTCCGCAAAGACGCGATTCAGCCCCTCGATGTCGCCCTCGGTCGCGCGCTCGGGCCCGGTGACCCGGGTGTCAGGCAGCCACGCTCTCATCGGGTGCCCCCCCCGTCGGTCCGAGCGTCGCGGTCTCATCGCGCACCACGCTCGTGCCGGTCGTGGCGTCGTAGCTGACGCGGATGATGCGATCCAATCCGTCGCGGACCTGCTCGATGTGCGTTATGAGAATCACCTGCGGGAAGCGGTCGCCCAGGCGGCGCAGCAACGCGAGGACGTGCTGGCGCCGCGACTCGTCGAGCGAGCCGAAGATTTCGTCGAGCACGAGCAGCGAGAGCGGCTGGCCCGCGCGCTCGGCGATCATCTGCGAGATGGCGAGCCGCAGCACGAGATTCGCGATGTCCTCTTCTCCACCCGAGATCACCGGCTTCGGAACCCCCTCGTCGAGCACGACGACGCGGTAATCCTCGTCCAGATCGACCTCATCGTAACGCGCATCGGTGAGATCCGATAGAAAGCCCGATGCCAGCGCGCCGATCTCGGGCCGCATCGCGGCGTTGAGCTCGGCGCGCAGGTCGGAGAACGCGCGATCCAGCTCGTTGTGCACCCGCAGCTCGATCTTTCGCTCGGCGATGGTGCGCTCGCGCGCGGTCCGCTCGGTCACGCGGCGCTCGATCTCACGGACCGCGGTTTCCGCAGCGACCAGCTCGCCCCGTGTCTCCGCGACGGCCAGCTCGGCAGCGCGGAGCGCATGCGCGGCGCGGTCGTGACGCTCTCGTGCCGCCTGAAACTTCGGCTCGGAGAACCCCTGTGCTTTGACCGCCTCCGCGAGCTGCTTGACGTGCTCTTCCCGGGTCGACAATGCCTTCTCCGCGATCTCCGCCTCACCCACCAGCGCCTCGGCGCGATCGGCGCGCGCTGCCAACGCCGCGGCCGCCAGTGCCACCGGCTCGAGGCGCGTGAGCTCCTGCCGGACGGCATTGTGACGCTCGGCGTTGTACCCCACATCCCGCGCGGCCACGCGCCGCTCGATCTCTTGCATCCGCTTCACGAGACCGGCACGCTCTTTCTGCAACCGGGCCCGTTCGCGCGCCTGCTCGCGCAGCGTCCCTTCGCGCTCGCTCGCCTGCCGTGCCTCTTCCCGGAGCGCGTCGCGCGCCGCCTCCGCCTGCGTGACAGCCGCCGGGGGAGTCGCCAGCTGCTCGATGCGCTGCTTGAAGTAGGTCCCATCCGTCACGATCACTTCGAGCTGATTGTTCAGCACATCGAGCACGGCGCGATGCTCCGCCCCGAGCGGCCGCAAGCAGGTGGGGCATTGTCCCTCCGGGCCGAGGCGCTCGATCTTGTCGCGCTGGTCCTTCACTTCCTCGTGCTGCTTCAGGAGCTCGGTGCGCCGGGTATTCGCGTACTCTTTCTCGCGCACCCAGGTCGCCTGCTGCTCACGGGCAACTTTGTCGGCGGCTTCGAGCGTCGCCGCGAGGTCGCGCGCCTCCTTGCTCGCCCGCTCGAGCGCCACCTCCGCCTCGGCCAATTCCGCGATGCGGCGATCCAGCCGATTCAAGTTGCGCGTCAGTTCGGTCAGCGACGCTTGTTCTTCGCGCCGCGCCGCATCCTCACGGTGCAGCCGGTCCAGCTCGGTGAGCTCCGCTTTGAGCTTCGCGATCGGCGCGACCTCGGCCTCGAGACTGCGCAGCTCCTCGCGCGCCGCGAGCGCGGCCGCGAGCTCTTTGTCCAGCCGTTGAAACTCCTGCCGCGCGACGACGACGCCCTGCTCGGCCACGCGCAGGTCCCCGTGCAGCGACAGCGTCCGCTCGCGCCGCTCCACCCACTGCTGCCAGCGCGGCTCTGCTTCCGCCAGGGCCTGCTGCTGGCGGCAGCCCGGTCTCGAGCCCATCGACTTCATGACCGAGCGCGTTGCGACGCTCACGGATGCGCTCCTGCGCGAGCGTGAGCTGCTCGTGCCGCAGCACCCGCGACAGAAACGCGGCGCGCTCGGGACGGGTCGCATCCGCGAGCACCGCGAGCTCTTTCTGGCCGGTGAAGTACGTGTTGAAGAACTCGTCGTACGTCATGCCGAGGACGCGCTGCAGCCGTCCCGTGACTTCCTTCAGCGAGTTGGCGACCACCACGCCGTCCTGATACAGCTCAGCGTTATTGAGGCCGCGTTCCACGCGATACGCGTGGCTGCCGAGCCCGAACTCGAGCTCGACGCGCACCGACGCGCGCGCTTTGGCGCGCAGATTGCGGATCGAGTCCTTGTCGCCGCGCGCCGCGGGGTTGCCGTAAATCGCCCACGCGATCGCCTCGAGCAGCGACGTCTTGCCCGAGCCGTTCGGCCCGATGACGCCGGTGATGCCGTCGCCGAACACGATTTCGGTATCCGCGTGCTGGCGAAAATTGACGAGCCGCAGCCGGTGCAGCTTCATGCTTCGCCGTCCGCCCCGGCCGTGGCCTCGAGGTACTCCACGCCCAGCTTCACGAACGTCTCGCGATTCAGCTCGGCATCGAGCGGCCGGCGGCCGAGGAAGTCCCGCACCGTCTCGGTGAGCGTCTGTCGCCGGGCACCCGGCCCGGCACCCGTCCCCCCCCCCGGTGACCGCAGCGCCTCCGGTCGGCGCAAATCCAGCTGAAAGTTCAACGCGCGCGCCTTGTAGCCGCGGATCGCCGCATGGTCGAGATCGCGCGCGACAGCGCGCTCGACGTCCCACACGAGCAAGCGCACGATCTGATCGTCGATCTTCGCGGCACGCACGCGCTCTGCGATCTGGGCGTCGAGCTCTTTGGCGTTCAGTCCGGCGGCCCGGATGGCCGACAAGTCGATATGACGGCGCGTGGGGGCGACGGGGCGGAATGTCACCCGCGCGCCCGGCAAATCGACCAGTAGATACCCTTTGCCGGTGCGCTCCCTTTTTCCTTTCGCATTGGT
>QHSI01000118.1 GCA_003221515.1 Candidatus Rokuibacteriota bacterium
CACACCGCTGACAGCCACGGCAACTGATCACGTCACATCAACGGAGGACGCATGAAGCTCCACATCGAAGAGCTCGAGCAGCGGATCGCCCCGAGCGTGCAGGGGACCGGCGGCTACGAGGGCCAGCCGGGTCACCAGTGCAACGCTGGGCAGAATCCCTCCGGCAGCGCGAACCCCGAGGGGACCGCAAACCCCGAACGCAGCGCCAATCCATAACACTGTGCTAGCGAAACCCTAGACGGAGAGGAAGCCCAGATGAAAGCGTTCAAGATCGAAGAGCTCGAGCAGCGGATCGCGCCGTCGAGCGCCGACTTCCCGCCGGGACAGTTCCCGTCGGGCAACCCGGCGCACGCCCCGGGCCTGAGTAACCCGAACGAGGTTCCCGCCACCAACCCGAGCAACGATTAATTAGCCAGTAAAGGAGGGTGAAGAGAAATGAAAGAGCTCAAGATCGAGGAGCTCGAGCAGCGGATCGCGCCTTCTGAGGTGGGAAAGGGGCTGGGGATCGGCAACCCCGGCAACAACAACCCCCCCTTGAACAACACGAACAACCCCGGCAACGAGGGCACCGGGGGCAAGGTGTCCACTGGTCCCTAACGGCGGCCGTCCAGCCTTGGCGTGACACGCCAGGGAAAGAAGAAAAAGGAGGAACACGTGAGAGAGCTAAAGGTCGAAGAGCTCGAGCAGCGGATTGCGCCGGACACCGTCGGGGCGCTGCACAACAACCCGGACAACCCCAACAACAACAACCACCACAACGCTGTTCCCAACGGTGCGATTCCGGAAGGGCCGGCAGGCAACTAGAGCCCGCAGCCCAATCGGCACCATGAGTCCGGGGTAGTCGAAGGGCCGCTGCCGGCACTCCGGCAGCGGCCCTCACTGACCGCGCCCGGCAAGCGGGGGTGAGCTCGTACTGATGGGAGTCGCAGAGCCCAAGCTCCGGAGCGACCTCGTGATCAGCCGGCAGGATGACGCGGTCGTCCTGAAGGATCCGGTGACCGGGCGGTTCTTCCGCTTCGGCGACGCCGAGCATTTCATCACGAGCCAGCTCGACGGCGCCACGCCGCTCGACGTCGTCCGCCGGCGAGCCGGCGAGGCGTTCGGGTCCGTGCCGGAGCCGGGAATGCTCGAAGGGTTCGTCGCCTCGCTCCGGCGCATCGGCCTACTCGAGGCCGACGCAGCAGCGCTCGACCGTCCGACCGCCCGGTACCGGCGGACCCGTGGGAGCCCTCTCTATCTGAGGCTCAGCGCCTTCGACCCCGATAGCCTCCTGGACCGGATGATCGGCAAGGTCGGCTTCTTTTTCACGCCGGCCTTCCTCGTTCTCTCCGCGGCCGTGATCGCGCTCGGGCTCGGCATCGCCCTCGCCGAGTGGAGCGACATTACCCGGGATCTCCAGCGCCTCTGGCGTTTCGAGATGATCCTCGCGGCGTGGCTGATCGTTTTTGCGGTCACCACGGCGCACGAGTTCGCGCACAGCCTGACCTGCAAGCGATTCGGGGGCCACGTCCACGAGATGGGGTTCCTCCTCATCTATTTCCAGCTCGCCTTCTACTGCAACGTGAGCGACGCCTGGCTCTTTCCCGAGAAGAGAAAGCGCCTCGGGGTGACCATGGCGGGCCCCTACTTCGAGATGTTCCTCTGGGCCCTGGCCGTCATCGCCTGGCGGATCACCGAGCCGGGCACGTGGCCCAGCGCGGTTGCGCTGGTGGTGGTCGCCACCTCCGCCTTCAAGCTCTTCATCAACCTCAACCCCCTGATCAAGCTCGACGGCTACTACCTGCTGAGCGACGCGCTGGGGATTCACAACCTCCGCGCGCGCGCGTTCGGCTATCTCAAGCGCCGGCTGTCGGCTCTGGTGGCGTCGCCGGGCCGGGCGACGGAGGAGCCCACGCCTCGGGAGCGACGGGTCTACCTGGCGTACGGCCTCCTGGCCGGCGGCTACTCCGCGTGGCTCCTCAGCTGGGTGGCGCTGGCGATGGGTGGCTGGCTCACCGAGCGCTACCAGGGCGCCGGGGCGATCGTCTACACGAGCTTGCTCGGGCTCGCGTTTCAGAACCCCTTGCGGCGCTGGAGCGCGAGAGCCGGGCTCAGCGCCTGGCGCGAGCGCGTGAACGCGCGCTGGAAGGCGCTCCACGGTCCGGTGCGAGCGCTTTTGCTGCTCGGCCTCTCCCTGGCCGTGCTCTTCCTCGCGCCGTGGCAGCTCACGGTCTCGGGTGACTTCTCGGTCGCTCCGCGCCACAACTCCGACGTGCGCGCGGAGGTCGACGGGATCATCGCCGAGGTCTACATCGACGAGGGCCAGCGGGTCGCGGCGGGCGAGCTGATCGTCCG
This sequence comes from Candidatus Rokuibacteriota bacterium, assembly GCA_003221515.1. Classification (GTDB taxonomy): domain Bacteria; phylum Methylomirabilota; class Methylomirabilia; order Rokubacteriales; family CSP1-6; genus AR31. The sequence goes on from QHSI01000118.1 coordinate 2,335, forward strand.
GCTCGCCGATCGGGATTATCGGGCCGAGCTCAGGGCTGTCGGCGCACAGATCGACGAGACGTTGGCCCGGCTCAACATGCTGCGGGCGGGACCGCGAGCCGAGGAGCTTCGCCTGGCGCGGCAGAACGTCGAGACCGCCGAGACCCGGCGCGAGCACGCCCGCCGCCGGTACGAGGAGGCGGAGCAGATGCAGGCCGCCCGGCTGGCCAAAGCGACGGCCGACGTCGCGACGGGCGAAGAGCGGCTGCGGTACGCTCGCAAGGATCTGGAGCGCTTCCGGGCGCTCTTCGCGACCGAGCTGATCTCCCGGCGAACGCTCGAGGAGGCCCAGGAGCTGGCGGGGATCCGCGAGAAGGAGCTGGTGGCCGCTCGAGCAGAGCTGGGGACCGTGTCGGCCGGCGATCTGTCGTCCACCGGCGATCTGGCCGGGTTCCGCAAGGAGATGGCCGTGGCCCAGCAGGAAGCGGAAGAAGCCCGGGGCCGGCTCCGGCTGCTCGCGGCGGGAAGCCGGCCCGAGGAGATCGAGGGGGCCGAGGCGGTGCTGGCGCGACTGGTGGGCCAGCGGAGCCACCTCGAGGACCAGCTCCGGCTCGTCATGGTGCGGAGCGCGGTTGCGGGCGTCGTCACGACACCGAAGCCGCGCGAGAAGATCGGACAGTACCTGAAGAAGGGCGACCTCGTCGTCGAGGTGCACGAGTTCGAGACCGTGAGGGCGGAGATCGCCATCCCGGAGAGAGAGATCGGCGACGTGAAGGTCGGACAGGCGGTCGTCGTCAAGGCCCGGGCCTATCCTGAGCGCGCCTTTCAGGGCCGGGTGACCGCGATCGCGCCGGCCGCCATCAAGGAGGAGGAGGGCTGGCGGGGCAAGGTGTTCAGAGTGACGACCGCCCTCGAAAACCCCGACCTTCTCCTGCGGCCCGAGATGACGGGAACCGCCAAGATCTACTGCGGCGAGCGTCGGCTACTCAACGTCCTCACCAGAAGGCTCGCCCGCTACCTGCGGGTCGAGTTCTGGTCCTGGTGGTAATGCCCGAAGCTCCCCCGGGCGGGACTGGAACTTCCTCGGCGTGATCTCGCTGCGCACGGAGCCGAGGCGCCCGCCGTTGCGCGCGTGATCGGCCTGCCGACGAAGATCGTGCGCCGGGGCTCGACCATCGGTCTTCACGGCGGCGTGGATGGCGGGGCGCGTCCGACGACGGGACCGCTGCCGCCGCCGTGGCGCTACGACGACCACTATGGCTTCAGCAGCGTGAGCTGCGCCGAGTAGCACTAGGGTGTTATCCGGGCGACTCGAAAGCGAGGGTCGCGTAGCGCATGAAGATGCCGCCGCGGGGCTCGGCGAGCGGACCATTCCCGACCAGGCACGCGATGACATGCCGAGCCCCTGGCACGGCGCTGCCGCTCACCTCTACCCGATGCTGCGCGTTGAGGCCGACGATGACACCGGTGTTCCGGTCGATCTGGCCGTTGATCCAGATCTCGCCGTAGTTGTCGATGTTCGTCTCGAACCACACGCGCGAGCCCGCCAGTGGGACCGCGGCGATCCGTTCGGGTACGGTGATGGCGATCCGGTACCACGCGAAGGTGAAGCCCTCGGATAGGCTCTCCCGGATATTGCCGCACACCTTCCAGCCCGAATCGTCGTAATCCGCCAGCCGTGCGGGGGTCGCGCGAAGCCGGGCCGTGAGCCCCTCGTTCGGCTCGCCCGGAACCAGCCCCGTCGCGACACGCCACTCGCTCTTGATCTCCCGCCGGTCCTCTGCCTTGTTCAGGTCCAGCGCTATCCTCGGCATTGCCCCCTCCGTTAGCGACCCTCTCGCCGCTGAAGATGTCGCGACTCGACCCGGGATCGGGCGGACAGTATACTGCCCGGCCGAAAACTTCAAATCCCCATGAGGAGGAACCGCATGAGCATCGGACGCGTGGGTGCTGGACGAGGCCCTGTGAACTGAGCGGCGCGCCCGAGCGGGCGCGCCGCTCGTACACACTCAGCCATCAGGCCTGGCTGATCGACGGTCAGTCTTCGGACTAGTCGTCGTCGTCCTCCGACGAGGGCCTTCCGTACACCGCGATACACCCTTTCAAACAGTCGGGGTAGGCGTTGTTCGCCGCCAAGGGGACGAATACGTGATTGTTCGCCGCATTGGCGGCGACCGAATGCGCGGTCCCTGCCGGATGCTGACCGGGGACGGCGGGAACGTTGAGCGTCGGCACGAGCTGGAGCAGCTTTTGTTTCTCCGCGTCGATCACGCCGAGCACGGCAGCCCCCTGGGACACGTTGACGGGCGCGGAGCTCGCGGTTCCGACTGGAGGCCGTGCCGGCGTAATCGCGTTGGGCGCGAACGGGCTGCCCGACGAGGCCGTGTAGTAGTTACCGTCACCCTTGTTGAACCAGACTTCGTCACCGGCCCCCACTCCCGGCAGGATCTTGTCGACGGCGCCCGTCTTTGCGTCGATGATCACGTACCTCGGCGCGGCGGAATTCGGATTCCTGTCCGCATTCCCCGTCCAGACACCGCCCGCCGTGTCGAACACCACATTGCAGCCGACCAGCAGATCTTGCCTGGGCCCGCGGGCGAGGCCGGCCGGCGAGCAGAGCTCGACCGGATAGACCGCTTCGATCACGCCGGTCGTCGAGATGCGCACGACTCCTCCGTGCGAGGGCGTCGAGCCGATCTGCGGGATGGAGAGATAGAACTTGCCAGTGTCCGGATCCCACACCGGTTGTTCGGCGCCGTTGGTCGCATCAACCCCATGGGCCGCGTCGAAGTCGATGTTCGTCACGACGGTGAGAGCCCCGTTCGCCTTGTTGACCTTGATCACGGTGCCGAACGGCGGGTCTGAAGCGTTGTTGATCACCAGGAGCAGCCCATCCTTCGGATCGTACGCGAGCTCGTCGGCGCGTGTTTTCTCGCCCGCTCTCGTGAAGACCTCGCTGACGGTCGTCGGCGGGCTGGTCCTGAGGTCGACCGTGAGCACGCGGCTCGGTGCGTCGGTCACGAACAGGAAGGGGAACGCGCCAACGACGCCGTTGGGGCCGGCGCAATCGTTGGCGCCGGCAGCGGGCACGCACGGCACGAACCCGGCGAACGGGGCGTGTCCATTGTTGGGCGCGATCTGCGTGATGAACGTGTCGGTCCCGGCGTCCACGACATCGACGGCCTTGTTGGAACGGTCGGCGAGGTAGTACGTCTGCGTTGCCGGGTCGACGAAGCTGATATCGAACGAGTAGAGAGCGCCGGCCGTGGTGTTCGCGGAACTCACCGGCACCGGAATCGTCTTGAGAAGGCTGATGGGGCCTCGAGCTCGTCCGTAGTCCCGGTCGCCGGCGCGGCCGGGCGTCGTCCCGAAGAGCAGGAGGGAGACGGTGACGAGCAGAAGCGGGATCAGCGCGAGCGTGCACTTTCGCGTCATTGCGGACCTCCACTTGTGAGCCGCCAAAGGTCAAGCCGCACTCGTGAAGCATGCGGACGTTTCGTCACCCGCGCGCCGCGCTCGTGTCGCGGAGCCGGGGCCGCGGAGGAGAAGACCGGGCTACGCGAACAGCTGCGGCGGAGCTCGGGCGGAGAGGGACTCGCGTGGACGCGCCGAGGGGACCTGCGGCCTGTGCGGGCGGATCACGCCCAGGCAGACGACGACAGGGCCTATGGGATCATCGACTCGGGCGTCGACGGCGCCGACGGCGCCGGTGATGAAGAGGATGACGTCGTCCCAGTCGTTGTCGTCGTAGAGACCGGGAATCCACACCGGGTCCGTGGGACAGGCATGGGCAATGGAAGGCAGCGTGAGCAGGACGCCCAGGAGCAGGACAGCGAGCGACGCCCTGCGACTCATGGCCCGCGACCATACGCCGCTACGCCGACGGGCGCAAGGGCACGCGACCTGGGCCTCCCGACGTTCGCATTGACTCGCCGCCCTCGCGCGCTTAGGTTCACAGGAGATCACAGGAAGCCAAGGAGGATTCAATGCCGAAGTTCGTGATCGAGCGTGAGATCCCGGGCGCGGGAAAGCTGTCCGGGCAGGAGCTCCACGCGATTTCTCAGAAATCGTGCGGAGTCCTCCAGACCATGGGGCCGAAGATCCAGTGGCTCCAGAGCTACGTGACCGACGACAAGATCTACTGTGTCTACATCGCGCCGGACGAAGAGACCGTGCGACGGCACGCCCAGCAGGGAGGGTTCCCTGCCAACAAGGTCTCTCGTATCCGATCGGTGATCGATCCGACTACGGCCGAGTAGTCGCTACCGGCGGCGCGAGTTCCTCAGGAGCCAGTCGACCGCTTCGCTGCCGTCGCCGGCATCCGCGGCGACCGGACCCGCCGAGACCGTCTGACGAGGTGGCGCTGGCGCTTCGGCCACCGGCGTCAGCGGCGGAGCCGGCGCGATGGGCGGCACGAGCGGTGCCCCCGTCGATGCTGGTGCCCTCGCTGCGGCCGGTGCGGGCGCCGGGGCTGGCGCCGTTGCGACGACAGGTGCCTGCGCCGGAGGCGGCGCCGGCCTGAACGTGGCGGATTGCTTAGTCGACGACACGGCCGGCGCTGGTGCGGCTGCGACGGGCGGCAGCGTCATCGGCTTCGCCTCGGCCGGTCTGGCTTGCGTCTCGTCCGTGACGACTTGAATCTTGGTCAGGTAGGTGACGTCGTTGCGGACCTCGTAGAACGCCCTGACCGGTAAGTCTTTCTTGAGGTCGCGGAGGCCGCGTTGCTCGCCGTGGACCGTGATCGCTGTGTCGTCGGTCACGGTCATCGTGATCGGGCGCAGGCCGAGCTTCTCGGCCACCTCGACGGTGCGCGCCTTCTGGTCCACCCGACCGACGAAGCCGGTCAGATCGCCCATCACCCGCCCCTCGGCAGGCTGAACGGAAGGCGCGCGAACCGGCTGGTTCATCCTGGACCACCCCACCATCATGACGACCAGGGCCGCCGCCGCGAGCCCGATACCGCCGGCGATTCTGGAAACTCTCTGCATATTCACACCTCGCAGGCCACTCGTAGGCCCGCGGCCCATCAGTAGCGTCGCGGCCTCGACTTGTCAAGGCCGGCACCCGCGGGCCGGCACCCGCGAGATTCGTGAGCTAGAATGCGAGCGCAAGCGAGGGAGGGCTGCCCATGCCGACATTGACGCAGAACGAGATCGATCAGCGCATCTACGACCTCTACGACGAGTACTGCCACGGCAACATCGACCGGCGTGAATTCCTCCAGCGGGCCAGCGTGCTGACGGTTGGTGGTCTGGCCATGGCGCAGGCGCTGCTGCCCCGATACGCGCTGGCCCAGACGATTTCTTTCACCGATCCGAGAATCAAAGCTCGCTACCTGACCTATCCGTCGCCCGGCGGCACCTCGGGCACGATGCGTGGCTACCTGGTGCAGCCGAACGCGACTGGACCGTTCCCTGCCGTGCTCGTGATCCACGAGAACCGCGGACTCAATCCGTACATCGAAGACGTCACGCGCCGCGCCGCGACCGAGGGATTCCTGGCCTTCGCCCCCGACGGGCTCTCGCCGGTCGGCGGCTATCCGGGCAACGACGACGACGGCCGCGCGCTGCAAGCCAGCCTCGACCAGAGCAAGCTGCGCACGGACATGGTCAACGGCGCGCGCTTTCTGAAGGCGCACTCGCTCTCGACCGGCAAGCTCGGCGTCACCGGCTTCTGCTGGGGCGGCAGCACGACCAACTTCCTGGCGGTCGACCTCGGCGCGGATCTGAAGGCGGCTGTCCCGTTCTACGGCGCCGCGGCCGAGACGACGCGCGTGCCGGCGATCAAAGCGGCGCTGCTGATCCAGTACGCCGAGAACGACGAGCGCATCAACGCGCTGTGGCCGGCCTATGAAGGGGCGCTGAAGGCGAGCGGCGCACAATACGAGATGCACATGTACCCGGGCACGCAGCACGGCTTCCACAACAATTCGACGCCGCGCTACCACGAAGCGTCGGCCAAGCTCGCCTGGGAACGAACGATCGCGTTCTTCAAGAAGCACCTGGGGGTCCCAGCATGATCAAGCAATTCGGCAGCCTGTTCGCGGGGCACGTCGATCTGGAGCACGAGGGGCTGGACGGCACGGCGGCCAACGACCGCTGGCTTTCCGACGAGCGTCTGGCGGAGGTGTTTCCGAAAAGCGAGGCCATCGCGAAGCTGATGGACCGGACGGGCTACGACACCTTCTGGCTGGCCGAGCACCACTTCCAGCGCGAAGGGTACGAGTGCATCCCGAACATCCTGATGCTGGCCCTCCACCTCTGCCACATCACGAAGAACATCAAGATCGGCTGCGGCTTCAACATCGCGCCGATGTGGCATCCCTTGCGGATGGCCGAGGACTACGCCACCGCCGACTGGCTGACCGGCGGCCGAGTCGTCTTCGGCGTCGGCCGCGGCTATCACACGCGCGAGGTCGAAGTGTTCGGCGCGCCGCTGCGCGACCAGGACGCCAATCGCGAGCTGTTCGAGGAGCAGGTCGACCTCATTTTCAAATCGTTCAACGAGCGCGCGTTCTCGCACCAGGGCAAGTACTACACGATCCCGCCGCCTCAGATGCCCTACCGCGGGTACGAGCTCTCCGAGATCACGCTGGTGCCGCGCCCGAAGACGCTGCCCGTCGAGTGCTGGCAGCCGGTCGTCAGCGCGAGCACACGGGCCCTCGACTTCATGGCCAAGCACAACATCAAGGGCATCATCGGTGGCGGCGCCGCGCAGGGCGGCGCCAACGACAAGGTCGTGCACGCGTTCCGCGAGGCGCGTGCCCGCGCCGGGCGGGAAACCAAGCTGGGCGGCGACCTCTGCATCGGCTTCTCGTTCCACATCGCCGACAGCGTCGAGCAAGGCATCAAGGAGGCGACGCCGTTCTTCGAGGAGAACATCAAGATGTTCGCGCCGCTCGGTTTCGTGCCGGGCCTGACGCCGGCGCAGATCGACGCGGTCGCCGACCCCAAGCGCGCGCGGCAGGCCGGGCTGCCGACCCTGCGCAACGCGATCAAGGCCGGCACGTGGCTCATCGGCCCGCCAGAACAGATCACCGAGCAGCTGAAAGACATCGAGAAAAAGTATCCGGGCCTGGAGGTCGTCAACGTCGGCCAGCCGGTCGGCACGCCCCAGGCGGTGATTCTCGAGCAGCTCGAGCGCTTCTCGGCGCAGGTCATGCCGGCGTTCAAGTGACATGGGGGGCCACGAAATGGCCCCCCATACCCCCCAGCGTTCGTCGCGCCCCGGCGAAGCCGTGGCGCTCCTCGATTCCGCGTTGCGTCCTCGGGGGCCACGAAATGGCCCCCCATACCCCCCCAGCGTTCGTCGCGCCCCGGCGAAGCCGTGGCGCTCCTCGAGTTTATGCCGGCAGCCTGAATCCCTGGCGCGCCAGCAGCTTCCAGGCGCCATCCTGCTTTTGCCAGACCTGAAGGGCGCCGATCTTGGTGGTGGTCTGCTTGCCCTCGAGCTCGGATTCGGCCAGGTAGATGTGGCGCGCGATCGCGGCAGTGCCGACCACCGCCACCTTGAGCTCCGGGAAGGCGAGCGACTTGACGGTCTGCTTGCGGGTCATCACCCCGTTGATGAATTGCTCCTTGGTCTCGACCCTTCCGTCGGAATGGCCGTAGCTGATCTGAGCGGATGCGACCTGCTCTAACCTCGTCTTGTCGGCTTCGAACAACGCCTTTCGCAGGATCTCGACGCCCTCTTTCACCGCCGCCTCGTCGGCGGGTTCGGCGCCCGCGAAGCCGCTGAGCAAGAGGCCGGAAGTGCCGAGAGCAACTGCGCCTGCAACCGTGAAGTCACGTCGCGATACGTCCATGGGATCCTCCTCGACAGGGTTGGTTCAACGCTCGATTGCGTCGAAGGTACCCCATCGCGCATCTTTCGTATAGTACGGGCTGCCGTGCGCACGTTTCTCGTCGTCTGGACCGGCCAGCTCGTATCGCAGATCGGCACCGCGATGTCGACGTTCGCGCTGCTCATCTGGATCTACGAGCGCACCGGGCGCGCGACGACGGTGGCGCTGCTCGGCTTCTTCTGGTTCGTTCCGGTGATCGCGCTCGCACCGCTGGCCGGCGTGTGGATCGATCGACACGACCGCCGCCGCATCATGCTGCTCGCGGATGCGGGCGCGGCGGTGATGACGCTCGGCGTGCTGATCCTCTACACCGGCGGACGCCTCGAGGTCTGGCACCTCTACGTCGCCGAGGCGATCTCCGGCGCCTGCTGGGCGTTTCAGGGCCCCGCCTACACCGCCGCCATCACGACGTCTCCGGAGGCCCTTGACAAGGGCGCTCTGGCGGAGATAAGAGGACCAGGCGTGCACCCGATCGTGTGAGAGGAGAAGAACGATGGACGCCGGCAAGGACATGATCCCCTGTGGCCCGATCTGCTTCTCACTGCAATATCGCGACATCGACGGGGGCGCGCCGCATGGCGGGGGCGGCGGCGGCAACCACGCCGACCAGGGTGTCGTCGTCCAAGTCCTGGGCGCCGTCGAAGGCGCCGAGCGGGAGCTGCTCCGGTTCGAGTGCTTCGACAATCACCCGCACTATCACTACGATCCGGCGAACAAGAACGTCCGCGTCATGCTCGACCCGACGGTCACCGGCAATCCGCTCCGGTGGGCCATGACACAGCTGCGCCGGAAGCTCCCGGCGATGCTCGGGCACGCCGGGTACGAGCAGATCGCGCTGCAGATCGACCCCTCGCAGCTGATGCCCGTGCTTGACGAGGTGGAGACCAAGGCGTGCGAGATGGCGATCAGCAAGCGGCGCACGGTTCGCCACAATCGCGGGACCGACGTGATCGAGGCGGGCAACATCCGCTTCGGGCTGGAGATGCGCGCCGCCGGCGGCGGGGACGGCGGCATCGCCATCCACGTGCTCGGCGACATCGCGGGCCAGGAGATCGAGCTGCTGGCCTTCGACTGCTTTCGCGTCTACCCGCACTACCACTACGGGCCGCGATACAAGAACGAGCGGATCTACCTGGACAAGACGCTGGTGCCGGAACCGTTCAAGTGGGCGATCGATCAGTTCAAGACCGGAAAGCTTCCGGCCATGCTGACGCGCGCCGGGTATCCGACCGTCGCGGCCGCGCTAGACGAAGGCCTCATCGCGCGCAAGCTCGTCGATGTGGAGACGCGCGGGCGCGAGATGCAGCAGGCGTGAGGTAGCGCCTAGCTCGAGGCCCTGCGCAGGAGGTCGAGGACCTCCTCCACGAGCCGGTCGGCGCGCTCGTCGAGCTGCTTGTCGTCGAGGTTCGCGATCGGATGCGGCACCTCGAGGAACCGGTAGCCCGGCATGCCCCAGCTCGTGGCCATGGCCTCCCCCGTGGCTCGGAACGGCTCGGTCACGACGGCGATAGCGGGCACCCCCACCCGCTCGAAGAGGATCGCGTCGAGCACACTGCTCGACGAGCAAGACCCTCAGTCGCCGATGCCGGAGACGACGAAGTCGCTCTGCTTGCGTAGCGACGCGATCGCCGCCTCGTCCACCTCGTGACTGGGCGAGCGCTTGCGCACCATGCCGGCCACGGTCATGCGGTGGCGGCGGCCGAGGCGGTCGGCGAGCCGCAGGAGCAGCTTGTCGGAGTTGAACTTCGTGTTCTCGACGAGCCCGATCCTGAGCCCGTCGAGCATCGAGGGTCGCGGCGCGATCGTGACGTCGCGACCGACGGGCGCCGCGGTGGGGTCGAAGAGGGGCGAGCTCATGGAAACTCTCCTATCGCCGTCGTGACGGCGTTCGTCCATTTGTTGCCCCAGCCGGGCAGGCACGCGGACCAGCTCCCGGCGCGGCCGCCGGCGCAGACGATCAGAATGTCGTCCGGCTTCTCGAGGAAGTAGCGCCAGGTCGTCTCGTCGGCCGGCGTCGGCTCGCCGGGCAGGCGTGCGGCCCGCTTCAAATCGGCCACCCGACGGCGCGCGTGCTCGATCAAGAAAGCCTGGACCTGTCGTCGTGACCATCCGCTTTGCCGGACAACTTCCGCGTGCTCCCCCGCGATCACCAGCAAGACCTGGTTGAAGCCCTTCACGTTGGGAAGACCGAGGTTCGAGAGCGCGTCGGCGAAGCAGCGCAGGAGCGGCTCGGGCTCGGCGGCGAGCTGGTTGTAGACCTGGTAGAGGCTGTTCGAGGCATAGAGGGTCACCGCGCTCTGGTCGGGCCTGAGCCCGCGCGCGACGTGCAGCGGCTCCCACGGGTGGTCGTCCTCGTTTTCGGCAAAGCAGAAGGAGTATTTCCCGGGGTTGCCGAGGACGGCACGATCGAGGAACCCCGGACGCGTCTGCATGGCGTTCATCATCGTCAGACGGACGGCCCGACCGATCGTGGCGTTGGGCCGCCATCCCTGGCCGAAGGCGTTGTTGCCCGAGTTGAGCCCCAGACGTCGCGCGATCGGCCCGTTGACGATCAGCACCATCGCCGAGCCCCCCGTGCTCGACGCCGGCCCGTGGTAGGCGAAGTCGGGGTGACAGAGGCTGCGTATCGCCGCGGCAACCACGGGCATGTACTCCGGCCGGCAGCCTGCGAGCACGGCATTGATCGCCACCTTCTCGGCGACGACCACGGTGTTCCGGCCGCGGATCTCGCCCAGAATCTCGTCGCGCCGCAGCCCGGCGCTCGCCAGCATCTCGGCGACGGACTTCTCGGTGGGCGGGACGACCGGGAGCCCGTCGGTCCAGCCGCGCTCGAAATACGCCTCGATCAGGCTCGCGGGATCGGGCTCGGCTGTCACGGACATGCTCAGGCCGCGACCGGGCGCTTCCAGCCGAGCCAGTCGACCACGGCCCCGCCCATCACCCGCTCGAGGTCGCGGCCCTTCAGCCACGGCAGCTCCTCGGTGAACATCGTCACGCACTGCCGATACGAGCAGGGCATGCGGGTGATGTCGGTGCCCCAGAACGAGCGCTCGGGCCCGAACGCCTCGAAGATCTGACGGAGATAGCCGTGGATGTTCTTGTACGGATAGGGCTGGCTCGAGTAGCTCGGGGCGCCCGACATCTTGATCGCGACGTTTGGATATTTGGCGAGCGCGAGCGTGTCCTTGAGATCGGCAAACGCCGCGTCGTCAGCCTGCCCGGTACCGCCGCCGTGGCGCCCGAGATGATCGATGTGGAGCTTGAGCCGCGGATGCCGCTCGGCGATCTTCGCCAGCGCCGGCATGTTCCCGCCGGCCAGGAGCCCGACCGGCAGCCCCTCCCGCTCGCACGCCTTCCAGAACCAGTCGAGCGAGCCGTCGGTCCACCACGCCTTCTGCTGCGGCTGGTTGAGCGTGAACCGAAAGCCGAGCATGCCTGGCCGCTGGCGCCAGCTCGCGACGATCTTCTCGCGATCCGGGCTCTGCAGGTCGAAGTGGCCGAGGATGCAGAACTTGCTCGGGTGCCGTCGCACCGCATCGACGGCGAGCACGTTGACCGGCTCGCCGAGGGAGCTCGGCGGGTGGATCACCGCGCAATCGACCCCGGCCGAGGCCATCTCGGCCAGCGCGTCGTCGACCGAGTACGTCGGGATCTGGCGGTGGTGCGCGCTCATCTTCCCGTTCTGCCAGAGATGGATCTGGGAATCGACGATCAGCATGGCCGGCTACCTCCCGGGCCACAGCTTACCTCAACGCCGTATACTACTGGCGGCTCGGCACCTAACCTCCAGGAGGACATCGTGACCAAGATCATCACGCCGCCCCAGCCCGCCCCCGTCATGGAAATCGCGCGCGATCTGCTCCCGCCCGGCATGGAGCTGGTCGTCGTCGACCCGGGGAAGCCCGAGTTCTACGACAAGGCCGCCGACGCCGAGTACTATCTGGGCTCGCCGCGCCAGGGCATCGGCAACGAGTTCTTCCGCGCCGCGCCCAAGCTGAAGCTCGTGCAGCTGACCAGCGCGGGCTACGATCGCGTCGACATCGAGGCCGCGCGCAAGGCCAAGGTGCCGGTGGCCAACAACGGCGGCGCCAACTCGGTCGCCGTCGCCGAGCACGCCGTCATGCTCATGCTCGCCGTGCTCAAGAAGCTCGTGTACCACCACAACAACGTCGTCGCCGGCAAGTGGCGCACCAGCGATTTCGCCGACAACCGCACCTACGAGGTCGAGGGCAAACGGCTCGGCATCGTCGGCCTCGGCAACATCGGCAAGAAGGTCGCGCGCCGCGTCCAGGGCTTCGACATGGACGTGCGCTACTTCGACATCCTGCGGCTCACCGAGGATCAGGAGGACGCGCTCGGCGTGCGCTTCGCCCTCTTCACCGAGCTCCTCCGCACCTCCGACATCGTGACCCTGCACGTGCCGCTGAACGACGTCACCCGCAAGATGATCTCCACGCGCGAGCTCGCGATGATGAAGAAGGGCGCCATCCTCATCAACACGTGTCGGGGCCCGGTCGTCGACGAGGACGCGCTGCACAAGGCGCTCACCTCGGGCACGATCGCCGCCGCCGGCCTCGACGTGATGGTGGAAGAGCCGCCGAAGCAGAACCATCCGCTGTTCTCGCTGCCGAACATCACGCTGACGCCGCACAGCGCCGGGCCGACATGGGACAACTGGACGAAGGCGTACCGCAACGGCTTCGACAACATCCAGCGCATCGAGGCCGGGCGCGCGCCGCTCTGGGTGGTCCCGGAGCTGCGTAGCCTGGTCGGATAACTCGCGCGTGCGACTCGAGCTGCGCTGGACCGACGTCGACGACCTGGCGGCCGCCTCCGCCACGCGGCTCGTGGGCAAGCGGCTCGAGGTCGATCTCCAGGCGCTGGGTACGCTCCTGGCCACCGACGCCCGGCTCACCGGCATCCGGCTCGATCTCGTGCACCCGGGCGAGCGCTGCCGCATCGGGCGCGTGTTCGACGTCATCGCGCCGCGCGCGAAGCTCGACGGCGGCGAGGACTTCCCGGGCGTGCTCGGCGGCGTGGCGAGGGCGGGCGACGGGCGCACGCTGGCGCTGGCCGGCGTGGCGGTGGTGGCCACCGATCAGCAGACCGACAGCGTGGGCACGCTCGCGGTGATCGACATGGCCGGGCCCAACGCCGCGCTCTCGGCGTTCGGGCGCACACACAACCTCGTGATCTCCGCGTGGCCGTCGGCCGGCACCGCGCGGTCGGACTATCTGGCCGCCGTCCGTCTCGCGGCGTTGAGAACGGCCGTCGATCTGGCGCGGACGGCGCGCGACACCGAGCCCGACCGCGTGGAGGTGTTCGCGCTCCCGCCCTCGCCTCGCGTGCCGCCGGAGCAGGCTCACCTGCCGCGCGTGGCGTACGTGTTCCAGATCCACTCGCACCAGCGGCCGACCGGTCTGGACGAGGGGATCCTCTACGGCGATCCCGTACGGCGCATGCTGCCGACGGTCGTGCACCCGAACGAGGTCCTCGACGGCGCGGTGCTCCGCGGTTTCATGGGGCGGAGCGTCACCACCTGGGCCACGCAGAACCATCCGATGATCCGCGCCCTCTACGCGCAGCACGGCCGCACGCTCTGGTTCGCGGGCGTGGTGGTCACCGTCGCCCAGGCGACCGAGCCCGAGCGCGTGCGTTCGGCGTTCCTCACCGCCGGGCTCGTGGCGCAGACGCTCGGCGCCGACGGCGCGGTGTTCACCAAGATCGGCGGCGGCGCGCCCCACGTGGACATGGCCCAGTCCGCGTCGCAGTGCGAGGCGCTCGGCGTCAAGACCACGGTGGTGGTCGAGGACATGTCGACCGACGGCAGCGCCGAAGGGATGCTGCTCTTCGATTTTCCCGGCGTCGACGCGATGGTGAACGTCGGCAGCAGCCAGGAGCCGATCACGCTTCCCGCGATGGATCGCGTGGTCGGCGCCGACGACCTGGCGCCGAAGCTCCTCGGTGAGACGCGCGCGACGTACGGCGGGCTGTGCGGCGCGATCGAGCAAGTCGGCGCGACCCGGGTGATGGCGGAGGTGCGGTGATGGCCCTGCGGGTGGTCTGCTACCTCAACCAGTTTTTCGGCCAGCTCGGGGGTGAGGAGAAGGCCGGCGTCGGGCCGCAGGTCGTCGACGGCGCCGTCGGCGCGGCGCGCGCCGTCCAGCAGGCGCTCGGCGACGCGGGCACGGTCGTGGCCACGGTGATCTGCGGTGACAACTACGCGGCCGAGCAGGCCGAGCGTGCCGTCGCCGAGATGGTGCCTCTGGTCGCCGCCGCGCGGCCCGACCTCGTCGTCGCCGGTCCCGCGTTCCTGGCCGGCCGCTACGGCGTCGCGTGCGGGGCGCTCTGCGCTGCCGTGCAGGCGCAGCTCGAGGTGCCGGTCGTGACCGGCATGCACGCGGAGAACCCCGGCGTCGAGCTCTACCGCCGGCAAGTCCACGTCGTGCAGACCGGCGCCGAGGCGACGCGGATGCTGGACGACGTGAAGCGGCTCGTCGCCCTCGGCCTGAAGCTCGCGCGCCGCGAGGCGATCGGCGCACCCGTCGCGGAGGGCTACTTCGCGCGCGGCCTCACGCGCAACGTCGTGGCCGGCGCCGTCGCCGCCGATCGCGCCGTCGCCATGCTGCTCGACAAGCTCGCGGCGCGCCCGTTCGCCAGCGAGGTGCCGCGACCGGCCTTCCCCCACGTGCCCGCGCCGCGCCTGATCAAGACGCTCGAGGGCGCCACCATCGCCCTCGTCACCGACGGGGGCCTGGTGCCGCGCGGCAACCCCGACGGTATCGAGGCACTGAACGCGACGCGCTACGGCGCCTACAGCATCGAGGGCAAGACGGGGCTCGACGCGGCCCAGTACGACAACCCGCATCGCGGCTACGACACGACCTGGGTGAAGCAGGACCCGCATCGCCTGGTGCCCGTCGACGTCGCGCGCGAGCTGGAGCGGAGCGGCGCGATCGGCAAGCTCCACGAGACGGTCTATTCGACGGTCGGTGTCGCGACCACCCTCGCCCACAGCGCGCGCATGGGTGCGGAGATCGCCGAGAAGCTCCGCGCCGCCGGCGTCGACGCCGTCATCCTCACCTCGACCTGAGGGACCAGCACTCGCTGCGGCGCAGCGATCGCCCGAGAGCTCGAGCGCGCGGGGCTACCGACCGTGCAGGTCTCGACGATGACGCCGGTGGCCGTGATGGTGGGCGCCAACCGCATCGTGCCCGCCGCGGGCATCATCCACCCGCTCGGCAGCGCCGACCTTTCCCCCGACGACGAGAAGGCGTTGCGGCGCCGCATCGTCGAGCAGGCGCTGCAGGCGCTTCGCACCGAGGTGGCTCGGCCCACGGTGTTCACGCGGGAATGACCGTGCGGGTCCAGCTGGACGTCTTTTCCGATTATCTCTGACCCTGGTGCTATAACGCCGCGGTGCGGCTCCGGGAGATCGAGCGGGACTACGGCGACCGAGTGCGCGTCCACTGGCGGACGTTCCCGCTCATCCCCGGCGAGCAGCCGGGCCGGCGCGTGACCGAGAGGACGCGCGAGGGACGGCAGCGCGTCGGCGCCGAGGAGCCGCGCGCGGCCTTCGTGCCGCCGGCGCTCGACGCGCCGCTGCCGTCGTCGTCCATCCCTGCCCTGACCGCCGCGAAGTGTGCCGAGCGTCAGGGCGAGGACGCCTTCGCGCGATTTCACGAGCGGCTCTTCACCGCGCACTTCCGCGACAACCTCGACATCGGCCGCCACGACGTGCTGCGCAGCCTCGCCCGCGAGACCGCGCTGGACCTCGCGCGTTTCGAGACCGACTACGCGCGGGAGGCCTACGAGGCCGTGCTGCACGACTGCGCCGAGGGCGCGGCGTGGTTCGGCGTCTCGGGGCTGCCGACGGTGATCCTCAACGAGAAGCTGTCGCTCGTCGGCGCCGTGCCGACGGAGCGCTATCGCCTGCTGATCGACTGGATCCTGGCCGGCGAGCCGGGCGGGGTGATTCCGCTGCCGCCGCCCACGGAGCGAGCCGCCGCCGGCCAGAGTCCGGTGGGCCCTGGCGAAGCCGGCCGCTAACGAGGCGGCCCGGCGTAGCCGGACCGTGTCCGAGAGCCGGGGGGCATGGGGAGCCCTTCGCGGCCCCCGGGCACGCGAAGCACTCTCGAGGCGCGTCACGGCTTCGCCGGGGTCACGCAGGGGGGCGCGCCGGCCTGTAGAGGCGAGGTCGGCTAGTTAGCGCTCGGCTAGTTGTCCTTGGCAGTAAAGCCGCAGACCGGACCAAAGCCCCTGAGCTTCGTTTTTGGTGAGTATCTCCATTGTTGGATTGCCACTCCATAGAGCGATTCGTTTCGATAGTACTGAGTGCCCGACGAAGAGGCGTTGTGAACAGCAACAGCGTAGCTGAATGATCGGAATTCCGTCGAAGAATTGGGGGTCAGACGTTTCCCGCAAGTAGCGCTCAAAAGACTTGAGGAACAGCGCCGGAGTCATCGTTGCAGAGCTATCGTGCGGCCCGCCCAACGCGGGGTTAGGCTTCGCGCCCGGGCCAGCCGCCAAGATCAACCTTCGAGGCCCCCTCCATCTAAACGATCAGAACGATCGACATGCCCAGCAGCAGCCCCATCGCGATATTGAACACCCGCAGCCGCCGTGGGTCGTGGAGGAAACGCTGGACGGTGGCGCCGAACGCGAGCCAGAGGAAGCAGCTCGGTAAGGCCGCCGCGACGAAGAGCCCGCCGAGGTACGCCGACTGCACGATCGGGCTCCCGCCCTCGGCACTGAGAAACGTGCCGCCCGCGCTCGCGCTCACGAGCCACGACTTCGGGTTGATCCACTGAAAGACCGCCGCGCCCACGAAGCCGACCGGATTCCCTCCGGGGGTCGATTCGATGCGGCGCGACGTCGCGATCTTCCACGAGAGCCAGAGCAGCACGGCCGCGCCGCCCCAGTGGAGCGCCTTGAGCACGAGAGGGTTCTGGAGGACGACGCTGCCAAGCCCGAGCGGCACCAGGAACATCATGAGCCCCATGCCCGCCATGACGCCGAGCAGGCACGGAAGCCCTCGGAGCACGCCCGCGTTCGCGCCGGCGGCCGTCAGCATGATGTTGCTGGGCCCTGGGGTGACCGCGGCCACGACAGTGAAGAGAAGAAACGCAAGGACGCGCTCGGTAGTCGTACTCTACCTCCAGGCGTATGGGCTTCCAGAAAACCAGGTCGGGCGGCGCGGGTCTTGAACGATCGTGCAAGCGGGCGGTCACTGGCTGGCTCGCCAGCACCACACCGGTCGAAGGCGTCGAGCTGTTTCGCGCCTCGCTGACCGGTGAGGTCTACAGCAAGCACCGCCACGACACGTACGCGGTCGGGGTGACCGACCGCGGCGTCCAGGTCTTCGACTACCGCGGGGCGGCGCGGGTCCGCACGCGCGGGCAGGTCGTCGTGCTCTATCCGGACGAGGTCCACAACGGACGCGCCGGCACCGACGAGGGCTTCGGCTACCGCATCATCTATGTGGAGCCCGTTCACCTGGCCGAAGCGCTCCGCGCCATCCGCGGGAGGCCCGGTCCGCTGCCGTTCGTGAGCGAGGCGGTCTCCATGAACGCGAGGCTGCGGCGAGCCGTCGACGAGGCCTTTCGTGCCCCGCTGGAATCGCTGTCGGCCGACAGCCTCATCGTCGAGCTCGCGGAGGGATTGCTGGCCGCGGAGGATGGCGGGCGTCCGGCGACGTCACCCCGAGTCGACGTCGCCGCGGTCGAGTGCGCCCGTGAGTTCCTCGACGCGCAACGAACGCGCGTCGTGCATTCGTCGGAGCTCGAGTCGATCACGGGACTGACGCGCTACGACCTCGCCCGCCAGTTCAGAACCATGCTCGGCACGAGCCCGTACCGCTACTTGCTCATGCGCCGGCTCGGCGTCGCGCGCGAGCGAATCCACGCACAGCGACCACTCGCCGACGTGGCGTGCGAGGCCGGGTTCGCCGACCAGGCGCACTTCACCCGCGTGTTCAAGGCGGCGTTCGGCCTCACGCCCGGGCGCTACCGCGCGCTGCGGGTCGGGCCGTGACGCCGAACGGGATGCCCGTCATTCGTGCCGTGTCTCTCGTGCTCGCCCACGTCCCCAGCCTTGTCCGGCTCGGCTCCAAGCCGCTCCGCGTCCTTCGCGAGGTGGAGCAACCGATCGAGTACTTGCGCCCGCACCTGCGCGACTGGGACGCCGCCCGCGCCTACGCGCCGAACCAGGTGTTCATCGGCAACCTCGGCGTGGACGATCTCGCGGCGCGACCCACGCCGTGGCATCGCCATCCCCTCGTCGACGCCGGGCGCTTCGGGCCGGACGGCGAGATCATGCCGGAGCACGAGTTCCTCGGCCTGCTTGCGACCTGCGACGGCTTCGATCTGTTCGCGCTCGACGGCGAGGTGGCCGAGGGCGCGCGAGGCGCGCTCGACGCGCACCCCCTCGTCGGCCGGGAGTCCGGTCGCCCGCCCGTCCCGGCCGGCGTCACCGCCGCCTTGCTCCGCGAACGCATCGAGCGACACCGCGCGGTGCCACTGGTCGGCGCCGACGGCCGACTGCTCGGCGCCATGCTGCCCGGCCACGACGAGGACGACACGCTCACCGGGCAGGTGCTCCTGGAGAACCTCGCCTGCAAGGCGACGGCGGCGCTCGCGTTGCGCCATCTGCTCGCGCAGCCCGGCGCCATCGCCGCCAGCAACGTGCGGTACGTCATCAACTGCGGCGAGGAGGCGGTGGGCGATCGCTATCAGCGCGGCGGCGGCAACGTCGCCAAGGCCGTCGCCGAGTGGGCGGGGTGTGGGCGGGCAACCGGCAGCGACGTCAAGGCGTTCTGCAGCGGGCCGATGCACGCGCTGATGATCGCGGGCGCCCTGGTGAGAAGCGGCCTGTACGACGACGTGATGGTGCTGGCGGGCGGCTCGCTCGCGAAGCTCGGGATGAAGTTCCAGGGCCACGTGAAGCACGCGATGCCGATCGTGGAGGACGTCCTCGCCGGCTTCGCCGCGCAGGTCTCGCGCGATGACGGCGTCTCGCCCGTGCTGCGGCTCGACGCGATCGGTCGCCACGAGGTCGCCTCCGGGTCGGCACCTCTCGCGATCATGAAGGCGCTCTACAGCGAGCCGCTCGGGCGCGTCGGGCTCACGCTGCTCGACGTGGACCGCTTCTCGCTCGAGCTCCACAATCCAGAGGCGACCGAGCCGGCGGGCAGCGGCAACGTGCCGCTCAACAACTATCGGACGCTGGCGAGCCTGGCCGTCGTCGAGAAGCTGATCGCCCGCGAAGGGATCGAGGAGTTCGTTCGCACACGGGGGATGCCCGGGTTCTCGCCGACCCAGGGGCACATCGCCTCCGCGATCCCCTATCTCGGCCACGCGCGCCGCGGGCTCACCGACGGCGACCTGACCCGTACGATGTTCGCGGGCAAGGGTAGCCTGTTCCTTGGGCGGATGACGCAGCTCCCTGACGGGCTCTCGCTCGTTCTGGAACGCAACGAGTCGCGCGCCGGAGCGGACTGAGATCGAGCGGACCACGGCTCCCGGGCGCCCGCTGGCTCTCCTCCTCGGCGTCGCCATCGTCCTGGCCGCGTGCTCGACCGTTTCGCAGCGGCCGTCGGTGAGCGAGCGTCCAGCCGACTCGGATCACGGCCAGCGGGTCGTCGCCATCGCCAGGAAGCACGTCGGCGCGCCCTACCGGTGGGGCGGGTCGAGCCCGTCCGGCTTCGATTGTTCCGGGCTGGTCCGGTACGTGTACGCGCAAGTCGGTGTCGCGCTCCCGCACAACGCCGCGAAGCAGTACCAGCTCGGCACGCCGGTCGCCCGCGACCGCCTCGAGCCGGGCGATCTGGTCTTCTTCGATCACCTCCGCCACAACGGGATCTACGTCGGCGGCGGCCGCTTCATCCATTCCAGACAAACGGGGAAGCGCGTGGCCGTGGCCGGTCTCGACGAAGAGTGGTACGCCACGCACTGGGCCGGCGCGCGCCGGCTCAACCCGCAAGCGGCGCCCGAGTGAGGCTGATGGTGAGAACGACCGCGAGTGCACCGGGGCGTTGTGGCGAGGGGGGCGGTAAGCTAGGCTCGGTGCTCGAACCAGAAAAGGAGCCAAAGCATGGAGCTTCGAGGCAAGAAAGTGATCGCGCTCGGCGAGCGCGACGGCGTGCCGGGCCCGGCGGTGGCGGAATGCGCCAGGCGGGCCGGCGCCGAAGTCGTGCTGACGCTGACCGCCTGCTACGTCTGAACGGCGGCGGGCGCCATGGGCTTGGAGGATCAGGCGGCGGTGAAGCGAGTCGCGGACGAGCACGGCAGCGGTGTGGTGGTCCTGCTCGGGACCCCCGATGCCGAGAGCACGCAGACGCTCGCTCAGACCGTCGTTGCCGGCGATCCGTCCTACGCGGGCCCATTGGCCGGAGTCCCGTTGGGGCTCCCCGTGTTCCATGTCTTCGAGCCGGAGGTTCGTGACCAGGTGCCGGCCGACGTCTACGAGGCCCAGGTCGCGCTGATGGAGATGAGCCTCGATCGCGACGCCATCCTGGCCGGGCTTCGCGAGGCGCGTCGCGCCGGGGCGACGCCCTGAGACCTGATGGCGATCCGCGCTGACCGGATCCGCCGGTCGCCGGCGCTCGTGCGTATCGTGCGAGCGCGGCCCCGGCTGTTCGCGTGCGGCGCCATCGGCGTCCTGGCCGCGCTGGTCGCCTGGCTGAGGCACTGGGCGCCCGCGACCCGCATGCTCACCGGCTGGGACATCGGGGTGGCGCTCTACCTGGTGCTCGTCTTCCACATGATGTGGGCCTCGGAGATCCACACGATTCGCCAGCGAGCCGCGGCGCAGGACGAGGGGCGATTGACGCTCCTGGTGCTGCCGGTGATCGCGGCGCTGGCGAGCCTGGTCGCGATCTTCGCCCAGCTCGGGGCCTCTGCGCCCACCCACGACAGCAAGCCGATGAAGCTGCTGCTCCCCGCGCTCACGATCTTGCTGTCCTGGGCGCTGATCCACACGCTGTTCGCGCTCCACTACGCCCACGAGTTCTACGACGAGACCGACAGCGGTGGGCTGGCCTTTCCCGGCGACGACCGGGAGCCCGACTACTGGGACTTCGTCTACTTCTCGTTCGTGATCGGCATGACGTCGCAAGTATCGGACGTGACCATCAGCAGCAAGCAGATCCGTCGCACCGTCACCGCGCACGGCGTCGTCTCGTTCGTGTTCAACGCCGCGCTCCTCGCGCTGACGGTCAACCTCGCCGCGAGCGTGTTCAGCGGTTAGCAGTGCGCGCGGTTATAAAGGAGGCGATGCCATGACGAAACCACTCGGCTCGGTGGTCGGGCTCGTCACGATCGGCCAGTCCCCTCGCGGTGACGTCGTCCCCGAGATGGCGGCGCTGATCGGCCCGGGCGTCGACGTCCGCGAAGCCGGCGCGCTCGACGGCCTCACGCGGGGGGAGATCGATAAGCTCGCGCCCACCGGCAGCGACGAGATCTTGGTGACGCGACTGCAAGACGGCTCGGCGGTCTTCGTCGGCAAGGAGAAGATCGTCGGGCTGGTCGAGCAGCGCATCGCCGCGCTCGAGCAAGGCGGCGCCACGATGACGGCGCTGCTGTGCACCGGCGCGTTTCCGCGACTGCGCTCGAGCCGCACGCTGATCCAGCCTCATCCCGTGCTGCTGGGCACCCTGCGCGGGCTCTCCTGGCCCGGCCGGCTCGGCGTCCTGACCCCGTCGGTGCCGCACGTGCCGCAGACCGAGGCGCGCTGGCGGCGCGACGGCTTCGATCCGGTCGTGGCGCCGCTGTCGCCCTATGAGGAAGAAGATGCGGCTGCGCTGCGCCGCGCCGCCGAGGCGATGCGCGCCGGCGGCGCCGGCCTGGTCGTGATGGACTGCATGGGGTTCCGCCGCAAGACGCGCGACGAGCTTCGTGGGCTGACCGGAATGCCCGTGCTGCTCGCCAACTTCCTGGTGGCCCGGGTCATCGCCGAGGCGTGCGGTGGCTAGTGGTATCCTCACGGCCAGCGGCGCCCCCGCGACCTGAAAGGACGGGACATGCGCTTCGGACTGTTCGGCAGCGCCCAGGCCAGACGCGGAGTGCCCGACGTCGACAGTGGCGCCGGCTTCCGGGAGTTCGTCGAGAACAACGTCGAGGCCGAGGCGCTCGGCTATCACAGCACGTTCATCGTCGAGCACCACTTCACGGGCTTCGGCCAGATCTCGGCGACCCTGAACTTGCTGACGTGGGTCGGCGCCCGCACCACCACGCTGCGCCTCGGCACGGCGGTGATCGTGCTGGCCTGGCACAACCCCGTCCTGCTGGCCGAGCAGGTCGCGACGCTCGATCTGCTCTCGGGCGGCCGCGTCGACTTCGGAATCGGCAAGGGCTACCGGTACAACGAGTTCGCCGGCTTCGCGACGCCCATGGAAGACGCCGACGCGCGCTTCGACGAATCGCTCGAGGTGATGCGCACGGCGTGGACGTCGGACGTGCCGTGGAGCCATCGCGGCACGTACTGGCAGTTCGACAACGTCGTGGTGGAGCCGCCGACGGCGCAGAAGCCGCACCCGCCGCTCTGGATGGGCGCGGGCAGCCCCGCCTCGATCCGGAAGGTCGCGGCGCTCGGCTTCAACTTGCTGCTGGATCAGTACGCGTCGATCCAGCAGATCGGCGAGCGCATCGCGATCTTCAAGACCGAGGTCGAAGCACGGGGACGCGTGTTCGATCCGATGAACGTCGGCGTGACGCGCTCGATCAACATCGTCACGACCCCGGCCGACCTCGAGCGCGCGATGGCGAATCGGGTGGCCGGCCGCCGGCGCATCGATCGCCTGGCCACGCGCCCGGACGGCCCCGGCTCGAACCGCGCCCAGCTATCCGACGCGGAGATCTGCGCCTCCGCCCTCTACGGCACGCCGGACGAGGTCGGTCGCATGATGCAGTCGCTGCGCGCGGCCGGAGCGGAATACGTGCTGCTCAACAGCGCGGGCGGACGCCCGACGCTGCGGCGATTCGCGCAGGAGCTGATGCCGGCCTTCTCCGACGTCGCCCCCGTCGCCGCCGACGGCTGAGGCTCCGGGCCGGGCGGCTCGCTACCCCCTGCTCTTGGGATCGAGCAGGTCGCGCAGGCCGTCGCCCACGAGGTTGAGGCCGAGCACGGTGAAGTAGATCGCCAGCCCCGGGAACGCCGAGTACCACCACCACGTCGGCAGGTAGTTCCGGCCGTGGCTGATCATGGCGCCCCACTCGGGATAGGGCGGCTGGGCGCCGAGGCCGATGAAGCCCAGGCTCGCCGCCGCGAGGATCGCGGCGCCCATGTCCATGCTCGCCTTGACGACGATCGGCGACACGCAGTTGGGCAAGAGGTGCACCAGCACGATGCGCAGGCGCCCGCTGCCGCTGGCCCGCGCCGCCTCCACGAACGTCTCCTGGCCGAGCGCAAGCGTCTTGGCCTGCACGAGCCGCACGTACCCCGGCCACCACACCAGCGACAGCGCGATCATCGCGTTGAGAATGCCCGGCCCCAGCGCGCCCACTACCGCGAGGGCCAGCACCAGGGCCGGCACCGACAGGAACACGTCGGTCACGCGCATGATCGTCTCGCCGAGGCGCCCACCCACGTGGCCGGCGACGATGCCGAGCGGCACGCCGAGCACGGCGGCGACGACCGTGATGATCAGGCCGATCTGCAGCGACACCCGCGCGCCCAGGATGACGCGAGTGTAGACGTCGTTGCCGACCTCGTCGGTGCCGAACCAGTGGGTCGTGCTCGGCGGCTGTAGCTTGCGGTCGAGGTGGACGGCACCCCGAGCGTCTTCCGGATACGGCACGATCCACGGGCCGATCGCGGACACCAGCACGAAGACCGCGACGATGACGAGCCCGGCCATCGACGCGGCGCTCCGCGCATACGCCCGGGCGTAGCGACGGATCTCGCGCGTCGCGCCGGTGCGCTCGGCGGGCTGCTCCAGCGAGAGGACGCGCGCGCTCACGCCACGCTCGCCCGGCGGACGCGCGGGTCGAGCCAGCCGTAGGCGAGGTCGACCAGCAAATTGGCCAGCATGAAGTTGAGGCCGATCACCAGCGTCACGCCCATGATCGGCTGGAAGTCCGAGGACACCGCGGCGTTGACCGCGTAGAGGCCGATGCCGGGCCAGTCGAAGACGGTCTCGATCAGCACGGTGCCGCCGAGCATCCAGCCGTAGCGCAGACCGATCATCGTGAACGTGGGGATCATCGCGTTGCGAAGCGCGTAGCGCGTCACCACGCGGAAACCGGAAAACCCCTGGGCCCGTGCGGTGACGATGTAGTCCTGGCGCAGCGTCTCCAGCATCTCCGCGCGGTTCACGCGCATGATCGACGCCAGCGCTGGGAAGCACAGCGTGACGACGGGCAGCACCGCGTGGGCGACGGCGTCGGCGAACGTGCGCCACTCCCCGCGCAGCAGCGCGTCGACGAACAGAAGGTGCGTGATGGGAGCCGGCGGTGTCGCCGTGAGCCCGAGCCGCCCGCCCAGCGGCAGCCATCCGAGATAGAGCCCCACCAGGAGCTGAAGCATCAGCCCGAGCCAGAAGGCCGGCAGCGCCACGCCGGAGACCGACACCACGCGCGTCACGTGGTCGATCCACGTGTTCTGGTAGACGGCCGAGAGCATGCCCAGCGGCACGCCGACGACGACCGCCAGCAGGAGCGCCAGCGTGACCAGCTCGAACGTGTTGGGGAAATAACGGACGAGGTCGTCGAGGACGGCGTTGCGGCTGCGTAGCGATTGGCCGAGATCGCCCGTGACCACGCCGCCCAGATAGCGCACGAACTGCACGCCCAGCGGACGGTCGAGGCCGTACTTGGCCCGCAGCGTCTCGACCATCGACTCGTTGGCGTCGGGGCCGGCGGCGAGCCGCGCGGGGTCGCCGGGCATCACGTGCGAGATCGCAAACGTCAGGCACAGGAGCCCGAACAGCATCAGGCCCAGGAAGGCCAGGCGCTGTACGAGATAGCGCGTCAGCGGAGGTGGGTCCTCACTTGGCGACGATCGTCAGCGGGTAGACGTCGACCTCGCCGGTGAAGCGCACCGGGCTGAAGACGAACCCCTTCACGTGGTCGCGCATCCCCCACCGCCGGTTGGCCAGCATGCCGAACAGCTCGGGCGCGTCGGCGGCGATGCGCTTCTGGATGTCGGCATAGAGCGGCGCGCGGTCCTCCCACTTCGCCAGCGTGCGTGCGCGCTCGATCAGTCCCCAGACGTCGGCGTTCTGATAGAACGACGAGGCGTAGTACTTGCCGTACGAGTTCCTGTGGTACTGGTACGCGACCGCGTCGGGATCGGTGGACAGCGGCGTGGTGAAGACCGCCATCAGATCCGGCGACGACTCCACCTTGGCGCCCCGCGCGACCATGTTGGGCCAGGTCAGCGGCACCATCTTCACCTTGAGGTTCAGCTTGCCGAGGTTGTCGATGAGGACGAGCCCCATCTTGCGCTCTTCCTCGAGGCCTTGAACGTAGACGTACTCGAGCTCGATGCCGCCGTTGGGATAGGCGCTCTTGGCCAGGAACTCTTTGGCCTTGGCCAGGTCCTGGCGCGGGAAACCGGGCACCGCGACGTGGCCGCGCGTGGCGTTGGGGAATGGGCTCGTCTGGAGGATGGCGTTGCCGTTGTAGATCTTGATCAGCGAGTCGTAGTCGAAGGCGTGCGCGACCGCCTTCCTCAGATTTGCGTCGTTGGTCGGCGCCTTCTGCGTGTTCATCTTGAGGCCGAACGTCGTCATCCCCGGAAAGTTCGGCACGACGATGCCGGGCGTCCTCGCGACCTGGTCGTAGTCGTCCGCCGACAGCCCCTCGACGATGTCGGCCTCGCCGCGCAGCAGCGCCGCCCGCTGGGCCGCCGACTCGCGCACCAGCTTGAGGATGACGCCGCCGACGTGGTCCTTCGAGGGCCAGCCCTTCCAGTAGCCGTCGACCGCCTCGATCTCGTAGAGCACGCCCTGCTGCCAGCGCTTGATCTTGAACGGCCCGCTGCCGGCCGCGTTGTCGGTCAGCCACTTCTGGCCGAGGTCGCCCGCCTGCTCGTTGGCCATCACCTGCTTGGGGTTCATCACGTACCACCACGGCACCCACGACAGGAACGGCGCGTACGGCTGGGTGAGCGTGAACTGGATCGTGTGGTCGTTCAGGACCTTGATGCCGTCGTCCTTCAGGAAGTCCGACAGCGTCCACGCCGGCCCCTGGTTGAGCTTGAGCGTGCGTGCGAACGACCAGCGCACGGCCTCGGCCGTCACCGGATCGCCGCTGTGGAAGCGCGCGTTCTTCACCAGGTGGAACGTCCACGTCTTGGCGTCCGGCGAGACTTCCCACCGCTCGGCCAGCCACGGGACGATCTCGGGCGGGTTGCCGACGTACTTCACCAGCGCGTCGTACAGCGCCTGCTGCATCATGCGGATCGACCAGTCGTACTTCACGCTGGGGTCGATTGTCGGCACCTCCTGGCGGCCCGCGAACACCAGGATCTTCCGGTCACCGGCGCGCTCGAAGGCGGGCACCGGCGCCACCGCCGGCGTCGCGAGCAGCGTGAGCGTGAGCAGACCCAGCAGCAGGATTCGCACCGTCTTCATGGCAGCCTCCGAAGTGGAAGCGCGGCATTCTTACGCGACGACGGCGGCAGGATAGCACACGCCGCGCGAGGCCCTGGGTGGGGCCGGGCGACGTTCGAGCGTGAAGCTTACGGCGTCGGGACGGACACCGGTGGCCGACGGCGGCCGCGCGCCAGCGCACGCAGGCTCGTCGGCTGGAAGGCCGCCCACGGCTTCGGGATCGGCAGCCGTAGCGTGCGCAGCAGCTCGGGGACGCCCCGCGCGTCGCGCTCCTTGATACGAACGGCCAGCAGCGCGGCGGCGACGCGGCCGAGCGCGGAGACCAGCAGAAGGACGTGGATGGCCGTCCAGCCGAGCCCGAACAGTTGAAACTGAGCCGGCAGCGACGAAGCCAGCAGACCAGCCAGGACGGATGCGAGGGCGAAGCCAAGCCCGCCGGCGGTGGCGAAGGCCGCCAGGAAAAATGGCCGGCCGGCGCGCGGCGCCAGCGCGACGGACAGATCGACCGAGGCGATGCCGTGGCCGCCCCACAGCACGCCGGAGACCAGCGCTTCCAGCGCGATTGGCCAGAGGCGGTCTGGAGTCGTCAGCATCCAGATCGCGGGAACGGCAGCGACGCCGAACGAGCACAGCACCAGGACGGGGCGCGCCCCGAGCCGGTCGACCGCTCGTCCCCACAGCGGCGCCGCGACGATCCGCACCACGGCCACGGCCACGCCGTGGGCCGCGACCAGGGCGAATCCCATGCGGAGGTTCACCAGCATGTGAAAGGAGATGAAGCCGGCGACGGAACCCACCGCCACGTGCCACCAGAACTGGTACCAGAGGAACGGCCGCCCGGCCCGGTCGCGCACGCAGGCGGCGAGGGCGGCCCAGCCATCGTGCCCGGCATTCGTGCTGGCCGCTACCGGCTCGTGCTGACGCCGGAGAAGCCAGATACTCGCCAGCCCCGCGAGACAGGCCATCGCCGCCAGACCCGCGAGGGTTTCGCCCTTCCACCCGCGCGGGCTCAGCGTGTCGAGCGCCACGCCGGCGGCAAGCGAGGAGGTGGCGCCCGCCAGCGTCAGGAACACCGTGCGCCGACCGAAGAACCGGCCCCGAATCTGAGCGGGCACGACATCGCCCATCCAGGCGATCCACGCGTTGTTGCCGATGACGGCGAGGACGGACGTGACCGCGACGAGCGCAATGAAGAGCCGAAGACGGGTCGCATCGGGCAATGAAAGAAACGGGAAGGCGATGAGCGGCAAATACACGAGCCGCGACGCCCCGACGGCGGCGATGGCCAGCCGCTTGCGGCCGACGATGTGGGTGAGCCAGGCCGCCGGCAGGTTGAGGACGTTGCAGGCGACGGGAAGCGCCCCGAGTAGCCCGATGACGAGAGGGCTGGCGCCGAGATAGAGCGCCCACGCGGTGAGGATTCCGCCGCCGGCGCAGGCGGCGAAGACCTCGGCGCTCGCGCCCTCGAAGAGCGCGGCCCGGAGCGTCGGTCGGAGATGCGTCCAGGGCTTGCCGGCTGCCGCGTCGGTTCCGGTCAGTGGCCCGGCCGACAACGCTGGCGTCGAGCCCGGCAGCGATTCGCCGGGCTGCGGCACGGCTGGCGCCAGGGCGACGCGGGCAAAGCCGTCGAGAAGCTGCTGATCGCCTGCCATGATCCAGCCCCGCATGGTGCAGGGACCGCGCCAGGGACTCTGAACAGACCACGGGGTTGAGGCCAGGACGATCGGGTCAGCCTCACGCGCACTTAGGCGACGAGCGATCGGCGCCAACGCGTGGAAGGGGCGCATCGAGGCCACGTCGTGACGAAATACGGCACCGAAGCGTGCGGGAAGGCACGACCAGGTCCAGCGACGTTGAAAATGCAATATCATAGGCGCCGCGTCGCGATGCCGTAGAAAGGCCGCGCTCAGGAGATCACGATGACCAGTCGCGAAGTGCTCGAGAGAGACCCGATCGGCACGGTGGCCAGCATCACCTTCACCGGATGCGATCTGCTCGCTGCGACCGCTTCGAGGGCGCGAACCCCGGCGCGGCCGGCGGCGCGCGGGAAGGCGCGCGCGAAGCCGGTCGCGGCGCGCCGCGACGTGACGGCGACCGGCCGGCGCCGCGAAGTGGTCGTCGGCGGTCGCCGCGTGAAGGTGATCGACGTGCACGCCCACTGCGTGATCCCGGAGGCGCAGGCGCTGCTCGGGTTGAAAACCGACGTCACGCGCGGTCCGGGGATCGACCAGGTCGGGCCCCGTCGGATCGGCGAGATGGACGCCCAGGGCATCGACATGGAGGCGATCAGCATCAACCCCGCGTGGTACCGGGCCGAGCGCGACGTCGCCACTCAGGTGATCAAGATCCAGAACGAGCGGCTCGCCCAGTTCTGCGCGACCTACCCGGACCGCTTCGTCGCCTTCGCCTCGGTCGCGCTCCAGTTCCCGGACCTGGCGGTGCAGCAGCTCGTGGAAGGCGTCAAGAAGCTCGGGCTCCGCGGCGCCGCCGTCGGCGCGAGCGTCGCCGGCGACGAGTTCTCCGACCCGAAGTTCCACCCGTTCTGGGCCAAGGCCGAAGAGCTCGGCGTGTTGATCTTCATCCATCCGCAGAGCACGCCAGACCTCGCCCGGCGCCTCAAGGGCAACGGCTGGCTGGCGAACACGATCGGCAACCCGCTGGACACCACCATCGCGCTCTCGCATTTGATCTTCGAGGGCACGCTCGATCGCTTCCCCGGACTCAAGATCTGCTCGGCACACGGCGGCGGCTACCTGCCGTCCTATGCGCCGCGCTCCGACAACAGCCTGCGCGTCGCGCCCGACATGGACACCGGCGTCAAGCTGAAGAAGAAGCCGACCGAATATCTACGGACGATGTACTACGACACGCTGGTCTTCACGTCGGAGGCGCTCCGGCACCTGGCGGCGGAAGTCGGCACGAGCCAGCTCGTCGTCGGCACCGACCACCCCATCCCCTGGCAGGACAAGTCGGTCGATCACATCCTCAAGGCGCCGGGCTTCTCCAACGCGGAGCGCCGGGCGATGCTCGGTGAGACGGCCGCGAGGTTGCTCGGCGTCAAGCTCTAGCCGGCTCGCCCGATGGCTCCGCTCCGGCCGGTAACCGCCGAGGAGATCGAGTCGCTCGCGATCGGCGCCTGGATCCTCGGCACCGGCGGCGGCGGCAGCCCCTATCTGGCGCTGCTGAACATGCGCGCGCTCTATCGCCAGGGCGCGGTCGTCTCGCTCATGGATCCGATGGATCTGGCCGACGACGACCTCGTCGCGGTGGTCTCCAACATGGGCGCGCCACTGGTCGGACAGGAACGGCTCACCGACCCGCGCACGATCGCCCGCGCGGTCACGATGATGGAGGAGTATCTCGGCCGCCGCTTTCGCGCGATCATGTCGCTGGAGATCGGCGGCGGCAACGCCGTCCAGCCGTTCATGGCCGCCGCCCTCCTCGATCGGCCAGTCGTCGACGCCGACGGCATGGGCCGGGCGTTCCCCGAAGCGCAGATGACGTCGTTCGCGATCCACGACCTCCGCATGTACCCGCTCATGCTCGTCGACGTGCGCGACAACGCGGTGATCGTGGCCCAGGCGGCGTCGTGGAAATGGATGGAGCGCCTCTCGCGCACGGCCTGCGTGGCGGTCGGGTCGATCGCGGCCACGTGCAAGGCCCCGCGCACGGGCAAAGAAGTGAAGGACTGCGGGATCCTCTACTCCACGAGCAAGGCGATCTGCCTGGGGCAGACCGTGCAGGCGGCCCGGCGCGCCCATCGCGATCCGATCGAGGCGATCGTCGAGGCCGAGCGCGGCCAGCTCTTGTTCGCCGGCAAGATCGCCGACGTCGCCCGGCGAGCCACCGAGGGCTTCCTGCGAGGAACGGCGCGGATCGACGGCCTCGGTGACTGTCGTGGCCAGCGCTTCGAGCTGGCGTTCCAGAACGAGTTCGCGGTGGGCTGGCTCGACGGCACGCCCCGGGTCATGACGCCTGATCTGATCTGCGTCATAGACACCGTCTCCGGCGAGGCGATCGGCACCGAGACGCTCCGCTACGGCCAGCGCGTGAGCGTGGTGGCGCTGCCGGCCCCGCCGGTGCTGCTGACGCCCAAGGGCCTGGAGCACGTGGGACCGCGGGCCTTCGGCTACGACCTGGAGTTCACGTCGGTGTTCGCGTGAGACTGGCCCCCCTCGTCAGGCGCTTCCTCTCGTGAGGCGCGTCGGCCTCGACGTCGGCGGCACCAATACCGACGCGGTTCTGCTCGACGGCGACGCCGTCGTCCACGCCGTCAAGACCCCGACGACCGCCGACGTCACCGGCGGCATCACGACGGCGCTTCGCGAGCTCCTGGCCGCGGTGGGGGCGAGCGGTCCGATCGATGCCGTCATGATCGGCACCACGCACTTCACGAACGCCGTCGTCCAGCGGCGCGACCTCACCCGCGTGGCCGCGGTCCGGATCGGCCTGCCGGCCAGCGCGTCGCTGCCGCCCTTCGTCGACTGGCCCGACGACCTCGCAGCCCTCGTGCGCGGCGAGGTCGTCATGCTCGAGGGCGGCCACGAATACGACGGCCGGCCCATCGTGCCGCTCGACGAGAGAGGCATGCGCGATGCCGCGCGCCGGATCCGGGCGGCCGGGATCACCTCGGTGGCGATCGCCGCGGTGTTCTCGCCTCTCAACGCCGAGTGCGAGGCGCGGGCCGCGGCGATCCTCCGCGAAGAGTGTCCCGACGCCGCGGTGACGCTCTCGCACGAGCTCGGCCGCATCGGCCTGCTGGAGCGCGAGAACGCGACGCTGCTCAACGCCGCGCTGATCGGCCTCGCCCGGCGCACGACCCGCGCCTTCACCGAGGCGCTGTCCGCCAGCGGCCTGGCCGCGCCGCTCTATCTCACCCAGAACGACGGCACCGTGATGCTGGCCGCCACGGCCGAGGCGTTCCCCGTCTACAGCTTCGCTTCCGGGCCCACCAACAGCATGCGCGGCGCCGCGTTTCTCTCGGGCCTCAGCGACGCGATCGTCATCGACGTCGGCGGCACCACGACCGACATCGGCAGCCTGCGTCACGGCTTCCCCCGCGAGGCCAACAACGTCGTGGAAATCGGCGGCGTGCGCACGCTGTTTCGCATGCCGGATCTGCTGTCGGTCGGCCTCGGCGGCGGCTCACTGGTGGCCGACGACGGGCGCCGCGTGGGGCCGCGCAGCGTCGGCTATCGCCTCGTGAACGAGAGCCGCGTGTTCGGCGGTACCGCGCTGACCGCGACCGATGTGGCCGTCGCCGCCAGCCTGATCGACCTGGGCGACCGCCGGCGTGTGGCCGACTTGCCGGCCGATCTCGTGAAGACCGCGCTGGCTCGCATGCACGCGACGATCGAGGAAAGCGTGGACCGCATGAAGACCGACGCGCGTGATGAACCGCTCATCGCGGTCGGTGGCGGCTGCTTCCTGGTGCCCGAGCGTCTCCCCGGAGTCTCGGCGGTCGTACACGTTCGCCACCAGGCGGTGGCCAACGCCGTGGGCGCGGCGATCGCGCAGGTCAGCGGCGAGGTCGATCAGATCTTCCAGAACCTGACGCGTGACGCGGCCATCACCGAGGCGCGCCGCATCGCCGAGCAGCGCGCGATCAGCGGCGGCGCCGACGCCGGCACGCTCCAGGTCGTCGAGGTCGAGGACCTGCCGCTCGCCTATCTGCCGGGCAATTCGCTCAGGGTGCGAGTGCGCGTGGTCGGGGACATCGCCGACGGGGCGACCGCCCGGCGACGTCAGCCTACGGCAGCAGATCGGTGACGGGGATTCGCGTCGACGGCGCGGCAAGCGGCGCAATCGCGGCGTCGGCGCCGTGCGTCGCGGTCGCCGCGTAGCCCCAGTGGCGGCGGGCCGGGCCCGGGCGCGCCGGCTCGCGGTGAGTTTCGAGCACGCGATCGATCAGGTTGACGATCCAGTAGTCCGCGATCCTGGCGCGGGCATACGCCGCGGCTTTCCGTCCTCGAGCCAGGCGTAGGCTCGAATCCGCGATCTCGACGACCAGCGCCGGCCGTGTCGGATGCGCGTCGACGTAGTCGCGCGGTACGCCCTGAACGACGCAGACGTCCGGCTCAGGCTCCGAGCGGTCATCGAGGATGAGCGGGCTCTGCGTCTGGACGAACCAGCCTTCGCCGAACGCCCGCTCCAGCGCCTTCGCCACGAGGAGCACCGCGGTCCGGTGCCGGCTGTGCTGCGGCTCCTTCACGAGCAGCAACCCGTCGAGGAGCTCGATCGGGTCGTCCTCGCGCAAGAAATCGTGGTCGATCAACCGCTCGTACTCGAGACGGGTCCAGCGATGCAGGCCAGGCCGCACCGCGTGCTTCATGGAGTCAAGGCAGGAGAAGCGAGACGGCGATGCTCGATCCGGGTGCGGCCAGCGGCGTCACACGCGCGGCCCCGTCGAACACGTCCAGCCGCGCGTAACGCCAGCCGAACACCGCCTCGGAGTCGGGCGCCGGCTCGCGGTACACCTCGAGGACACGGTCGACCAGGTTGAGCACCCAGTAGTCCGCCAGACCGGCTCGGGCGTACAGACTGCCCTTGTGTTGCCGGTCGATGGCCAGGCTCGACTCGGCGACTTCGACCGTGAGCGCCGGGTGAGAGGGATGGGCGCGCGCGTAGTCGTCCGGGTTTCCCGGGACGACCGCGATGTCGGGCTCGGGCTCAGAATCGTCGTCGAGCCCGATGGGCCCTTCCGTCCGCACCTCCCACCCCGGCCCGAACGCCGCCTCGAGCGCCTTCGCAGTCTTGCGGATCGCCGTGTAGTGCGGAGCGCCCTGTGGCTCGGCGACCACGAGCTCGCCGCCAATGAGCTCGATGTCTTCGCCCGGCTGGAACACGCCGAGCTCGATCAGCCGGTCGTACTCGGCTCGGCTCAAGCGTCGCGTCCGCGGCTCGTAGCTCGCCATCGCGCGCATCGTATCGGCAGGCTCCGGCTGCGTCAATGTCCGCAGACAGATACGCGCTTCGTCGCCCCGCATAGACGTTGAGCGCTGGTCGCGGTTGCCGTATCGTGGCGACAGTCATGAAGTCGCCCCCGCTTCCGCTATGGCGGATGCCACGCTCGCGCTATGAGCGGCTCGTCGACACGGGCGTTTTCGGTCCCGAGGACCGGATCGAGCTGCTCGATGGCTTGCTCGTCGTGCGGGAGCCGCAGGGAGCGCGTCACGCCACCGTGGTCGGTCTCGTGCGCGCGGCCCTCCAGAAGGCATTCGGCAGCGGATACCACATCCGTGAGGAGAAGCCGATCGCTCTCGACAGGCTGTCGGAACCCGAGCCCGACGTCGCCGTCGTTCCCGGCAAGCTTCGCGACTATCTGACGGCCCATCCAGCTCGACCGGTGCTGGTCGTTGAAGTCGCCGATTCGTCCCTCGCGCTCGATCGGCGGCGCAAGGGTGGCCTGTATGCGCGTGCGGGGATCGCAGACTACTGGGTGGTGAATCTCATCGATGAAGCGCTGGAGGTGTACCGGGAGCCGTTGCATCGCTCACCGGGGCGCGGCTGGAACTACGATTCGGTGCGCGTGCTCCGGCGCAACGCCGTCGTCACACCGCTGGCAGCGCCCCGAGCCCGCATCCGCGTCGCGGCTCTGTTGCCGTAGTTTCCCGGCGCATCGTGAACGACCCCGAGGTCAGGCCGAGCCCCTGGCGCGCCATCGTGGCGGCCACCGTGCTCAACCTTCCGTTCGGCTCGCTCTACGCGTTCAGTGTTTTCCTGAAGCCGCTCGAGGCGCTGCTCGGGGTGAGCCGAGCCGACCTCGCGCTCGTCTTCGCGCTGGCGTCGGCCGGATTCGGCTCGGGCATGCTCCTGGTGCCGCATCTCTTCGGCGTCGCGTCCATTTCGTCGCTGGTCCTGGGCTGCGCCACCGCGGGGACGCTGGGCGCCGCGGTGGCCGCGACGGCCGGCGGCCTCGTCCAGCTCGCGGTCGGGTACGGTGTACTCTTCGGCGCCGGCGGGGGCGCGGCGTACATCCTGGCGCAGCAGACGGTGAACCTGGCCGT
The DNA here is from genome assembly GCA_003221515.1 of Candidatus Rokuibacteriota bacterium. Lineage (GTDB taxonomy): Bacteria > Methylomirabilota > Methylomirabilia > Rokubacteriales > CSP1-6 > AR31. The sequence goes on from QHSI01000118.1 coordinate 36,713, forward strand.
GACACGACGCCAGGGGCTCGTGAACGGCTACCTCGTCGGCCTGTACCCGGCCGGCGCGGTGGTCGCCGCGCCGCTCTTCGGGTGGGCGATCCAGGCATCCGGTGTGCGCGCGACGCTCGGGGGCTTCGCCCTGGTGCTGGCCGTGACCGGCGCGATCGCCGCGTGGCTGATCGCGCACTCGGGCGTCACGCTGGCCGCGGCGGCCGGGACGATCGCGCCCGACGAAGCCGAACGACGCCCGGCGGTGTTCTGGCGACTGTCGATCGTTTTCTTCCTCGCGGCGTCCGCCGGGCTCATGGTGCTCAGTCAGGCCGCGGGCATCATCACGGCGTACGGCGGCGCGAGCGCGCTCGCCGTCTACGGCACCACGTTCATCGCCGGCGCCATCGCCGTCGCGCGGGTGGGGGGCGGCTGGACGGTCGACTGGCTGACCATTCCGGCGGTCGCGGCCGGCGCCCACGCCGTCGCGCTCTCCGGCAACGTGGCGCTGACGTTGTGGCCCGGCCCCGGCGTGTCGGTCGTCGCGCTGGCGCTCGTGGGGTTAGGCTATGGCGTGATCTCGGGGGTCACGGCGGCCGCGGTGGCCGTTTACTGGCGACGCGCCCTGTATGGCCGGATGGCGAGCCGGATCAATATGGCGTGGTGCGCCGCCGCGATCGTCCTGCCGATCACGGCGGGCTACCTGTTCGATCTGACGGGCGGCTACAGACCCGCGATCCTGATCGCCGCCGGAGGCAACGCCCTGGGCATTCTCGTGGCGCTCGGACTTCCCCGCCAGCGGGCAGCGCAGGCCGAAACCGAGCTCGCTCATGGATGAGCTGACGCGCGCGGTGCTGCGGCACGTCGACTCCCGCGAGCTGGTGGTCAGCGCGGTTCCTTGGCCTTCAGCTCGCCGTCGTGCTCCCGGATGAACGCGCGGATGTCGTCGGCGATGTCGAGCAGCTTGACCCACTGCTCCTTGTAGAGCGTGACCGGAAAGCGGCCCAGGCCGTAGACCGAGACGCCGCGCTTCTCGCTGACCTTCATCGAGACGCCGCGCGTCGTCTTGGCTTTCAGCGAGGCGTTCTCGGCCTTGAGCCGCTCGACCTCCGCTCGGAGCTCGTCGTCCGCCATCGTGGCTATCCCGGCAGGTTCCAGCCGATCCAGTTGCAGACGGCGCGGCCCATGATCAGCTCCTTGTCCTTCGCGGAGAGCCAGGGCAGCTCCTCGGTGAACATGGTCACGCACTGCTTCCACGAGCACGGCATCCGCGTGATGTCGGTCCCCCAGAACATGCGCTCCGGCCCGTACGCGTCGTAGAGCTTGCGGATGTGGCCGTGGATGTCGCGATACGGATAGGCCTCGGCCGAGTAGCTCGGCGCGCCCGTCGCCTTCAGCGCCACGTTGCGATGCTTCGCCGCCGCGACCAGCGCCGGCAGGTTCGACCACGCGGCGTCCGGGCGCCCGAAGTGATCGATGATCAGCTTGAGCCCGGGATGGCGCTCCGCGATCTTGCCGATGGTCTCCAGCAGACCCGGCCCGAGCAGCGCGACCGCCAGCCCCGCGCGCTCGGCCGCCGGCCAGAGCCAGTCGAGCGTGCCGTCGGTGAGCCACGTCTTCTGATGCGGCTGGAGCAGCGCGAAGCGCAGCCCCCGCATCCCCGGCCGGCTCTTGATCGCGTCGACCTGCGTGCGGCTGTCGGGCTTGTCGAGCGGAAAGTTGCCGAGGATCGCCAGGCGGTTGGGATGCTGCTTCGCCGCCTCGACCGCCAGCGCGTTGGAATTGGGATCCCAGCCGGGCGGATGGATCAGGGCCGCGTTCACGCCGCCCGCGTCCATCTCCTTCAGCACGTCGCTCGCGGTGAAGTCGGTGACCTGACGATGATTCGCGTTCGTCGGCTTGTTGCCCGTCCAGATGTGGATTTGCGCATCGACGACCAGCATGGCGTGCACCTCCTCGATATCGTCTCTTTAGCCGAGAACGTCGACCTCTTCAAGTGTCCATGATCGGAGCCGCGCTCGTCCCGGAATAGTCAGGCGCCCACGCCCCAGCCGATGGCGTTGCGCAGCAGCGTGAGGAACGCGTCGCTCTCCCACGAGCCGCGAAACGTGAGCGGCGTCGTGTCAGTCGGATCGCCCGCGCGCGTCGCCCGGATCGCGGGGGTGTGGCAGTGGCCGAGCGCGAAATATGTCACACCGCCCTGGCCGATCTGCCGGGTGTAGCCGAGCACGCGCGTCTTGCCGTCGGGTCTCAGCGACGTGTCCGTGGGGTAGAGGGTGCCGATGGTCGGCGACGTCGCCTGTGGGCCGTAGTCCGCGGTCAGTAAGATTCGCGTCGAGCCGGGATGCTGCAGCTCGATGAAATATGGCTCGTCCTCGACGACGAACGAGGGGCCCAGCCCTCGCGTCAGGCTCGTGGCACCGTCGGCCACGTCGACGCGGATCTTGCAGATCGGCGGATGTGTCAGGAAGTAGCTCCCGAGGAGCGCGTGATGCTCGGTCTTCACGGTGCGGCGCTGCCGCGCGCCTTCGACGCGCTCGGCGCGGCCGCCGCTGGTGCCGTGCAAGGCCAGCCAGTGTCCGCCGGCCTCGAGCCACTGCTGCATCGCCCGGCACTGCGCGGCGTCGGGATACGGCCCGGCGACGTAGGTGACGAGCAGCCGACTCGTGGGCAGCCATTTCTCGACGTCGGCGAAGTCGTTGGCGACCGAGGCGGCGACGTCCTGCTCGGCCAGGAGCCCGAGCAGCCGCAAGCGGGCGTAGTCGTGGTCGTCGGCCGACCGCATCGATGCTTCGCGCGCCGCCCTGATCGTCTACGACGCTTGCCGCCGCGCCCTGACCCCGGCCGATCCCGGGCGACGCGCGGCGATGCGGCCCGTCCTCGACGCCTGGGTCGCTCTGATCGGCGCCTGCCGGGCGCGCGCCATGCCCATCATCTATACCACTCCGGTCAGCCGTGCGGACGGCGCCGACGTCGTGCTGCTGCCCACGGATCTCAGCGTCGAGACGGGGACGCCATCCCTCACCAACTGCGTCGAGGGCACGCCCGACGCCGGCTTCCCCGACGAGATCGCGCCCCGGTCCACGGACTACGTCTACCTCAAGCGCCGCCCCAGCGCCTTCTACGGCACCGGCGTGGCCGAGCTCCTGCGCACGCTGCGGCGTAGCGGGCTCGTGATCGCGGGCGGCGCGACGAATCGCGGCGTGGAGACCAGCGTGCGCGAGGCCTTCAGCATGGACCTCGACACCGTGGTCGTGCGCGAGTGCTGCTGGGGCGGCGACGCCGCGGCCCACGCCTACAGCCTCGACAAGTCGATGAAGATGTACGCGCGCGTCAGGACCCTGCGACAGACGCTTGCCATGCTGGCGTAACCGGGACATCCTGAGGCCGGCATGCCCACGACGCTGACGTCGACCCAGGTGGAGCGCTACACGCGCGACGGGTTCCTGTCGCCCAACACGGCGCTCACGCGCGAAGAGGCGCGGAGCTGCGTCGCAAAGCTCGAGGCGTTCGAAGAAGCGGTCGGCGGACGGCTCACCGCTGACGGCACAGATCCGCGCTACCGGTCCCGCACGCACGTGCTCCTGACCTGGGTGCATGCGCTCGCGCGACACCCCGCGATCCTGGGCGCGGTCGAGGACCTCATCGGCCCGGACATCCTCGTGTACACGTCCACCTGGTTCATCAAGGAGCCGGAGAGCGCGGCGATCGCCGCCTGGCATCAGGACGCGACGTACTTCGGACTGCGGCCGTACGTCCACGTCACGGCGTGGCTCGCGCTGACCGACGCGACGGCGGGGAACGGCTGCATGGAGTTTCTGCCCGGCAGTCACCGCCTCGGGCAGCTGCCCCACCGGGCTGGCGTCGTCGCCAGCAGCGTGAACCGCGCCGGTCAGGCCGTCGTCGGCCAGGTGGACGACGCGCCGGCCGTGCACGCGCCGTTGCGCGCCGGCGAGTTCTCGCTGCACCACACGCTCCTCCTGCATCGCTCGCAGCCGAATCGATCGTCCGGGCGGCGGATCGGCCTGGCCATCAGCTATGTCCCGACGCACGTGCGGCACCTGGGCGTGGTGCACAAGACGCCGGCGATGCTGGTTCGTGGCGTTGATACGTTCGGCCACTTCGCGCTCGAGCCCGCGCCGGCCGCCGACCTCGACGCGTCGGCCCGTGCCGCGTACGACCGCTCCTACGACGGCTACCGGGCCGCGTACGCCGAGCAGGTCGCGCTCGAGAAGACTTGAAGTGCGCGCCGCACGCCGGCGCGGGGCCGGGGCCCCGCCGGCCGAGGCGCGGCGATAAACTGAGCCCGACTACCCCCGCCGCTGAGCGGCGAGCCACTCGGCGGCCGGTGGCACGTTGGGATCGCGCAGGCGCAGGTTGTAATACGCGACCAGCGGGAAATACGCGTCAGCCAGCCCGCGCAGCTCGGCGACGGGCTCGGGGTGCAGATCGACGCGTATGCCGGTGCGCTCGCCCCGGCCGATCAGCGAGAACGTCGAGAACTCGATGCCGGCGGTCAAGCCAGGCGCGTCCGTAGGTATTCCGCGATCTCCAGCGTGGCGGCCATCCCCTGGGGAATCGCCTTGGTCAGCGATACGAACGCGTGGATCTGTCCTGGGTATTCGCGGTGGACGACGTTCACGCCGTCCTTGCGCAGCCGGTCGCCGTAGGCCTTACCCTCGTCGCGCAGCGGATCGAACCCGGCGGTGACGATCAGGGCCGGCGGCTGGCCGGCGAGTGTCGGCGCTCGCAGCGGGGCAGCGCGCAGGTCCGTCTTGTCCGCCTCGCTTCGGAGGTATTGCTGGGTGTACCAGGCGATGCGATCGCGCGCGATCACGTATCCGTCCGCCAGCTCGCGATGCGAGTCCGTGTCGAGCGAGAAGTCGACCGCGGGATAGATGAGAACCTGGCACGTCGGCGCCGGCGTACCGCTGGAGGCCGCGAGCTGTGACACCACCGCCGACAGGTTGCCGCCGGCGGAGTCGCCCGCCACCGCCACGCGCGCGGTGTCGGCGTCGATGTCGCGGCCGTGGGTCCGGAGCCAGCGATACGCCGCGAAGCAGTCGTCGACCGCGGCCGGGAACTTGTGCTCCGGCGCCAGCCGATAGTCGATGGCCACGATGAGCGCGCCCGCGTGCTGGGCCAGCCGCGCGCAGAGCCCGTGATGGGTCTCGAGATCGCCCTGCACCCAGCCGCCGCCGTGGAAGAACACCACGGCCGGCAGCGTTTCCCCGACGGAGGCGGCGTAGACGCGCGCGGGGATCTCACCAGCCGGCCCGGGGATGCGGATGTCCTCGGCACGCGCCAGGGCCGGCGCCGGCTCGTCCATCAGCGCCACCATCGTGCGCAGCTGCTGGCGCAGCTCGGGCAGCGGCGGATAGACGCCGGGCACGCGGATGGATTTGACGAACTCGCCCACCACCTGGGCCTTGGGGTCCATCGTGCGGTTCCCGAGGCTGATGCGGTGACCTTCGAGGAGGCGCAGCGCCTCCTCTTCACTGATCAACGTGTGCGCGAGCTCCAGCTTGGGCTGACTCATCATGGGCTCCTTCGCGAGCGGGTGTTCATCGCGGGTCAGAACCAGAGATCGGGCAGCGTGAAGCCAGCACGGAACGGATCGGACGGGTCGACACCGTGCGGGAGCACGCCGGTGATCCACGCCTGGCCGGCGATCGTGGGCACGATGGCCGACCGCCCTCCGGCCATGCACTCGCGAGCGCCGGGCGCGAGCTGTCGGCGATCACGGTCACCGTGCGCCCCCACCTCACCGCAGCGTCTCCTTGGCGAGGTCCAGGACCCGGTCGGCGAGCAGGGCCAGCATGCGCCACGCGCTCTCGTGGTGGCGCGTGGCTTCCACGTCGTCCGTGTAGGTGTCGAGGAGCACGTAGCGCGCTCCGAGCTTCGCCAGCGCCTCGAGATCGGCGCGGATCTGGCCGAGGCTCCCCTCGCCGGCGATCCGCTGATCGTCAGCGAGGTCGGTGTCGGTGACGCGGAGCCGGATCCTCGGGCACAGCGCCGGCAGTGGCCGGCCTTCCTTCTCGGCGATCTCGCGCAGCTTCGGCAGCCCCGTGTCGCGAAGCCAGGGGACGCGCACGCGAATCGGATGCCAGGCGTCGCCGAGCCGCACCGCGCGGCGCATGGCCGCGTCGCTGGCGCCGCCGACCCAGATGGGCGGATGCGGCGATCGGAGCGGGCGCGGCCCCGTGCTCACGTCGCGGAACGAGACGAACGGGCCGGTGTAGGACGCCGGGTCGCTGGTCCATGCGGTCTTGATCGCGGCCAGATAGTCGTTCGACATCGCGCCGCGTCGCTCGAACGGGACGCCGAGCGTGGCGAACTCCTGCTTGGCCCAGCCGACGCCCACGCCGAAGATGAACCGCCCGCCGGAGAGCTGGTCGAGGTTCGCGGTCAGCCGCGCGGTGTGGAGCGGGTGGCGATAGGGCAGGATCACGACGGTCGTGCCGAGCTCCACGCGCGTGGTCGCGCGCGCCAGCCACCCGAGCGTGACGAACGGATCGTAGTACGGCGCCGGGTAGCGCGCCACGACGTCCGGGGTGATGGCGACGTGGTCGGAGATCATCACCAGGTGGTACCCGAGCGTCTCGGCGAGCTGGGTCCAGCCGGCGAGCGAGTCCGGGCTCGCACCCGGCCCGAAGTTGAGGAGGTTCACCCCGATTCGCATCGCCTACCACGGCTGTCGGTGTGGAAGCAGAACTGGGTCGACGACGTGGCTGTCGCAGTCGAACACCGGAAAGTCCTTGCGCGCGATGGTGGCCACTTTCCCTCCTCGACGAACTCGCCTATTGTGTGGAATCGACGAGACGCCGTCAATCACGCATCTATGGAATCGGCGGCTGGAGGAATCGATGCGGCCACTCACGTCGACCGCCATCGTCGTGTTCGCGGCACTGCTCTCGAGCTTCGGTCCAGCCGCAGCGGCGCCGGAGGGCACGCTGACCTGGGGCGTCCACGTCACCCTGCCGCCCCGCTGGCTGGACCCAGCCGAGGTCGAGGGCATCAACACGCCGTTCATGGTGATCTACGCGCTGCACGACGCGCTGGTGAAGCCGATGCCTGGCGGGCTCTACACGCCGAGCCTGGCGGAGTCGTTCACCCAGTCGAAGGACGGGCTCACCTACGAGTTCGTCCTGCGCAAGGGCGCCAGATTCCACAACGGCGAGCCGGTGACCGCCGCCGACGTCAAGTTCTCGTTCGACCGCTACAAGGGGTGCACCAGATCCAGCAGATCATCCACGATCGGATGACGCACATTCCGATTTACGAGCTCGGGTTCATCTGGGGCGTCGGGCCGCGCGTGGAGGAGCCGGGGATCAACCTCATCCGTGGCTTCGCGTACTCCGCGCCGCTGGAAGACGTGAAGCTGAAGCGGCCGTAGGCACACCGTTGGCAGCACACCGTTGCGCGCATTGACAACCGCGTTGCTCCGGCCATACTGTCCGCTTCGACAGGGCGCCGGGCGGGCCGGCGGGCCACCGAATCCCGTCTCGACCAGAGGAGCGTTGCCATGCGCACCAGCGGACGACTGTTGCCGGTTCTGTTCGCGATAGGACTGATGACGCTCGGCGGGACGACGGCGACCGCGCCGGCGCGGGCCCAGGACGCGGCGCAGATTGCGGGGACCGCCGCCGTGTCCGGGACGGTCGAGGCGCCCAAGCCGTTCCAGGCAGCCCAGGTGCACCTCCTGAACGTGGACAAGAACGTCCTGTTCATGGTCTATACGAGCGGCGGCCGGTACCGCGCCGTGAATCTGTTCCCCGGCCGATACGAAGTCACCGTTCGCAAGCCCGGCTTCTCCGCGGAGACGAAGAGCCTCACGCTCGCGGCCGACGCCCGGGAGGCGCTCAACTTCTCACTGCGGGAGGAAGGGGCCCAGCCCGTCCAGCAGGGCGTGTTCGGCTTCACCTCGCGCATCGCCGACGCCACGCTCGTGTCTTACGACGAGCTCTACCCGGCCGGTCCCGGCCGCGACCTCGTCGCGAAGACCTGCGTGTACTGCCATGGCAAGAATTTCCTCCCGGGCCGGCCGTACCACGAGACGCAGTGGACCCACTTCGTGGATCTGATGCTGAACCCCTCGTCCCCCCGCGGCGCGATGATTCCCGCGGGAACTCTCAGCTCGACCGACCGCGAGACGGTGATCGCGTACCTCGCCAAGCACTACGGCCCCACCAGCGTGAAGCGCGCGCTGAAGGTCGACGCCGACTTTCCCCTGGACGAGACCGTGCTCGGAAGGGCCATGTACGTCGAGTACTACCTGCCGCTCGACAAGCAGCTCGACGCGGCCAACAAGCAGCGGCGCACCCAGGAGCCGCACTTCGATCCCGCTGGCAACGTCTGGTACACGGACCGCAGCATCCCCAACCGCATCGGACGCGTGGATCCGCGCACCGGTGAGTTCCGGGACTTCATGATGCCGGATCCGAAGGGGGACCCGCACGGTCTGACCGTCGACAAGGCGGGCCACGTGTTCTGGGCCGAGACCGTGGGCTTCCATCTGGGCCGCCTCGATCCCAGGACGGGTTCGATGCTCCGGTATCCGATGGACTCCACCGGCCAGAGCAAGGGCGCCCGGGGCCACACGCCGGTCATCGACTCGAAGGAAAACGTCTGGTTCACCGTCATCGGCGGCGACATGCTCGGCAAGTGGGACCGCAAGACCGAGAAGGCCCGGGTGTGGAAAGTGCCGACGTCGGGCGCGGCGCCCTACGGCATCAGCCTGGACAGGGACGAAAACGTCTGGTTCGCCGAGTTTCGGCGCGGCAAGATCGCGAAGTTCGATCCCAAGACGGAGAAGTTCACCGAGTATTCGGCGCTCACGCAGCCGACGACGATCCGCCGGCTGGGCGTCGACTCCGCCGGGATCGTCTGGTACGGCGGCTTCAGCACCGGCAAGCTCGGCAAGCTCGATCCGAAGACCGGCCGGATCGTCGAGTACGACATCCCCATGCCCTTCTCCGAGCCCTACGACGTCTGGCCCGATCGAAACGATCAGATCTGGATCAGCGACGGTGGCCAAGGCGGCAGCCTGATCCGTTTCGACCCGAAGACCGAGACGTTCACGTACTACCCGACACCGCAGACCACCGATCAACCAAAGCTCGCCATCACGCGCGACGGTGCGGTCTGGTACACGCCGCGCTCGTCATCGAAAGCGGCGGCCGGGGTGTTGTATCCGGACGTGGGGAAGATGACGACGTTCGGCGCCTATTACTAACGGCCAGCACGATGGACGAGATGAAGGCGGTCGATCTCGGTCAGGTCATGACCAGCATTCGAACCTCGGGCCGGCCCAACACGGTCCTGTGGCAAGCGCCCGACAGCATCGCCTTCGTCGCGCGCGGCCGCGAGTTCCGCAGCGAGTTCCACAACGACCCGAGCGACGAAGTGATGTACATGATCAAGGGCGACATGAACCTCCACTACCGGACGCGCGAGGGCGACGAGAAGGTCGCCGTCGTCCGCGAGGGCGAGATCATCTATTGCCCGGCGGGCACACCGCACTCCCCGCGCTTCTCGCCCGATTCGTTCGTGCTCGTCCTCGAACGCAAGCGGCGGGCGGACGAGGACGACTGCTTCACGTGGTTCTGCGGCAAGTGCGGCGCCGAGCTCCACCAGAGCGTCAAGCACGTCGCCGACTATCGCGAGGATCCGGTGTCGCGCGCCTACGAGGAGTTCTACGGCTCCGAGGCCAAGCGGACGTGTGGCCGCTGTGGCCACGTCACGCCGCGGCCGCCGGCAAAGGGCTAGTCGCGCTTCAGGGCTCGGGCGGCCGGCGCGATGACCAGCCGGTCGCCTGCTCGTAGGCCCACCCGATGCGCAGGGCCATCGCTTCGTCGCCGGCGTGGCAGAGGACCTGGAGCGACGTCGGCATGCCCTCCGCGGTGAATCCGCTCGGGACGGCGAGACCGCAGAGCCCGAGGTAGTTGCCCGGACGGGTGAAGTGCGCCGCGGTCCCCGACTGATCCACGCGCTCGATCGGAATCGCCGCGGTCTGGGCCGTCGGCGTCAGCAGCGCGTCGACATCGTCCAGCGCCGCGGCGAACGCGCGCTTGTGCTCTTCGCGCGCCGCGAGGGTCAGCAAATAGTCGCGGGCCGAGATCGCCCGGCCGAGCTGGATTCGCGGACGCACGTGTGGGTCGGTGGGAAGGCTCTCGTCGTCGACCAGGTGCCCGACGAAGCGATAGCCCTCGGCGCCGATGATGCGCCCGGTGGCGGCGGCGCAGTCGCTCAGGCGCTGAGGAAGCTCGACCCTGACGATGCGCGCGCCGAGGTTGGCGAGCGCGTCGACGGCGGCGTCGTAGGCGCCCAGCACTGCCTTGTCGACGCCGACGCGCTCGACGTCGGGCAGCACGGCCAGACGCAGCCCCGCGACGCCGCGGCGCAGGACGGGAAGTGGATCGCTGGGTGTCCACGCCAGCGTCTGGGGATCACGAGGATCGGGCCCGCTCAGCGCACGATAGATCAGCGCGGCGTCCTCGACGGAGCGCGCCAGCGGCCCGGGCGTGTCGAGCGTCGAGCTGAGCGGCAGGACGCCGTAGGTGCTGATTCGTCCCGCCGTCACCTTGAGGCCCACGATGCCGTTCCAGGCCGCCGGAATGCGCACGGAGCCTCCGGTGTCGGTGCCGATGGCGACCGGCGCCAGACCCGCCGCGACGGCCACGCCCGAGCCGCTGGACGAGCCGCCGGGCGTGCGGTGCACTTTCAGATCCCACGGGTTTCGCGGCGTGCCCATGTGGGTGTTCGTGCCCCAGCTTCCCATCGCGAACTCGACCGTGTGGGTCTTGCCGAGGACGATCATCCCCGCCGCGATCAGCCGCTCGGCGAGGGCCGCGGTGACCGGCGACACGCGCTCGGCCCAGACCTTCGACCCGCCGGTGGTCACGCGCCCTTCGAGGTCGACGAGATCCTTGAGCGCGATCGGCACGCCGTGAAGCGGTCCGCTGCGATGGCCGCCGCGGATCGCCCGGTCGGCGGCTTCCGCGGCCAGTCGCGCGTCCGTCTCGTAGACGGCGATGTACGCGCGCAGCGTCCCGTTCCGCCGGCGGATGCGCTCGAGCAGCGCCTCGACGGCGTCGACCGGCGACAGCGTGCGCGCGCCGAACGCGCGGGACAGCTCAGCGACCGTGGCCCACACGGGATCGATCGTCGTCATCACGCGGCCTCTCCTCCGGGCGCGGTGCGAGGCGAGACGGCGAGCCGCGCGCCTCGCCGAGGCGGCGGCAGGCGCCACATGATCAGCCCGGCGATGGTATAGGAGACGGCGAATGGAATCAGCGCGAACGTGTAGCTCTGGGTCTGATCGTAGATCCAGCCGGTGAACACCGCACCCGGGACGGACGCGATGCTCTGCAGCATGGCGATCCAGCCGCGGATCGTGGCGAAGCTCCGGCGGCCGAAGAAGTCCCCGACCAGCGCCCACGTGACTGAGTTGATGCCTTCGCCGCACGCAAACAGCGCGGCGAACAGCACCATGTGCGCAAGCGAGCCGTCGCTGTACATGAGCACGAGGAGCCCGAGAGCCCCCAGCAGCACCCCCGCGGCGCCGATCCGCGGCTTCGATCGCCAGTCGCCCAGCCAGCCCATCAGCGGCCGCGTCACAACGGTGAAGAGCGCCGTCAGCCCCACGAAGAACGCCGCCGTCGGCTGGTCCAGCCCCTTCCACACCAGGAGCGGCACGAGGTGTACCGAGACGCCGCTGTAGGGAATGTTGCGCAGGCCATGAAACGCGGCCAGCCCCCAGAAGGCCGGCATCCGCAGCGCTTGGCCCGCGGAGAAGTCTGCTTCGTCGCCGGATCGATGCGTCACTCGGGCCGCGCCGGATATCGGCGGGGGACCGTCGACGGGATCGCCGTCGGGCAGCAGCCCCATGCTCTCCGGAGAGTGACGGATGAGCAGCACGAGCGGAAGCAATGCGAGCACGACAAACCCAGACAGGAACGCCGCGACTCGCCAGCCGAGATTCAGGACGGCGAGCGCCACCAGCGGAAAGATCACCACGCCGCCGATCGCCTGGCCGGTCTGGACGATCGACATCGCGAGACCCCGCTGTCGACGGAACCAGTGGTTGACCGTGGCCATCGTGGCCTGATTGAAGCCGGCTTGAAACCCCATCGTCAAGGGTCCCATGAACACCAGGACGAACGCGACGTAGCTGTGGACGACGGACAGCATCAGGAACCCGAGGCCGGCGAGCGTGGTCCCCACGACCAGCATCACCCTGACGTCGAACCGGTCGATGAGATAGCCGACGAGCGGTCCCTCCAGCGCCGCCTCGACCCTGGCGAGGGAGAACGGGAGCGACGTCGCGGCACGACTGAGGTTCAGCTCGGTGAGGACGGGGAGGAAGTAGAGGGTGAACCCGGTATTGAACGTCCCACCCTTCACGGCGTCCTGGATGCAACCGATGATGACGATCCACCAGCCGTAGAACAGGCGACCCGGGCCCTGCGAAAGGAGTCGCCTCACTTCGGGTTGAGAATCCTGAGCGGCGCTCCTTTGAGGTAGGCGGCGACGTCTTCGACGGTGTCGCGGTAGCGAACGCGGTACTGCTCCTCCGTCACGTAGCCGGCGTGCGGCATGAGCAGCGTGCTGTCGAGCCGCGTGAACGGATGATCCGCCGGCAGGGGCTCCTCGTCGAAGACGTCGAGCCCTGCGCCCGCGATGGCTCGTGTCTCGAGCGCCTTCACGAGCGCCGCCTCGTCCACGATGGGGCCGCGCGCGGTGTTGACGAGATAGGCCGTCCGCTTCATCAAGCCGAGCTCGCGCGCGCCGACCAGCCCACGCGTGCGCTCGCTCAGCTGGACGTGGACGCTCACGATGTCCGACCGCGAGAACAGCTCGTCCTTCGTCACGAGCCGGGCGCCGCACTGCGCGGCCTTCTCGGCGGTCAGGTTCTGGCTCCAGGCGATCACCGACATTCCGAAGGCGCCGCCGACCTTCGCGACGGCCGCGCCGAGCCGGCCCAGGCCCAGCACGCCCAGCACGCGATTCCCGAGGCTCATGCCGACGGTCGTTCCCCAGTGGCCCGCGCGCGTCGCGGCGTCCTCGCGCGGGATGTGGCGGACAAGGGCCAGGATCAGACCCCAGGTGAGCTCGGCCGGCGGACTCTCGGGCCCGCTGGCCGTGCCGCACACGAGAACCCCGAAGTCCCGGGCCGCCTCGAGATCGATGGCCGCGTTGCGCATGCCGGTCGTCACCAGCAGACGAAGGTGCGGCAAGCGCGCCAGGAGATCGCGGCGGAACGGCGTGCGCTCCCGCATGCACGTCACGATCTCGAACTCGCGCAAGCGCTCGGCGAGCGCCGTGAGGTCGCTCAGATGATCCCGGAAGACCTCGACGCGGCAGTCCGAGGCGAGCACGCTCCAGTCGGCCATCTGGAGCGCGACGCCCTGGTAGTCGTCGAGGACCGCGACTCTCCGCATCCGTGCCCCGGTCAGTGCGCGAGCGGATCGGGGCGGATCTGGAAGTGCACGACGATCGGCTTCTTCCCCTTGCCGCCTTCCATGAGCCACGGCGCCCGATCGCCGCTGGCCGTCCAGAGGCCCCGGCCCTTCCAGCCGGCGTTCGGGTCGTCGATGCGCCCGTCGAATCCCTTGGCGTAGAAGCCCAGCGGATACGGGACGCGCAGCACGACCATCTTGCCATCCTTGAGCGCGATCAGCCCGTCGTTGAGGTTACCGGTCGACATCGGCACGTCCGCGCCGAGCCCGAACGTGTTGTGCTGATCGACCCACGTGTAGTAGCTCGACTCGGCGCTGTTCTCGCCGATCCCCTGAAAGCCCGGGCCCGGATACTGATAGAACGCCCAGCCCTCCGGGCAATGGTCGCCGGTGGCCTTCGGCCCGTTGAGCGGCCCTTTGCACTTGCGCCGGTCGAAGCTGCCGATGTGGCCGCTGCCCATCGAGGCCCACACGACGCCCTGCGTGTCGATGTCGGCGCCGCGGATGCCGAAGTAGGGCTTCGGCACGTTGTAGATCTCCGCCAGCGCGGTGGCGGGTGGGTTCGATCCCGGCGCGATACGCACGACCGCGGCGGTGCCGCCGAAGACGCCGACGGAGCCCCAGATCGAGCCGTCGACGGGGCTCGGCATCACGGCGTAGAACCCACCGGCGATGCGCTTGTCCTTGGTCGGATCGAGGGGTTGATCGGGCTCGACGTAGTCATCGCGCTTGCCGTTGCCGTTGGTATCGAGGACGAACGCCGTCCAGCCCTGCGACTTGGCCGCGTCGCCCGTCTCGTCGAACATCTTGGTGTTGACCCAGCCGACCACCGGGCCGCCGCCGCTGGTCCACACGGTCTCGTTCGCGTCGTAGGCGAACTGCAGGTGGTGCGTCTGGAAGCACGTGTCGACGAACGTGTACTTCATCGTCTTCGGATCGAGGAAGGTGAGCGCGCGGTTCGTCCGCTCGAGCGGGAAGAGCTTGGCCGAGGGATGGTCCGAGCCCTTCTGGCAGAAGCTCGGGTTCTTCGGTCCGCGCACGGTCGCCGCGAACCATACCCGGCCCTTCCGGTCGAACATCCCGTTGTGGTTGTTGGCCTTGGTGTCCCAGAGCTTCTCCTCGCCCCAGTACGCCGACGGCGCCATCGGCTTCTCGAGCGCGGCGTGCCCGGGCCCGAGCGCCTCCGGCGTGTCGGCGTCGCGCACGGGCGCCCGGAACGTCGTCACGGTGTGCGTCTTGGGATCGAGGATCGGGTACTCGTCCGTCGCGTATTCCGGCGAGCCATAGAGCTTGCCGTAGGCGTTGACCGTCGGATAGCGGCGGTCCGACGCGATCAGATCGTGCAGGTACTTCTTGGGATCGCCCCACTCCCACGTCGTGACGACGATGTTGCGCTCGACACCCTGCGGCCGCGGCGGCTTGCTGTGCGGCAGCTCGCCCTTGGCGACGCGATCGGTCCAGTCCCCGAAGTACTTGAACGGCACGCCGCCCAGCACCTGCGTGAGCGGGTTCAGCATGAACGTCGCGGCCTGCCCCGACTGCACGCGGCGGATCCACGCCTTCTCCCCGGTTTCGAATTGCCCGAGCGAGGCCGGGATCGTCCGCGTCGAGAGCTGGCCCAGCTGGTGGCAGCCGACGCAGGAGCGGTTCTTCACGACGACGAGCCAGTCGCTCTGCGAGATGTTCGCGGGAATGTTGCTCTTGCCGCCGAACTGCTCCGCGTCGGGGATCTTCAGCATCGAGTACCAGTAGATCGCCGGATAGTATTGCGCCGCGGCGGCCGCGTTCGGCGCCGGCACCGCGCGGAGGTTCAGCGGCTTGCCCGGCTCAGCGTCCACCTTCGGTGAATCGATCATGCCGTACCCGCGCACCCACACCTGGTACTTGGCCTTCGGCAGGTCGGGCACCACGTAGCGCCCTTGATCGTCGGTGACCACGGTCCGGGCGAAGCGCGTGGGAAGGTCGATCGTCTCGGCGATCACCCAGACGCCGGCCTCGGGCCCGCTCGGCCCCGTCACCACCCCGCCGATGTCGTCGGCGTCGATGCTCACCGCCCCGCCGCCCGGCTGCTGGGCGTCGAGCCTCGCCATCGAACCGGCGTACAGCGCGGCGATCGCGACCGCGGCCACACCGAACCACAACGCCCTCTTCGTCGTCGTCATTGGCGCTACTCCTTTCATCGCGTCCCACCTCTCGCCACGCGGCGACGGGATCATACCGCGAAGCCCGCGTTTGCGTCGGCGCGCATTTCCACCACCTGCCCGTCTGGCGGATGTTCCCGCGCGGCATCTTCTCTATCCTTATCGGAAGGGAGGCGAACAATGACCACCGTGATGGATCTCTCCAACGCGCTGGCCGGCGCGGTCGAGCGCGCCGCCGGATCCGTGTTCGCGGTGCACGGCCGACCACGTCTGCCGTCGACCGGAGTGCACTGGCGCGCCGGGCTGATCGTGACCGCGAATCACACGGTCGAGCTGGACCGTGAGATCGAGCTCACGGGTCCGGATGGACGCACGCGGTCGGCTCACGTGGCCGGGCGCGATCCCAGCCTCGACATCGCCGTGCTCCGCGCCGAGATCGATGGCGTGCCCGTCGCCGACATCGCCGACGATGGCGACCTCCGCATCGGCCACCTGGTGCTGGCGCTCGGCGTGGGACCGCGGGCCAGTGCCGGCATCATCAGCGCACTGGACGTTCGCGCCGGACGGCGACCGGCGGCCGGCGAAATGCTGGCGGTCGATCTGACCATGTATCCCGGCTTCTCCGGTGGACCGCTGATCGACGTGCGTGGCCGCGTCATCGGCATCACGACATCCGGCGCAAGGCAGCACCTGCAATGGGCGGTCCGCGCCAGCAGCGTCACCCGGTCGGTGGAGCACGTGGTCCGCGGCGGCAGAATTCCACGCGCCTACATCGGCGTCGGCACGCAGTCGGTCGAGCTCCCCGAGGCTCTCCGCCAGCGGTTGGGCCTGGCCCAAGCGACGGCCGTCATTGCCGTGAACGTCAGGCCCGACAGCCCGGCCGCGGCGGCGGGTCTCACGATCGGCGACGTCATCGTCTCCATCGCCGGGCATACGATCGCCGAGCCAGAAGATCTGGTCGCCGTGCTTCGCCCCGAGCGAGTCGGAAGCGTCGTCACGGTCAGCATCCTGCGCGGCGGCGACCCTCGAGACGTTCAGGTGACCGTCGGTGAGCGCCCTCGCCGCGCTTGAGGCTTCGCCCCCGCACCTGGCCCAGATCGCCGAGCGGCTCCGGCGGGTGACGGTCGAGGTATACGGTACGAGCGGGGGCGGCGCCGGTATCTTGTGGTCGCCCGACCTCATCGTGACGAACGCGCACGTCGCTCGGGCTCCGAGGGTTGACGTCGGGCTCGCCGACGACCGGCACGTCGAGGCACGCCTCGTCACCGCCGATCGCCGCGCGGATCTGGCACTCCTCCGCATCGCGCGGTGTGGCATCGCGCCTGCCGCCCTCGCCGACTCCGACGCGTTACGCGTCGGCGCGGTCGTCGTCGCCTTCGGCCACCCGCTGGGCCTGCGACGGACGCTCACCGCCGGTGTCGTGCACGCGCTGCCGCCGGCGCTCCCGGGTGGGCGACGCTGGATCCAGGCCGACCTGCGCCTGGCGCCTGGCAACTCCGGCGGTCCTCTCGCCGATACGGCCGGTCAGGTCGTCGGCATCAACACGATGATCGTGGGCGGGTTGGGGCTGGCCATCCCCATCAACGAGGTTCGCCGCTTCGTCGCCTCGGCGACGGCGAGCCCGGCATGAGCCACGACACGCGGAGGGGGACGGTGATCGTCCTCGCCCAGGACTCGATGTGGGCGGCACAGGTAGAAGCCGCGCTTCACGCGCTCGCGGGCTGGCGTGTCGATGTGGGCAAGCCGCGGCAGCTCCGCGGCTATGTGGACGAGCACCCGGAGGCGGTCGTCGTCATCGCGCTCCCCGACGTCGACACGCGGCGGATGCTGCGGACCATTCGCGCCTGGCCGCGACGCTCGACGATCATCACGCTGTCCGATGATCCCGCGCATTTCTGGACGTCCGCCGCGCGCACCCTCGGGGTGCGCGCGGCCCTGCCGCATCGCCCAACGGCGGAGCAGCTGGTCGGCGCCGTGCGCGCCGTGCACGCCGGTCTCTTCGTCCTCCATCCGGAGGCGTTGATGCAGTCGGCCGTCGGGAACGCCGCGGTGGCCTCCGGGGCGCCCTTGACGTCGCGAGAGCGCGAAATTCTCGAGATGATCGCCGAGGGGGCCAACAATCGGATCATCGCGTCCCGTCTCGGTATCTCGCGCCACACGGTGAAGTTTCACGTGGCGTCCATCCTGGTCAAGCTCGACGCTGAGAGCCGCACCGAGGCGGTGGCGGTGGCACTCCGCGGCGGACTCCTCGCGGTGTAGCCCGCGCTCCCGAACACGGACGTTGAGCCCCGCTCGCGGTTGCCGTATCGTGGCGAGGGTCATGAGGCTTCCGTGACGCAGACCGCCGAGATCGTGATCGTCGGCGCCGGGATCATGGGCGTGAGCACCGCCTATCACCTGGCGCGGCTCGGCGCGCGGCGCGTGGTCGTGCTCGAGCGCGACACCGTCTGCTCCGGCTCGACCGCGCTGGCCAGCGGCGGCATCCGCCACCAGTACGGCAATCGCCTGGGCATCGAGCTCACGACCCACAGCATCGTCACCTACGAGCGCTTCCGCGACGAGTTCGGC
Source organism: Candidatus Rokuibacteriota bacterium (assembly GCA_003221515.1). Classification (GTDB taxonomy): domain Bacteria; phylum Methylomirabilota; class Methylomirabilia; order Rokubacteriales; family CSP1-6; genus AR31. The sequence goes on from QHSI01000118.1 coordinate 54,861, forward strand.
GTCGATCCGAACTTCCGGCAGCACGGCTACCTCATCCTGATCGCGACGGACGACGAGCTGGCGACCGCGCGGCGCAGCGTCGCGCTCCAGCGGAGCCTCGGCGTCGACGTCCAGCTGCTCGACGCGGCGGCGACACGGTCGCTGTGCCCCTACCTGAACACCGACGACCTGCTCGGCGCCACCTACACGCCGCGCGACGGCTACGCCGACCCGTACCTCTGCGCGACCGCGATCGCCGCCCGCGCGCGCGACCTCGGCGTAGTGATCAAGCAGCAGCACGAGGTTCACGGGTTCCTGCGCGACGGCGATCGTGTGCGGGGCGTCACCACCGCCGCCGGCATGCTCGAGGCGCCGACCGTCGTGATCGCGACGGGCGCCTGGTCGGGGGTCGTGGGCAAGCTGGCGGGTGTCGACATCCCCGTGCGCCCGCACCGACGACACAAATTCATGACCGCGCCCTTTCCGGCCGAGCGAATCCCGGCGGTCACGCCGTTCGTCATCGATCCGCACCGGAACTTCTCGCTGCGCCGCGAGGGGCCGGGGCTGTTGCTCGGTCACGGACGCCGTGACGAGCCCGACGGCTTCAGCACCGAGGTCGACCGGAGCCTCGAGTCTCGTGTGGTCGAGCGCGCGATCCACCGAGCACCGGTGCTGGCGGACGCCAAGCTCATGCGCGCGTGGGCCGGGCTCTACGAGATGACGCCGGATCAGACGGGAATCGTCAGCGCGGTCCCGGGCGCCGCGGGGCTGCACGTCATCGCCGGCTTCAGCGGCCACGGCTTCATGCACGGCCCGATCGCCGGCCAGCTCATGGCCGAGATGCTCGTGCACGGCCGCGCCGTCACCATGGACGCCAGCGCGCTCGACATCGCCCGATTCGCGCGCGGCGAGGCGCACGTCGAGCCGCTGACGTTCGTGTGACGACGGTGAAGATCCTCTGGCATGCGCCTCATCGACGTCCCACGGAAGACGTCGCGGAAGGTCACGTCGGGGGGAAGGGCGTACCATACGGTGGCGTACGACGTCGAGATCTGGAAGATCGAGTGAGGATGCCATGAAGATCCGCATCGGAGTTGGAGCCGGCGCCACGACCTCCACGCCCGACACGCTCGCCGAGCTCGTCGCGGGGCTCGATCAGCTGAACTTCGACTCGCTGTGGGTCTCCGAGGTGCTGACCGGGCCCGTGCTCGATCCGGTCGTGAGCCTGGCCTGGGCGGCCGCGCGCAGTCCGCGTCTGAAGCTCGGGACCACGATGCTGCTGCCGGGACGCCACGTCCTCCGGCTCGCCAAGCAGCTCGCGAGCCTCGACGTGCTGTGCCAGGGTCGGCTGCTGGTGACGCTGGTGCCGGGGCTCACGTACGCGCCGGAGCGGGACGCGATCGGCGTCGAGCCCAAGCAGCGCGGCGCGTTCATCGACGAGGCGCTGCCGCTGCTGCGGCGGCTCTGGGCGGGCGAGACGGTCACCCACGAGGGCGCGACCGGACGCTTCCGCGACGTCAAGCTCTCGCCGCGTCCGATCCAGCAGCCGCTCGAGGTGTGGCTCGGCGGCATGGTCCCGGCTGCGCTCGAGCGCTGCGGTCGTTTGTCCGACGGCTGGTTGCCGTCACTGTGCACACCCGAAGAGGCGGCCGCGGGCCGCGCGGTGATCGAGGACGCGGCGACGCGCGCCGGGCGCTCGATCAGCACGGAGCACTTCGGCGTGAGCATCGGCTACGCGACCGCGCCGATCGATCCGGCCACCGCGCGCGTGATGGCCGCCCGCCGTCCCCGCTCGGTCGAGCTCACGCCGGTCGGGCTGCCGGCGCTGCGCAAGCTCATCGAGAGCTATCTGGCCGTCGGCTTCTCGAAGTTCGTGGTGCGACCGATCGTCGCCCCGGCGTCGTGGCGCGCGGAGCTCGAGGCGCTGTCGGGCGCCGTCGGCGATTTACAAACCTAGCCCAGCCGCGCGGCGGCGAGCTTGTCGGCGCGCTCGCGGAGCGGCGGCGTGCCGAGTCGCTCCGACCAGGCGGCGAAGTCGGCGCGTGGCCCGCGCCACCGCAGCCCGCTCACGTCGACGCCGATCGGCGCGTCCGTCCGCAGCGTGGCCAGCACCCGGAACTGGAGCGCGCGCTCCCGTTGCTCGACGAGCGTCTCGGCCAGTCGCGCCGCTCCGCGAAGCGCCACGTCCCACTGCGCGGCCCGCGGGGGAATTTCCTCGAGGTGCGAATAGCGCGCGAGCACCGTCGCCGCGGACGTGGCGCCCCAGCCCGGGAGCCCCGGAAAGCCGTCGGCGCTGTCGCCGACCAGCGCCAGCCAGTCGGGAATCGACGCGGGCGAGACGCCGAACTTCGCCCGCACGCCCGACTCGTCGCGCACCTCGCGGGTGCGCCGATCGAGCTGGACGACCCGATCGCCGCGCACGCACTGCGCCAGATCCTTGTCCGGTGTGCACACGACGACCTGCGCGACGCTCGGGTCGGCGGACGCCATCGCGGCCGCCGCCGCCAGGGCGTCGTCGGCCTCGAACTCGACCATGGGCCAGACGACCACGCCGAGCGCGCTCAGCGCGTCTTCCAGCGGCTGGAACTGGGCGTAGAGCAGCGGATCGATCCCCTCGCCCGTCTTGTACCCCGGCCAGAGCGCGTTGCGGAACGACTCGATGACGTGATCGGTCGCGACGCCCACGTGCGTGACGCCGCCCTCGAGCATCCCCAGGACGGACCCGACGACGCCGCGCACCGCGCGCAGCTCCACCGGCGCGCTGCGATCGAAGGCCGCCGACGGCGACATGAAGTACCTGAACAGCTCGAACGTGCCGTCGATCAGATGGACGACCATTGTTATCGCCGCGCCTCGGCCGGCGGGTCCCCAGCCCCGCGACGGCCTGCGGCGCGCATTACGGCCGCACGCCAGGTGTCTCGATCGCCATCCCGCGCGCGCGCCACATCAGGAACAGCTCGAGCTCGACGAGCTCGGGCGCGCCGTACTCGTACGACTCCGCGCGGATCCCGACGAGACAGTTGCGCAGCCGACGCTGGAGCGAGCCGAGGCCCTGCCACTCGAGCCGGTAGACCGGGTAGCCGGTCGGATGTGCCTGCGGGATGACGTTACCGGCGAGCCGGCGTCCCCAGTTGTCGTCGTGACACTGGCTGCAGGCGAGGTTGAGCTGGCCCTGTCGCCGGTAGAACGCGGCGCGGCCGTTGTCGAGGAACGGCTGCGTGCGCCCGCCGAAGGCGACGTCGATCGGCAGGCCACGCGACTGGCGCGCCACGTACGCCGTCAACGCGAGGAGCTCGCGGCTCTCGTAGGCGAGCGGCGGCGCCTGCTGCCGGTCGGCGCGGCACCGGTTGATCCGCTGCTCGAGGTTCACCGGTCGCTTCAGCGTCGCGTCGAACGCCGGATAGCGCGCCGCCACGCCCTTCATGCTGGCGCCCGCGTCGCCGTGGCAGTCGGCGCAGGCGCGGCCGGCGGCGCCGGTCTTGCGCGCCCAGAGCGCGCCGCCCTCGAGCACCGCCAGCATCCCGGGATTGGCGGTGTCATCGTCCTGCATCGCGCGCGTTTCGCGGCTCAGGAAGTCGTAGCCGGACCGGCGCTCGGTCATGGGAATTTCGCCGGCGAACGTCGCCCCGGCGAGCGCGATCACCGAGAGCGCGGCGAGAAGGTGGGGGGCTCTCCCGCTCACTCGACCGTGATGGTGGCGGACTCGGTCGCCGAGAAGCCGTTGTCGCCGGTCCACTGGAACGCGAGGGTCCCGCTCTCGGTGGCGACCGTCGAGAAGACGACGAACGGATTGGCGGCGATCGCCGGATGGAGCTCGGCCCGGAAGACCTCCGTGCCGTTGTAGGTGCACACGAACAGCCGGATGATGTCGCGCGGGATCCGCGCGCCGAGCTGGGTGCGACGATACCCGGTCTCCATCGGGTGCGAGATCAGCGTCTTGACCTCGATGATCTCGCCGCGTCGAGCCCGGGCCGGTACGTTGACGAGGGCGTTGGCCACGGCTACGCGTCCTCGAGACAGGCGGCCAGCGTCACCACGACCGCGGCGGTGGCGGACCAGAACGAGCCGTCGCTCAGCTCGCCGATCGCGGTCACCGTCTGGGTGTTGGCGAGCCGGATGCGGGTCGACACTCGCGCGTGCCCGGCGCGCGGCCCGAAGCGGAAGCTCACGACGTCGGGCTGCGGGTTCAGCTCGGTGAAAACGTGAATGGCCCGCACGTGGTCGGCCGCCGTCATCGGGCTCTCGATGCTGACCGTGAGCGGCACGGTGTTGCCGTTCTCGGAGAGCGGCGGCAGCTCGAGCTTCACGCGTCCCTTCGTGACAGGCGCCGAGCCCACCACCTTGCGGACGGCGTCCTCCATCTCCTTGGGGGTGGCGTGCACGGGCACGACCGTGATGACCGCGCCGAGTCCCAGCCCGGCCGCGGCGCCCATGAGGAATGCTCGGCGCGACGTCTCGCGTTCCATCCGTCTTCAGTCTTTCAGCGTCGTCAAGAAGGCCACCACGTCCTCGATCTGCTCGGCGTTCAGGACGGGCTTGCCGCGCCACGCCGGCGCCACTCGCACGAGCCCATCGGTTCGATGATACGCCGGCATGATCGTGGTCGGGGTGATTCGGCTGGAATCGACGATCCGGAGCCGCAGCTGCCCCTCGGACCAGCGCTTCCCGGCGCCCGCGAGATCCGGCGCGAGATTGCCCTGGAACCGCTCCTCCGGAAACGGTCCGCTGTGGCAGAGCAGGCAGAGTCCGAGTTGGCGGTTGGTGACGATCGCGCGGCCGCGCACCGGGTCGCCCTTGGCGCCGGTGAGGGAGCTCGGGATCGAGTCTTGCGCCCTCACCGCACCGCCGCTCGCCGCGCCCACCACGCAGCAGGCGGCGACGAAACCCGCGGCGAATCTCACCCGAACGCCTCGGTGGTGATCGTGCGGAACCAGGCCTCGGCGAGCACCGCCTCGGCCTTGCGCGTTTCGCGCGGCGCGTCCGATGGGCTCACGCCGCCGGCGCCGGGAACGTCGGCGAGCTGCCCGCCCGTCGGCTGATAGACGCCGGCGACGGTGATGCCGTAGTCGGGCGCAACCAGGCTGTAGCAGGTGTTGATCAGCTTGGGAACGGACGGCGTACCGCCGGCCAGGAGCGTGGCCACCGCGGCCGCGCACACCTTGGCCTGCGAGTTCGCGGCGAACGCCGACTTCGGCATCGCGCCGGCGATCGCCGCGTCGCCGATGACGTGGATGCCGGCCTGCAGCTTCGATTCGAACGTGGCCGGATCGATCGGGCACCAGCCGCTGCGGTCGGCGACGCCGGCGACCTCGGCGATGCGGCCGGCCTTCTGCGGCGGAATGACGTTCGCCACCTTCGCCTGGTGCTTGCCGAAATCCGTCATCAGCGTCCGCGTCGCGGCATCGACCGAGGTGACGTTGCCGCCCTTGGAGAGCGGCACCCACTCGAGCAGCCCCGGATAGAGCTCGGCCCACGCGGCCTGGAACAGCCGCTGCTTCGAGAACGCGTCCTTGGCGTCGAGCACGATCAGCTTGGACTTCGGCTTCTTGGTCTTCAGAAAGTGGGCGATCAGGCTCGCCCGCTCGTAGGGCCCGGGCGGGCACCGGAACGGATTCGCCGGCGCCGAGATCACCACGAGCCCGCCGTCGTCCATGGCCTCGAGCTGGCGGCGCAGGAGCAGCGTCTGCTCGCCCGCGCGCCACGCGTGCGGCATCTGGCCGGCCGCCGCCTCGTCATAGCCCTGGAGCGCGCCCCAGCGGATGTCGATGCCCGGCGCCAGCACGAGCCGGTCGTACGACAGCTTCGCGCCGTCGGCGAGCGTGACCGATTTCGCCGGCGCGTCGACCGCGGTCGCACTGGTCCGGGCGAGCGTGATGCCGTCGGCGGCGATGCGCTCGTAGGTGAACTGCTGGGCGGACAGCTCGCGCAGGCCGCCGATCACCGCGTTGCTGAACGGGCACGCGGTGAAGGTCGCGTTTGGCTCGACCAGGGTCACCGCGATGCGCGCGTCGGCCTGGCGCAGCGCGCGGGCACAGCTTGCCCCCGCGAAGCCACCGCCGACGACCACGACGCGGGGCCCGGCCGCCTGGGCGCGGGCTCGACGGGGAGTGAGAGCGGCCGCGGCGGTTGCCGCGACGCCGAGCTCGAGAAAGTGTCGGCGGGTCGGCTTCACCGCTGCGCGGCGTACCAGGCGGCGATCGCCTGGATCTCGGCGTCGGTGAATCCCTTGGCGATGCGATCCATCACCGTGCCGGCTCGTGCGCCCGAACGGAAGTCCTGCATGGCCTTGATGATCTCGGCGCGATCGCGCCCCGCGAGCCGCGTGACGGGCGACGGCCCGCGCGCCGCCGAAGGGTGACAACCCGAGCACGCCGCGGCGCCGGCCGGCGGTTCGGCCGATGCGACGGTGGCCGCCGCGATCGAGGCAAGCCCGATCGCGGCGGCCACGACACTCCGCATCGCTTACACCATCTGGAGCCCGTGGTTCTTGAGCGGGAACGTGCGGATGCGCTTCCCGGTCGCCCGGGCCAAGGCGTTCAGGACCGCCGGTGCCGCCACGCAGATCGTGGGCTCACCGACGCCGCCCCAGAAGCCACCCGAGGGCATGATGATCGACTCGACTTTCGGCATCTGCGCGATCTTCATCGAGTCGTACGTGGTGAAGTTCGTCTGCTCGATGGCGCCGTTCTTCACGGTGCACTCTTCCATGAACACCGCCGACAGCCCGTAGACGAACGAGCCGGCGATCTGCCGCTCGATCTGGGCCGGGTTCACGGCATGGCCGGGATCGGTCGCGCAGACGATGCGCCGCACCTTCACCTTGTCGCCGCCGGTGACGGAGACCTCGGCGCACGCCGCCACGTAGCTGCCGAACGCCATCATGTGCGCCAGGCCGCGGTGCACGCCCTGCGGCGCCGGCTTGCCCCAGCCCGCGCGGTCGGCGACTGCGTTGAGCACCGCGAGGTGCTTGGGATGCTTGCTCATCAGCTTGCGCCGGAACTCGAGCGCGTCCTGACCGGCGGCCAGCGCGAGCTCATCCATGAAGCATTCCAGGAAGATCGCGTTCTGGTTGATGTTCACGCCGCGCCAGAAGCCGGGCGGGACGTGCGTGTTGCGCATGGCGTGGTCGATCAGGAGATTGGGCACGGTGTAGCCGAGCGTGAAATCGCCGCTCGGATCGAGGCCCTGGAACGTGGCGTTGTCCCGCCCGTCCTGGAGATTTTGCGGGAACACCGCGGCCAGGATCGATTGGCCCGATAGCCGCATGTGCAGCCCGACCAGGTTGCCGCCCGCGTCCAGCCCACCGCTCATCTTCGCCTGCATGACCGGGTGATACCGGCCCTGCTGCATGTCTTCCTCGCGCGACCACAGGAGCTTCACCGGCGTGCCCGGGACCTGCTTGGCGATCCGCACGGCTTGGGTGACGTAGTCGTGGAACGCGCCTCGGCGACCGAAGCCGCCGCCGATGACCATGATCTTGTAGACCTCGCACTTGTCGGCCGGCAGACCGGACGCCGCCAGCGTCGCCGCGAACGCGGCTTCGCCGTTCTGCGTCGGCACCCAGACCTCGCACTTGTCGGCCGTGTACTTGGCGGTCGCGTTCATCGGCTCCATCGGCGCGTGGTTCAGGAACGGGTACGCGTACACCGCCTCGACCTTCTTGGCGGCGCCGGCGATCGCGCCCTTCACGTCGCCGATCTGGGTCCGTACGAACGCCTGATCGGCGTCGAGACCGGCCTTGAGCGTGGCGGCGATGGTGTCGCTCGACACGCTCGCGTTCGGGCCTTCGTCCCAGGTGATGGCCACCGCATCGAGCGCCTTCTTGGCCTCCCACCACGTCTCCGCCACGACCGCGACGGCGGAGTCGCCGACCTGGACGACGTGCTTCACGCCCGGCATGCCCTTCACCTTGTCGGCCTCGAAGCTCTTTACTTTGCCGCCGAACACGGGACACTCCTTGATCGCGGCGTTGAGCATCCCCGGCAGCTTGAGGTCGAAGCCATAGACCTGCGCCCCGGTGACCTTCGTCATCGTGTCGAGGCGCTTCACCGGCTTGCCGATGATCTTCCACTCCTTCGGATCCTTGAGCGTCACCTCGGCGGGCGGGGTCAGCTTCGCCGCGGCTTCCGCCACCTTGCCGTACGTGGTCGTCCGACCGGAGGGCTTGTGCGTGACGACGCTGTTGGCCGCGCTGCACTCGGCGGCCGGCACGCTCCAGGCGTTGGCCGCGGCCTGCACCAGCATCATGCGAGCGGTCGCGCCGCCCTTGCGCACGTACTCGTTCGACTCGCGGATGCCACGGCTCCCGCCGGTGGAGAAGTTGCCCCACACGCGCTTGCGCGCGACGGACTGGCCGGGCGTCGGGTACTCGGTGGTCACCTTCGTCCAGTCGGCCTCGAGCTCCTCGGCCACCATCTGCGCCAGGCCGGTGAGCGTGCCCTGCCCCATCTCGGAGCGCGCGACCCGCACCACGACCGTGTCGTCCGGGCGGATGACGACCCACGCGGTGATCTCGGGCGAGCCGTCCTGCGCGCGCACGACGCTGGCGCCGAACGGGATCTTCAAGCCGAGGGTGAGCCCGGCGCCGACGGCGGCGGTGCCGATGACGAACGCGCGCCGATCGATCTTCGGGGTCTTGATGATCATGGCTTCCCCCCTATGCCTTCGCCGCGGCGTGAATGGCCTCGCGCACCTGCTGGTACGTCCCGCAGCGGCAGATGTTGGTGATCCCCGCGTCGATGTCGGCATCGGTCGGCTTCGGCTTGTCCTTGAGGAGTGCCGCCACTGCCATGATCATCCCGGACTGGCAGTAGCCGCACTGGGGCACCTCGAAGTCGACCCATGCCTTCTGGACCTTGTGCAAGGTGGAGCCGCTCGCCAGACCCTCGATCGTGGTGATCTGCTTGCCCTCGGCCGAGCTGACCGGCAGCACGCAGGAGCGGACCGCCTTGCCGTCGAGGTGCACCGTGCAGGCTCCGCACATCGCGACGCCGCAGCCGTACTTGGTGCCGGTGAGGCCGGCCTGCTCGCGGATCGCCCACAGAAGGGGTGTGCTCGGATCGACCTTGAGCTCGAGGGATTTGCCGTTGATGGTCATGCGCGCCATAGCTTCTTCCCTCCCTGGATTGCTGTGCGGTGCTGCGAATATCCGCGATCACGCCTCCGAAGGCAAGTTCTCTCTCGCGCCGGTGGCCAGAGCGCGCAGCCGCTCGCCGTCGACGCCCAGGATCATCGCCTCGCCGCCCCCGGCGCCCAGCCGTCGATAGAACGCGAGCGCGCCGGTGTTGGCCTTGTGGACGCCCCACTCGAGCGAGACGCAGCCCGCGCGCAGCGTCTCGGCCGCGACGGCGGCCATCAGCGCGTTACCCACCCCGCGCCCGCGTGCCGCCGGCGTCACGAAGATGTCGTGCAGCCACATGGCGCGGGCGGCGTGATCGGTGTTGTAACCCACGGCGTAGAAAGCATAACCGACCACGGCGCCGTCGAGTTCCGCGACCAGCGGCGTGAAGGCCGCCTGGGGACCGAAGCCGCCGGTGAGGACCCGCTCCGGCGTGAACGGCCGGCCGCGGACGCCGACGTGGTCGTTGAGGTCGTTGGCCATCTCGGCCAGGATCGGCGCCTCGGCGGGGCGCGCGGGGCGCACCCGCACCGCGCTCATCGGCGCGCAGCATCGCCGGGAAGCCGGCCGTGAGCGGACTCGGACTGCGACGGCAGCAGCGAGAAGTGGCTGTGCACCGCGAGCCACTTGCCGCCCCGGCGCTCGAGCACGAAGGTGCCGCGGCCGGGTCGGGTAACGGGCTGGCCGTCGGGCCCGGTGACCTCGGTCAGCCAGCCGCCGGCGATCCACGCGCTGTCGCCGGAGATGCGGACGCGCGTATCCGCCTCGAAGTGGAAGTCGCGGATGCGGGGCCAGACGTTCTGCCACTGCTCGCGAACGATGTTGTCGAGCCCGGCCACGGCGCGGGCCCAGGTCCCGAACGCCACCGCGTCGTCGGCGAACAGCTGACGGCCCCCGGCGAAATCGCGGCCGCGCACGGTCGCCTCGAACGTCTGGAGCCACTGCTCGGGGGTGCTGGACGCTGCAGCCATGGCGCCATTATGGAGACGAGCCGCGGGCTGTCAATCGCCCCTCATGTGCTGTTGCGCCAATCCCAACCCGCCGCCTCGAGCTCGAGGAGGGCCGCGAATCGCCCGTTCCGAGCGAGGAGCTCGGCCGGTGTCCCTTCCTCCACGATGCGCCCTTTGTCGAGGAGCACGACGCGGTCGGCCTCCAAGGCTGTCGAAATCCGGTGAGCGACCGTCAGCACACCGCATCCCCCTGCGAGCACCGAGACCCGGAGCGCGGCCCGGAAGGCGGCATCGCTGGCACTATCGATCGCGGCGGTGGCCTCATCGAAGAGCAGCACCGCTGGTCTGTGGACGAGGGCGCGCGCGAGCGCAAGCAGTTGCTGCTGTCCCGCCGAGAGATGCGTTCCCGTGCCGCTCCCGCTTCCGCTCAGACCCGTGTGGTAGCCCAGCGGCAACAGGCGAATGAAGGCGTCAGCTCCGGCGATACGACACGCCTCGTACACCGCCGCGTCCGGTACGGACGGGTCGTTGAGCGTGAGGTTCTCCATGACCGTTCCGGAGAACAGTTGCACGACCTGCGGTACGACCCCCAGCGCTCGGCGGCGCTCCGATTCATCGAGTCGTGCTGGATCACGGCCCGCGACCCGAACGCCGCCACTCCATGGTTGGTAGAGTCCGGCCACGAGATGCAGCGCGGTTGTTTTGCCAGCCCCGGTGCGCCCCACGAGGGCCACGTGTTCGCCGCGCGTTACTTCGAGCGAAATCCCGTGCAGGATGGGCTGGCCTTCGGTGTAGCCAAACTCCACGCGACTCAGCACGATCGGCCGCGGCCCGACCTCGAGGCCGTCGCCGGTGGTCACCGGCCAAGTTCGCTCTGGCGGCAGCGCGAGTGTGCCGAAGATGCGTTCGGCACCGGCCATCGCGCCTTGCACGGTCTGCCACTCCTCGCCCAGCGCCGTAATCGGCTGGAAGAAGCGCTGCATGAGAAGGAGGAACGCCGTCAGGGTGCCGAGTGAGACGCCGAATGCCGCGAACGCCTGCTGCGTCCCGGCCCACAGCAACGCCGCGACCGCGAGCGCCGAGAGGATCGCGGTCATCGGAGTATAGACGGAGGAGAAGAACGACGAACGGTTGGACGCGGCCAGGCCGCGACGGAGTATCCGACGAAACCCCGCCACGAACTCCGGCACGCGCCCGAAGGCCCGGATCACCTCCGTGCTCCGGAGATTCTCCTGGAGGCGAGCGTTGATCGCTCCCACCGCAAGGCGGTTCTCCCGCTCGGCCTCCCGCACCCGCAGTTGGAGCACCCGTGTGACGAACGCCAGCGGCGGCACGACCAGCGCGGCCACCAGGCTGAGCGGAATGCTGAGCGCGAACATCGCCACCGTGATCGCCCCCAACCGTACGAGGTTGGCCAAGAGCAGCGCGACGTTCGAGGAAAAGACGGTGTCGAGCGTTTCGACATCGGCGGTACAGCGGCTGATGACGTCCCCCATGGGGACTCGATCGAAGTAGCTCGTCGGCAGGCGTAGCACGTGCGCGAACAGCCGCACGCGCAGCGCACTCAAGACGCCCTGCGCAATCGTGGCCGCGAGATAGTTGTAGAGAAAGGTCATCACCTGCACCGCGGCGGACGCGGCCAGGTACAGGAAGGCCAGGAACAGCAATCCATCCGGCTGCCGAACGATCAGATGGGCGTCGACAATGGTGCGGATGATGAGGGGCGGCACCAGCTCGAAGGCGGCCGCGGCCAGCACCGACATGGCCACGAGCGCTCCGTGGACGCGCCACGGCCACAACAGGCTGAGCAGGCTTCTCAGCAAGGACCGGGCCCGGTCCTCGCCGGCGTTTCGCGTGAGCACGAGGCTGCTCACCTGAGCGCTCCGTCCACAACGGTCATCTCGGCCACACGCTGAGCTCGGTAGATCCGCGCGTAGAGACCCTCGGACGCCGCCAACTCGGCATGCGTTCCGGTTTCCTCGATCCTGCCCTCGCGCAGGACCACGACCGCATCCGCATACGGGAAGGCGGCGAGGCGGTGCGAGCACACCACGATCGTGACCCGCTGTTCGAGCGGAGCGCCAGGACCGAACGCGTGACGGAGCGCCGCCACGATGCGGGCCTCGGTGCCGACGTCGACGGCGGAGAACGGATCATCCAGTACGAGCAGCCCAGGATAGCCCGGTGCAGCCGCCGCGATGGCGCGCGCCAGACCCACCCGCTGGCGCTGGCCGCCAGAGATGCGTATGCCCAACTCGCCGATTTCGGTGTCGAGCCCACGCGGGAACGCGCGCACATCCTCTTCGAGAACGGCGAACCGCATCACGCGCGTGAGGAAATCGTCGGCGGCGGCCGCACCGTCTGGCGCGAGTACGACGTTTTCCCGCAGCGAGCCCGAGAACAGGAACGCATTCTGCGGCAGGTAGCCGACCAAGCCTGTGCGCTCACCATCTGGTAACTCCGCGAGCGGCCGGTCGTCGATGAGGACCGCGCCGGACTCCAGCGGATAGATGCCGAGGATCGCCCTCGTCAACGCGCTCTTGCCAGAGCCCACCGGGCCCGTGACGCCGATCAGCGCGCCGGCGGGAACGTCGAGACTCAGGCCGCGCAGCGCCGGGGTCGGGGCGCCGGGGTACCGAAAGGTGACGTCGCGCAGCGAGAGGGCGGCAGGGCCCGTGCGTCGCGTCAGCGCGCGGACAATTGGACGCGCGGCACCCGCCAGATGCCCGGGATGGAATGAGGCGCGCGGCGGCTCGCCCTCGACGGCCAAGGCGGGAGCGAGGAGCGGCCGCAACCGCGCATACGCGGCGGCGCCGCTCTGCAGGGAGTTCACCAGCTGGGGGATCCGATGGCCGCGGTTGACGAATCTCAAGAAGAGCTCGAGGTAGGCCACGAACGCACCCACCGTCATCGCGCCGGCAATGACCCGCTCGCTCCCCTGCCAAACGATCAGCAGGACCCCGCCGGTCATGAGCGTCGTGTAGACGGGCTGGAGACCACCCTTGAGCCGGATCACGCTCAGATTGCGCTCGGCGAACCGCCGGGAGAGCGCCGCCACACGTTCCACGGAGGCGCTGGCGCGCCCGAACAGGCGCAGCACCCGGATGCCGGCCAGGTGCTCTTGAATCGCCGACGTGAGATCGGCGATCGCTTCCCGCGCCCTGGTCGTGCGACCCACCACCCAGCGCCCCGTGGCATGCGCGAGGATCATCGCGAGCGGAACGGGCGAGAGCGCCAGCAGCGTGAGGCCCGGGTCGATGACGAGCAGGGCCACCACGAAGGACAGCGAGAAGAGCACGGTATCCCAGGTCTCGATGGTGAACTCCCGTACGCCGACGCCCAGCACCTCGACGTCGCCGCCGATGCGGGCCATCAGGTCCCCCAGTGGCGTCCGTTGCACATCCGCCATGGGCCACGCCAGCACTCCGCGGAACGCATCCGCGCGAACGTTCGCGCGGATTCTCGCGTTGGCGGTCATGAGCCACCAGCGTTTGGCGATGCGAGGCACCTCGGTCAGCAGCGTGCCGCCGATGAATGCCAGCGCAGCCCAGCCGACATCGGCGGCCGTGGCTTCGCCCCGCCCCAGCGACAGCGCTCGGTCGATCGCACGGCCGAGAAGGATCGCCGGTAGGACGACGGCGGTATTCATGATGATGCCGGCCACGGATCCCAGGGCGAGCTGACCCGCCACCTGCCGGAAGTACGGCCGCATCTCCCAGAGAAAGGACAACATTCGACGGTCGGTCACGGCACCGCGTGGTACCGACGTAGGATTTCGCCGACCGCGCCGGTCGCGAGCAGCCGGTCGATCGCCCGGTCCACCGCCTCGGTCAGCGCGACATCGTCGCGCCGGGTCGCGGCACCCAACGGAACCTCGAGACTCGGCTCCGCGAGGGGAATGACCACGAGCCTGGGCTTGTCGTGCGACATCCACGTCGCAATGGGAAACGGAAGGAGGCCGGCGGGCGCCTCGCCGATTTCGACACCGCGAAAGACGTTCTCCTGGCGTTTGTAGATTCCGCGCTCCAAGCCGTGCTCGAGGAGCCAGTATTCGGCCGGACGGCCCGCGTCGACCGCCACGCGCTTGCCGACCAGGTCGACTGGTCCCCTGATTCCCGCGTCGGCCCGGGCGAGAATGGCATAGCTCATCGTGTAGTAGGGACGGCTCACGGCGATCCAGGGGTTCGACTGCTTCAGGCGCGCGGTCGGAGGCAGCCCCATGAAGATGTCACACTCGCCGCGCTTGAGCTCCCAGAACGGACGCACCCACGTGAGGATCCATTGAAAACGCGCGTCCACGCCGAGCTCGCGCGCGATGAGGCGTGCCAGCTCCACCTCGAAGCCCGGCGTCGGGCCCTGCTCGCGAGAAAAGGGAAGGTTGTCCGGGTCGGCACAGACCCGCACGTAGCCCTTCTTGATGAGCGGCGCGAGGCCACCCTCGTCGGCTAAGACGGAGGAACCGAGGGCCGTGATGAGAAGGATGGCGGCACCCGACAGCCAATGACCGAGCAGGCCTGAGTGATGCGTCACGTCTCTGCCTCCGTGCGACCCGCTCTCGATACGAGACAGCTTACTTCACGAAGACCCATTCGGGTTTGAGCAGCGGGAACGCGATCAGGCCGATGATCGCCGTGGCGGCCACGAGCAGGGGATTGCTGACCTTCCAGCGGAACAAAACCACGAGGCTCCCCAGCGCGACGAGCGCGGTGAGCCAGTCGCCGATCGCAATCTTTCCGAGCAGGACGCAGGCACCGAGGATCGTGCCGATCGCGGCGGCGTAGGCGCCCTTGATGAACCCCTGCACGTGTGTGTTCGTCCGGTATCGGACGAGGATCGGCGCCACGATCAGGACCAGCAGA
>QHSI01000160.1 GCA_003221515.1 Candidatus Rokuibacteriota bacterium
CCGCTAACCCCTTCGCTTTACCCAGACTTCACCCAGGAATTGGTCAACGTGCGACCACGCAGCACGCAGGGCAGCTCCTGGTTGCGCTCGCATCACCGCCGAGCGCGCGAGCTCCCGGCTGTCCCCGGCAACCCTCACTCGGGCGGACCTCGTCATCGAGTGACAGCCCGTCGTCTGCTAGACTCCCGCCAGTCGTCCTCCACCGAGGTGCTCATGCGTCTGATCGGGCTCATCGCTATCGCTCTTGTCCTCACGCTTGCGTCGCTTGCGGCCGAGGCCCAACCGGCGGCGAAGATCCCGCGAATCGGGCTCATCCATGTCTGCCTCGACCACGATCCGCCTGGTCTCGCGCCATTGCGCAAGAGCCTCAGGGGACTAGGTTACGAGGAAGGTCGGACCATCCACCTCGACTACCGGAACCAGGTTGACGAGGACGCCGCGCGTGCGACCGCCCAGGCCTTCGTGCGCGAGCGGGTCGATCTGATCGTCGCCTTCGAGAACCAGGCGGTCCGCGCCGTTCAAGCCGCCACGTCACAGATCCCGGTGGTCTTCGCTCACGTGAGCGATCCGGTCAACGCCGGCTTCGTCAAGAGTGTGGCGCGGCCCGGCGGCAACCTGACGGGGGTCGCGGACTACCTGGGGGAGCTTCAGGACAAGCGCCTCGAGATCCTCGGTGAAATGGTCCGGCTCCGGCGACTGCTCATCCTCACCGATCCCACCGACCCCGTCACCCCGAGGCTGACGGGCGACATCGCGCGCGCGGCTCGACAGCTCAAGATCGAACTCGTCGAGCGGCGTGCGAGCACCGAAGCCGACCTCACGAAGATCTTTTCGGCGCTGAAGAAGGGCGCCGTGGACGGCATGGTGATCATTTCGCCCAAGCTGATCACGAATTTCCCTGGACAGATCTTGCGGCTGAGCCTAGAGCACAAGATCCCGTTCGGGCACCATCGCGATGCGCTGGTGGAACAGGGGGCGCTCTTCTCTTACGGACCGGACTACATGGAGGTCGGCCAACATATTGCTGGATACATTGACCGCATCGTCAAAGGGGCCCGGCCCGCGGACCTCCCCATCCAGCAGGCGGCGCGCCTCAGACTCGTCATCAACCTCAAGACGGCCCAGGCATTCGGGATCACCGTTCCGCAATCAGTGCTGCTGCGGGCTGACCAGGTAATCGAATAGCCCGTGCTCGACCAACGCGGCCAACTGCTACGAGCCGCCCTCGGCTTCGCCGGGCTCCCTCGGCCCTCATATGACCTCTCGCTCCACGGCCGGCGCTCGTGGCTGGACTCGTGGGTGGCGTAGGCTGGAGCATGCTCGGGCCGATTCTCGAAGGCGACCGCGTTCGTCTGGAACCACCAGCGCGCGAACATCTCCCGAACATCGCGAAATGGCGGACCGACCTCGAAGCGACGCGCTACCTCTTGATCTTCCAGTTCCCTCCGGCGCCAAAACAGCACGAGCAGTGGCTCGAAAAAGTCGCGGCGAGCCAGGATGAGATCATGTGGACGGTAATCGATCGTCGTGATGGGGCACTCGTCGGGCTGTGTGGGCTCGACAAGATTTCTTGGCGCCATCGTCATGCCATCGGATGGACGTTCCTCGGCGACAAGGAGCGCTGGGGAGGCGGACTCGGCACCGAGACGGCGCGACTGCGTACCTCATTCGCGTTCAAGCAGCTCGGGTTCGAGAAGGTGATGACCGAGATATACACAGGCAACACGGCATCAATCCGCATGGTTGAGAAGGTCGGCTTTCGTCAGGCTGGGATTTTGCGACGTCATCGCTTTGTTGATGGGGTCTGGCAGGATCTCTGGCTGGGCGAGGTCCTCCGCGCGGAGTGGACAGATTAGTCCCCGAGGGGAACGCATAACCCAAAGGTCGCTGGTTCAAATCCAGCCCCCGCAACCATTGACGACGAGGGTTAGCAGACGCAGCAGCCGCTAACCCGTTCGTTTATCCAGGAATTGCTAGGGATTCGTTTGGGGGCGGGCGTAACGGAGGCACGCCCCGATGACGGGCTAGGTTAGGTCGACGCGACAGCGAAGAGCCGCCAGTCGCCGGGCACACCCTTTAGCACGTGGCTCCCGCGATCGTCAAACCGAATGCCGGAGCCGGCCACGAGGTCCCTGACGGTCCCCGACGCCAGGACCTCTTGGGGCCGAGCCGCCGCTGCTATTCGCGCGCCGGTATGCACGGCGATGCCGCTGACCTTTGACTCCACGACCTCGCATTCGCCGGTATGAAGCCCCGCCCGCACCTCGAGGCCGAGCTGGGGGACTGCGTCGCGGATGGCGCAGGCACAGCGGATCGCGCGCGCGGGGCCATCGAAGATCGCGAAGAGGCCGTCACCGGCCACGTCGACCTCCCGCCCCCGAAACCGCTCGAGCTGCCGGCGAGCTACGCCGACATACCCGTCCAGGAGCTCCCGCCAGCGGTGGTCGCCGATCGCCGCCACACGCTCGGTCGAGCTCACGATGTCAGTGAACATCACGGTGACGAGCAAGCGATCCGACTCGGGACCAGATCGCGTGCCGGTGATGAACTCCTCGGTCTCGTCGATCAGGAGGTCCAGCGTCTTCTGATCGAAGGCCTGGAGGAGATGGTCGTCGCCCGGGAGCTCGACATACTTGGCGCCGCGGATGTG
>QHSI01000161.1 GCA_003221515.1 Candidatus Rokuibacteriota bacterium
TGCTCGCGTGGGAGCTGCCCGAGCCCGACTGTCCCCCGGTGCGCGTCAAGCTCCTGGGCGAGGAGCTGGTGGCGTTCCGCGACACGACGGGCCGGCTCGCGCTGCTCGACGAGTTCTGTCCGCACCGGCGTGCATCGTTGTTCTTCGGGCGCAACGAGGAGTGCGGCCTGCGCTGCGTCTATCACGGCTGGAAGTTCGACGTCGAGGGCCGGTGCGTGGACATGATGAACGAGCCGGCCGAGCTGAGCTTCAAGCAGAAGATCGGCATCACGTCCTACCCGATGGTGGAGGCGGGCGGGATCCTGTGGGCCTACATGGGCCCTCCGGCGCTGCGGCCGCCGTTGCCCCAGTTCGCGTGGACGCGGACGCCCGCGACGCACCTCGACGTTTCCAAGGTGATCCAGGAGAGCAACTGGCTCCAGGGCGTCGAAGGCGGCATCGACACCTCACACGCGCCGATCCTGCACCGGGTCATCTCCACCGACTCCAATCGGCCGGGCATCGCGCCCAAGAGCCCGTTCGCGCGCGGCGCCGCTCCATATATTGTGGTCGACTTGACCGACTACGGCTTCCACTACGCGGGCATCCGTCGTCTGGATGCCGCCGAGGTGCACATCCGGACGTACCACTACGTCATGCCCTTCCATCAGATCCGTCCGTCGCGAACCGAGAGCGGCTCGGACTCGGTGGCCGGCCACATCTGGGTGCCGCGGGACGACAATACGACAATGGTGTTCAACTGGGAGTACTCGCTGGGGGCGCCACTTACCGACAAGGACCGTCTTCAGCGCGGCCTCGGGAACGGCCCGCTTGATGTCGATCAGGCGACGTTCTGCTCGATCCGGAACAAGCGCAACAACTATCTGCTCGATCGTCAGGTGCAGAAGACCGAGACCTTCACCGGCATCGAGGGCATCAACACGCAGGACCGGGCGACCCAGGAAGGCATGGGGCCGATCGTCGATCGCAGCAAGGAACACCTCGGCCCCGCCGACAAGCCCATCATCCAGGCGCGCCGGCTCCTCCAGCAGGCGGTGAAGACCGTCCAGGACGGCGGGACACCGCGCGGCGTCGGCCCGTCGTACTACGCGGTCCGCGCGGGTGAAGGCGTCCTGCCGCGCGATGCCGACTGGCGGAAGATCCTGACGCCCGATCTCTCGTCGGCGGAGATCCTCCAGACGGTCTGAGTCGCGGCCGGCGCCGTCAGGTCTGGCCGTCCCACGACGCGTCGGCGACCTCGCGCCAGCGCGCGCGGATCCGCTCGAACTCGGCCGGCGTCAGCGTGCCCGCGCGCAGCAACGCCGCGTTCTCCGGCCACCGCTCCGGCTTCGTGGTCCCGACGATCGCGGTGTGGACGCCGGGCGCGCTCAACGTGAAGCGCAGCGCGGTAGCCACGGCGGAGTCGGGCGACTTCAAGAACCGATAGTCGAGCGTCCGCAGGCGCGACCAGTAGGTCTGGTAGTACGACTCGGCCGGCTTCCGCTCGTAGCGCCAGGCGACGTTGGCGATCGGGCGCTTGGCGATCACACCCATCTGGCGGGCGACCGCCAGCGGGAGCGTCAGCTCGACGGCTTCCTGATCGGCGACGCTGATCGAGGTCTGCAGCGTGTCGAAGCGTCCGCACTCCACGGCGTAGCGCGCCGCCGCGCCGTCGCCGCTGTAGCCGATGTAGCGCGCCCAGCCGCGCTCGCGCGCCCGCTCGAGGGCCTCGATCGCCTCACCCTTGCGGAGATGGTCGAGCGAGCAGCTGTGGAGCTGGATGAGGTCGACGTAGTCGGTGGACAGACGCCGCAAGCTGCGCTCGATGCTGGCGAGCAGTGGAGCCCGACGCCAGTCGGCGCGTCCCCAGCCGCCGGCGTGGCCACATTTGGTGAACAAATAAAGCTCGTGCCGTCGAGCGCCGATGGCCTTGCCGATCAGGATCTCGCTGTCCTCGTAGCACTCGGCGGTGTCGATCGCGTTCAGACCAGCGTCGAGGGCGCCGCCGAGCAGGCGGGCGACGGTACGCGCGCTCACGCCCTGGTATCCGATCTCGGAGCCGCCGAAGCCGAGCACGCTCGCGACGATGTCGGTGCGGCCGAGACGGCGGCGCTCCAACGCTCCGTTCGCTCCGACGCGTCCGCCGGCCGCCATGAGGACGCCAAGGGTACCATACGACGACAACGCGAGAAGGAGGTCGCCATGACGAGGATCAGCGAGGTCGAACGACCGGGACTCGCAACCCGCGCGCTCTATGGGATCGGCAAAGCGCTGTCCGGCCAGGTCCCGACGCCGCAGCGGATCATGGCCCACCGCATGCCGCTGATGCTGGGGCTCGGCGGGCTCTACGCGGCGCTCGAATGGGCCGGCCGCATCGAGGCGACGCTCCGAGCGTTGCTCAACGTGCACGTCGCGGCGCTCTACGGCAGCGCGTACTGAATGGACATCCGCCGCGCCGTCGGCGCGAAGGTCGGGATCTGCGACGAGCAGCGGCGCGGGAGCGTGCGGCCCTCGAGTACGCCGAGCGCATCACGCGTGACGACCAGGCCGTGACCGACGAGTGCCTCGCCCGGGTTCGCGAGCACTTCTCGGAGGCCGAGATCGTGGAGCTGACGTTCATCACCGGCTACCAGACATTCGCGAGCAAGTTCGCCAAGGCGTTCGATCTGGCGCCTCAGGGTTTCACCGGGGCCGCGTCACGACGCTGACTCACGGTGTGTAGATCCTCCGCGGTCGGCCGCGGCGAGCAATTTTTCTACGGCCCCGATATCCCGGCGCGGCGGACGTTT
>QHSI01000162.1 GCA_003221515.1 Candidatus Rokuibacteriota bacterium
TCGCCTGTCCCAGGATCTCGGTGACCGCGACGACGGTGCCGAGCGCGGTGCCCTTGGTGATCGCGATGGTGCGGTTGGTGAGCGGCGGGATGGTGAGCCGGAAGGCCTGCGGCAGCACGACGTTCATCAGGGTTTGGCCGAACGACAGGCCAGTCGAGCGCGCGGCCTCCCACTGGCCTTTGGCGACCGAGGTGATCCCGGCCCAGAAGATCTCCTCCGAGAAGGCCATCAGGACCAGGGCGAGCGACAGCCAGGTCGAGACGAAGCCGGAGGGCGAGAGGTCGACGCTCGGCAGGCCGAAGTAGATCAGCACGATGACGACCAGCGGCGGCAGCGAGCGGAACAGGTCGACGATGCCGATGATCAGCCAGTTGAGCGGCCGGATGCCGAGGCTTCTGAGCAGCGCGAGGGCCAGGCCGGCGGCGATGCCCGTGACGACGATGAGGAGGGCAAGCTCGATCGTGACCACGACGCCGGACAGGATGTCCGGCAGGTACTTGAGCATGACTCTCGTGTTGAAGAACGTCTCGGCGAAGCGCTCCCAGCCGCCGCTCAATGCCGCTGAATCTGGCCGATGAACGCCCGCGTGCGCTCGTGGGCCGGGCTCTCGAAGATCGCGGCCGGTGGCCCCTCCTCCACGATGGCGCCCTCGTCCATGAACACGACCCGGTCGGCGGCGTTGCGGGCAAAACCCATCTCGTGGCTCACCACGATCATGGTCATGCCGCTTTCGCGCAAGGAGCGCATGACCTCGAGCACCGAGCCCACCAGCTCCGGATCGAGCGCGCTGGTGGGCTCGTCGAACAGCATGACCCGGGGCTCGAGCGCGATCGAGCGTGCGATGGCCACCCGCTGCTGCTGGCCGCCCGAGAGCTGGCCCGGTGTGTGGTCGGCGCGATCAGCGAGCCCGACTCGTTCCAGTGCGGCCCGGCCGAGCGCCTCGGCTTGCGCCCGCGACTTGCCCGCGACCTTGCGCAGCGCGAGCGTCACGTTGCCGAGCGCCGTCATGTGCGGATAGAGGTTGAAGGACTGGAACACCATGCCGATGCGCTGGCGCGCATGGTTGATGTCGGTCCGCGGATCGAGCATGTCGATGCCGTCCACCACGACGCTGCCGGAGGACGGCTCCTCGAGCCGGTTGAGGCAGCGCAGCAGGGTGGACTTGCCCGAGCCCGACGGCCCGATCACGAACACCAGCTCGCGTTCGGCCACCCGGAGGTCGACGCCCTTGAGAACGTGAAGCGAGCCGAAATGCTTGTGGAGGCCGCGGGCGTCGACGATCGGTCTGTTCACTCGCCCGGGGTCAGTTGCATTTGAGCTCGTGCGACGTGGGGTCGTAGCCGGGCATGCCGGGCGGGCCGTAGCCCGGCGTGATCACCACCTCGAGGCCGTCAGCCGGTGGCTTGCGGCCGAACCACTTCTCGGAGAGTTTGGCGATCGTGCCGTCCTTCTTCATGCAGTCGAGCGCATCCTGCAGCTCGGCGCGGAGCTTCGGATTGTTCTTGGGCACCGGCGCCGCCCAGTGGGCGCGCGTGTCCTTGAGCTCGAGATCGGCGACGAACTGGGGATTCTTCGACGCGGCGTAGACGATGGTGGTGTTGCCGCCGAGGGTCGCGTAGGCGCGGCCCGAGAGCACGGCCTGCGTGGCGTCCGGCTGGGTGTCGTAGACCTGCACCGTGAAGCCGTGCTCGGCGCCCTTGGCCTTGGACAAGGTCTCGTAGGGTGTGCCCTTGTTGACGGAGACCGACTTGCCCTTGAGGTCGGCCCAGTCCTTGATCGGCTCCGAGCCCTTCTTGATGCCGAACTGGTACGCCGTCCACAGGTAGCCCGCGGTGAACAGCATGTTCTCCGCACGCTCCTTGGTCACCGTCGTCGGCGCGGCGATGAAGTCGTAGCGGCCGGACTGCATGCCCGGGATCAGCGTCGAGAAGCTCACCGCGTCGATCGTGATTTCGCGCTTCATGCGGCGCGCCACCTCGGTGAAGAGGTCGATCTGGAAGCCCTCCACGCCGCCGCCCAGCTTGGGCATGGCGTGCGGGGCGAAGGTACCGTCGACGCCGGTCCGGAGCGGCGGAAGTTTTTCCTGGGCGAGCGCGGGCGCCGCGAAGAGAAGCGCGGCTACCGCAATGGCGGCAAAGCGACGTCGCGTCATCGTGGGCCTCCCAAAGCGGGGATCCTGTCAGAGCGCGCGAAACAAGTCAAACCGGAACCCGGAAGCGACGAACGAGGGAGTCGTGGATCGCGCGCATGCGCCTCGCCCGACCTGTCGCTGTAGTACGATCGGGCTCAATCTCTTCTGGGAGGACTGCCGATGCGCCTGGCCGGAAAGATCGGGATCGTGACCGCCGCCGCCTCAGGCATGGGACGCGCCGGAGCGCTGCGCTTCGCGCGAGAGGGCGCGCAAGTCGCCGTCGTGGACGTGAACACCGCCGGGGTGCAGCGCGTGGTGGGCGAGATCACCGCGGCCGGGGGTACCGCGCACGGCATCGCGGCGGACCTGACGAAGGACGAGGATTCGCGCCGGATCGTCTGGGACACGGTGAACCGGTTCAAGGGCCTGGATTTCGTCTGGAACCATGTCGGCCATCCCGGGCCGGCCGCCGTCGAGGGTATCGACATGAGCGCCTTCAATCTGGCGGTCGACCTCAATCTCCGCACGGTGCTGATCACGACCGAGGCCGCCATTCCCGAGCTTCGCGCGCGGGGTGGTGGGAGCCTCCTCTTTACCGCGTCCACCTCCGGGCTCGTGGGATCCGGCTTCAGTCCGGTCTACTCGATGTGCAAGTTCGGGGTGGTGGGCTTCGTCAAGAGCCTGGCGTTGCGACTGGCACCCGAAAAGATTCGCGTGAACGCCGTGTGTCCCGGCCCGATCGATACGCCCATGCTCCGGGTGTTCGTCTCGCGGCCCGACCAGAAGTCGACGGCCGGAATGGATCCGGAGGAGCTGGTGCGCAAACGCGCCCACGGCTCCGTCCCGCTGGGTCGCACCGGCCGGCCCGACGAGATCGCCAACGCGGCGCTGTTCCTCCTTTCGGACGAAGCGTCGTTCGTCACCGGCGTCGCGCTGCCGGTCGACGGCGGCGTGACGGCGGCCTGACTAGATCCGCGAGGTTCCGCCGCGTCGGCGGGTCAAACCGAGGATAGCGAGCCGATATGGGAGCGATGGACGAGATCCGCCACGTGGTCGTCTTGATGCTCGAGAACCAGTCGTTCGACCGGCTGCTCGGCTACCTGGATCTCGCCGATCCAGCACAGAAGGTGGACGGCCTCGCCGGGGCGCTGTCGAACCCCGTCTCGCCACCGCACGACATGACACCGGTTCCGGTGCAACGCACATCGTCCGCGAGCGTCTACGTCACGGATCCCGGTCCCGGTCACGACTTCGAGGACGTCAACGAGCAGTTGTTCGCCGACCGCGCGCCGCAAGATGCAGTGTCTCGATCCCACGCTCGTTCCGATTCTGACCACGCTGGCCCGTAACTTCACCGTGTGCGACCACTGGTTCGCTTCGGTCCCTGGCCCCACCTGGCCGAATCGGTTCTTCCTGCACGCGGGCACGTCCAAGGGGTTTCTCGAGACTCCTGAAGTGGCGGGCCAGTTCAAATCGCAGTTCTGGACCTCGCCCTACGACATGCCGACGATCTTCGAGAACCTGGCCGAGCGCGGCCTGACCTGGACGGTCTACTTCGACGACTACGCCCAGGCCTTCGCGTTGCGGAGGCTCCATCCCGATGTGGAGCGTTTCAAGCGCTACGAGCAGTTCGCCCAGGATATCACGCAGGGCGCGTTGCCCACCTACGCGTTCATCGAGCCTCGTTCGTTCAGCGCGCCCGGATATCCGGCGAACGACCAGCATCCGCCGCACGACCTGCGCGAGGGCGAGAAGCTGATCGCCGACGTGTACGACACCCTGCGAGCGAACGACGCGATCTGGCGCCGGTCGCTGATGATCGTGCTCTACGACGAGCACGGCGGATTCTACGATCACCTGGCGCCCCCGCGGGCCGTCGCCCCCGACGCCGCGCGGGCGCGGCCTTCGGGCTTCGGTTTCGATCGCCTCGGGGTGCGGGTTCCGGCCATCCTGGTGTCACCGTGGGTCGCGGCCGGCCACGTCGATCACACGGTCTACGACCACACGTCGGTGCCCGCGACGATCAAGAAGATGTTCGGTCTGCCGCGATTCTTGACGGCCCGCGACGCGGCCGCCAACACCGTCGACCGCAATTTCCTGGCCCAGGCGCGCACCGTCTCGCTCGCGAATCTGAAAACCCTGGTTCCGACGGCCCGCGCCGCGCCGGCGGGCGGCGGGCCGCTGTCGGCGTATCAGCGCTCGTTGAAGGCGCTGGCCGAGGCGATCGGCGCTCTGCCCCGGTCAGCCCCGGGCGCCGATGAGGCCGCGAGGCACGCGCAAGCGTTTCTCCAGCAGCCCCAATCACCATGATTCCGTTGGCTCTCACATCGAGGCTCGCGCCCGGATCCCGGAGGCTCGCATGAAATTCACCTGGTTCAACCTGATGCCCTGGCCGTATCTGCCGGACGACTTCCGCTCGAAGCACCGCTCCGTGTGGGTCGACATTCTTAACACGCTCTACGATCCGCGCAAGGGTCATCACGTCTACCACGAGTATCTGGACCAGCTCGAGTACGCCGAGACGCTCGGCTTCGACGGCATCGGGTGCAACGAGCATCACCAGAACGGTTACGGGCTCATGCCCTCGCCCAATCTGATCGCCGCCACGCTCGCCCGGCGGACCTCGCGCGCCGCCCTCTGCGTCATCGGCAACTCGATCGCCAGCTACAACCCTCCTATTAGAGTGGCGGAGGAGTTCGCGATGCTGGACGTGATGTCGGGAGGCCGGCTCGTCGCGGGCTTTCCGGTCGGCACGCCCATGGACACGAACTTCTGCTATGGCCAGATCCCGGCGCTGACACGCGACAAGTACCGCGAGGCGCACGATCTCATCATGAAAGCGTGGGCCAGCGACGAGCCCTTCGCGTTCGACGGCAAGTACAACCAGCTCCGCTGGGTGAACTGCTGGCCCAAGCCCATCCAGAAGCCACATCCGCCCATCTACATTCCGGGCGGGGGCTCGATCGAGACGTGGGATTTCTGCCTCGACTACGACTACAACTACTCCTATCTGTCCTTCTTCGGCTACCTGCGGGGCAAGTCGCTGCTGGACGGATACTGGGAACGGGTGGCGAAGCGCGGGAAAGACGAGTCACCCTACCGCGCGGCCTTCGCCCAGATCATCTGCGTGGCGGACACCGACGCCGAGGCCGAGCGGCTCTACGCGGAGCACTGCCTCTACTTCTTCAACCGGTGCCTGCACGTCTTCCCGCCCTTCGCGGACCCCGCGGGCTACCGCACGATGGCCACCATCAAGTACGGCGCCCTCGCGCAGCTCACGCTCGCCCGGCAGAAAATACTGGAAAACCTCACGTGGAAGCAGCTGGTCGACGAGCGCTTCGTCATCGCCGGCAGCCCCGAGACGGTGCGGCAGCAGCTCGAGGAGTGCATCAAGGGGCTCCACGTCGGACATCTGTTCTGCCTGTTCCACAACGGGGACATGCCCGACTGGAAGACGCGCCATTCGTCGAAGCTCTTTGCCGAGAAGGTCATGCCGCACCTGCGCGACATGTGGCCCGAGTGGAAGCACGACGAGCGCTGGTGGATGCACCCCATGGACGACCGCATCCGTCCGGAAGAGCGTCAGCCGGGCGCGGCCAAGGTCGGCGCGGAGTGGCCCCGATGAAGTGGCAGGTGGTCGGGACGAAGAAGGGCACCTCCTGCCGCGTGCTCGAGGGCGGCAGCGGTGCTCCGGTGGTCTTCTTCCACGGCGCCGGCGGGCTCCTTCAAGACAACCCGTTCCTCGACCAGCTCGCGCAGGGCTATCACGTCTTCGCACCGGAGTGGCCGGGGTACGGTGAGTCCGCGGGCGAGGAGCTCCTCGAGGACATGCTGGATTTCACGCTGCACGGCTGGGATCTCGTCGAGGCTCTAGGGCTCAAGCAGCCGCACCTCGTCGGTCACTCGATGGGCGGCATGATCGCCGCGGAGATGGCCTGCGTCGCCCCGCACGATCTGGCCAAGCTGGTGTTGGTGAGCCCCGCGGGCCTGTGGATGGACGAGCACCCGGTCCCGGACATCTTCGCGCTGCTTCCGTATCAGATCGCCGAAGTGCTCTTTCACGATCCGCA
>QHSI01000092.1 GCA_003221515.1 Candidatus Rokuibacteriota bacterium
AATTTCTCGAGCGCATGGAGACCGAAGCCGGGCTGACGCCTGGCCGCGACCGCATCTTCTTCACCGGCTCGGGAGCCGGCTTCCTGGCGCCGCTGGTCGGCGCCAAGCTGATCCAGGAGGTCGTGGCCGTCGCCGCCTGCGTCGAGCAGCAGCATCCGAACGTGCGCTTCGTGTCCGAGATCGGCGGCGAGGACATGAAGACGATCTTCTTCACCGAAACGGGCACGGGCAAATCCAAGCAGGTCTACATGCAGTCGGCCTGCAGCGGCGGCACCGGCACCTTCATCGAGAAGACGGCGCGCAAGCTCCAGGTGCCGGGCGAGCGGCTCGCCGAGATGCCGTACGCGGGCATGAGCCTGCACAAGGTGTCGAGCAAGTGCGGCATCTTCGCCGAGACCGACGCCAACACGCTGGTGAAGACCGGCGTGCCGGTCGAGGAGATCATCGCCAGCCTGTTCGAGGCGGTCGTCTACCAGAACCTGGCCACGCTGACCAAGGGCAACACGCCCCTGCCGGAAGTGCTGCTGCTCGGCGGTCCCAACCTCTTCTTCCGGGGGCTGCAAGAGGCGTGGCGCCATCACCTCGCCAAGCTGTGGACCCAGCGCAAGATCGAGCTCCCCGAGGGCCGGACGGCCGCCGACCTCATCGTCGTCCCCGCCGAGGCGCTCTACTACGCGTGTCTCGGCTGCGTCGAGATCGGCCGCGGCGAGAAGCCCGAGGTCGGCGTCTACCAGGGCCGCGACAAGATTCTCTGGTGGGTGAAGGAAGGCCAGCACGAGCAGAAGGCCAAGGAAGGCGCGCGCGGCCTCATTACCGGCCAGGGCGACCTGGCGACCTTCGTCAGCGAGTACGTGCGCCCACCCCACGCCTGCGAAGCGACACGCCAGTCGCACGTGGAACCGGTGCTGGTCGGCTGTGACTTCGGCAGCACCACCGCCAAGGCCGTGGTGATGTCCGACGACCGCGAGCTGCTGTTCTCGTGCTACGCGCTCTCGAAGGGCAACCCGATCGAGGACGCGCAGTCGCTGTTCCGCCAGGTCGGCGAGGCCGGGTTCACCAACGTGGCGGGCCTCGCGCTGACCGGCTACGGCAAGGATCTGCTGAAGGACGTGCTCGGCGCCGACGTCGGCGTCGTGGAGACGGTGGCCCACGCCACCGCGGCGCTGCACTTCTACGCCGACGCCGACGTGATCTGCGACGTGGGTGGCACCGACGTCAAGATCATGATCCTCCGTCAGGGCACCGTCGCCGACTTCCGGCTCAACAGCCAGTGCTCGTCCGGCAACGGCGCCTTCTTGCAGGGCGTCGCCGAGCGCTACAACATCCCGCTCGAGCAGTACGCCGACCGGGCGTTCGAGGCCAAGGCGATGCCGAGCCTCACGATGGGCTGCGGCGTGTTCTTGCAGAGCGACATCGTCAACCAGCAGCGGAAGGGCTGGTCGGCCGAGGAGATCATGGCCGCGCTGGCCGCGGTGCTGCCGGTCAACGTGTGGATCTACGCCGGCCAGCTGCAGAACCTCCGCTCGGTTGGCCGCAAGTTCGTGCTCCAGGGCGGCACCCATCGCAACATGGCGGTGGTCAAGGCGCAGGTCGACTTCATCCGCAGCAAGGTGCCGGAGGCCGAGGTGGTGCTGCATCCCTACTCGGGCGAGGCCGGCGCGATCGGCGCGGCCCTCTGTGTCGCCGACTGGAGGAAGAACGGCGGCGCCACGCACTTCCGCGGCTTCGAGACGATCGCGGCGCTGACCTACCAGAGCACGACGGCCGCCGAGACGGTCTGCAAGTGGTGCCCGATCAACTGCACGCGCACGTTCATCGACGTGCAGCTGCCCGGCGCCACGGGACGGCCGTGGAGCAAGCTGCCGCTGGCCCAGGGTTGGGAGCGCGTGATCAGCGGCAACTCGTGCCCGAAGGGCCTCGTCGAGGACGTCAACGAGATGCGGGTCGTGAAGGCGAAGCTCGAGGAGGTCAAGCGTGACTACCCTAACGTTGCCGAGATGGTTCGGAAGGACGCGTTCCGCCGGGTCAGCGCCACCGCCGTCGCGGAGTAAGCTGCGGCTCGGCATCCCGCGCGTCCTGAACCTCTGGAACACCCATCAGTTCTGGATGGGGCTCCTGGGTGCGCTCGGCTTCGATCCCCGTAACATCGTCTTCTCCTCGGACACCTCCGAGGAGCAGGGACGTCAGTTCGGTAAGGGCCGCGGCACCGTCGACTGCTGCTACCCGGTGAAGTGCATGTCCGGCCACTACGGAGAACTGGTGTTCGGCCAGAAGCAGAAGCTCGACATCCTGCTCTCGCCGATGATCTACACCCTCCCCTCGTTCTTGAGCGGTCACGTGGCCAAGACGCTGACCTGCCCCCGCGTGATGGCGGCGCCCGAGAACATCAAGGCGGGCTTCCTGAAGGAAGGCGATGTGTTCGCCGAAAACGGCATCCGGTACTCGAGCCCGTTCGTCTCGCTGGACGAACCGTTGATCGTCCCCAAGCAGCTCTTCGAGGGGATGAGAGATGCGCTGGGGGACCTCACCCGCGACGAGATGGCCCGCGCGGTCGACGCCGGCTACAAGGCACTGCACGCCTTCAACGACAAGCTGCGCAAGAAATCCCGCGAGGTGCTCGAGTGGTGCGCGCGCGAGGACAAACCGTGCCTGATGGTGGTCGCGCGCCCCTATCACATGGATCCGGGCATCGGCCACGAGATCGAGGTCGACCTGCAGGCCTACGGCTATCCGATCCTCTGGATGCAGTACTTCCCGATCGACGCCGACCTGATGGAGTGGGCGTTCGGCGACGACGTCCGGGCCGGCCACATCAAGAGCGCGTTCGACATCCACGACGTGTGGCAGTCGTCGTACTCGTCGAACACCAACGAGATCCTGTGGGGCGCCAAGGTCGCGGCGCGGATTCCGTGGATCGCCTGCGTGCTGCGGATGTCGAGCTACGAGTGCGGGATGGATCAGCCGACGTATT
This sequence comes from Candidatus Rokuibacteriota bacterium, assembly GCA_003221515.1. Classification (GTDB taxonomy): domain Bacteria; phylum Methylomirabilota; class Methylomirabilia; order Rokubacteriales; family CSP1-6; genus AR31. The sequence continues at coordinate 2,972 of QHSI01000092.1, forward strand.
CGCCGGTGCAGCAGATCGTCGAGCGCTCGGGCACGCTCTTCTTCTCGTTCCAGGACCTCGACTCCACGAAGCCGGCCGGCTCGGTGAAGATCCGCGTCGAGACCATCACGCACTATCTCGAGAAGTACGCGGCGGACATCATCAATCGCAAGAAGGCTGCGATGCCGCCAGGTTGCCCCCTGCTGCCGGCGGGATAGCCCGGCCCAGATCCTCCAGCCGCGCCCGGAACTCCTCGGAGAACTGGCGGTACGGGATCGGGTAGGCCGTCAACCAGTTCTCGCCGGGGACCGACTCGAGCGCGAACCGCCCCATGAACTCGATCAGCTTGGCGCTGCCGTAGCGCTCGATCAGCCAGTCCACCGCCAGGAACGCCTGGCAGTACGTCGTGATGGCGCCGGCCTTGCGCGTCCAGTCCGTCCACCCCGCGGTGCCGGAGAGCGTCTGGAGGTCGGGGAAGAGCTTGATCGGCGTCGACGCTCCCACGACGGCGCGGGCGACGTTCTGCCGCGACTCCGCGTACGGGCGATAGCCGAGCAGGTCGCGCACCTGGAACTTCACCCAGTCGGCGTGGCCCTCGAGGATCCAGACGGCGGGCCGGCGCTTGCCGCCCTCGCCGAGCTCGCGCTGGCTGATGTGGGCCAGCTCGTGCGCGAGCAGGCCGGCCCTACCTTGTAAATGCATCCAGGCCATGTGATCACCACGCAGGAAGACGCCGTTGCGCGTGGACACGCCGGAGGCGTTGCGCCACCGGTCCCACGCCTCGTCGCTCTTCTCGCCGCCGAGGGTGACGAGCCCGTCCATCAGCGTCGCCTCGTTGACGTAGACGTAGGCCTTCGTCACCGCGGGGAACGGGAGGTCGAGCTTGTTGTTCATCAGCCACGCGATGGAGTTGATCAGCTCGGCATCGCCCGGGCTCGCGCCGAGCGGCGGCGGCGCCTCGCCGGTGAACTTGATGTCGTATTCCCGATAAGGGCCGGCGGCGCTCGGGCCGGCCACGGTGAACAGCAGCGCCACCAGCAGGAGCGGCGTGACGCGACGCCGGGGACGGTACTTCATCCTTGGGTGTGGCGGAGATCGTCGCCCGGCCCGCGGCCCTCGGCCGCGGGGCTCGGACCGCCCTGAACCGTGAGGACGACGAGCAGCGATGCGACCAGGGAAACGGCCCGTGTCATCAATGGACGCGCCGCTCAGCGCTTGCCGAGCTCTTGCTCTTTCAGCACGCGGCGCAGGATCTTGCCCGACGGGCGGGCGCGAGGTCGTGGCCCGGCTTCTTGACGACGAAGGCCTTGGGAATCTCGCCCGCTTCCGGATCCGGCTTGCCGATCACCGCCGCGTCCGCGATCGACGGGTGCTCGACCAGCAGCGCCTCGATCTCGGCCGGCGCGATGCCGAATCCCTTGAACTTGATCATCTCCTTCTTGCGATCGCGGATGTAGAGATAGCCGCGCTCGTCGACGCAGCCGATGTCGCCGCTGTAGTACCAGCCGTCGCGGATCGCCGCCGCCGTCGCCTCTGGGGCCTTCCAGTAGCCTTGCATCACCTGGGGGCCGCGGATGCAGATCTCGCCGACCTCGCCCGGGGCCAGCGTGCGCTCGCCGGTTTCGATGTCCACCACGCGGTGCTCGGTGTCGTGGGCCAAGAGCCCCGCCGAGTCGATGACGTTGAGCCGCTCGTCGTACACGGGGTTCACGTGCGTGAGGGGCGACGCTTCGGTCATCCCGTAGCCCTGCAAGACGGGCACGCCGGTCAGCTGCTTGAAGCGCCGCGCCAGCTCGGGCGCCACCGGCGCGGCGCCGACCATCGTGACGCGCAGGCTCGACAGGTTGTACTTCCCGAGCTCCGGCCAGTTCGACAGCATCAGCAGCACCGGCGGGACCACGAAGAAGAGCGTGACGCCGTGCCGCTCCACGAGCTGCAGGCATTCGACCGGCTCGAACCGCTCCATCAGCACGCTGGTGGCGCCCGAGTAGACGGCCGAGCCCATCAGCATCGTGCCGTAGATGTGATAGAAGGGCAGGAAGATCATCAGCCGGTCGCTCGGCTGCATGCGGATGCACGCCACGAACTGGATGTTGTTGACCAGCAGATTCTTGTGGCTGATCATCACGCCCTTGGGGAGCCCGGTCGTCCCGCTCGAGTAGGGCAGCGCCACCAGGTCGTCCTCGCGGACGTCCACCCGCGGCGGCGCCTCCGGGGACTCGCCGGCAACCAGATCCGAGAATCCCCGAACGTTCGGGGCCGGCGCGCCGTCCGGACCGATGGCGATGACGTGCTTCAAGCTCGGCGTGCGGCCGCGCACGGCCGCCACGAGCCCGATCAGATCCGAGTGGACGACGATCGCCACCGCGCCGGTGTCCTCCAGCTGGTATTCGATCTCGCGCTCGCGATACGACGGGTTCATGGGGCTGGCGATCGCGCCGATGCGGGCGATCGCGTAGAAGGCGATCACGTACTCCGAGCAATTGGTCGTCAGCAGACAGACGCGGTCGCCCTTGCGTACGCCGAGCCGCGTGAGCGCCCTCGCGAAGCGGTTGGTCAGCGCGTCCAGCTCGCGATACGTGAGGCTCACGTCGCGAAAGACGACCGCCACGTTCTCCGGATGGCGCTCGGCGCCGTGGGACAGGGTTCGATCGTACGGCATGCGCGGATAGTCGAGGGGCGGACGGAAGAACGTCATCAGAGCGCCTTCGCGCGCTCGCGCAGCGTGTACTTCTGCACCTTGCCGGTCGACGTGGTCGGCAACGGCCCGAACTGGACGGTCCGGGGCACCGCGAAGTGCGGCAGGTTGTCCCGGCAGAACGTGATCAGCTCCTCGGCGGTGGCGGCGGTGCCCTCGCGGAGCTGGACGAACGCGCACGGCGTCTCGCCCCACTTCTCGTCGGGTCGCGCCACGACCGCCGACATCAGCACTGCCGGGTGGCGGTTCAGCGCGATCTCCACCTCGATCGAGGAGATGTTCTCCCCTCCGGAGATGATGATGTCCTTCGCGCGATCCTTGATCTCGATGTAGCCGTCAGGGTGCTGGACCGCGAGGTCGCCGGTGTGGAACCAGCCGCCGTGGAACGCGGTGTCGGTCGCGCCGGTGTCCTTGAGGTAACCGAGCATCACGGTGTTGCCGCGGAGCATGACCTCACCGACCGTGCGCCCGTCCGCCGGCACCGGCCGAAGCGTCTTGGGATCGGCCACCATCTGGCCGTCCAGCGTGGGATAGCGAACGCCCTGGCGCGCCATCTTCTCGGCCTGCTCGACGACGCTGAGGGAGTCCCATGCCTCCTGCCACGCGCAGAGCGTCGACGGGCCGTGCACCTCGGTGAGGCCGTAGAGGTGCGTGACGTTGAACCCCATCTCGTTCATGGCGCGGATGACCTTGGCGGGGGGCGATGAGCCACCGGTCTGGATCTCGACCACCCGATCGAACGCCGTGCGCTGCTCGGGCGGCGTCTGGATCAGCATCGTGAGCACGGTGGGCGCGCCGCACATGTGGGTCACTTGATGACGCTTGATCAGGTCGAACACCAGCGGCGGATCGACGCGTCGCAGGCACACGTGCGTGCCGCCCATCGCCGTCAGGGCCCAGGTGTAGCACCAGCCGTTGCAGTGGAACATCGGCAGCGTCCAGAGGTACACCGCGCGCGGCGGTAGCGGCCACATCATGATGTTGCCGACCGATTCCAGGAACGCGCCGCGATGGTGGTAGACGACCCCCTTGGGATTGCCGGTGGTCCCGGACGTGTAGTTGAGCGCCAGCGGCGCGCTCTCGTCGGTCGGGGGCGCCCACTCGAAGTCCGGCGAGCCGGTCTGGAGGAACGCCTCGTACTCGACCTCGCCGAGGCGGTCGCGGGGGCCGTCGTAGAGCGCGTCGTCCACTTCGATGACCAGCGGCCGCGTGCCGAGCCGCTCGAGCGCAGGCCCGACCGTGCCGGCGTACTCGCGGTCGGTCAGGAGCACCTTCGCCTCGCCGTGCTCCAGGATGTAGGCGATCGTGCGCGCGTCCAGGCGCGTGTTGATGGTGTTGAGCACGGCGCCGGCCATCGCGACGCCGAAGTGCGCGTCAAGCATCGCCGGGACGTTGGGCAGCACGGCCGACACGGTGTCGCCGGGCCCGATGCCACGGCGGATCAGCGCCGACGCCAGGCGGCGCGCGCGCTCGTCGAATTCGCGATAGGTGATGCGCCGGGCACCGTGGATCACCGCCACGCGATCGGGATGGATGGCCGCGGTGCGTGGCAGGAATCCGAGCGGCGTCAGCGGCGCGAAGTTCGCCAGGCCCCGGCCCAGGCCGGTCTGGAAGATGCTCCTGTCGGACATGTCCGTTCCTTCCGGCACCCTTCCGGGAACTGCCGCCGGGGGCGCCATACGTTCGGCTTCAGGAACTTAGCGCGCCGACCGGCATCGGGCAAGGGCCCCCCGGAAGCCGCGAACGTGTATTCTCGGCTTCAAGAACTCGACATCAAGGAGGACCGCGCTATGCGCCGTCCCATCCTGCCGGTCATTCTCGCTCTGCTCGTCACCGGCGGTGTGCCGGGCACCGTCGCTCAGGAGCAGTATCCGACGCGGCCCATCACGCTGGTCAACCCGTTCCCTCCGGGTGGTCTGGCGGACCTCACCGGACGCCCGCTGGCGGCGGCGCTCGAGCGCGTGCTCAAGCAGCCGGTCGTCGTCTCCAACAAGGCCGGCGCCGCCGGCGCGGTGGGCATGCAGTCGGTGGCCATCGCCAAGCCCGACGGGTACACGCTGCTGATCTCCGTACCGTCGATCACGCTCCTGCCGGAAGTCGACGCGATCTTCGGGCGGCCGCCCACGTTCAGCCGCGATCAGTTCGCCGGCATCGCGCGGCTGAATGCCGACCCCGTGATCGTCGTGGTGAACGCCGAGGCGCCCTGGAAGAATCTCAAGGACCTCATCGACGACGCGAAGCGGCGCCCGGGCGAAATCACCTTCTCGTCGTCCGGGCCCTACGGCGCCTCGCACGTGCCGACGGAGATGCTGCTCCAGGCCGCCGGTGGCCTGCGCATGCGCCACCTGCCGACCACGGGCGGCGGGCCGGCGATGACGGCGGTGCTCGGCGGCCACGCCCAGTTCTGGTGCTCGCCGCCCGCCGTCGCGGCGCCCCACCTGAAATCCGGCAAGGTCCGCGCCTTCGCCAGCACCGGCGCCGCGCGCCACCCCTCGTTCCCCGACGTGCCGACCCTGAAGGAGCTCGGCTACAACGTCGAGTATTACTTGTGGACGGCGCTCTTCGTGCCGAAGAACGTCCCGTCGGCGATCCAGCGCCAGCTGCGCGACGCGACCCGCCAGGCCGTGCAGAACACCGAGTTCCGCAACGCGATGGACAAGATCCAGACGCCGATCGCCTACCAGGATGCCGACGAGTTCAACGCGTGGTGGGCCGAGGACGCCAGGCGGCTCACCGCGGCGGTGAAGCGCATCGGCCGCGTCGAGGAGAAGTAACCGCCCCGGTGGACCCCAAAGGGAGGAGCCGCATGATCGCCGCGATCCGCACCCACAATCTCCGCCGATGGCTGGCGCCCCTGGCGCTGATCGCCGCGCTGACGATGGCGGCTCCGGTCCTCGCGCAGGACCCGCCGTCCAGCGACCTCCTCAACGCGGTCCTCTGGATGCAGCGGTCGGTCGAATACAAGGCCACGGCCCTGGGCGCGTTCGCGCTGGCCCGGATCCGGCTCGACCAGGCGCTCGCCGATCGCAACTGGACCGGCGCCCCGAAGGAGCAGACCGGCGCCTATCAGTCGCTGCCGCCGGCCGTGATCCTCGACATCGACGAGACCATCCTCGACAACTCCGGCTATCAGGCGTGGATGGTCCTCAAGGGCACGTCCTTCGATCCCAAGACCTGGAACGCCTACGTGAACACCGTGACGTCCGTGGCGATCCCGGGCGCCGTGGAGTTCGCCAAGTACGCCGACTCCAAGGGCGTCAAGGTCTTCTACATCACGAATCGCACCGCGGAAGAAGAAGCGCCCACGCGCAAGAACCTCGAGAAGTTCGGCTTCCCGATGGGCGGCGGCGTCGACACGATGCTGATGACGCGCAAGCAGCCGGACTGGGGATCCGCCAAGGGAACGCGTCGGGCCCACGTCGCGAAGAGCTACCGGGTCCTCCTGAACCTCGGCGACAACTTCGGCGACTTCGTGGACGAGTATCGAGGCAACGAGGCCGAGCGCTTGAAGGTGATGGACGAGCACAAGGACCGCTGGGGGCGCGAGTGGATCATGCTCGCGAACCCGAGCTACGGGTCCTTCGAGTCGGCGCCGTTCAAGCACGACTTCAAGCAGTCCGACGCCGATCGGCGCAAGGCCAAGCGCAACGTGCTGGACGCGTGGCCGGGCCCGTGACGTCCGGGGCAGCCGCCGATATCTAGTGCTATAACTGGCGCACCAACTTTTTGGTAGGCGCGCCGCGGCCGGCGGGGCCCCAGCCCCGCGACGGCCTGCAGCGCGCACTGCCTCCAGGAGGATGGCAATGGCTCCAACGGTAGGATTCATCGGCGTCGGCAACATGGGCAATCCGATGGCGTTCAACGTGCTGAAGGCGCCGTTCGCGATGACCGTCTTCGACATGAACCCGAAGGCGACCGAGAACCTCGTGCAGGCCGGCGCCAAGCGGGCCGGCTCGGCGCGTGAGGTCGTCGACAACTCGGAGATCGTCTTCACCTCGCTGCCGGCGTCGCCCGACGTCGAGGCGGTCTACCTCGAGCCCGGCGGGCTGGTGGAGCGCGCCAAGGCCGGCACGATCCTCATCGACCTCAGCAGCGTGCTCCCGTCCACGCCGAGGAAGATCGAGCCGCGCGCCAAGGCCAAGGGCGTGCACTTCCTCGAAGCGCCAGTGAGCGGCGGCGTCAGCGGCGCGCGCGCGGCGACGCTGGCCATCATGGTCGGTGGGGACGCCGCGGCCCTCGAGCGCGCTCGCCCGGTGCTCCGCGCGATCGGCCCGAACATCTTCCACGTCGGCCCGGTGGGCGCCGGCAACACCGTGAAAGCGATCAACAACATGATGGCGTCCGTGAACTCGTGCGCCATGATGGAAGGCCTCGCCGTCGGAGTGAAGGCCGGGCTCGATCCGATGACGGTCTACGAGGTCGTCAAGGCGTCGAGCGGTGGCAGCAAGGCGCTCGAGCGGATCCCGAAGGCCCTGATCCCGCGCGACTTCGAGCCCGGCTTCAAGGTCGCGCTGATGAACAAGGACCTGGACACCTTCAACACCATCGCCAAGGAGCTCCACGTCCCGGTGAGCTTCTCGAACGTGGCCCAGCGCTATCAGCAGGCGGCGCTGGCGGCGGGGCTCGGCGAGCAGGACACCAGCGTGGTGATGACGGTCATCGAGCGGCTGGCCGCCGTACAGGTGCCGAAGGGGAAATCGGCCTAGTCGTAGGACGCCGGCGCGTACTTCAGCCGCTCGCTCTGCGCCTTGTCGTGGCCGATCCACAGCTGGGCCTTGCGCTCCGCGAGCACGTCGGCGATCCGCTGCATCGACGCCAGGGTCTGGTCGCGGTTGACGTTCATCTGCGGCACGCGCCGGTTCGCCCAGTTGTCCTGGAAGTGCACGGCGTCACCGGACAGCACGACGAATCCGGTCTTCGGCAGCTGCACCAGCAGCGACTGGTGGCCGGGCGTGTGCCCCGGCGTCGACAGGATCGTGACGCTGCCGTCGCCGAAGACATCGTGATCGCCGGCGAGCTTCTTGACGGTCTGCGACGCCGGGTAGGCAGGCTTCACCGGCGCGTTCAGCGACCACTCGTACTCGGCGCCCTGGATCAACAGCGTGGACGCCGGGAACATCGCGATGTTGCCGACGTGATCGCCGTGCGTGTGGGACAGCGCGACGTACGTGATCTCGTCGGGCTTGACGCCGAGCTGCGCGAGCTGCGAGGCGAGCGTCTTGGCGCGGCGGTACGTGATCGCGCCGTTGGCGACCACCAACCCGTCGGGCATCCCGGCCACCGCGTCGGGCACGCCGGTGTCCCACAGCACCAGGCCCTTGTCGTGCTTGATGAGATAGCAGTTGTTCGAGAACTCCATCGACTTGCCTTCGTTGACGCCCGGCGACCAGCGCGACTGATCCTTGCCGACGTTCAATCCGCAGTCGAGGACGTAGAGCTTCTGGACGCCGGCCGTCGCCCCTCCCGGCTCCACGCCGACCATCACCGCCACCAGCGCCGCGATCGCCGCCAGGCTCTTCATGGTTTTCCCTCGCTATCGATGCGGGTGAAAGTAAGACTCGATCCACATGGCAAGCGGCGATCGACCTCCGAGAGGAAATCCTGCCAGAGCGACGGAAGGTCACGCGTAGCGGAGGGCATTGACAGTCCAGTCCGTCAGGAGATTCCAACGCCGAGCGTCGTCGGATCGGTTGTGCTGAAGCCAGCGGCGCTCGGCCTCTGGTAACGAGGCTCGGCACAGGGTGTCCTCGCGAGCCAGGCGGCTTCGCTCGAGGCTAGCTTCGAGCGCCGCGAGGGCAGTTGCTTCGTCTCGCGCTCCGACGCGCTCCGCGAGCCCCCGTGACAGGCCGACGACGAATCCCAAGCGATTTTGCAGATCGCGGACCTTCGCTTCGCGCACGAGCCATTCTCGATCGAGCGGCGCATAGTGCAGGAGAAGCCACGGGAGCGCCTCGACGAGACGAGGCTCCAGATCGTCCTGAGCCAGGGCCGCCAACAGAACTTCGGCCGGATTCTTGAGGGCCCAGCGCCGGGGTCGCATATGCGTGAATCCGGGATAGCCGAGGGCGGCGAGATCGCTTGTCAGTTCGGCCGCTCCGCGGCTCTCGGCAACGGCGCTGGAGGGCGGAACTGCCGTAGGAGAAAGACCATAGAGACGCGCGACCCGCCGAGCGAGCCGAGGTGTGAGTCGCCGCTCTCCCCTTTCGAGCATGGCGACATACGGCTGAGAAACGCCAAGACGAACTGCCGCCTGGGCTTGAGTCAGCCCCTTGCCCGTCCTCGCTGTCCGCAGCTCTGTGGAGCTCATCGCACAGGGGATATTATCACATTATCTGTTATATCAGACACGGCCAATATCTTCATCGGATTAGCCGTTTACCACGCACCGACTAATTCGATTCGACCGGCGCAAACCCGCGCGTCTTGACAGGAGCGCCGGCCGCAGACCAGTATCTGCGCCACACCACACTCGGTACGAACACGGAGCGATCACCATGGATCTCGGACTGAAGGGCAAGGTCGCGGTCGTCGGTGGAGCCAGCAAGGGTCTGGGCCGCGCGTGCGCGCAGACGCTCGCGGAAGAAGGCGCCACGGTGGCGCTGTGCAGTCGCTCGCAGCCCGACCTCGAGAAGGCGGCGAAAGAGATTCACGACTCGACCGGCGCCGAGGTCATGACACTGGCCGGCGACCTGGACAAGCACGCCACGATCCAGCGGTTGATCGCCGCGACGGTCGAGCGGTTCGGGCGCTTGGACATCCTCGTCAACAACTCCGGCGGCCCGCCGCTGGCCAAGGCCGTCACCGCCACTGAAGAGCAGTGGGCGACCGCCGTCGACCGGTCGCTGATGTTCTTCGCGCGGATGGCCCGCGAGGCGCTGCCGCACATGAAGAAGCAGGGCGGCGGTCGCATCATCAACATCCTGGCCAGCACGGTGTACCAGCCCATCCCGAACCTCGTGCTCTCCGGCGTCACCCGCATGGGCGTGGTGGCGTACATGAAAACGCTGGCCGACGAGGTCGGGCGCGACGGCATTCTCATCAACAACGTGTGCCCGGGATCGATCCTGACCGAGCGCATGCTCTCCAACGTGACGGCGCGCGCCAAGGAGCTGAAGATCTCGGTGGACGACGCGCTGGCCCAGCGCGGGGCTGAGACGGCGGTGGGCCGCATCGGCGACCCCAAGGAGTTCTCGCCGCTGATCGCCTTCCTGGCCTCGGAGCGATCCAGCTACATCACGGGGACGACGATGCTCGTCGACGGCGGCCTCGTGCGGGCCGTGCTGTAGCGAGCGCGCACCGCTTGCGGCAGGTTCAACGGCGGCTCGCCGCGCGCCGGCCGGGCGATGTTCTCGGCGGTCAGCTTCGCCCGCGCCGCCAGCATGCCCTCGGTCCACCCCGAGACGTGCGGCGTCATCAGCACGCTGGGCGGCTCGTGGGACGGCCGGCGCGACGGCAGCGTGGGCCCCGCCTCCCTGGGATAGCGATACCAGACGTCGAGCGCGGCGCCGGCGATCGTCTTGCCGACCAGCGCCCGATAGAGCGCGTCCTCGTCGATGATCTCGGCGCGCGTGACGTTGACGACGATCGCGGTCGGCTTCATGAGACCGAGCTCAGGCGCCGAGCAACGCGAGGCCGCCTGGCCGCCGTCAACCCTCCGGCGTGAGGGTGATCGCGGCTCTCACGAGTTCGCCCGGCTCCAGCACGCGCAGGCCGGCGTCGGCTCGGCCCGCCGCGGCCTGATTGACCGCGTCGGTCATGTGACTGACCGGTTCGACGCAGAAGTACGGTCGACCCGGGGGTGTGTAGACGACCAGGAAGTCGAGCGGCGCCTCGGCGGTCATCGTCAGGCGCGCCCCGAGCTCGGGCCACTCGATCACCGCCCGGCCGCTCCAGCCCGTGAAGCAGTTGTCGAGCGCCACCGCGTCGGCGGCCACCCCGCGCCCGAGCGCGGCCACCGGCGGCTCGGCCGCGAGCGCGGTCGGCATCATCTCGCCGTCGGTCAGCCACATCGCACGAACGCCGGCGGTGATCGTCGTGCGCGGCGGGCGTGGGAAGTACGGGTGCCAGCCGAGCCCGGCCGGCATCGGCGAGTCACTTTCGTTGGCGAGCGTCAGCTCGACGCCGAGCCCGGCCGGCGTGAGCGTGAATCGCTGAGTCGCGCGGTAGGCCCACGGCCACGCGTCGGCCGGGTGCCGATACTCGAGGAGCGCGGCGCTCGCCGACGTCTCCAGCGCTCGCCACGCCGCTTGCCAACCGTGGCCGTGGATGCTGTGGCGCTCCGGCGGGCGATTGAGGGGCAGCGCGACCGCGCGGCCGCGGAAGAGGAATCGACCGTCGCGAATGCGGTTCGAGTAGGGCACGAGCGGAAACGCCGCGGTCTCGTACCGATCGCCGCGGCTCAGCGCCTCCACCGCTGCCGGGCGGAGCCACTCTCGTATTGGCGTGCCCTCGCGCCAGTAGCGCGCGACCGCTCCGCCGGCCGCCGGCACCAGGCGAAGCCGCGATCCATCCGCCTCCAGCTCCACGACGTCCATTGGGAATCGCCTCGCCTCGCGGCCGCTCGCGGGCCGTCACCACGCGCGGGAGCGTAGCACGCGCCAACCTGTGCTAGCGTGACAGCGCTCGCCGAGCGAGCGGGAGGGAATGCATGAACGGCAACGCGCAGTACCCGAGTCTCGAGGCGCGCGTGGTCTTCGTGACCGGTGGCGGCAGCGGGATCGGCGCCTCGATCGTCGAGCACTTCTGCGCCCAGCGGGCGCGGGTGGCGTTCGTCGACATCGCGCACGAGCCCTCGAAGAAGCTCGTCGAGAAGATCGCCGCGCTCGGGTACCCGGCGCCGATCTTTCTCCCGTGCGACCTGCGAGACATTCCCGCCCTGCGGTCGGCGGTCGCGGAGGCGCGCCGGCAGCTCGGCCCCATCCGCGTCCTCGTGAACAACGCGGCCCACGACGAGCGCCACACGATCGAGAGCGTGACGCCCGAGTACTGGGACGACCGCCTCGCCGTGAACCTGCGCCATCAGTTCTTCGCCGCTCAGGCGGTGGCGCCCGACATGGCGGCGGCCGGCGGCCGCGCGCTAGGGCGCCGGGGTGACGTAGCGCGGCATCACCTCGGTCGCGAAGAGCTCGACCGAGCGCATCGCCTGCTCGTGGCTCAAGTCACCCCACTGGAACGAGCAGACGAAGTAGTTGGCGCCGGTCGTCAGGTACTCGTCCAGGTACTCGCACACCGCGCGCGGCGAGCCGGCGAGCGCGACGCCGCCGATCCGGTTGGGATGCGGGCGCGACTTCTGCTGGTCGAAGCGCTCGAGCTCGGCGTCGATGTCCCGTCGCGTCTCGCGCGCGGGCAGGCCGGCCGGGCGTTCGCCGACGAAGCCGAACGAGCCGTCCTTGGTCTTCATGAACTGCGTGAGGTTGCGCTTCTCAGCTTCGAGGCGGCGCGGGGCCGCCAGGTTCCAGCGATATTTCTCCCAGGCCGGCTTGGCGGCCGCCAGCGCCTCGTCGTCCGTCTCCGCTACCACCAGGTGCACGACGAGCCCGATCATCGGCTCTTCGCCCTGTACCGTCTTCGTGCCCGCGCCCTGATGCTCTTCCCACGCCGCCCGGTAGCGCGGCACCGCCACCCCCAGGCCGTCGAGGGAGCCGACGATGATCGTGTGCATCCCTTCCATCGCCGCCGTCACCGGATTACGCATGTACCAGAGCGGCGGATACGGCTTCTGGAGCGGCCGCAGGTACATGGGTAAGTTTTCGAAGCTGTGGAAGCGGCCGGCGTACGTGAGCTGGTCGTGGCTCAGCCCCTCCCGGATGATCGCGAGCGTCTCGAGGTAGCGCTCGTAGTTCGTCTCGGAGTCGGCCTCCTGGCCCCAGAAGTACGCTTCCATCACGCCGCCGCGGCCCACGCCGATCTCGAGGCGCCCGTCGCTCAGGTTGTCGAGCATGCTGATCTCTTCGATCAGCCGCAGCGGATGGTGCAGCGGCAACACGTACACGCATGGGCCGAAGCGCAGCCGCCGCGTGCGCTGGGCCACCGCGCCGAGGAACACGTTCTGCGACGGCGCCAGGCTGTGGATCGCCGGCGTGTGATGCTCGGCCAGGTGGTAGGCGTAGAACCCGGCCTTGTCGAGGCGCTCGATCTGCACCAGGCGCTCGCGATAGATCTGATCCAGGCGCTGCCCCGGCACCGGCTCGATGTGGTCGAAGATCCCGAATCGCATAGGCGCTCCTTGTCGTGTCGGCAATCTTACACCGCTTGACAGCCCCGGCGCCCTGGCCTAGCGTGGCGGCATTCACGACGGCGTGGAGGATTCGATCATGCGGACAAAGACGTTTTTTCTCGTGCTGGCCCTTGTGCTGTCGTCCACCGCGTCGCCGGTGTGGGCACAGCAGGGCAAGAGCATCACGCTCTCCATGCTCGCCGGCTACAAGGAAGACGTCCTCCGCGCGAGCCTCCCGGAGTTCGAGAAGAAGACCGGCATCAAGGTGGTGGTCGACGCCTCGCCGTTCGGCGATCTCTACAAGAAGCAGCTCCTGTCGCTGAGCACGGGCGGCCGCTACGACGTCCTGTTCATGGACGAGCCGTGGATCGCGCCGCTCTCGGAATTTCTCCTGCCGCTCAACGAGCGGATGAAGAGTCTCGATCTGGCTGACTTCGTCCCCACTACCGTCGCGTCGGGCGCGTTCCAGGGCACACAGTACGCGGTGCCGGTCGATCCCAACGTGCAGCTGCTCGTGTACCGCAAGGACCTCTTCGAGCAGAAGGGCTTGAAGCCTCCAGCGACGTGGGACGAGCTGGTGGCGGCGGCGAAGGCGTTCCACGATCCGTCGAAGCAGCAGTACGGGATCGCGATCACCGCGAGCAGCGACATCCAGACCGCGCTCTACATGCTGCTGGCGATCTGGTCGTACGGCGGCGAGCTCGTCGACAACGGTCGCGGCAGCCTGAACAGCGCGGCCGGCAAGAAGGGCGGCGAGGTCTTCCTGGAGCTCCTGAAGTTCACGCCGCCCAACGTCAAGAGCTACAACTTCGCCGACGTGAACAAGGCGATCCAGCTCGGTCAGGCCGCGATGGCCATCCAGTGGGCGTCGGGCGCCCGGCCCATGGAGGACAAGACGCGCTCGTCGGTGGCCGGCAAGCTCGGCTACACGCTGGTGCCGAAGGCCGTCCGCCAGACGCCGATGCGCGGGGTGTGGACGATCGCCGTCGCGAAGAACAGCGCCAACCAGGACGCCGCCTGGCAGTTCGCCACGTGGCTCTCCGGCAAGGAGTTCGGACAGGCGGCGGTGAAGTTCCCGAGCGCGACCTCGGCCATCCACAGCCCACGCTTTTCCGTGCTGAAGGACGCCGGCACCAAGGCGACGCTCCCCTACGCCGACACGCTGCTCGCCAGCTTACAGATCACCAAGGAGCGGCCGCGGCTGCGCGAGTACGCGGACATCCAGGAGAACCTCCGGGTCACCGCCGGCAAGCTGACCGCGGGCGAGCTGACGCTCGAGGCCGCGCTCAAGGAGATCGACGCGGGGACGAACCGGATCCTCGGAAAGTAGCCGCGCGCGCGCCATGGCCGCGGGCGGGGCCGGACGCTGGTTCCTGCTCCCCGGCCTGGCCTTTCTGTTCACGATCGATCTGATCCCGCTCGTGTATTCAGCGTGGGTGAGCTTCTACAACTGGTGGCTCATCCGCCCGCGCGACGTCCGCTTCGTCGGCCTCGACAACTACGTGCGGCTCGGCGTCGATCCGGAGTTCAATCGCGCGGTCGTCGTCACGACGCTCTTCACCGCGGGGGCGGTCGCGCTCGAGTTCCTGGCTGGCCTCGGGCTGGCGCTCCTCTTCGCGCAGCCATTCCGCTTCCTGCGGCCGATTCGCGTGCTGCTGCTCCTGCCGCTCTTCGTCGTGCCGGTGGTCGGGGCGACGATGTGGCGCGTGATCTTTCACCCCGAGGTCGGCGTCCTCAACCACTACCTCACCACGTTCGGGCTCGGCCATCCGCCGTGGCTCAGCGACCCGACGTGGGCGCTCGTGTCGATCACGCTCGTCGACGCGTGGCGCACGATCCCGTTCATGTTCCTGGTGATCTACGCCGGCCTGGAGGTGCTGCCGGCCGAGCTCTTCGAGGCGGCCGCGGTCGATGGCGCGTCGGCGTGGCAGTCCTTCCGGCACATCACGGTGCCGCTCCTGACCTACATCATGCTGCTGGCCGTGCTGATCCGCGGGATGGACGCGTTCCGCGAGTTCGACATCATCTTCGTCCTCACCGGGGGCGGGCCGGGCACCGCGACCCAGACGATCCAGATCCTGAACTACCGCGCGTTCGGCCTGGGTCACATGGGCCAGGCCAACGCGATCGGCATCGTGACGCTCGTGCTGGTGGCGGTGATGTGCTTCGTCCTGATGCGCGCGATCCTGCGACCGCGCGGCGCCGCGCAGGCCTGAGTGAAGCCGACCCCACTGCGCGCCACGCTGACCGGAGTCGCGCTCCTGCCGGTCCTGGCCTGGACGCTCTTCCCGATTTACTGGATCACCACCGCCTCGTTCAAGACCGAGCTGGCGCTCTACGCGAAGCCGCCGCAGTGGCTCTTCACGCCGATCGTGGACAACTACACGCGCGTCCTGACCAACATCCCGTTCGTTCAGTATCTGAAGAACAGCCTGGTCATCGCCCTGGGCACGACGATCGGCAGCCTCGTGCTCGGCACGCTCGCCGGCTACGGCTTCGCGCGCTTCCGCTTCCGCGGGTCGGAGGCGGTGCGGTTCCTGGTGCTGGTGACGCGAATGGCGCCGCGCATGGTGCTGGTGGTTCCCTACTACCTCATGATGCAGCGGCTCGGCCTGCTCGACACCTACACGGGCCTTCTCGTCGCGTACGTGTCGTTCGCGCTGCCGTTCTCGATCTGGCTCCTGATCGGGTTCTTCGTCGACGTGCCGCTCGACGTCGAGGAGGCGGCCATGATCGACGGCTGCAGCCGCCTCGGCGTGCTGGTGCGGATCGTGATCCCGATCGCGGCGCCGGGGCTCGTGGTCGCCGCGATCTTCGCCTTTCTGGTGTCCTGGAACGAGTTCCTGTTCGCCCTGATCCTGAGCGGCGTCGAAGCCAAGACGCTGCCGGTCGTCATCGCCGGGCTCAACACCGACGCCGGGCCGCTTTACGGCGAGATGAGTGCCGCGGCGGTGATGGTGATGCTGCCCAACATCGTCATGACCCTGGTCCTTCAGCGCTACCTCGTGAAAGGGCTGACGCTCGGCGCGGTCAAAGGATAGCCATGGAATCCCGCAATCTCGGCATCGCACGCGCGCTCGCCTGGGAGCGAACGCCCGATGGGATCGAGCTCCAGTGCGTCACGGAGGGTCTGGCCGCCGCGCGCGTGGCCCTGAGCGCCGTCGGGCCCCGTGTGGTCCGCGTGCGCGTGACGGCCGGGCCGCTCGGCGCCGCCAAGAAGTTCAGCTACGTGATCGGCCGCCCCGACACCGGGCCGTGGTCGGTCGACGCCGCCGCGAACCGCGTCACGCTGCGCACGGCTCATCTGGTCGTCGAGGTAAGCCTCGATCCCTGGCAGATCACCTATCGCACGACGGACGGCCGGCTCCTGACGCACGAGGTGCCGGACGACGCCAACTTCGCCGGGCAGCGCTTCGGTCCGCGGCCGGGCTTCCAGGTCGAGAGCGGGCCGAACGATCCGGCGCGCCGCGTCCTCGGCGTCGTCGAGACGCTGCTCCTCGATCCGGAGGACCACTTCTACGGCAGCGGCGAGCGGTTCACGCGGCTCGATCTGGTCGGGCGAACCGTGCGGATCTGGAACCGGAACTCCTACGGCGCGCGCTCCGAGCTCGCCTACAAGAACCTACCGCTCGTCGTCGGCAGCCGCGGCTACGGCATCTTCGTGGACGTGCCGACCGCCGTCACCTTTCATCTCGGGAGCGCGTCGAATCGCGCGTACACCGTGGAGGCCGCCGGCGAGGAGCTCGATTACTACCTGATCGCGGGCACGCCGAAGGAGATCGTGTCCGCGTACACCGAGCTGACGGGCCGGCCGGCGGTCCCGCCGGAGTGGGCGTTCGGGCTCTGGGCTTCGACCTGCTTCGTCCAGTTCACGACGGCCTCGGTGCTCGAGATCGCGCGCCGCCTTCGTGCCGAAGGAATCCCCTGCGACGTCTTCCACCTGGATTCGTTCTGGCAGCGCGCCCTCATGTGGTGCGACTTCGAGTGGGACAGCGCGCGGATCCCGGATCCCAAGCACCTTCTGGCCGAGCTGCACCGCGAGGGGTTCCACAACTGTCTGTGGATCAACCCTTACGTGTCGCTCCAGAGCGCGGTCTATCGCGAGGGCGCCACGCACGGTTACTTCCTGCGCCGTCCCGACGGCAGCGTCTATCACCCGGTGGTCTGGAGCCAGCGCACCGAGCGTGGCATGGGTCTCTGCGCCATCGTCGACTTCACGAACCCGGCCGCGGCGGCGTGGTACCGCGGCAAGCTCGAGGCGCAGCTCGCGCTCGGCGCCGATTCGTTCAAGCCAGACTTCGCGGAGGAAATTCCCGACGACGCGGTGTTCGCCAACGGGCTGACCGGTGCGGAGATGCACAACCCGTATCCGCTGCTCTACCAGAAGGAAGTCTTCGACGCGACGCGCGCTCACGCGAGCCGCGTGGTGGCGTGGTCGCGCAGCGCGGCGCCCGGCGTCCAGCGTTATCCCGGCCACTGGTCGGGGGATCCGGAGTGCACATTCCTCGATCTCGCGAACACGCTGCGGGGCGGGCTGGCCGCCGCGATGAGCGGCCTGGCCTACTGGAGCCACGACATCGGCGGCTTCTGGGGCGATCCGTCCCCGGACCTCTTCGTGCGCTGGGCCCAGGCCGGCTTTCTCTCTGGGCTCAGCCGCTATCACGGCGCGACGGCGCGCGAGCCGTGGCGCTTCGGCGACGAGGCGCTGCGGATCTTTCGCCTGTACGCGCGGCTGCGGAGCCGGCTCGTGCCCTACCTGGTGGCCTACGGGTGGCAGGCGTCGAAGGACGGCGTCCCGCTCATGCGGCCGATGGTCATGGAGTTCCCCGACGACCCGGCCGGCTACGCGTTCGACCTTCAGTACTGCCTCGGGCGCGAGCTGCTCGTCTCTCCCGTGGTGCGCGCCGACGGC
>QHSI01000119.1 GCA_003221515.1 Candidatus Rokuibacteriota bacterium
TCCAGGGGATCCAGGAGCTGCGCTCGATCTCCGGTACCGGCGCCACGATCATCATCGTGACGTTCGCGCTGAGTCGCCAGATCGACGTGGCCGCCCAGGACGTGCGCGACAAGGTGGCCATCGCCGTCCGCAACCTGCCGCGCGAGATCTCGCCTCCGGTCGTCTCGAAGTTCGACAACGATCAGGCGCCGGTCGTCACGATCGCGCTGTCGGGCGACCGGACGCTCCGCGAGCTGACCGAGATCGCCGACAAGCTCGTGCGTCCTCACCTCGAGCGCTCGACCGGGGTCGGCGAGGTGCGGATCGTCGGCGGGCTGCCGCGGGCCGTCAGCGTCTGGGTCGATCCCGATCGGCTGGCCGCCTATCAGATCCCGATCACCAGCGTCCGCGACGCGATCGTGCGCCAGAACGCCGACCTTCCGGGCGGCAACGTCACCGCCGGGCTGAACGAGGCGTCCCTGCGGACGATGGGACGCATCGTCGAGCCGAAGGACTTCAACGACCTGGTCTTGGCCACCCTCAGCGGCGTGCCGGTGCGCGTGCGCGACATCGGCTACGCCGAAGACGGCACCAAGGAGCAGCGATCGGCCGCTCGCCTCGACGGCGTGCCCACCGTCGTCCTGGAGGTGCGCCGGCAGTCGGGCGAGAACACGGTCGCGGTGATCGAGGGGGTGAAGGCGAAGCTCGCGCGCCTGCGCACCCAGCTCCCGGCCGACGTCACCATGGCGGTGATCCGCGATCAGTCGCGCTACATCTACGCGGCGCTCCACGAGATCAACCTGCACCTGGTCCTCGGCTCGATCCTGGCCTCGCTGGTGGTGCTGGCGTTCATGCGCTCGTGGCGCTCGACGTTCATCGCCGCGGTGGCCATCCCGACCTCGGTCGTCTCGGCGTTCGGGATGATGTGGGCGCTGAACTTCACCCTCAACAGCGTGACGATGCTCGCGCTCGTGCTGATGGTCGGCATCGTCATCGACGACGCCATCGTCGTCCTCGAGAACGTGTTCCGGTTCGTCGAGGAGAAGAAGATGCGGCCGTTCGAGGCCGCCCGCGACGCCACCGCGGACATCGGCCTGGCCGTCATGGCCACCACGTTCTCGCTGGTCGTCATCTTCGTGCCGGTCTCCTTCATGTCCTCCATCTCCGGCCGGTTCCTCTACCAGTTCGGCCTCACCGCCGCGGTGTCGGTGCTGGTGAGCCTGCTGGTGTCGTTCTCGCTGACGCCGATGATGTGCGCGCGGCTCCTTCGAGCCGAGGATGCCGCGAGCGGCCACGCGGCCGAGGGCGAGCACACCGCCGCCTCGCGCGGCGGGTTCTACGCGTGGCTCGATCGGGGCTACACCTGGAGCCTGGCCCTGTCGATGCGCCACCGGTGGGCCATCGTCCTGGTCAGCGTGCTCGTGCTGGTCTCGGCGGTGCCGATCTACCGCCAGGTCAAGCAGGAATACATTCCGAGCGACGTCGACGAGTCCGAGTTCGAGGTGCTCGTGTTCGGCCCCGAGCACATGAGCCTGGCCGCGATGGACGAGGCGATGCAGGCGCTGGCCCGGGAGGCGCGTGAGACCAAGGGCGTGGCGCTGACGCTCGCGTCGGGGGGCGGCAGCTTCCTCGCCAAGGTGAACCAGGGCTACATGTACGTGCGGACGGTCCCGCACCATGAGCGCACGCTGACGCCGGAGCGTCTCTGGCGCGGGCTGATCCACGGCCGGCCGCTGGAGGCGTTCCGGGGCAACTACAGCCAGCGCGAAGTGATGATGGCGCTCCGGCAGCGCTTCCGGAAGTTCACCGACCTGCGCACGCAGGTGCGCAACATCGCCGGCTTCAACATCGGCGGCGGCACCTTCGACATCGATCTGGCGCTCCGCGGGCCCGAGCTGGAGAAGCTCGCCGAGTACGGCGAGGCGCTCAAACTGAAGGCGCGGGCGCTCGGGGGCATCGTGGACGTCGACAGCACGCTCCGGCTCGACAAGCCCGAGCTGCGCGTGGCGATCGACCGCCAGCGGGCCGCCGACCTGCGCGTCGACACCCAGCAGATCGCCAGCGCGCTGCGGCTCATGGTGGGCGGGGACGACCAGGTGTCGCGGTTCCACGATCCCACCGTCAACGACGACTACGACGTGCAAGTCCGCCTGCTGCCGCAGTTCCGCGGCAACCTCAGCACGATCTCGCGGCTCTACGTCTCGCGCGAGTCGACCTCGACCAACCCGGCGACCGGGGCGCCGGCCCAGGTCAACCTGGCGCCGGGCGGCGGTCTCGTCCGGCTCGACAACGTGGTGAAGATCGAGCGGGCGGCGATCGCCTCGCGCATCGATCGCACCGACCGGCAGCGCGAGACCCGGGTGCGGGCGATGGTCGCGCCGGGCTTTGGTCAGTCCGAGCGGATCGATGCGCTGAAGGCGGCGGCGGCCGCCATGGCCATGCCGTCGGCCTATCAGACATTCGTCACCGGCAAGGCCAGGGAGATGGAGAAGACCTTCACGGAGTTCCTGTGGGTCTTCCTGCTCTCGGTCGTGTTCATGTACATGATCCTGGCCTCGCAGTTCGAGAGCCTGATCCATCCGCTGACGATCTTGCTGTCGCTGCCGCTCTCGGTGCCGTTCGCGTTGTTCTCGCTCTGGTACACGGGCAACACGCTCAACCTCTATTCCGCGCTCGGCATCCTGGTGCTGTTCGGGATCGTGAAGAAGAACGCGATCCTCCAGATCGACCACATGAACAGCCTGCGCGCCCACGGCATGGAGCGCATGGCCGCCATCATGCAGGGCAACCGCGACCGGCTCCGGCCGATCCTGATGACCACGCTGGCGCTGGTGGCGGGCATGCTCCCGCTGTGGGCGGGCACCGGGCCCGGCTCCGAGGAGCGTCGCGCCATCGCCGTCGTCGTCATCGGTGGGCAGACGCTCTGCCTGCTGCTGACCCTGCTGGTGACGCCGGTCGCCTACTCGCTCTTCGAGGACGCCGCCCACGCGCTGCGCCTGTCGACGCCCTCGCTGGCGCCGTGGCGTCGGCTGGCCCAGCAGGGGGATCGTCGTGCCTGGCGCCAGCGTCTGAGGCGCGCCTGGCGGCGGACGCCAGCCCGCGAGATCTCCGGCGGCGGGGACGACTAGCCGCGCCCGGCGTTTCCCGACTCGTCCCCTTCGGTCACCATAGACGGGCTAGGTTGAAGTGGCCTCGCCACCAATTCCGGAAACCGTTGGCGGCGACGACGTCCGTTCCGATCAAGTTCCACGGCCTCCGTCGGCACTTTAGATCCTCGGGTTCCGGAAATTAGGCGCTGCGCGTGGATCCACCGACCCAGCCCCCCTCGCGGCGCGCGCGCGGCGCTCGTCGTCCCCATCTAGATCCAATCCGTTTCGGAGGCCTGCGAGGGGATTTTCCTTCTGTGATTCTGGCATTCACAGTATTGTCCACGCAGGGCGGGGCCCTCCTCACGAGCGCCAACGCACCTCGGTACGGACTTACTTGGAGGCTGCAGCGAAGAAGAATATTGCTCCACGCAGAGCCGCAGTCGGATTCCTCCTGCTGGACGCCTCACTGCGCCCGCTGTCGTTCAATGCGGAGGCGATCCAGGTTCTCGCTTATCCGGACACGATTGCCGCAAGGCACCTCGACGTCTTTCTCGCCGGAAAGCTTCGCTCGAGCCTGACTAGCCAGCAGCCCTCGGACGAATCGCCTCTGGTGACCGAGTTCCAGTCGGGCCGGCGGCGTTATCTTTGCCGCGCCTTTGTCGTAGACTCACAGGCCGACGATCCTTCTCACCCAAGGATCGCCGTTCTGCTCGAACGAGATTCCGTGGGATCGCTTCCGGTGTCGCGAGTCTGCGAACGATTTCACCTCACGAGACGTGAGCGAGACACATTGCAGTATTTGCTGCAAGGCTTGAGCAGCAAGGAGATTGCGAACCGGATGGACGTCAGCCCCAACACGGTGAAGACCTTTCTGCGACTCATCATGATCAAAATGGGAGTGTCCTCTCGCTCGGCGATCGTGGCGAAAGTTATTTCGTTCAAACCGTAAATCGGGTCTGGCGACGTAGTCCGATAACCTAATTTCAACGAACTAAGCCTTCCGACGAACCAACCTGGGTAATGGACAAGATTGATGAAATCTCCCACGATGGCCTGCGCAGTCCAGGAAAGAGTCGATCAGGGCGGAGGAGTCGACGATCTCGCCGACGGCTAGGCCCCACGGTCGCCCGACGTGACAGCCCTGGCAACAGGGACGATCGTCGGCCTGCGTCTTCCCCTCCGAGGCCACCGCGCCTCTTGCGTAGGCCGTGATTAGCATTCTGATCTGCGACGATCACCCCGTCGTGCGCCGCGGGTTGAAAGAGATCTTGGAATCGGACCACAGCGCCAAGTGTGTCGAGGAAGCGTCTACGGCGCAGGAGGCCCTTGACGCGGTCCGGCAGCGGCACTGGGATTTGGTCTTGCTCGACATCAGCCTGCCTGGGAAGAGTGGACTCGAGGCTCTCAAGGAACTGAAGCAGGCACGGCCCAGGCTGCCGGTCCTCGTCGTGAGTATGCATTCCGAAGAGCAGTACGCCGTCCGTGCCCTAAAGGCGGGCGCGGCGGGGTATCTCAGCAAGAAGATGGCGCCTGAAGAGTTGGTGAATGCTGTCAACTCCGTCCTGAGAGGTCGCAGGTACGTGACCGAACGCGTGACCGAGAGACTGATCCGTGAGCTCGGAAGCCCTTCGGAGCGACACGCCCATGAAAACTTGTCGGACCGCGAACACGAGGTCACCTGCCGCATCGCAGAGGGGAAAAGCGTCCAGGATATCGCCGACGAGCTGATGCTGAGCGTCAAGACCGTTAGCACGTATCGACTGCGGAGCCTGGTGAAGCTCGGACTCAAGAGCAACGCCGGGATCATTCGCTATGCGCTTGAGCACCGGTTGGTTCATTCCGAGGCCATGTTCGCCGGGGGCGACCGGTGTGAATCGCAGCCGAGCGGCCCCGAAAGTTGTCGGCCGCCAGGGGCCGTAGGCTCCTCGGCAGGGGAGCGGCAGTAGTCTCCACGCAGACCTCCATCTCGGTGCTCGATCGCCGCTGCGACGCCGGGCCGAACGCGGGCCGGTTCCACGAGAGCCGAAGCGGAAAGGGCTAACGCGTGCCGCATCCGCTGGTGACGCAGCTCCGGTTCACGCGCAGCGAATGGCTCCGTGGGCTCAAGGCCGTGACCGCCGAGGAAGCGGCGCGGCGCTTCGGCCCGATCAATCCGATCGCGTGGATGATCGGCCACCTCGCGTGGCAGGAGCAGCTCTACTGGCTCGAGCGCGCGCAGGGGGTGGTGCCCGTACCCGAGGTGAAAAAGTTCGGCTACGGCAAGGAGCTCACCGTGCCGTCGACGAGGCGTGGGCGTGGTGGCGCGCGGTCACGAAGGCCGCCGCTCCGTACCTCGGCGGCCTCGCCGGCACAGAATCAGTATCGACCCGAAGCCGCCGGCGGGACTACAGCGTCTTGATGACCTCGGCCGGCCACGCGCGCGGGTCGACGCGCTGGTGCCACTCCTTGATCTTCCCGTCGCGATCGATCACGACGCCGACGCGCTGTGCGCCCTTCTGCGGGTCGACGTTGGCGCCGTAGGCGGTGCCGATCGTCCGGTCGGTGTCGCAGATCAGAGGGAAGTTGAAGTGGTTCTTGTCGGCGAATTTCTTGTTGTCGGTCGGCGTATCGAAGGACACGCCCACGATCACCGCGTTTTTCCCCTCGTAGTCGTGCTTCAGGTCGCGGAACCCGCAACCCTCGGCCGTTCAGCCGCCGGTGTCGGCCTTGGGGAAGAACCAGAGCACGATGGTCTTCCCCTTGAAGTCCGAAAGCTTCACGGTCTGGCCGTTGTGATCGCGGCCCACGAAGTCGGGCGCCTTGTCGCCGGGGTTGAGCATGAGCCCTCCGTTTTTCGTCAGTCCGTTGTGGCCGAGGCGGTAGCGGCCCGCCAGATCCGCCGCGCGCCCTTGTCGATGTTGAGCGCCACGATCGATGCGGCCACCAGGAAGCAGCACGCCAGCACGAACGCCGCGCCGTAGCCGCCCGTCGTCTCGAACAGCAGGCCGGCCAGCGAGGAGCCGAGGGCCGAGCCCGTCTGGTGCACGAGGAAGATCAGCCCGAACACCGAGCTGACCGAGAAGCGTCCGTAGATGTCGGCGGTCAGCGCCGACGTCATCGAGCCGGTGCCCGCCAGTGTGATGCCGCCGGCCACCGCGACCATGAGGATCGCGGTCGGGTTGTCCCGGATCAGGAAGAGCCCGCTGAAGATCGCGACGCGGCCCGCGTAGATCGCGGCCAGCACGGGCCGCCGACCGAAGCGGTCGGAGAGCGCACCGAGCATCACCGTGAACCCGATGGCCGAGCCGCCGAGCACGCCCATCGTCCAGGACGCGAACATCGGCGTGTAGCCGTGGTCGGTGAGCATCGGGATGCCGTGCGCGGAGAGCAGGCTCATCGAGAAGCCGCAGGTGAAGAACGAGCCGGCGAGCTGCCAGAACGCCAGCGTCTGCAGCGCCTCGCTTGCCGTGACCCGTTCGACCGGCGCGGCGACGGTACCCGGCCTGGCGGTGCCGCCGTCGGGCAACAGCCCGACCGACTCCGGAGAGTCGCGGAGCACCCAGAGACAGAGCGGTAGCAGGACCACCAGCATCGCGCCGGCGATCACGACGTACGTCATGCGCCATCCGGTGGTGATGATGAGCCACGTCACCGCGGGCACGAGCAGGCTCATCCCGGTCATCGACGCGCTGCCGAGCACGGAGAGCGCGGTGCCGCGACGCTTGTTGAACCACCGCGCGACCACGCCGGAGGCGATCACGGGCCCGGTGCCGGCGAGCCCGAGCGGGACGAGCACGCCGTAGACGGCCGCGAACTCCCAGACGTTGCGCACCATCGAGGTCAGCACGAGCGAGAGCACCAGCAGCACGGTGCCGAACGTGGTGACCGCGCGGACGCTGAAGCGGTCGAGCGCCATCCCCGCGATCGGCATGAACACGCCGTAGAGGAACAGGCTCAGCGCGATCACGGCGGAGAAGCTCGCGCGGTCGAGGCCGAGATCGGCCACGATCGGCTTGAGGAACGGCCCGACGGCGTGGCGGACTCCCGTCGACATGAATGTCGTGACGGAGAAAGCCGCGACGACCCACCACCCGTAGAAGATCGATCGATTGGTCATGTCGTGAGCACTATATCAGGGGCGACGTACGCTCGCTTTCGGTCCCTCGCTCACGCCAACGTCGCCGCCTTCGCGCGGCGGCGCCGCTCGCGACGGCGCTCGCGGAGCGGGACGTAGACGAACGCCAGCCAGCGGCGGATGACGTTGCGCAGCTTGCGGCCGAGCGGCAGGCGCAGCGGCTCGAACGGCCGGTACGGATACGCGACAGCCTCTTGCGGGCCGAGCTTCTCGATCCACAGCGTGGGGTTGCGTTCCATGCCGAGGGCGGCCTCGACCGGATGCGGCCGACGGTCAGGGGACAGCGCGAGCCGGCCGCCACCCCACGGCCGAACCCGTTCCAGGTAGGCCGCGTCGCGCACCGCCGCGGCCACGCTCCACCACCGGTACGCTTCGCGGTGCGCGATCAGGTGCTCGGCCAGCACCCGCTCCTCGCCGAGAGGCTCGTGGCTCGTCGCCGCCCCCGACACCACGCGCTCGGGCGCCGCCTCGATGTCGTGAACGTGGATGAGCCCGCCGCGCACGACTAGCGGGAAGAGGTTCTCGATGTACCAGGTGGCGAACGGCGCGCTGTGCTCGGAGTCGATGAAGAGGAAGCCGATGCCGGAGACCTGACCGTCCCGGCGCAGCCGCTCGTAGACCCGGGGTAGCTTCTCCCGCACGTCGCCGACCACGACCTCGCTCCGGTGACCGAGCCCGGCCCGGCGAACGGTGGAGCGGGCCAGGTGCCCGTAGATCGGATCGAGCTCGAACGAGATCACCTTGCCCCGACCGTTGTCCTCCAGGGCCGCGGCGATGTGCAGCGTCGACCAGCCCCGCTTCGGCGAGAGCTCGAAGACGAATTCGGGAGCGGCGTGGCGGACCATGAGGTAGAGGAGGCGGCGCTCCTCGCCGGCGTACGACTTGCCGAGGGTGGCGACCAGCGGATCGAACCGGCCGAGGCGCGCGACACCGTCGGCGAACCGAGCATAGAGGCCGGCCGCCAGATCGGACGCCCACGGTCCGGACGGCGGGCGAGCGGACAGGTCGCCGGATGCCGAGGTCACGGCGCGAGTGTACTGCATGCGTGCAGAGGCAACCTCGGTTAGCATGGCCGCGTGGAGCCACTCGCGATGGCGCGCCGGCGATTCGCCGGCCGGATCACGGCGCGCTTTTTCGTTCGCTTCCACATGGGGCTCATCTTCGTCGCCACCGTGGCCGCCGCGCTGGTCACGAGCCGTGTGCTGCTCGGGATCGGCGTCGACTCGCTCATGCTCCGCTACGCGATCGCCACGGCGGGCGCCTACCTCGTCTTCTTCGTCCTCGTCCGCGCGTGGATCTTCTACGTCGCACGGCTCGCGCCGCACGACGGGCACCTCGACCTGCCGGACTCCTGGCCTTCCGGCCACGGCTCCGGACCCTCGTTCCACGGCGGCGGTGGCCAGTCGGGCGGCGGCGGCGCCAGTGGGAGCTTCGACAGCTCCGTCGACGAAGTCCCGGTCTTGCGAACGACGGGGGACGTCGGCGGCGGCAAGGGCGGTGGCTGGGACTTGCCGTTCGATCTCGACGACGGCCTGATCTTCGTGATCGCGCTGCTTGTGCTCATCGCCTTCCTCGGCGGCGCCGCGGTCTGGCTCGTGTGGCAGGCGCCGGTGATCCTGCCGGAGGCGGCATTCGAAGCGCTCCTGGCCGGTGGGCTGGTGAGGGCCGCCCGGCGCGGTGAGTCGCGCGGATGGGCACGCGGCGTGCTGCGGGCGACGGTGATTCCGTTCGTGCTGGTGCTACTCGCCGCGACGTTCGTCGGCTGGGCGGCGCACCGCGCCTGTCCGGAAGCGACGCGTCTGGCCGACGTGTTCCACGGATGCTCCTGAGCGGCTAGGTCGAGAAGAACTCCAGCATCAGGCGGTTGACCTCCGCGGCGTTCTCGTACGCCGACCAGTGGCCGGCCGCGGGAATGCGGTGCACGTCGAGGGTGCCGACGGCCTCGCGGATCTCGCCGATCAAGAGATTCGAGGGCCGGAACGGGGAGTTGTCGCGCACGCCCCACAGAAGTCGAACCCGGCAACCGGCTTCACGCCGGCTGAGCTGGGCGAGATCGCCCAGCAGCGTGCCGCCGCCGCTCACCTTGCGGCTGTCGAAGCGGGCGCGCCGGACGCACTCGGCCTGGATGTCCACCGCCTCTTCGGTGACGCTCGCCGGATCGCTGAGCATGTTGACGAGCAGGTTGTGACGGCAGACCTCGCGGAACAGCTTCTCGTCGTCGCCCGCATCACGATAGCTCCGGGTCGGACGCTCGCCGAAGCGGCGTGACGGGAAGCCGCCAGGCGAGACCAGGCAGAGATGCGTGACCCGCGGTCCCAGCCGCCGCGCGAGGCTCGCGGCGATGGCGCCGCCGAACGAGAAGCCGGCCAGCCGCAGCGGCGCGCTGCCCGGGAACATCTCGAGGAACAGACCGTGCACGAGGTCGAGATAGGCCGGGCCGGTCGTCTCGCGCGGGACCGGCGCCGAGTCACCGTACGAGGGGTGATCGAGCGCGTGCACCGTGAAGCGCGTCGAGAGTGGCCCGATGTTGCGGATCCAGTGCTTCCACGATCCCATGCCCCCGTGAAACAAGACGAGGTCGGGACCGCTTCCGCTGCGGCGCGCCATCATCCGCGGCGCTGCGCCTGCCTCCCGGTCGCTCACGGTCAGGCGAGCCCGGGCCGGACGCGCTCGGCGAAGAGGGCGAGCTGCTCGTCGAGCTCGCGGCCGTCCGCGGCGAGGAACTCCAGCACGAGATGCTCGACACCGAGACCGGCGAGCTCTCGAATCTGATCGACCAGCGCGTTGGGCTCGCCGGCGAGCACGCGGCCGGCGTGCGTCGACGCCGGCGCGCTCTGGCCCGGCCGCACGATGCGGACGTCGTTGCGCAGCGTGAGCGCCGGCACCGTCGCGCGCCCTCGCGCCTGACAGAGCCGCGCGATCTCGGCCAGACCCGCCCGCAGCTCCTCGGGCGATCGGTTGATCGGATGCCACGCGGCGCCGAACTGCACGGCGCGGCGCAGCGACGCGCGGCCGTGGCCGCCGACCCAGATCGGCGGGTGCGGCTTCTGCCGGGGCTTGGGCTCGAACGTGAGCCCGCTGAACTGCGTGTACTTGCCCGCGAACGATGGCTCGCGCTTCGTCCAGAGCTCCTGCATCGCGCTCAGGTATTCGTCGGTCATCGCGCCGCGCTCCGCGAACGGCACGCCGAGCATCGCGCTCTCGGCGGCCACCCAGCCGGCGCCGATCCCCAGCACCACCCGGCCGCCGCTCAGCGCGTCGAGCGAGGCGATCATCTTGGCGGTGACGACCGCGTTGCGGTAGGGGACGATGAGCACCGTGGTCCCGAGACGGACCCGGCGCGTCGCGCCGGCCGCGACCGCGAGCGTCACCAGCGGATCGAAGACGGTCTCGCCGAAATTTTTCACGTTGGCGTGCGGCACCACCACGTGATCGCTGACCCAGACGGAGTCGTAGCCGAGCTGCTCGGCCCGCACGGCCGTGGACCGGATGATGTCGGGCGTAGCCAGGTGACGGCAGTTGGGGATCCAGACGCCGAAGTTCATCGCGCCTCCCTATTTGGTCGCCGCGCCTCACTCGGCGGGGTCTGTTCGTATTGCTCGCCTCGGGCCGGGGGCCCCAGCCCCCGGGCGGCCCTGCGGCTCGCACTGCGGCCCCGCGACGGCTTGCGCCGCGCACTGCGGCGTTGACTATACTCCGATCGTGATCGTCTCCAGGGCCGTGACCGAGAACCTGACGCGGGCGTCGTGGATCCGCCGCATGTTCGAGGAGGGCGCGCGTCTCAAGCAGGAGCGCGGCGCCGACAAGGTCTTCGACTTCACGCTGGGCAACCCGGAGGTCGAGCCGCCGCCGGCCGTGCTGGCCGCCGCGCGTCGCGTGCTCGAGAGCGACAAGCCGCACCTGCACGCGTACATGCCCAACGCCGGCTATCCTCAGGTGCGCGAGGCGGTGGCCGGGCGACTGCGCGCGGCCACCGGGCTGCCGTACACCGCCAACCACGTCGTGATGACCGTGGGCGCCGGCGCGGCGCTCAACACGGTGCTGAAGGCGCTGCTCGATCCCGGCGACGAGGTGCTCACGGTGGCGCCGTTCTTCGCGGAGTACGTGTTCTACGCCGAGAACCACGGCGGCAAGCTCGTGGTCGTGCCGCCGAAGGCCGACCTGACGCCCGACGTCGCCAGGCTCGAGGCGGCCATCACGGAGCGGACGCGCGCGATTCTGGTGAACTCGCCCAATAATCCCAGCGGCGTCATCTACCCGGCGTCGACGTTCGTCGAGATCGAGGCGATGCTCACGCGCGCCGCGCGGCCCATCGTGCTCGTGAGCGACGAGCCCTATCGCGCCCTCGTTTTCGACGGCGTGCCCGTGCCGGAGGTGGCGCCGCTGGTGACGCGCGCGATCGTCGCGACGTCCTGGTCCAAGTCGCTCGCCTTGCCCGGCGAGCGCATCGGCTACCTGGCCTTCTCGCCGCGCATGCCGGAGGCGGCGGCGCTGTTCGAAGCGTGCACGTTCACCAGCCGGGTGCTCGGCTTCGTGAACGCGCCGGCGCTCTGGCAGTGGGTGGTGGCCGAGGTCGGCGATCAGGTGATCGACGTCGCGCCGTATCGCGAGAAGCGCGATCTGATGTACGAGGGGCTGACGCGCATCGGCTACCGTTGCGTGAAGCCGCAGGGCGCGTTCTACGTGTTCCCGCGGACCCCCATCGAGGACGACGTGGCCTTCGTCCGCCTGCTGGCCGAGGAGGGCGTGCTGACCGTACCCGGCTCCGGCTTCGGCATGCCCGGCCACATCCGCATCTCGCTCACCGTGGAGCGCGAGACCATCGTGCGCGCGCTGCCCGGCTTCGAGCGTGCTTTCCGCAAGGCCCAGGCGACGTAAGGAGAGAGACGCCATGAAGATGCAGCGCGTGACCAGCCCCAAGCTGCCGGAGCCCGCGCCCGGAACCTGGTCGAACTGTCGCGTCTACGGCAACCAGTTCTTCGTCGCGGGCATGACCGCCGGCGACGGCAAGGGCGGGGTGCTGGGCGACGGCTCGACGTACAGCCAGGCCAAGGAGACCTTCACCAAGATCAAGCACCTCATCGAGGCGGCCGGCGGGAAGATGAACGACGTCATCCGCGTCGACATCTACGTGACCGACATCAAGCAGCGCGAAGAGGTGTGGAAGGCGCGCCGGGAGTTCTTCACCGGCGACTTCCCGACCTCGACCCTCGTCGAAGTTCGCGCGCTCGCGACGCCTCGGCTGGTCGTCGAGGTGAACGCCACCGGGTTCATCGGCGGCAGCGGCGACTGAGGCGCCCGGCGAGTCGGCGGCGCCTCAGCCCACCGCCTGGCTAGCTGACTTTGGCGGCCGCCGCGGGGCTCTGGATCCCGGCGTTCATATACATCCGGCGGATCGATACCTCGTTGCGCAGCTGCAGGCGCGCGTCGTCGTCGTTCAGGTTCCGCGTGAAGCAGCAGAACTCGAGCTGAAGGCCGTTGGGATCCTTGAAGTAGATCGACTTGGCCCAGTCGTGGTCGACGACGTCCGTCACCTCGACGCCGCGGGCGATCAGCTCGTTGCGCTTCTCGACCAGCGCCGCCTCCGAGCCCGCCTCGAACGCGAAGTGGTAGAACGCGCTCGGCACGCCGAGCCCGCGGTTGATCCCGGCCTCGTAGTGCGCCGGCACGTCCGGCACCCCGCGGGCTTCCATGAACGCCAGCAGCTGATCGCGCCCGGTGTCGAAGAAGATGTGGCGGATCTGTCCCCCCTCCTTGACCTTGAGGATGTCGCAACGCACCGCCTTGAACTTCAGGACGCTCTCATAGAAGTCGCGGGTCTTGTCCAGATCCAGCGTCGACAGGCCGATGTGGGAGAAGCCTCTATTCGTCATCACGTGCCTCCTGTGTTTTTCACTTGAGCCCCATCGAGCCGCGAAGATTGTGCCACAGTCCGACGAGCTCGTCCGCTGTCACCGGCCGCTGGGCAGCGAGCGCGTCGACCCGCGCGTAGAGCTTGCGCCGCACGTACGCGCGATAGGGCGCGGGCAGCCCCATCAAGAGCTCGATGAACGCGTCTTGAAGAGCCGCCGGCCAGCGGCGCTCGTGCTCGCGGCGCACCAGCCCGAAGTCGAACGGCGCGTCGGCGGCGGCGCCGGTCCCCGACCGTCTCAGCGCGGCCGTCGCCTCCTCATCGACCCGATCGCCCCGGAGGACCACGCCGTACGCGTCGCGCGCGTGCTCGCGGGAGATGAGCCCGGCCACGACGTCGTCGAGGACGCGCGCCGGCGGGCGCTGGAAGCGGTCGCCGTGGCCGCCGCCGCCGGGAGTGCGGACGCTCAGCACGTCGCCGGGCTCGAGCGAGAGCACGTCGATCTTCGAGAGGGGCCGCTCGTCGGCGGTGTCCGGATTCAACACCACGCTGCCGGTCGCCGCCGCCGAGCCGCCGGACACGCCCCAGGGCGCGAAGCGCAGCCGCTCCATCCCGCGCGCGGTCACGATCCCCTCGGGACGGAACACCTGAAAGTCGAGGCGAACACCGAACCCGCCACGGAACCGTCCCGGACCGGCCGAGTTCGGTACCAGGTGGTAGCGCCGCACGACGATCGGCACTTCGGCCTCGAGCGTCTCGGCCGGCGTCGTCTTTAGAAATCCGAGCGAGGCGTCGCAACCGTCGACACCGTCACGGCCCGGGCGGCCACCGCCCCCGCCGATCATCGGCTCGATCACGGTCACGTGGCGCCGGCCCGCCTCAGGGTCCGGGAGCGAGAGCGCGACCATGCAGCCTTGACCGCCGCTGGCCGCCGGGATGTGGGCGGGCACCGCGCGCGCGAGGGCGCCGAGCACCGCGTCGTAGATCCGGAGCACGGTCGCGTAGCGCACGCCGCACGCCGCCGGGAACTTCGGCGATGGACATGAACGGATGCACGCGCCCGGCGGTCGGCACGTTGAGGGCCGAGCCCACCTGCACGTCGCTGCCCGTGAAATCGAGATGGATCTCGCCGTCGCCGATCGTCATCGCGACCTTCAAGCGGATCGGAATGTTCGTCGCGACGTCATCCTCTATGTAGTCCACGAACTCGTAGCGGCCGGCCGGCATGCGGCGGATGAGCGCCTCCACCTTGCGCGCCGCGTAGTCGATCAGGTCGTCCATGGCCTTGTCGACGGTGTCGGGGCCGAAGCGCCGGATCAGCTCGTGCATCCGGCGCTCGCCGGTCGTGAGCCCGGCCACCAGCGCTTGCAGGTCGCCCCAGTTCTGCTCGGGGATCCGGCAGTTGGCCAGGATCACGTCGAGCAGGTCGCGGTTGACCGCACCACGCACGAAGAGCTTCGTGGGCGGCAGCCGCAGCCCTTCCTGGAAGATCTCGGACGCGCGCGGCGAGATGCTGGCCGGCACCATGCCGCCCACGTCGGAGCTGTGCAGGAAGCCGGCGCCATACGCCACGAGCCGGCCGTCCCAGAAGATCGGGCGGATCAGGTGGATGTCGGGCAGGTGAGTGGCCGCCGCCGCAGAGCTGTACGGGTCGTTGGTGATCACGACGTCGCCGGGCTCGAGCGGTCCCACCGCCTCGAGCGTCGCCGCGTAGCTGATGCCACCGAAGCTCGCTACACCGAGCTCGATCGGGTACGCGAAGAACTCGCCGTTGGGATTGAGCAGGCCGCAGGTGAAGTCGGCGGTCTCCTTCACGAACGTCGTGTACGCCGTCCGCTCGACGACGTACGCCATCTCTTCCACGGCGCCCTGCAGATAGTTCCGGAGGATCTCCACGGTCAGCGCGTCGAGACGCATCAGTTCTCCCTCCGGAGCAACAGGTTGCCGTAGCGGTCGACCTCGCCGTTGTGGTCGGCCGGCACCAGCACTGTCGTGTCGGGCTGCTCGACAATGGCCGGGCCGGTCAGGCGCGCGCCGCGCCCGAGCGCGTCGCGGTCGAAGACGCGCGCCTCCATGGGGCGCCCGTCGAGCCAGACCCGGCGCGTCGCCCGCGGCGCCGGCGGCGACGATCTCGCGTCCACCTCGGCGAGCGGCACGCGCGGGCGTGCGGCACGCAGCTGAACGCGGAGGTTCACGATCTCCGCCGGCGCTTCTCGATCCGCGTGGCCGTAGGCGCGCTCGTGGGCGCGGTGAAACGCCGAGCGAATCGGCGCGTCGCCGCCGGGCGCCAGCCAGGCGGGATCCACGTCCACCTCGATCTCATACGACTGGCCGACGTAGCGCATGTCCGCCGCGTGACGGAAGGTGGCCGGCCCTGAGCCGGCGCCGTGCCGCCCGAGCCAGTCGGTGAGCTCGGACCGGAGGCCGTCGTACTGCTCTCGCAGCGTGGAGGTCTCGAGCAGCCGGGCATCGAGGTGCGCGTGCACGGTGCGGACCGCGTCGCTCACGATGTCGGCGCTGATCGCGCCGAGCGCACAGAGCGTTCCGGGGGAGCGCGGCACGAAGACGGCAGGGATACCGACCTCGCGGGCCAGCAGCGCGCCCACGACCGGGCCGGCGCCGCCGAAGGCCACCAGCGTGAAATCGCGCGGGTCCACCGCGGCGCGCGACAGGATCTTGGTGAACTCCGCGTACATGTTCGAGACCGCGACGCGGACCACGCTCTCGGCCGCCTCGTTCGGGCTCATCGCGAGCGAGCCGGCGAATCGCGCGATCGCCTCCTCGGCCAGCGACCGGTTCAGGCGCATCCGCCCCCCGAGAAACCGCTTGGGGTCGAGGAAGCCCGAGACCAGGAACGCGTCGGTGAGTGTGGCGTCCTTGCCGCCCCGGCCGTAGCACGCCGGGCCGGGGTTGGCGCCGGTGCTCTGCGGTCCGACTTTTGGCAGGCCGACGTCGTCGACCCAGGCGACCGAGCCGCCGCCAGCGCCGATCGCCGTCACCCCGACCACCGGCATCATCACCGGCACACCGCCGATGTGCTCGCTCGTGCTGGAGCGTGGGCGCCCGCCCTCGACCACCGCGATGTCGGCGCTGGTGCCGCCGACGTCCAGCGTGATCACGTTCGGCAGGCCGGCCTCGCCGGCCACGTACGCGGCGCCGATCACTCCCGATGCCGGCCCGGACAAGAGTGTGGCGACCGTCTGGCGGCGCGCGGCGGCCACGGGCATGATGCCGCCGTTCGACTTCGTGACGTGCGGCGTCGCCGGCACCCCGCGCGCGGCGAGCGCCGCCTCGAACCCCTCGAGGTAGCGCCGCACCTGGGGTTGCACGTAGGCGTCGAGCACGGCCAGCGCGGTGCGCTCGTACTCGCGCGACTGCGGCCAGATCTCCGACGACGTGCTCACCGGGAGCCCAGCGGCGATGGTCTCGGCGATCGCGCGCGCCTGCCGCTCGTGCGCCCCATTGCGATACGAATGGATCAAGGAGATCACGAGCCCCTCGACGTTCTGG
This sequence comes from Candidatus Rokuibacteriota bacterium, assembly GCA_003221515.1. GTDB lineage: Bacteria > Methylomirabilota > Methylomirabilia > Rokubacteriales > CSP1-6 > AR31. Next base: position 16,544 of record QHSI01000119.1, read on the forward strand.
CCGGTCAGCCGTTGCACGGCCTCGCGCACGCTGCCCTCGTCGAGCGGGGTGTCGACGCTGCCGTCGGCGCGGAGCCGCTCGGTCACCTCGGCCACACGCGCGCGCGGGATCAGGGGTAGCGGGCGCGCGCCGTCGAGATCGAACGGGTTCGGCAGGCGGAGCCGCTGGAGCTCGAGGACGTCGCGGAACCCCGCGGTCACCAGCAGGCCGAGCCGGGCGCCCGCGCGCTGGATGAGCGTGTTCACCGCGATCGTGGTCCCGTGCACGACGGTCCCGATCTCGCGCAGGTCGATGCCGTGCTCGTCGGTGAGCCGCTCGAGCCCGACGCGCACCGCCTCGGCGAACGCGTGCGGTGTCGACGGGACCTTGAGACCGATCAGCCCGCCGGTCTCGGTGTCGAAGAGGGCGAAGTCGGTGAAGGTGCCCCCGATGTCGATTCCGAGCCACAGCCGAGGCGCGCGCTGAGGAGGCGCCACGACTCAGATGCCGCGGCGAAGGCCGCCGTCGACGTGGATGCGCTCGCCGGAGATGTAGCGCGCCTTCGGCGAGCAGAGGAACGTGACGAGGTTGGCCATGTCGCTGGGATCGCCGAAATAGCCCAGCGGGATCTGGCGGGCGAACTGCTCGCGGCTCTCGGGTGTCGGGTGCAGGCGCGTGTCGATCTGTTCGCTGTGGATGCGCCCAGGCGCGAGGCAGTTCACGGTGATCCCGTGGCGGCCCACGTCGCGCGAGAGCCCCTTGGCCCACGCATGGACGGCGGCCTTGGCCGGCCCGGCCGCGTTCGTGCCGGCCGGCTCCGACGTGCCGGTGATGTTGATGATCCGCCCCCACTTGCGCTCGATCATGCCGGGCAGGAGGGCTTGGGTGAGCCTGCGGACCGCGATGAAGTTGATCGCGAACGACTCGTCCCACACGGTGTCGGGCGCGTCCATCGCCGTGGGGCGGGAGCCGCCGGCGTTGTTCACGAGGATGTCGACGCGGCCGCCGAGCCGCGCCCAGGCCTCGTCGCGCACGCGCGCGGCCGACTCGCGGTCGGCCAGATCGATCGCCAGCGCGTGCGGGCGCGGCCAGCCCGCGCCCTCGATCTCGTCCTGCAAGGTCTTCAAGAGCTCTCCGCGGCGCGCGACGACCAGGGCCGACACGCCTTCGGCGGCGAGCACGCGGGCGATCTCCCGCCCGATGCCCACGCTGCATCCGGTCACGACAGCGGTGCGGCCGCGAAGCTCGAGGTCCATCAATCCCTCCGGAGGAACAGCTCGTCGATCTCGACCTGGTAGCCGTCGGCCAGCCGGTTCGTCTCGTTCGCCATGCCGACCACGGCCATCAGCTCGCCCAGCATCGCGTCCGTCATACCCTGCTTCCGTGCGGACGCGGTGTGGGAGGCGGTGCAGTAGTCGCAGCCGTTGGTGGCGCTCACCGCCAGATAGACCATCTCTTTCGTCAGCGGGTCGAGCGCGCCCGGCGCCATCACCGACTTCAAGGTCTCCCAGGTGCGCCGGAGCGTCGGCGGATGGCTGGCGAGCGCTTTCCAGAAGTTGTTGATGGCGTCGATCTTCCGCGTGGCCATGATGTCGTCGTAGACCGCGCGCACCTCGGGGCTCGCCTGCGCGTACTCGATCAGCTTGACGGTCGCCATGCGAGAGACGCTAGCCCGAGTGCTCAGCGTGGTCAAGGAATCGCGATCGGGTATAGTCTGCGGCGTGCCGAGCGCCGTCGAGGAGACCCACCGGTCGGACCGAGGAGGAGGAAGGGCATGAGGTCGCCGACATCGCAGAGTCGTCGTGACGTGCTGAAGGGGGCGGCGGCCGTGGCCGTCGCCGCGTCCACCGCCGTAGCAACGCGCGGCCGCGCCGCGGCGCAAGGCGGAGGCCAGCCGCGCGCCCGGCTCGACGGCGTGCTCCGCCAGGCGGTCGACGCCAAGGAAGTGCCCGGCGTCGTCGCGATGGCGGCGAACGACAAGGGCGTGCTCTACGAGGGCGCGTTCGGCCTGCGCGCGCTCGACGGCACGGCAGCCATGACGCCCGACACCGTCTTCCGCATCGCGTCGATGACGAAGGCTATTGCCACCGTCGCGGCCATGCAGCTCGTCGAGCAGGGCAAGCTCTCGCTCGAGGGCCCAGTGCCCAACATCGACCCCACGCTCGGCTCGCCCACGGTCCTCGAAGGCTTCGACGCCGCCGGCGCGCCGAAGGTGCGCCCGGCGAAGGGGCCGATCACACTGCGCCATCTGCTGACCCATACCGCCGGGTTCAGCTACGACATCTGGGACCCGGACACCGGGCGCTACATCAAGGCCACGGGGATGCCGGGCCGGGCCACCGGCAAGGTGGCGTCCCTTCGCCAGCCGCTGGTGTTCGATCCGGGCGCCCGCTGGCTGTACGGGATCAACATCGAATGGACGGGCCGCCTCATCGAGACGGTCGGCGGCCTGGCGCTCGAGGACCACTTCCGCGAGAAGATCTTCGGGCCGCTCGGCATGAAGGACAGCGGCTACGTCACGAGCCAGGAACAGCGTGCGCGCCAGGCGCGGGTGCACGCACGCCAGCCCGACGGCTCGCTCGCGGTGCAGCCGCTGGAGCCGGTGCCGGCGAAGGCCGAGTTCTGGTCGGCGGGCGGCCCGCTCTACTCGACGGCGCGCGACTACACGGTGTTCTTACAAATGCTGCTGAACGGCGGGAGCTTCAACGGCGCGCGGATCCTCAAGCCGGAGACCGTCGCGTTGATGAACAAGAACCACACGGGCAACATCCCGTGCGGTGTGCTCAAGACCGCGATGCCCGCCCTGTCGAACGACGTCAACTTCTTCCCCGGCGCGGACATTCGCTGGGGCCTCGGCTACATGATGAATTTGCAACCCGGGCCCAACGGCCGCAGCGCCGGCACGTTCAGCTGGGGAGGCCTCTACAACACGTACTACTGGCTCGATCCGGCGAAGAAGGTCGCCGGCCTGATCATGACTCAGATCCTGCCGTTCGCCGATCCGCGGGCGGTGAGTCTCTACGGAAGATTCGAGCACGGCGTCTACGAGTCGTTGAAGGCGATGTGATCCGCGAGCCGGGTCAGGGCGACGGCGTGCTCGTCGGCTCGACCCGCTTGTCGAGGACCGCGAGATGCTCCTTCGCCTTCGGGAGGTCGCCGAGCACCAGGTAGGCCCCCCCATGTACTCGTGGGGGTTCCCGACGCGGGATTGCAATGTGGCGGAGGCTCTGATAGTGCAAAGGCAGCAGTCCGGGCCCAGGGGAGGGTACACCATGGCGAAGGGCACGCTGATCGCGGCGATGAACATTGGCAAGGCCTCCGAGGACGAGTTCCACGACTGGTACGACACCGAGCACCTGCCGGAGCGGCAGCGCGTGCCCGGCTTCCTGGTGTGTCAACGCTGGATCGGAGCCGACGACCGCAAGGTCTCGGTCGCGACCTACGACCTGCACGACCTCTCCGTGTTGAAGAGCCCGGCGTACCAGGCGATCGGCGGGGAGAACCTGTCCCCGTGGTCGAAGCGGGTGACCGCGCGCGTCGACCGGTTGATGCGATTCGAGGGCGATCAGATCTTGCCCGGGGACCAGCTCCCACCGACCAACGCGGGCGGCCTGCTGCTGAACGCGATGAACGTCGTGCCCGAGCTCGAGGCGGAGTTCAACGAGTGGTACGACAAGGAGCACATCCCCGCGCTCGGCGCCGTGCCGGGCGTTTTGGCCGCGCGACGCTTCCGCGGCACCAGCGGCAACCGCAAGTACGTCGCGCTCTATCACCTCGCCCGGCCCGAGGTCCAGGAGTCGGCCGAGTGGAAGCAGGCGCGCCAGAGCGACTGGACGACCCGCCTCCAGCCCCATTTCCGCGATCACCTCCGTCTCGTGTGCCGCCGCTACGTCCGCGGCGGCTAGCTCAGGAAAGGAGCCATCATGCCCAGAGTCGCCCCGATCACCGGAAAGTCCGACGTGCCGGCCGAGCATCACGCCGTCGTCGACGGCGTGCTGAAGACGTTCGGGCAGGTGCGCGGCCCGTTCAGCATGCTGCTGCACAGCCCCAAGCTCGCGGAGCGGCTGCTACCGCTGGTCCACTTCTTCCGCGACGAGAGCGCGGTCGACGCCAAGCTTCGCTCGGTCGCGATCCTGGCGGCCGTGCGCGAGCGCGAGGCGGCGTACGTGTGGGCGGCCCAGGTCGGGGCGGCGCGCCGCAACGGCCTCAGCGACGAGATCATCGACGTGCTTCGGGCGAAGGGGGACCCCGGCAAGCTGCCCGCCGAAGAGCGGGACATCGTGGTCTACGTCCGCCAACTCATGCGCACGAACCGCGTCGATCAAGGCGCGTTCGACGCGCTTGCCAAGCGGCACGATCCGAAGTGGCTGGTCGAGCTGACCGCGGCCGCGAACTACTTCGCGCTCCTGTCCGGCGTCGTCAACGCGTTCGAGGTGGCCGCCCCACCGGACGGGGACAAGCTGCCGGTGTAGACTGGGGTCGCTCGCGGCCCGATCTGCGGACGGTACGACTACCAAGGGGTGAGACCACCACACATGCGATACGAGGCGCCGAAATCGTTGCAGGGTGCGGTTGCGCTGCTCGCGGGCGCGACGGGAGAGACGAGGGTGCTGGCCGGCGGCACCGACCTCCTGGTGCAGATGCGAGCGGACGTCGTCGACCCCGACCTGATCGTCGACATCAAGAAAATCCCGGAGACACGCGCGATCACCGAGGATCGGGGCGGCTGGCGGATCGGCGCGGCCGTGACGGGGGCCGAGCTCAAGGAGCACCCCAGGCTCAAGCAGGCCTGGCCGGGTGTGGTCGAGGCCGCGAACCTGATCGGCTCGACACAGGTCCAGGGGCGAGCGACCCTCGGCGGCAACCTCTGCAACGGCTCGCCGGCCGCCGATAGCGTGCCGGCGCTGATCGCCGCGGGGGCCCTGGCGACCCTGGCCGGCCCCGACGGCGCCCGAGACCTCCCGGTCGAGGACGTCATGCTCGGCCCCCGCAAGCTGGCTCTGCGACGAGGCGAGATCGTCGTCTCCTTCTGGCTCCCGCCGCGTCCGCCGCGCTCGAGCGATGCCTACCTGCGCTTCATCCCGCGCACCGAGATGGACATCGCGGTGGTCGGGGCGGGGGTGAGCCTAACGCTCGACAACGCAGGAACGATCAGTGCCGCGCGCGTGTCGCTGGGGGCGGTGGCGCCGAAAGTGCTGCTGGTTCCGGAAGCGGCGCACGCTATCGTCGGGACCCGGCTCGACGTGGCCGCGCAGCAGCGCCTGGAAGCTGCGGCACGTGCGGCCTGCCGGCCGATCGACGACAAACGGGGTACGACGGAGTTCCGGGTGGACGTCGCGGCGGTGCTGACTCGCCGGGCGGCCCTCATCGCGCTGGACCGAGCGAGGACGAGCTGATGGCCAAGCACCACATCGAAGCGACCGTGAACGGCGACGACGTCGAGTTCCTCTGCGAGACAGAAGAGACGCTGCTCGACGTGCTCCGCGACACCCTCCACCTGACCGGCAGCAAGGAAGGCTGTGCGTCCGGCGATTGCGGCGCCTGCAGCGTCATGCTGGACGGCCGGCTCGTCTGCTCGTGCCTCGTGCTGGGGTGCGAGGTCTCGGGGCGCCGGGTCGAGACGATCGAGGGCATGGCCAAGGGCGAGTCGCTGCATCCCTTGCAGCAGCAGTTCCTCGAGCACGCCGCGCTCCAGTGCGGGATCTGCACGCCCGGCTTCATCGTCGCCGGCAAGGCATTGCTGGAAAGAAATCCGAACCCGACCGAGACCGAGATACGCTACTGGCTGGCCGGTAACCTCTGCCGCTGCACCGGATACGACAAGATCGTGAGCGCGGTGAAGGATGCGGCGGTCGCGATGAGAAAGGGATAGCCATGGCTGAGAACGGGACGAACGGCCCCAGCGGGACCAACGGCGGCTACGTCGGCACGCGCACCATCCGCCCGGACGGCCTGGACAAGGTGACCGGGCGGGCGCGCTTCGGCGCCGACTACAACCTGCCCGGCCAGCTCATCGGGCGGGTCCTGCGCAGCCCGCACCCCCACGCGCGCATCGTCCGGATCGACACCTCGAAGGCCGAGGCGCTGCCCGGCGTGAAGGCCGTCATCACGCGCGACGATTTCGCCGACCAGTCGTCGGAGTTCATCCCGGCCGGCGAGATGTTGATGAACTACAAGGACGTCGTGCGGAACGTCATGGCCCGCGAGAAGGCGCTCTACGAGGGCCACGCGGTGGCTGCCGTCGCCGCCACCAGCGCCGCCATCGCCCGCCGCGCGCTCAAGCTCATCGACGTAACGTACGAGGTGCTACCGCACGTGATCGACGTGGTCGAGGCCATGCGGCCCGACGCCCCGCTGCTGCACGACGACCTGTTCACGGCCGGCGTCGAGCCGAAGCCCGAGAAGCCCTCCAACATCGCCAAGCGGATCGAGATCGTCCTGGGGGATATCGAGGCCGGTTTCAAGAAGGCCGACGTCATCGTCGAGCGGGAGTTCAAGACGGCGGCGGTGCACCAGGGCTACATCGAGCCGCACGCGGCGCTGGCCAGCGTGTCGGAGGACGGCTCGACCGAGCTGTGGTGCTGCACCCAGGGCCACTTCATCGTGCGCGCCCACTGCGCGCGGCTGCTGGGTCTGGACATCGCCAAGATCCGCGTGACCGCCTCTGAGATCGGCGGCGGCTTCGGCGGCAAGACGGTCGTGTATCTCGAGCCGCTGGCCATCGCGCTCTCGCGGAAGGCCAAGCGGCCGGTGAAGATGGTCATGTCCCGCGAGGAGGTCTTCAAGTCCTCGGGCCCGACCTCCGGCGCCACCGTGAAGGTGAAGATGGGCGCCACCAAGGACGGCAAGTTCGTGGCCGGATTCGCCGAGCTGAAGTACCAGGCTGGCGCTTTCCAGGGCTCACCGGTCCAGCCCGGCGTCATGTGCGCCTACGCCCCGTACGACATGGAGAACGTCAAGGTCATCGGCTACGACGTCGTCTCCAACCGGCCCAAGGTCGCCGCCTACCGGGCGCCCGGCGCCCCGATCTCCGAGTACGCCGTGGAGAGCGTGGTCGATGAGATCGCCAAGAAGCTCGGTCTCGACCCGATCGAGCTGCGTATGATGAACGCGGCGCGGGAAGGGACGAAGGCGGCGTACGGCCCGAAGTTCGGGCCCATCGGTCTGGAGGAGACGCTCAACTCGATCAAGAAAACCGAGCACTGGAACACGCCGCTGCGCAAGTGGCAGGGGCGCGGCGTGGCCTCCGGGTTCTGGTTCAACATCGGCGGCGAGACGTGTGCGTCGCTGACGATCAACGAGGACGGCACTGTGTCGCTGATGGTCGGCACGCCGGACATTGGCGGCCTGCGCGCCGCGCTCACCAATATAGCGGCCGACGAGCTGGGCATCCCCTACGAGAAGGTACGGCCGATCATCGGCGACACCGGCTCGCTCGGCTTCACGTTCCTCACCGGCGGCAGCCGCTCGGCCTTCTCGGGGTCGATGGCCATCGTCGAGGCGGCCAAGCAGATCAAGGCCGAGCTGTGCGCCCGGGCCTGCAAGCTGTGGGAGGCCAAGCCGGACCAGGTCGAGTTCTCCAACGGCGCCGTCCGGCCCCTCGGCGAGCTCGCCGAGAAGATCAAGCCGATGACGATCGCTGACTTCGCCAAGGTCGCCGGCAAGACTGGCGGGCCCATCGGCGGCTACGGGCGCATCAACGCCCAGGGTGCCGGTCCGAGCCTCGGCACGCACTTGGTCGATCTCGAAGTTGACCCCGAGACCGGGCGCGTGACGATCTTGCGGTATACCGTCGCGCAGGACGCGGGCAAGGCCCTACATCCCGCGTACGTCGAGGGCCAGTTCCAGGGCGGCGCGGTGCAGGGGATCGGCTGGGCACTGAACGAGGAGTACATCTACGGCGCCGACGGCAAGCTGCAGAATGCCGGCTTCCTCGACTACCGCATGCCCGTGGCCTCCGACGTGCCGATGATCGACGCCATCGTGGTCGAGGTGGCGAACCCGAAGCACCCGTACGGCGTGCGCGGCGTCGGCGAGACGCCGATCGTGCCGCCGCTCGGCGCGATCGCCAACGCGATGGAAGCGGCGACCGGCATCCGCTTCACCGAGCTGCCGATGTCGCCGCCCAAGGTCCTCAAGGCCCTCAAGGAACGAAGCGCGGGGGGTATGGGGGCCATTTCGAGGCCCCCACTATGAACGAATGCGCGTAGTACTGATCGGTAACCTCGCGCAACTCACGGGGGGCGTCGCCGAGTTCCGTCTCTCGGCGACGTCCGTGAAGCAGCTCTTCCAGCAGCTCGCCGAGCTCCACCCAGAACTCGAGCGTCACCTCGCCGAAGGCGTGGCGGTGGCGATCGACGGCCAGATCTACCAGGACGCGCTGCTGGAGCCGATCGCCCCGGACAGCGAGGTGTTCATCCTCCCGCAGATCGCCGGAGGCTAGCGCCCGAACCTTCCACGATGTCGCGGACGCGCCGGCCGGTATCGACGGCCGCCGCGTGCATCCGGTCGGCCGCCTGCATGACGACCCGCGCACCCGCGCCCGCGAACGAGATCGTGCGCTGGGTGGACGCGACCAGCTCCGCGAGCGCCGTCTGGTGCCAGCGCAGCGGGTCCATCAGCGCCTCCGGCCACATCGCCTGCCAGCGCAGGACGGCGGCCTGCGATTCGTGCAGCGCGTCGATCGTGGCCATCTGTAGCTCGGCCACGAGCCGCGCGTTCTCCTTGGCGGTGCCGACCGACAGCTCGGTCAGGTCACCGATCAGGCGCTGGTTGATCTCGAGATAGGCGGTCGTCGTGTCACCCAGCATCGCCGAGTGCTCGAACGCCCGCGCCGCCCGCTCCTGCGTCGCCGTATGCTCCATTGGAGTTTCCCCCCCTCGCTCAATCGATTGTCGGCTCGGTTTCCTGCGGCTCACCGGGAGTTGCCGTCGAGGAGCTCCCCATCGACCTCGATGAAGACGATGGGCACGGCCCCGGCGTCGCGGTGGACCCAGATGGCCGAGGCCACGATTCCGGTCCGGCTGTCGAGGCCCTGCCAGACGCCGCCCGTCGGAGGACGGTCGCGACGGCTGCGCGCCACCTCGCGCTTGTATTCGGCGAATCCTTCGTGGGCGAGCGCTTCGACGACGTCGACGGGCTCCCCCGCCCACACGTGCTCGATCTCTGACCACTGCATCTTGCCGTGATGGCGCAGCTCTTTCAGGCGCTCGCGAATTCCTGCGGTGTCGCTCATCGGCGCCTCCCGTGTAGTCGCGCCTCGGCCGGCGGGGCCTGTTCGCATCGCTCGCCTGGGGCCTGGGGGTCCCAGCTCCCGGGCGGCCCTGCGGCTCGCACTGCGGCCCCGCGACGGCTGGCGGCGCGCACTGTGTCTGCTTCTCAGATACCGCGTGTTCGGTTACCGCGCGGTGACGACTCGATCAACGTGCGATGACGTCGCGCCCGCATTCCGCCGAGAGTGCAGCAATGAGTCTGCCAGATGTCGCCAGCCCGCCACGCGCACGCCCCAAGTGCGCGCGGAAACACGCGCTGGCCGGGCGTGTTCACGACCGGTCGTGCGGGTCCGTCGGGGGAGGTGTGTGGCCACCGAGCGCACGTGTGAGACGGTTTGCCACACTCCGCACCGCCGGACGCCGGGCAAAATCTTGACATCCTCACGAGGCAGAAATACGCTGGGCACGTTATCGACATGAATTCCTCACCGCTCCTGAAACATTCTCGGCTCGGCCCGTCCGCGTTCCGACTCCTCGGCCGCGGCGTGTTCTGATCGCCGAGCTCCGCCACCCCGCGCGGCGTCGCGCTCGGGTGCCGCCGCGCTCGTTCGTCCCGATCAAACGCGAGTCTCACACGTGGACACGTTTATCCGTGGCGTCTAGGAACCCGAGAGGAGAACACGGCATGACCCAATCGATGCGCGCGCGGTGGCACGCCCACCGCGCGGAGCCCGCGCACGCGAGGGGCCCCGTGGACACGAGCCGCGTCAAGGAGATCGTGGGCGCGTCACCGGCGATACGCGCAGTGCTCGAGATGGTCGCGCGGGTGGGCCGCACCCGGAGCACCGTGCTCATCCAGGGGGAGACGGGAACCGGCAAGGAGCTGATCGCGCGCGCGATCCACGCCGCGAGCCCGCGGGCCGGTCGTCCGTTCGTGCCCGTGGATTGCAGCGCGCTGGCTGAGGGCGTGCTGGAATCCGAGCTCTTCGGCCACGTGAAGGGCGCGTTCACCGGCGCGATGATCGACAAGCGCGGACTCTTCGAGGCCGCGCACGGCGGCACGTGCTTCCTCGACGAGGTCGGGGAGGTGAGCCCGTGCGTCCAGGCGAAGCTGCTCCGGGTCCTGCAGGAGCACGAGATCAAGCGAGTCGGCGGCACCGGCACCCTCGGCGTGGACGTGCGGGTCATCGCGGCGACCAACCGAGACCTGGGGCAGCAAGTCACGAGCGGAAAATTCCGGGAGGATCTCTTCTACCGCCTGAGCGTCGTGACGCTCAGCGTGCCGCCGCTGCGCGAGCGCCGCGACGACATCGTGCTGCTCGCCACCCACTTCCTGAGGAAGTACGCGGCGGCCAACGCTCGGGCCGTCTCCGGTATCGCCCCCGAGACCATGGCGCTGCTGGCCGCCTACGACTGGCCCGGCAACGTCCGCGAGCTCGAGCACGCCATCGAGCGGGCCATCGCCCTGACCACGAACCCGGTGCTCCAGCCCGAGGATCTGCCGCCCAAGTGTGCCGAGACGGCGATCCCGTCAGACGGTACGGCCCCGGCGTCGCCCCTGAGCCTCCGCGGCGTCGTCTCGGGCCACGTGCGCCGCGTTCTGCAAGAGGCGCGCTGGAACAAGAAGCTCGCCGCCCAGCTCCTGGGCATCCACCGGCGCACGCTCTACCGCCTCACCAAGCGCTACGGGATCACGCTGAAACAGCGTGAGCGGCGGAGTGAGACCGAATGACCCCGTCAGCGCTTCTCGGCCGGCGTGGACGTGGCCGGCCCCATGCCCCACACCTGGATGATGGTCTCCTCGGTCTTGGCGCCGTCGTAGTGGACCTTGCCGCCGTAGTGGATGACATAGCTTCCCGCGGGCGCGGGCACGGTGCTCTCCGGGTCGAACTTCTCGCCGGTTCCCATCCACCAGGTGCCGGAGAGGACCGCGAAGAAGCGGTCGTTGGGATGGAAGTGCGGGCGGCTCATGTTCCCCGGGAGCCACTTGACGCGCACGACGTACGGGCCAGGCTTGCTGGGGTCGCCGAACAACACGGCCGACTCGTTCGTCCCCGCCGCGTTCCTCACCCACTTGATCTCTTCGGGGGTCTTGAAATCGACCGCGGCGCGGTCGATGTCGCCGGCGCCGTAGCCCGAGGGCACGGCCAGCGCGAGGAGCAGAACGGTGAGGAAGATCGTGCGGGTCATGAGGTCTCCTTAGTATAGCGAGTATAGCGCCGGTTGACTTGCCCCTCGGCAGCCGCTACGGTCTCGCGGATGGACCGAGTGCGTCTCGCGATCGTCGGCTGCGGCAACATCTCTCAGCTCAACGCGCCCGGGTATCTCCAGCACCCGCGCTGCGACGTGGTCGCCCTGTGCGACATCGACTCCGAGCGCGCCAAGCGGCGCGCCCGCGAGTGGTCCATCACGCCGCGCATCTACACGGACCTGGCGCAGGTGCTGGACGACCGCGCGGTCGACGCCGTCGAGCTGCTCACGCCCACCTGGCTGCACGCGGAGCAGATCGTGGCGGCGCTGGAGGCGGGCAAGCACGTGTCGTGTCAGAAGCCGCTGGCCGTTTCCGTCGCCGAGGCCGACCGGATCGCCGCCGCGGTGACCCGCGCGCGGACCACGTTCCGCGTCACCGAGAACTTCCTCTACTACCCGCCGATCGTGAAGGCCAAGGAGCTGCTCGACGCCGGCGTCATCGGTGAGCCGTCACTGGTGCGGATCCACACCACGCGCGTCCAGCACATCTCGGGGCAGGTGATGGACCTCGACCCCGACGCGATGGTCTGGCGCCGCGATCGCGGGCGAAATCCGGGCGGGCCGCTCTACGACGACGGCGTGCACAAGTACGCGACGGCCGCGTACTGGATCGGCGAGATCGGTGAGATCTCGGCCATCGTGACCCACGGCGCCGACATCATCACGGAGACGCCGGCGGCGGCGATGTGGCGCTTCAAGGGGCGCGATTGCCTGGGGATCATCGACTACACCGACGCTCCCGAGATGACGATTCGCTCGCGCTACTACCGCGCCGACGAGTTCTTCGAGATCCACGGCAGCCGCGGGATCATCTGGGTCACCCGGTGCACCGGCGAGATGCTCGACTTGCCGGCGGTGGTGGTGATCCGCGGCGCCGAGACGGTGAGCCACCAGGTGGGGACCGACTGGCGCCTCGGGTTCGACGGCGCGGCGGTGGACTTCGTCGACGGCCTGCTCGCGGGCCGGCAGCCGCGGCAGGACGTGCAGGAAGCGAAGCGGATCCTCCAGGTGCCGCTGGCGATCTACGAAGCCGCGCGCACCGGACGCGCCGTCGCGCCGGAGTCGGTCACGTAGACCGCGCAGTGCGCGCCGCAGGCCGTCGCGGGGCTGGGGCGGCTTGCCGGCGGCGCCGCGAGGTAAGAACTACGCGGGAGGATTCACACGGCCGTTGGTAGGCGCCGTAGCCCCTCGCGTCCGTTTTCTCGTGAGCAGCGCGAGCAGCGCTCGCTCCTCGGGACGCAGCGTCGGGCCCGCCGCGCTCGGCGTATGCTCGCGCGGACCGCGCAGCGCGGATCCCAGGTACGCCTCCACGACGGCCGGGTGGATGTAGCAGTTCCGGCTGACGGTCGGCGTGTTCCGGAGGCGCTCGGCCACGGCGGCCACCGCGAGATTGACGTTCTTCTTGGTCGGCGGCGCGCTATCGGCGCCGGCGATGCGCAGGGCGGCCAGGGCCAGCACCGTCCCGGCCCAGGTTCGGAAATCCTTCGCGGTGAATTCGCTCCCGGTGATCTGGCGGACGTACTCGTTGACGTCGGCCGAATCGATCGTCTGCCGCTCGCCGGCTTCGTCGACGTACTGGAAGAGCTCGTGGCCCGGCAGCTCCTGACAGCGCCGCACGACGGCGGCCACGCGCCCGTCGTTGACGTCGACGGTGTGGAGCTTGCCGCCCTTGCCGCGGAACTCGAAGCGCAGGCGCTGGCCGCGAATACGGACGTGGCGGCTCCGGAGCGTCGTCAGCCCGTAGGAGCCGTTGTGCCGCGCGTACTCCGGGTTCCCGACCCGGACGAGCGTGGTCTCCAGGAGGTGAACGACGGTCGCGAGCACCTTCTCGCGCTCGTGGCCGGCGCGCCGCATGTCCAGACTGACCCGACGCCGAATGCGGGGCAACGCGCGGCCGAACTCGGCGAGCCTGGCATACTTTGTCTCATCACGGACTTCACGCCAGCGCGGATGGTACCGGTACTGCTTTCGCCCGCGAGCATCGCGGCCCACGGCCTGGATGTGACCGGTGGCCGTGGGACAGATCCACACGTCCATCCACGCCGGAGGAATGGCGATCGAGCGGATTCGCTGAAGCGTCTGCGGATCGGTCACCTCCGTGCCGTCGGCGCTCGAGTACTTGAAGCCGCGCCCGACACGGATGCGCTGGATGCCGGGCCTCGCGTCGCTCACGTAGCGCAGTCGCGCCGCCGCGGCCGCCTCGACCGCGCCGTTGGCGGGCGTCTCCTGCGTCTGAGGTGACGTCGATGACGGGCCCATCATCCCTGGCTAGAGCAACTTCGATACCACTTTTATGGCCGTGCCTCGGCCGGTGGGGCCCCAGCCCCGCCACGGCCTGCGGCGCGCACTGCCATGGCTGATCGGCTGGGGATCGTCCGGGCCCTGCGCGAGATGGCCACGCTCCTCGAGGTCGCCGGCCAGGAGCCGTTCAGGGCCCGCGCTTACGCGCGGGGCGCCGAAGCTCTGGAACGTCTCGACGCCGACCTGGGACGCCTCGTGGAGGACCGCCGTCTCACCGAGATCTCCGGCATCGGCCCGGGGCTCGCCGGGATGATCTCGGAGCTCTATCGCACCGGACGCTCGGACGTGCTCGAGGAGCAGCGCCGACGCGTGCCGCCGCTCGCGCAGGCACTTCACGGCATTCCTCGCCTCGGGCTCGCGAAGATCGCCGCGCTGCAGGACGCACTTGGCGTCGAGACGATCGAGGACCTCGAGGCGGCGTGTGAAGCCGGCCGCGTGCGCGCGGTGAAGGGCATGGGCGAGAAAACCGAGCGTGTGATCCTCGAGCACATTCGCCGGCGACGCGAGCCAGAGGCGCGACGCGCGCTCCTGCCCGAAGCGCTCGCCGCGGCCCAGACCATGCGCGCCCATTTGCGCGGGGCACCAGGCGCGCAGGAGGTCGAGGTCGCCGGGGATCTCCGCCGCTTGACGGAATCCGTTGACAGCCTGTCCCTGGTTGTCGCGTCCGATAGCCAGGTCGACACAATGAACGACGCGCGCCAGGCTCCCGCCACAGGCCTTCCCGTCAGCGTGAGCGTCGTGCCCCGCGCAGCGTACGCCACCGCGCTGCTGCGGGCCACCGGCTCCGCGGCGCACGTGCAGCACTTGGAACGCCTGGCCCGGCGACGCGGTGTTCCTCTCGAGGGCGAGAGCGAAGCGGAGATCTACCATCGCCTGGGGCTGCCGTTCATCCCGCCGGAGCTTCGAGAGGACGAGGGCGAGGTCGAGGCGGCCATGACGGGAGCCTTGCCCACGGATCTGGTGACCGAGGCCGACATCCGCGGCTTCGTCCATTGCCACACCGTGTACAGCGACGGCCGGCACACCGTGGCGCAGATGGCAAAGGCCGCCGACGCGCTCGGGATGGAGTACCTGACGATCACCGATCACTCGATGTCGGCCGCGTACGCGGGCGGTCTCTCCGTCGATCGGCTCGAGGCGCAGTGGGAGGAGATCGCGCGGGTCCAGGAAACCGTCGCGGTACGGCTCCTGCGCGGCACCGAGTCGGACATCCTGGCCGATGGCGGCCTCGACTATCCAGACGCCGTCCTGGAGCGCCTCGACGTGATCATCGCCAGCATCCACCGCCGGCACCGCATGGACGCCAGCCAGATGACGCAGCGCCTCGTGCGGGCCATGGAGCTGCCGGTCTTCAAGATCTGGGGCCACGCGCTCGGGCGCCTCATCCTCTCGCGGCCACCCGTCGAGTGCCGCGTCGAAGAAGTCCTCGACGCGGTGGCGGCCAGCCGCGCCGCCGTGGAGATCAACGGCGACCCCAAACGGCTCGACCTGGCCCCGCGGTGGCTCCGGGCCGCTCGGGAGCGCGGCATTCGCTTCGTCGTCTCGACGGACGCTCACGCGGTGGCCGAGCTCGCCAACCTCCAGTACGGTGTCGCCATGGCGCGGCGCGGCTGGATTGGGCGGGACGAGGTGCTCAACACGCTGCCCGCCGACGCGTTCGTCCGGGCGGTGGCGCCGGTCACTCGCGCGTGAGCCGCATTTTCCTGCTCTCGCCGGCGCACTGCGGGGGAGAGCGCGCCCGGCTCGTCCTCAACGATCGAGCCGCCTTCGATCTCGCGCGACGAGTTCGCGGCGGCGCGGGCGCGCCGATCGGCGAGGTCTTCTCGTTCTTCAGCGGGCTCTACTTCCGCGGCAAGCTGGCGTACGCGCGCGCGTTCGCGCGCCCACCCCACGGTGGCGTGGGGATCTACGTCATCACACCCACCGAAGGGCTGCGGCCCGCCGACGAGCCGGTCGATCTCGACCGGCTCCGACGATTCGCCAGCGTCGACATCGCCGGCGACGATCCGCGCTATCGCACGCCGCTCGATCGTGACGCGCGCCGGCTCGCCGAGCGGATCGAGACGGACGGCGAGGTGATCTTGCTCGGCAGCATCGCGACGGGCAAGTACGTGGAACCGCTCATGGCCGCGCTCGGCGAACGGCTGCGATTCCCGCTGGACTTCGTCGGACGCGGCGACATGAGCCGCGGAGGCCTTCTGCTGCGGTGCGCGCGGGCGGGAACCGAGCTGACCTACGTCGGCATTCGCGACGCGGTCCGCCGCGGACCCCGCCCGCCTCGACTGCGTCCTTCTACGCCGGCTCGATCCCGACGATCTCGTTGAAGCGCCCGAAGCCGATGTAGAGCGTCGCGTGGGCGACCAGCTCGACGATCTCGGCCTCGGTGAAGTGCCGTCGTATCTCCGACCAGAGCGCGTCGTCGACCTTCTGATGGTCGACCGCGAGCTTCTCGGCGAACCGGATCCCGGCGCGCTCGCGCGGGGTCAGCAGAGTCGACGTTTCGTCGTCGATCGCGGCGATCTTCGCTTCCGTCACCCCCGCATGCCGGGCCCCGGCATAGCGTACGGTGAGTCAGTAGCGACACGCGTTGAGCGCGGCGATCTTCAGCCGCACCAGCTCGCGGAGCCCCGGGTCGATCGTGCCCTCACGCGCGAGCGTTCCGCGGAAGGCCGCCAACGCTTTCACCACCGCCGGGTTCCTGGCGTAGGTGCGCGTGCTCGCCGAGGTACCGGACTGGCGCTCGGCCTCTTCGCACAGGTGCCGGATCTCCCCGTCGACCTCGTGAACGCCCAGCGGATCCATCCTCGGCATCGTGGCTCCTTTTGTTATGGGCGCGCCTCGGGCTACGGGAGATCGACGATCTCGATCCAGTTCGGGTTCTTGCCCATCGGATACTCCTTGAGCTTGGTGAGCTTGCCGCTGGTCTGGTCGATCGCGTAGCTCGACATGGCGTGGGACAGCTGGCCGACCGCCAGCAGGTAGCGGCCTGACGTGTCGATCGCGAAGCCGCGCGGCTGTTTTTCGGTCGGCACGCTGCCGAACGAGGTCAGCGTGCCCTTCATTGCGTCGACGGCGAAGCCGGCCAGCGTGCTCGACGTGCGCTCCGACGCGTAGAGGAACTTACCGTCCGGCGTGATGTGCAGGTCGGCGGCCGACGGCTTGCCCTCGAAGCCGGGCGGTAGCGCGCTGACGGACTGCTTCTGCGTGAGGTCGCCGGTGGCCCCGTGATAGTCGAACACGTAGACGGCGCCGTCGAGCTCGCCCACGACGTAGACGATCTTGCCACCGGGGTGATAGACGAAGTGGCGCGGACCGGCCTTGGCCTTCACTTCGGCCGCCGGCGACGTCGTGGGCGCCAGCTTGCCGGTCGCCGCGTCGAACGTGAACTGGTTGACCCGGTCGTTGCCGAGCGTGGGCACGAGCACGTGGCGGTTGGCCGCGTCGGCCATGATCGCGTGCGCGTTGGGATAGTTCGGCAGCACCTGCTGCGGCGGCTGCACCGTGCCGGCAGGCCCGATCGGGTTCACGGTGACCTTGTGACCGGGGTACGACGCACCGAGCAGGAAGCGGCCCGTCCGGTCGGTGGCGATGTAGGCCAGGCTGTCGGCGAGGGGACCGCTGGCGACGTGCTTGAGCCGGCCGCTCGCCTGATCGATGGCGAAGCCCGCGGCGACCTTCGGCTCGCCGCGCGTGCCGACGTAGAGGAAGCGGCGGTCGGGACTCACCGACATCGGCGTCGAGATGCCCGGCTTCTCGATGCCGGGGATCGCGACCCTCTCCACGACCGTGAGGTCGCCGCGCTGCCGATCGAGCTGGAGCACGTAGATCTCGTTGCTCTCGGCGTTGCCGACGTACACGAACGTGGCGGCCGCCGCGGGGGACGCCATCAGCGCACCCAGGACCAGGAGAATCGCGGTGAGCAATGCCATGACATCCTCCGTTCAGGCTTCACGCCGGCAGCCACGCCGCGGTGCGGATCTCGCCGAACTCGCGCGCGATCTTGCGCCAGGACTCGCCGGCGTCCTCGGTGACGTAGACCTCGCCGAAGAGCGTGAACGCCACGACCCGCGCCGGATCGGCCGGATGGGTCGCCAGGCCCCACAAGGTCGCGTTGGGCCGGCCGGGCAGCAGCACGCTCTGCCATGTCTTGCCACCATCGCTCGAGCGGAGCACACCGCCCGTTTCTCCTGTCGTGGTCTGGCCGCACCCGGCGAACAGCACGCGCGCATCGTCGGTCTTCACCGCGATGCCGCGGGCGTAGGGCAGGGGCCACTGGCTCTTGACGCCGATCGGCGTCCACGTCTCGCCGCGATCGTCGCTCCAGAACAGCTCGCCGTTCGTGCTGACCCAGGCGCGCGGCGGGCTCGTGCGCGCGAGGGCCATGTCGTGGACGTCGGGGTCGTGGAGGCCGCGCACGACTTTCGTCCAGGTGTCGCCGCCGTCGAGACTGCGGAAGACGCCGTCGATCTCGACGCCGGCCCACACGATGCGCGGGTCGTCGGCGTCGACGAGCACGCGGGTCACGAACGCCTGTCCGATCGAGCACTCGGTCGCGGCGGGGACGTCGAGCTTCTGCCACGACCGCCCGCCGTCGCGCGAACGATAGATCGCGGTCGGTCGCGTCCCCGCGAACAGCGTCTGCGGATCGGACGGGTCCACGGCCAGCGACCAGACCGTCGGCAGGTCGCCGGCGGCGCCGACCCGCGCCCACGAGGCGCCGCCGTCGTGGCTCGCGAACACGCCGGTGTCGCCGGCGGCCAGCAGGCCGCGCGGCTCGCCCGGCAGAACGGTCAACGCCTGGATCCGCGAGTTCAGCGGGAACGGCTTGCGATGCCGCACCCACGACTTGCCCGCGTCCGGGCTGTGCCACACGCCCCACCCAGCCGTACCGAGGTTGATGTGGTAGTCCATGCGCGAACATCTACACGAAGGACGCGTCGTCGGCAATCCCATTGGGACGCTTGACGCTGGCCGCTCGCCCGCGCGATGCTCCGGCCGGCGATGAGAGAGCGTGAACCCGCGCCGAAGGACGAGTACCGGCGGCGGGAGTCACTGCACCAGGCGCGCGCGGCCAACTCCCGCCGGTTCGAGGAACGGATCTCGCGCGCCCGCCTCGGCGTCGCGCTGACGGCGGCGCTGGTCGCATGGCTCGCGTTCGGGGCGGCCGTGCTGTCGCCGTGGTGGCTCGCGGCGCCGGCCCTGGCGTTCGCGACCCTGGTGGTGGTCCACGGGCGTGTTCGCGGGCGGTGCCGGCAGGCGGAGCGGCGCGCGGCGTTCTACCGACGAGGGCTCGCGCGTCTCGCTGGCCAGTGGGCGGGGGCCGGCCGCACCGGAGATCGCTTCCGCGATCCCCGCCACCCGTACGCCGACGGTCTCGACCTCTTCGGCGAAGGCTCGCTGT
Source organism: Candidatus Rokuibacteriota bacterium (assembly GCA_003221515.1). Classification (GTDB taxonomy): domain Bacteria; phylum Methylomirabilota; class Methylomirabilia; order Rokubacteriales; family CSP1-6; genus AR31. The sequence continues at coordinate 35,687 of QHSI01000119.1, forward strand.
ACGAGCTGCTCTGCGACGCGCGGACCCGCATGGGCGAGGAGACGATCGCCGCGTGGCTGCTGGCGCCGTCGGATCCCGCATCGGTGCGCGCCCGGCAGACGGCGGTGCAGGCCCTGACGCCGCGCCTGGACCTGCGCGAGGACCTGGCGGTCCTCGGCGAGGAGGTCGCGGCGACCGCGCGCCCCGATGCCCTCGCGTCGCTGGCGACATCGGCGGCGAGTCCACCCGGGATGCGCCTCCGGCTCGGCGCGGCGGCGATCGGCGCGGCGACGCTCGCGGCCGTCGTGTCGTGGGCCCTGGGCTGGGCTCCGTCCAGCGTGGCGTTGGGCGCGCTGGCCATCCAGAGCCTGATCCGTGGTCGGCTGGGACGTCACGTGTTGGAGGCCGATCGGGCGGTCGCCGGCCACGGACCAGACCTCGATCTGCTGGCCGCGGTGTTCGAACGGTTCGAGCGGGAGCCGCCCGGAAGCCCTCTGCTCGTCCGCCTCCACGCGGACCTCATGTCCCAGGGGTGGCGCCCGTCGCGCGCGGTGGGAAGGCTGCGTGTCTGGGTGGATCTGCTCGACGCGCGGCGCAATCAGTTCTTCGTGCCGTTCGACGTGCTCACCATGTGGAGCGTGCATTGCGCCCTCGCGGTGGAGGCGTGGCGGGTGCGCCACGGCGCCTCCGTCGCCGCGTGGCTGTCGGCGGCCGGGCAGCTCGAGGCCCTGTGCTCGCTGGCTGGCTATGCGTCGGAGCACCCGGACGACGTCTATCCGACGATCGAGGAGGCCCGGGTGTGCTTCGAGGCGGAGGCCCTGGGACACCCGCTCATCCCCGATGCCAGCTGCGTGCGCAACGACGTGGCGCTCGGGGGCACCGCGCGAGTCCTGATCGTCAGCGGCTCGAACATGTCGGGGAAGAGCACGCTGCTACGGGCCGTGGGCGCGAACACCGTGCTGGCGCTGGCCGGCGCGCCGGTGCGGGCGTCGCGGCTCCGACTCTCGCTGCTCTACCCCGGCGCGACGCTGCTCATCCGGGACTCGCTCCAGGAGGGCACCTCGCGTTTCTATGCGGAGTTGATCCGCTTGCGCGACCTCGTCCGCATCGCCGACGGACCGATCCCCCTGCTGTTCCTGCTCGACGAGATTCTCCATGGAACGAACTCGCACGATCGTCGGCTCGGCGCCGCGGCCGTCGTCCACGGCCTGACGCAGCGAGGGGCGATCGGTCTCATCACCACGCATGATCTGGCGCTGTCCGAGGTCGCGGAGGATCCTGCGGTCCACGCCGTCAACGTCCACTTCGCCGACCGGCTCGAGGATGGGCGCATGCTCTTCGACTACCGGATGCGCCCGGGCGTTGTCCGGACGTCGAACGCGCTGGCCCTGATGCGGACACTCGGGCTTTGGCCCGAAGCGCCGCCCTCGGGACCCGAGGGGCCGCGCCATCAGGCGGGCGGAACGAGTTGACCCTGCGGTCGCCGGCGGTGTATCGAGATGCGGTGAACCACCGAGCAACCCGAGGCGATGGAGCTGATGGCGAGCCTCCGGTAGGTCATTCGCGCACCGGCACGCCGGTGCGGCCGACGACGCTGGCGACGGTCGCGACGAGCTGCGACGGCTCGAGAGGCTTCGCGATGTGGTGGAGAAATCCAGCGCGCAGCGCTCGCAAGCGGTCCTCGGATCGCGCGAACGCCGTGAGCGCGATCGCGGGCACGCCGCCGCCGCGTGACTGGCCGAGCGCCCGAATCCGTCGAAGCAACTCGTAGCCGTCCACCTCGGGCATGGCCACGTCGCTCACCAGGACGTGGGGGCGTACGTGCTCGACGGCGAACAAGGCGTCCCCGACCGTCGCGGCGGTCGTGACGATGGCCCCGCAGCCTTCGAGCATGCGCTGAACGAGCATGCGCGCGTCGCCGTTGTCGTCGACGACGAGCACTTTCACGCCGGTTAGATCCATGCGCGTGAACTCGCGCGCGACCGCGTGCGGCCCCTCGGAGCGTCGCCGCTCATGGGCCGTCGGCGTCTTCGATGACAGTCGTGGTCAGAGGGAGCTCGATGATGGCCACCTTGGTGCTTCATGATACGCGTGGTGGAGGGGGTTTCAACCCGAGCGTGCCGGGCACGCCAAAGGGGCTGACGTGGCTCGGCTTGCGATAGACTTGCGCCGATGACCCTCTCGATCCGGCAGATCCACCCGGTGTTCGTGGGCGAGGTCTCCGGAATCGACATCGGCAAGCCGCTCTCCGGCGCCGAGGTGGCGACCATCGAGGCGGGGATGGATCGCTACGCCGTCCTCTCGTCCCACGCCGGCGCCATCCTCGGTATGCCGACGCCGGAGGCTCGCATCCTGCTTCGCGACCTGAACGAGCACGCCACGCAGCCGGCGTTCGTCTACGTGCACGGGTGGCGCTCGTGGGATCTGGTCATGTGGGACAATCGCCAGATGATGCACCGCGTGCGACGCTATGATGAGACCCAGCCGCGCGACATGCGGCGCACCACCGTCGCCGGCGACGCACAAACCGCGGAATAGGTCCGGGCGCCGTAGGCGTCCAGGGAGCCAGTGATGAGATTCATCGCGTGGATCATTGTCCTGTGTCTCGCATCGACGGCTCCTCCCGCGTCGGCCGAATGGTTTGCCGACGTCTACGGAGGCCAGAGCCTCACCGAGAAGAACGACCTGACCGTGCACGACTCGGCCGGGCTCGGGATCTACCGGGAGGTCGAGTTCGATCGGTCGCTCACCTACGGCGGCCGATTCGGTCGCTACTTCGACGCCGTGCCGTTTCTCGGCCTCGGACTCGATGTCTCCAAGTTCTCGCCGCGCATCGGGCCTCAGCAATTCCACATCGACGGCTGCGTGCCGTCGGGCGGCTGCGGCGGCGGCCAGGGGGGCATCGGCGCCATCGACGTGGACGCCTGGGTGTTGTCACTCGACCTGTTGCTCCGGCTGCCGTTGTTGAAGACGGAGGCGGCGCCGTGGGGGGCGATCCAGCCGTACGTCACCGCCGGCGTGCCGTTCTTCAACACCACCGTCACGCCGCGGAACACGGCGCAGTTCCGCAATCACGACGACGATACCGATCGGTCGTTCGGCTACAAGTTTGGAGGCGGCATCGCGTTCCACGTCGCCCGGAATCTGATGTTCTTCGGCGAGTATCGCTTCACCCACGCGGAAGTCTCGGTCGAGCTGCACGACTCCGCGACCCTGAAGCCCGCACCGCTCCGCATGGATCTCGACACCCACTCCGCCCTCATCGGCCTGTCCGCGCGCTGGTAGGCAGGTCAGGCGGCGCCGGAATCCCGGGCCGACGCGCCGTCCAGGTCGTCGAGGTGCGCGACGCAGTTCAGCACGCGCACCCGCCACGGCGGCGCACCATCGACGATCGTCACCGACGTGTTCTCCCAGCGCTCCGGCACCACGTCGCCGTCGGCGAGGACGAGATGCCGGGCGGCGAGCGAGCGACAGACGAGGCCGTGCGTGACGACCGCGAGGTCGCCGGCCGTCGCCGCCGCCAGCGCCCGCACGCGAGCCCACGCGAGATCGACGCGCGCGTGGAAGACGGGCCACGTCTCGCCGTTGGGGGGCGCATAGTCCGGCTCGAACGGGTCGAAGCCGAGGTCGGCGTAGGGCCTGCCGCGGAGGTCGCCGAAGTTTCGTTCTTGTAGCAGCGGCTCGAAGGAGAGGGGAACGCCGGTCGCGCGCTGCACGTACTCGGCCGTGGCCATGGCCCGGGCGTAGTCGCTCGACAGGATCCGGGCGACACCCTCGCCGGAGAGCCGGCGCGCCAGGCGCTCCGCCTGCGCCACCCCACGAGGCGAAAGTGGGACATCCGGACGCTGGAGGATCCGCAGGGCGTTGCCGGCGGTCTCGCCGTGACGGATCAAGAAGAGCCGGCTCACCGGGAGAGTGTACTCTGCTGGAGATGCTCGAGACTCGGCGTCGTGCCGAGCTGACCGTCACCGCGGTTCTGCTCGGCCTCAGTCTGCTCGTGGCCGCGGTCGCCACCCACGACGCCTGGCGGCGCGTGGGACAGCCGAGCCCCGGCCACGCCATCATGGAGAACCTCCTGGTGGTCGTCGGCGGCGGCGAGCGCGGCATCCTCCAGCCATTCGACAAGGTGGTGGCGCTGAACGGCCGCGTCCTCACGTCGGCCGCCGACCTCACCGCGGAGGTCCAGCGGCATCCGCCGGGAACGGTCCTCCACTACCTCGTCGCGCGCGGCCACCAGCTCATGGAGATCGACGTCGCCACGCGGACGGTCACGCTCCAGTGGTTCCGGCGCTTCGTCGTGGAGGCGCTGATCCCCGGTCTCCTCTTCCTCGTGCTCGGCGGCGCCGTCATGTTCCTCAAGCCGGGCGCGGGCGAGAGCCGCATCTTCTTCGCGTTCTGCCTGATCTCGGCGGCCACGACCATCCTCTATCCGGACCTGCACACGACCCATCGGTTCACGACGCTGATGCTGGCCACGTGGGCGCTGACCCCGAACGCGCTCGCGCACCTGGCCCTGCGCTTCCCGGAAAAGCGCGGGATCGCGCGACGCCATCCGTGGCTCGTGCCGCTCCTGTGGGCGGAGGGCGCCGTCGCGGCCGCCGCGCTGCCGCTCACGTTCTTCTGGCGCTCGCTGGCGCTGCCGATGTTCGTGGCGGCGTGCTGGGGCGTGGCGCTGATCGCGCTGATCGTGTCGCTGGCGCGCACGGCGCGACGGGGCTCCACGCCGCTGGCTCGCCAGCGCGCGAAGTTCCTGGCGGTGGGCTTCGCGGTGAGCTTCCTGTTCCCCGTACTCGGCACCGCGGCCGAGATCCTGTTCTGGATCGGCGTGCCCTACCTGAACCAGTCGTGGCGCCTCAACCTGGTCTTCCCGCTGGTGGTCGCCTACGCGATCGTCCGTTACAACCTCTTCGACATCGGCGCCGTCCTGCGCCTTGGCGCCATCTACTCGGCGGCCACCGTACTGGTGACGCTCCTGTACGCAGGCTCGCTCACCGGGATCAACGTCGCGTTCTCGATGCTCGACATGTCGGTGTCGCCGCTCGTGCCGGCGGGGCTCGTGTCGTTGCTGGTGGTGGCGCTCTTGAACCCGGTCTACCAGCGGACCCAGCGGCTCGTGGACCGCGCGTTCTTCCGCCAGCGCTATGACGCGCAGCAGACGGTCGAGCGCCTGGCCTCCGCGATGACGACCGTGCTGGAGCTGCCGCGCATCGGCGGGCTCATCCGGCACACCGTCGACGAGCTCTTCCATCCGGTGACGACCACGCTCCTCGTCTCGGACGACGGCACGCGAGGCTATCGGGCCCTCGACGAGCGCGGCGCGAGGGTCGCCGCAGACTCGCCGCTCCTGCGCGGTCTAGCGCGATACCGGGGCCCGCTGAACCGCGGGCGGCTCAGCGAAGATCCGGCGCTCGCCGACCTGAGCGGCGCGTGCCTGGCGGCCATGGAGCATCTCGGAGCGGATCTGGTCGTACCCATCGTCTTCCACGATCGGATCACGGCGCTGCTCATCCTCGGCCCCAAGCGCTCCGGCGCTGCGTACACGACCGAGGACCTCCGGCTCCTGCGCCTGCTCCTCGACCAGAGCGCGGTCGCGCTGGAGAACGCCCGAGCGTTCACGGCGCTCCAGGTGGCGCTGCGACGGGTGGAGATCCTCGAATCGGTGCGGGCCAGTCTCTCGAAGTTCGTGCCCCGCGCGGTGCAGAGCCTCATCGAGGAGGCGCCCGAGGCGCCGGCCCTCGCCAAGCGCGACGTGGACGTCTCGGTGCTCTTCGTGGACATCGCCGGCTACACGCGCCTCAGCGAGCGGCTCGACAGCGAGCGGGTCAACCGGCTGGTCGAGCGTTACTTCGGCGCGTTCCTCGACGAGATCGTGCAGTACGGCGGCGACGTCAATGAGACGGCCGGCGACGGGCTCATGGTCATCTTCCAGGACCCGAGCGAATCGCGCCACGCCGAGGCGGCGGTGTCGACCGCGTGTGCCATCGTGCGGCGGACCCGGGAGATCAACGCCGAGGACGTCGCGCTCCCCGAGCCGATCACGCTGCACGTCGGCGTGAACTCGGGCGTGGCCGCCGTCGGCGCGACCAAGATCGAGGGCACGGCCGGGACGCGCTGGACCTACACGGCCTCGGGGTCGGTCACCAACGTGGCGGCGCGGCTGGCCGGCGTCGGCGAGGACGACGCGGTGCACATCGGGCCGGAGACGCGGCGCCGTCTCGGTGACGGGTTCGTCGTCGAGGACATGGGCGAGCAGCGGCTCAAGAACGTCGAGGAGCCAGTGCGGGTCTTCCGGGTCCTGGAGGGCGGCGCGTTCGTCTCGGTGGTCAATAGTTGACGCCTGCCCGACGGAGGAAGATGAGAATCGGTGCGTACGGCATCGCGCTCGATCGCATGCTGTTCGATCGGCAGCGCGCCGAGGTGCTCGGCCAGTACGAGCAGGCTATTGGCGAGTGGCACGCTGTCCGGATCGACCTCGAGCGGGAATCGGCGGCACACCCCTGACGAAGACCGTCGCGACGGCGCCCTCGAGCTAGCTCGCCAAGGCGCGCCGTTTCGGAGCAAATCTCCGACGGGCGCGATGACCATAGAGTTCGCCGACGTTGCGGGACCTGCGAGCCCGACGATGTGTACTCCTACTACATGCTGGGCTACGCGTTCTACTACGCGGGAGACATGGCCCAGGCGCTCCCGTGGTTCGAGCGCCTGCTCGAGATCGAGCCGAACTTCCCGGAGATCCAGGCGCGCGTTCGCGAGATCCGCCGCGCGCCGCCGCGCCGAACCTCCTGAGCCCGATCGGCGCTAGCGCTCCTTGACGACCGGGTTGCGCAGCACCCCGATGCCGGGCACCTCGACCTCGACCACGTCCCCGTCCTTCATGTTCTCGGTCGCGCCGTCGGTGCCCATCCACAACACGTCACCCGGGTACAGCGTCAGGTACTGGCTCATGCGGCTGATGAACTGGCGCACGCCGAAGATCGCGTCCTTGATCGCGTAGGTGAACATCTCCTTGCCGTTGAGCCGGATCGTGACGCGCAGATCGTCCGGGTTCAGCCCGGTGACGATCCACGGGCCCATCGGCTTGAAGGTGTCGGTGTTCTTGCCCCGCCAGAACGTGCGGTCGCCCCGCTGCCACGTCCGCTCGCTGACGTCGTTGCCGATCGTGTAGCCGAAGACGTAGTCGAGCGCCTGCGCCTCAGAGACCTTCTTGCACTGCTTGCCGATCACCACGACCAGCTCGCCCTCGTACTGCACCAGGTCCGTCGCGTCCTTGGGAATGACGATCGGCTCGTCGGTCGGGACGAGCGCGTTGTTGGCGCGGTAGCCGACGTCGGCGTTCGGCGGGAACTCGGGCTTCACGCCGCGGCGGTGCGCCATCTCGGTGACGTGCTCGCGGTAGTTCACGCCGGCGGCGTAGAACGTGGGGGGAATCACCGGGACCAGGAGCTTCACCCGACTCAGTTGCGCGATCGTTGCCGTCTTTGTGTGACTCTCGAAAGGATTGCCTGTCACTTCAGTGACGGTGGTGTCGTCGATGATTCCGTACGCGGTCGTGCGTCCCGACTGGAAGCGGCACCATTTCATGGCCGATACCCCTTCAGGAATGCGCTGACCTCACGGTTGAACACGTCGGGGCGCTCGAAGTACGTCGAGTGGCCGGTGGCCTCCACGCGCTCGAAGCGCGAGCCGGGGACGTGCTCGTGGACCTTCTGCGACAGCTCCGGCCAGCTCACGCCGTCTTCGTCGCTGGTCAGGAACAGCGTCGGCACCCGTGTGGCCGCGTAGCGCTCGACCGGAGTCGTGACGCCGAGGAGCCGCTCGCGGAAGTCCGTGGGCAGCGGCGCGTTCAGCCCGGCGATCTGCGTGTACAGAAACGCGCGGACCGGCTGAGTCCGGGCGAACGTCCCGCCGAGCGCGGGGTGCCACGGCGGGGCCGGCCGGGCCTGGCTCTCCGCTGCCAGCTTCCGGCGCAGGGCGGCGATCGCGTCGTTGCTGAGGCCGCCGATGGTGTTGGCCAGCGTGATCGCCCAGAAGCGCTCGGGCGCCTGCACGGCGGCGCCGACCGCCGCCCACCCGCCCATCGACTGGGCGACCACCGCGACCCGTGAGATGCGCAGGTGGTCGAGCAGCGCGATCGCGTCGGCGGCGAGCGCCGCCGGCCCGGGCCCTCCAGGCGTGTCCGGTGACTGACCGAAGCCGCGCTGATCGACGGTGACGCACCGGTACTCCTCGGCGAACACCGGCACCTGCTGCCACCAGCTCAGATGATTGCCGCCGGCGCCGTGCAGGAAGAGCACCGCGGGCCCGTTACCGCCGGTGTCTTCGTAGTAGAGACGAAATCTGTCCTGGTTCATGAACGCCATCGTGCCGCCTCCTCCCTACCGACGGGCCCCGCGACTTGACCGCCCTCGGGCCGCGGGCTAGTCTACAGCACTCTTCGTGACCACGAGACCGATCCTCCAGACGGAGGTCGACACATGATCCGGCTGCGACTCGATGGCCGCGGCGTGTTCCAGATACTCGCCGCCGTCTTTCTGCTGATCACCGCCATCTCGGCTGGCGTGCCGCTCTCGACGCCGGCCGGCGCGTCGGCCAAGGGCAAGATCACGCTCGCCTGGCACGCCGGCTTCGCCTCGCGATGGCTGGATCCGCAGGAGCACGACGGCACCGCGACTCCGGACAACTTCTTCACCGCGCTCCACGACGCGCTGATCAAGAACCAGGGCACCGCGCTCTACGATCATCCGGCGCTGGCCGAGAAGTTCGCGATCGCCCCGGACGCGAAGAGCGCGACGTTCACGCTGCGCAAGGGGCTCAAGTTCCACAACGGTGAGCCGGTCACGCCTCAGGACGTGAAGTTCAGCTACGAGAACTACCGGGGCGCCAAGGCCGACGTGTTCAAGAAGAAGACCGATCGGATTGAGATCGTCGACGACCGCACGATCCGCTTCGTCTTCAAGGAGCCATTCCTCGACTTCGCGATCCTGTTCGGCACCGCCAACGTCGCCGGCCCCGGCTGGGTGGTGCCCGAGAAGTACTACAAGCAGGTGGGCCCGGACGGCTTCAAGCAGAAGCCGATCGGCGCGGGGCCCTTCAAGCTCGTGCGTCACGAGCCGGGCGTGAAGGTCGAGATGGAGGCCTTCGACGGCTACTACCGTCCCGTCAACGCCAAGCAGCTCGTCATGATCTCGGTGCCCGAGGCGGCCACCCGGGTCGCCATGCTGGAGCGCGGCGAGGCCGACATCATCTACAACGTCCCCGGCGAGCTCATCCACAAGGTCAGCAAGCTTCCAGGCGTCACGCTGGCGCCCGTGCTGTCGGGATCGTTCTTCATCGAGTTCCCCGGCTTCCAGGACCCGAAGAACCCGTTCCGCGACAAGCGCGTCCGCGAGGCGGTCAGCCTGGCGATCGATCGCCGCGCCATGAATCAGACGGAGTCGGGCGGGATGGGCAAGCCGACGGGCAACTGGATCAACAACGACGTCCTGTACGCGATCGAGTGGCCCGAGTTCGGGCGCGACGTGGAGAAGGCCAAGCAGCTCCTGCGCGAGGCGGGCTATCCGAACGGATTCGACGTGGACTGGGTAACGCCGATACCCGCGTTCTACTCGCGAGGCGAGCGCATCATCGCGCAGCTCCGCGAGGTCGGCATCCGCGGCCGGCTCCAGACCATGGAGCGCGGCATCTTCTTCCAGCGGCTGCAGGGCGGGCTCAAGGAGTTTCCCGGAACCCAGATCATCCTCCAAGGCGTCCGGATCGCGGGAAGCTGGTCCTTCTGGTACGAAGGCTACTTCAAGTGCGGGGGCTTCAACTCGCGTGATCGTATCTGTGTGAAGGACCTCGACGGCAAGTTCGATCAATACGAGCGCTCGATCAACCCGGCCGAGCGCAAGAAGCTCGCCGAGGAGATCCAGCGCGGGATCCTCGAGAACTACTACCTGGTGCCCGTGTTCCGTCACGCGTTCGTCAACGCGATCGGCCCCAAGGTCGTGGCGCAGAAGTGGCAGGACGTGTTCCCGACCATCACGACCGGCTACGCCTATCCCTGGGAGGACCTGAAAGTGAAGGACCAGTAGCCGGGCATGACGCAGTTCGTGCTCCGGCGCATCTTCTACAGCGTCGTCACGCTCTTCATCCTGAGCGCGACGATCTTCCTCATCGTCCGGCTCACCGGGGATCCGGTCGCGCTCATGGCCGAAGCGAGCGCCCGTCCCGAAGATCTCGACCGGATCCGGCAGCAGTGGGGACTGGACCGCTCGTGGCCGGTGCAGTACGCGACCTTCATGCAGAACGCCTTCAAGGGGGAGCTCGGCAAGTCCTTCAACTACCGGCTGCCGGTCAGTGAGCTCTATTTCCAGCGGTTGCCCAACTCGCTCACCCTCGGGCTCGCCGCCACGCTGATCTCGCTGCTCATCGGGATCCCGGCGGGGATCATCTCGGCGGTGAAGGTCAACACCTGGTGGGACTACGCCGCGAAGGGGGTCGCGCTGCTCGGTCTGTCGATCCCGGGGTTCTGGCTCGGCCTCGTGCTGATTCTCGTGTTCTCGGTCTGGCTCCGATGGCTGCCGACCTCCGGGGCGGGGGACTGGCGCCACGTCATCATGCCGGCGCTGGCGCTCGGCTGGTACTTCGCCGCGTCGATGCTCCGGCTGACTCGCTCGAGCATGCTGGAAGTGCTGGGCAGCGAGTACATCAAGCTGGCCCGGCTCAAGGGGCTGCCGGACGTCGTGGTCATCGCCATGCACGCGTTCAAGAACGCGCTCATTCCAGTCTTCACGCTGGCCGGCGTCAACATGGTGGTGATGGTCAACGCCGCCGTGATCATCGAGGTGATCTTCGCGTGGCCGGGCATCGGCCGCCTGCTCTACGAGGGCATCTTCCAGCGAGATTTTCCGCTGGTGCAGGGCGTCGTGATCATGGCCGGCTTCATGATCGTCGCGATCAACCTGGTGGTGGACATCCTCTACGCGGTCATCGACCCGCGCATTCGGCTCGCCCGCTGATGGCGACCATTCCGGCGGATACAAGGCTCGCCCCACGACGGGAGACCGCGGACAAGCTGCGCGCGCTGCTCGAGGCGGCGCGCGAAGCCCCGCTGCTCGCCGTCGTCATACTCGGGGGCCTGGTCCTCGTCGCCGTCCTGGCCGACCTCATCGCCCCGTACGACCCGACGCTGCCGGTGAAGGGCGCGAACGTGTTCGATCCGCCCTTCTGGATGGAGGGCGGGAGCACGAGCACGCTGCTCGGCACCGACTTCCAGGGCCGGGACATCCTGAGCCGGCTGATCCACGGCGCCCGGGTGTCGCTGATCGTGGGGCTCATGGGCACGCTGGTGGCCGGCAGCATCGGCACCGCGATGGGGATCCTCTCCGGCTACGCGGGTGGCTGGGTGGACCAGATCATCATGCGGGTGACCGACGCGTGGCTGGCGCTGCCCGCGATCGTCTTCGCGATCTTCCTGGCCGCGATGATCGGCCCGAGCATGTGGAACATCATCGCGATCCTGGGCGGCGTGTACTGGACGCGCTACGCGCGCGTCATCCGCGGCGAGGTGCTGACGCTCCGGGAACGGGAGTTCGTCAAGCTGGCTGAGATCGCCGGCGCCTCGAAGCTGCGCGTGATCAAGAAGCATATCCTGCCGAACGTCCTGAACACGGTGACGGTGCTGGCGAGCCTCACCGTCGGCGTGGTCATCATCGCCGAGGCATCGCTGAGCTTCCTCGGCGTCGGTGTGCCACCGCCCCAGCCCGCCTGGGGCCTCATGCTCTCGGAAGCGCGGCCCACGTTGATGGCGGGCCAGTGGTGGCTCACGGTGTTCCCGGGCGCGTGCATCCTCCTGATCGTGCTCGCGACCCAGTTGTTCGGCGACTGGCTCCGCGTGCGCCTGGACCCTCAGACAAGGAATCTATGATGATGGGGGGCCCCGACATGGCCCCCCATACCCCCCCGCGCTCGGGGCCCCCCGGCGAAGCCGGGGTGCCCCTCGGGGTCGCTGGGCGCGTCGCGATGGCTTGCTCGAGGTAACGGCTTGCTCGAGGTAACCGACCTGCGAACCCATTTCTTCACGTTCGGCGGCGCGCGCGTCGTCAAGGCGGTGGACGGCGTGAGCTTCAGGCTCCGCGAGGGCGAGACGCTGGGGCTCGTCGGCGAGTCGGGCAGCGGCAAGACGACCACGTGCATGTCGATCGTCGGGCTCTTGCCGCGCGCGGGCCGCGTCGTCGGCGGCAGCGTCCTGTTCGAGGGCGAGGACCTGACGCGCAAGAGCCAGCGCGAACTGCGGCGGATTCGCGGCCGGCGCATCGCGATGATCCTGCAGGACCCGATGGCGTCGCTGAACCCGCTGTTCACGATCTTCAGACAGGTCGCCGAGCCGGCCTTCTTCCATCAGCATCTCCGGGGCCGCACGCTGCGGGAGCGTGTGCGCCATTTGCTGGAGTCGGTCCGGATTCCGTCGCCCGAGTGGCGGATGCGCGATTACCCACACCAGATGAGCGGTGGCATGCGGCAACGGATCGTGGGCGCGATCGCGCTGGCCGGCGGGCCGCGGCTCGTCATCGCCGACGAGCCCACGACGAACCTCGACGTGACGATCCAGGCGCAGTACCTCGATCTGCTCAAGGACATCCAGCGGGAGACGGGTGTGGCCCTGATCTTCGTGACGCACAACCTCGGCATCGTCGCCAAGATGTGCGATCGGGTCGCCGTCATGTACGCCGGGAAGATCATCGAGCAGGGGCCCGTGCGCGCGCTGTTCGACGACCCCAAGCATCCGTACACGCGCGCCTTGCTCGGCTCGGTGCCGAAGCTCGGGAGCAAGGAGCCCTTGTACGCGATCGCCGGCCAGCCGCCGAACCTGGCCGACCTCCCGTCGGGCTGCGCCTTCCACCCGCGCTGCCCCGAGGCGGTGCCCCGCTGCGCGACCGAAGAACCGGGCGATGTCCACCTCGCCGGCGGCCGCGTCGCGCGGTGCTGGCTCGTGAGCGATGGCCTCACCCGTTCTTGAGGTCCGGGGGCTGAAGAAGCACTTCCCCGTGCGCCAGCGGCTGCTCGGGCGCGGGGCGACGTGGGTGAAGGCCGTCGACGGCGTCGACTTCGCCATTCATGGCGGGGAGACGCTTGGCCTCATCGGCGAATCCGGCTGCGGCAAGACCACGACGTCGAAGCTGATTCTGCTGCAGGAGGTGCCCACCGCCGGCTCGATCGCGTTCGAAGGCCGCGACATCGCGGACCTCGCAGGCGCCGAGCTGATGAGCTACCGCCGCGCGGTGCAGGTGGTGTTCCAGGATCCGTTCAGCTCGCTGAGCCCGCGGATGCGCGTGCGCGACATCATCGCCGAGCCGCTCGAGATCCACACGCCGCTCACGCGCGCCGCGATCGGCGAGCGTGTCGCCCAGGTGCTGGCCCTGGTCGGCCTGGAGGCCGACGTTGCCGCGCTGTTCCCGCACGAGTTCAGCGGCGGCCAGCGGCAGCGGATCGCGATCGCCCGAGCGCTGGCGACCGACACACGGCTCATCGTGCTGGACGAGCCGGTGTCCGCGCTCGACGTGTCGGTGCGCGCGCAGATCATCAACCAGCTCGAGCACCTGCAGCGGACCCTCGGTGTGAGCTATCTCTTCATCGGCCACGACCTGGCGACCGTGGCCCACATCAGCCACCGGATCGCGGTCATGTACCTCGGCAAGATCGTCGAGTCGGCGGACAGCGACAGCCTCTGCGCGCGGCCGATGCACCCGTACACGCAGGCCCTCTTCGCGGCGGCGCTGCCGTCCCATCCCGACGACCCGCCGGCGGAACGGACCATCGCCGGCGAAGTCCCGAGCGCGCTGCGCGTGCCGCCGGGGTGTCGCTTCCACCCGCGCTGCCCGTCGGCGATGGAGGTCTGCTCTCGGGTCGAGCCGATCTTGCAGCCGCGCGAGGGCGGCGGCGAGGTCGCCTGTCATCTCTATCCGCAGCCGGCACCAACCGAAAGGAGTCGCGGCGCATGAACTTCGGGATCCACATCGGCCACATGGGCGGCCCGCTCGACGAGATGCGCAGGCTGTGGAAGTTCGCCGACACGCAGGGCTTCGACTGGTTCTCGGTCTCCGATCACTTCCAGGAGTCGCCGCCGCGCGGCGGCGACCTGGACTGCTACGAGTCGATCGCGCTGCTGACCGCCGCGGCGATGGAGACGCGGCGTGTCCGGCTCGGCAGCGGCGTCTACTGCGTCGCGTACCGCAACCCCGGGCTGCTCGCCAAGTCGCTCACCACGATCGACCACCTCTCGGAGGGGCGCGTCGAGATCGGGCTCGGCGCCGGCTGGCACGACGTGGAGGCGAAGGCCTTCGGGATCGCGTTCCCGTCGATCGGCATCCGCGAGGACATGCTGGAGGAGTACGCGCAGATCTTGCGATTGCTCCTCGATCCCGTGCGACGGCGCGCGAGCTTCGAGGGCACGCACTTCCGCCTGGCCGACGCGCCCAACAATCCCAAGCCGCTCCAGCCCCACATTCCCATCTGGATCGGCGGACGTGGCGAGAAGCGCACGCTGCGCGCCGCCGCGAAGTACGCCGACGGATGGAACGGTGCCTACATGGGGCCGGACGACTGGAAGCAGAAGAGCCAGGTGCTCGATCGGTGGTGCGAGACGGAGGGGCGCGACCCGAAGACGATCATGCGCGCGGTGAATCTCGGCTTCTACCTCGGCGCCGACGCCCGGAGCGCCGCCCGCGCCGAGGAGGTCTTCCGCAGCCACTACGGCACCGGCGGCCGCGCCGATCGCACCGGCTATCTCCGCGGCACCGTGAAGGACGCGCGCGCGATGGTGGACCGGTTCCGCGCGCTCGGCTGCACGCGCCTCAGCATCGCGTTCCGCAACGGTCCCTACGACTGGGAGGCGCTCGAGGCCTTCGCCGCCGAGGTCGTGCGCGGCGGCTGAGCCCGGGCCCTCAGCTCGCTCGGCGAGGCGTCGCGAGATCGACGAGGGTATTCGCCAGCAGCGCGCCCAGGATGAGGGCGCCACCCGCCAGCGACGCCGCGCCGGGCCGCTCGTTCAGCACGAGCCACACCCACAGCGGCCCCAGCACCGTCTCGAGCATGCCGATGAGGGCGCTCTGGGCCACCGGAATCAGTCGCGCGCCGTTCATGAAGAGCAGGAAGCCGGCGGAGAAATTCCCCACGCCGAAGAAGGCCAGGAGCGCCAGGTCGCGCGGGCTCGTGGCGAGCGGCTCGGCCAGCGGCAGCGCGACCAACGCCGTGAGCGCGGTCGCCAGCGCCGCGGCCGGCGCCATCTGGATTTCCCCGTGACGGCGCACGAGGACGGTCGCGGTCGCGAAGCTCGCCGCCATGACGATCGCGAGCAGATCGCCGACGATCGCGCCGCGGGCGTACGAGTCGGACATCATGACCACCGCGCCCACCAGTACCACGCCCATCGCCAGCCACGTGCGCGCCGCGACGCGCTCGCCGAGCAGCATCCAGCCGAGCACGCCGGCGACGTAGGGCCCCGTGCTGATCAGGATCAGCGTGTTGGCCACCGACGTGCGCGCCAGCGAGAAGATGAAGCAGGTCGAGGCCAATGCCATGCACACGGCCACCGCCAGCATCGGCCGGCCGCCTTCGCGCCACTGGGCGACGATGCCGCGGCGCCGCACGACCGACAGCACGAGGGCGAGGGTCAGCGAGGCGAACAGGCTCCGCCAGAGGCTGGTCGTCCACGGTGTCGTGGCGACGAGGCGCGCGATGAGCCCGCCGCTGCTCCAGCAGACCGCCGCGAACGCCACCAGCAGGGCGCCGCGCCGCGGGGGGGCGGCCGCCGCCCGATCAGATCTGTCGGCTAGCGGAGCCGTCGCGATTCCACGCGAATCCCGGCTTCCACGGAGAAGTCGATCCGCAGAACCGCGCCTTCGGGACTGGCCCCGACCCACTCGATCGCCGGCGCTCCCGCGTAGCAGGCGGTGACCGTACCCTGGCTGACGTCGGTCTGGACGTGCTGGTGACCGAGCGCGACATAGTCCCACCCGGTGTCGCGAATCTCGTCGGCGAAGATCGGCGAGGACCGCTCCGGCCGCTGCCGGTCCGGATAGAAGAACCCGTGGCCGAGCGCCAGACACCAGCGCCCCGCGTCGCGCGCGGGAATGTGCGCCAGGGGCTGGAACGTGGGCTCGTGCTCTTCCATCGCGCGACCCCACACCAGCGCGTCGAGCTGGGGGAAGTCGACGACCTCTCCGTTCAGCTCGCGGATCACGCGCACGTGGCTCGCCGCGGCCGTGAAGTCGTGCCGATCGTAGATCGCGTTCGTGCGCAGCGCGTCGTGGTTTCCGGGCAGGATCACGATCGGCTGGCGGAGCCGGTTGAGCTCGGCCAGCACGAAGGCGACGGTGTCGTCGGGCACGCGGTTGTGGTCGAAGAGATCACCGGCGATCAGCAGCAGGTCGGCCTGCTCGGCCAGCGCCTGGTCGACGATGCGCTGGAAGACGCGTCGCTGCGCGGCGTGCACTTCCGGGCGTCCGGCGCTGTCGCCGTCCAGGTGGACGTCGGCGGTGTGCAGCACTCGCAGCGCGCGTCGAGGCGTGGCCATGGCCAGCAGCATGCCACAGTTGCTCGCGGAGCGTTCACGGCAAGTCGGCCGCAATATCGCCGCATTGGGCGTCAACGTGGCGCCGCTGCGACCGCGGCCGTCGGGTCCTTCACGGCGATGAGGAAGACCAGGGCCACGAGCGCCATGAAGGCCGCTATCAACCCGAACGCGGGCGCGTATGAGAGCGAGGCGATCAGCACGCCCGCGAGAATCGGT
>QHSI01000093.1 GCA_003221515.1 Candidatus Rokuibacteriota bacterium
TCGAGCAGGTGACGACGACCACGCCCCAGGACCAGGGGCTGCTGCTCGAGCTCATTCTGAAGGGGACCACCGACGCCGTGGTCGCGAGTCGCCTGCAGTGCACGCGCGAGCTCTGCCGGCTCGGCCTCGACATCCTTTCCTGGCAGAGGCTGAAGACCCGCCTGCCGTCCCAGCTGCCGCTCGGGACCAGGGTCGCGCACAAGACCGGCACAGGACCGCGCGGCTACAACGACGCCGGCATCGTCTTCAAGGGCGATCGCGCGCTCTACATCCTGACCGCGTTCACGGAGAACGTGCCCGCCGCACTCGCCGACGGCACGCCGGGCTTCGCCGCCGCGTATCAGGTCATCGGGCGCATGGCGCGTATGGCCTGGGACGAGCTGGGCAAGGCATAGACCCGGGAGGGCAAGCATGAACGTGGAGAACAAGCTCGCCGCGCTCGGACTCGAGCTGCCGAGCCTCGAGGATCTCTACAGCACGAATGCGTCTGGCGCCCACTACATCTCGCACTACGCGGTGCAGCACCTGCTCTATCTCTCGGGCACGACCCCGCGGAAGGGCGGCCAGCCCTATCTGCCCGGCGTCGTCGGCAAGGACCTCACGCTCGCCCAGGGCTACGAGGCGGCACGCCAGGCGGTGATCCCGACGCTGGCGGCGATCAAGTACGCGCTCGGCGACCTGGACCGCGTGCAGCAGATCGTCCACCTGCTGGGCTTCGTGAACTCGGCGCCGGGCTTCGGCGACCAGCCTCGCGTGATCAACGGCGCCGCCGACCTGCTGGTCGAGCTCTTCGGCGAGCGCGGCAAGCCCACGCGCGCCGCGATCGGCTGCCAGGGGCTCGGGGGCAACGCCTCGGTCGAGATCATCGTGACCGTGCTGTTTTCCGGATCCGACGTCCGGCCCCCGCTCGCCCGCGACCACGCGGTGAGATAGCGACGAGGGGCCGAAACCGTCTCACGCGGGCGGCGTGAGGCGCGTCGAGGGCCTGACCGTCTGGAAGGCCACCCACAGGGCGATCAGCGTGAGGCCGAACGCGCAAACGACCGTGGCGCCGGTGGGCAAGTCGAGGACCGCCGAGGCGGTCATCCCGATGACGCTGACCAGCGTGCCGAAGCCCCAACCGATGAGGAGCTTTTGCGTCACGGTCCGACCGAGCAGGATCCCCGCGAGGGCGGGGACGATCAGGTACGAGAACACGAGCAACACACCCGCGATGCGGACGGAGCTCGTGACCACCACGCCGAACGACGCGTAGAACAGAAAGTCCCAGAGCCTGACCCGCCACCCCTCCCGGTACGCCGCGTCCGGGTCGGTGGAGATCTGGAAGAAGGGGCGCCGGCAGAGCCAGTGGAAGAGGCCGATCAGTGCGTAGAGCGTCGCGACCTTCGCCACTTCGGGCATTCGGACCGCGAGCAGGTTGCCGACGAGCATCGTGCGCACCTGCTCCGTCCCGTGCGGGGCCCGGTCCGCCAGCAGCACCGCGGCGGCCGAGGAGACGGCGTAGACGACGCCGATCACGGCTTCCTGGGACACGTGGCGGCGCCGGCTACGAGTCGACGCGAGCACGACGGCGCCCAGGAGCGTGGCGGAGAGGCCGGATGCGTACGACTCCCACGTGTCCATTTCGTAGCCGACCATGAACGCCGCGGTCGCGCCGAGCGCCGCGATCTGGGCCAGCGCGATGTCGACGAAGACGACCTCGCGCGCGAGCACGTGGACGCCGAGGTAGGCGTGGATCCCGGTGAGCACGAGGCACATGAGAAAGGGCGCCCACAACAGCGCCAGCAGCTCGGCGGGCAATGCGCCCACATTGTAGTCGATCATCTCATCGCCGTGACGAGCGCCTTCACGTTGTGGTCGATGGCGCCGATGTACGAGTCGGCGCCCTTCACGCCCCCGACCATGGAGGCCAGCACGACGGCCTTGGCCCCGGCCTCGTCCGCCACGCGGGTCGCCAGCTTCATGTCGTTCCACGGCTCGACGATGAGCACCTTGATCTTCTCGTCTTTCATCTGACGTATGACCCGCGTCACATGCGCGGGCGACGCCGGGATGCCGGGACGATCCTCGAGCGTCGCCGCCTGAGTCAGCCCGAAGCGCGTGAGGATGTAGATCCACTGCGGATGGTAGACGACGACGCGGGCCCCCTTGAGCGGCTCCAGCGCGCGCGTCCAGCGGGCCATCGCCTCGTCGAGACGCGCCAGGAAGGCCTGGCGGTTCTTCTCGAACTCCGCGCGCTGCTCAGGGGCGAATCGGCCGAGGGCGTCCGCGATGTTCTGGGTGATGATCGGCGCCAGACCGGGATCGAGCGAGTAGTGGGGATTGCCGAGCGGATGGACGTCGCCCATCGAGCGGTCGACCCGTGTCGAGGGCACCTCGAGCACCTGGATGCCCCGCGAGACGTCCACCCGTCCCGGCGCGCCGCGCACGATGTTCGGGTTGTTGGCTCCCTGGACCGCGACGTCGGCCCAGGAGTCGAGCTCGAGGCCGTTCTCGATCAGGAGGTCGGCCCGGCGCAACTTGAGCATGAGGCTCGGGCGAATCTCGAGCTCGTGAGCGTTCTGGGTGCCCCGGGCGAGCCCCTCCACGTCGACGAGCTTGCCGCCGACCTCCTCGGTGAGCGCCTTGAGGTCGGGAATCGTTGCGACCACGCGGATCTTGTCGGCGGCCGGGGCCGCCGGGGCCAGCAGTCCGACGACGGCGAGTGCCGCGAGCGCTGTCCTGAATGTGCGCCGCATGTGTCGCCTCCTCAGAAGGGATGCGCCGGGTGGGCGCCGAGGATGAACGATGCCTGGAACAGGATCTCGTCCAGCTTCCGCGCGCTCGCGTCGTTCAAGTTGAACGCGTCGCGAGTTTGGGGACTGCGGTCCGTGTACTTGTACGCGACCCGGAAGCGCAGGAACTCAGACGGCCAGAATGTCAGGTAAGGCTCTACCGACCACTCCCGGCCGGGATTCACCGGGTACTGCGACCAGTCGTAGCGGACGCCGCCGGCCCAGCGGCGGAAGGGCTGCGCCTCGAGGCCGGTGTACCAGCCGAAGTGATTGCGCTGGCGCTTGTCGATCACGTCGATCGCGCCGTCACCGTCTTGGTCGACGCCGACGTCCGCCTTGCGCATCGAGTAGAGCGCCTCGCCCGTGAGCGTGATCAGCGGATGCAGCCATCCATCCGGCCGGTACTTGTAGCGGCCCTCCCAGCCGAGGATCGTCGACTGGTTCTTCTCGTCGGTCTGGCCGCTCGCGACCGACATGCCCGCCTGCAGAGCGTGCTCGTCGCCGAACTCGACGAACGTGCGGAGTCGGCCGGTGGCGAGGGGATGACGCAGGCTCGTCCGGCCGAAGGCGGTCCCGTTGTCGCCGTCGAAGACGCCCGCGAGCGCCTCGACGTAGAAGGGCAGGTCGGGAACGAGCGTCAGCTCGATGCCCTTTTCCGCCAACCCGTCGCCGCCGAAGAAGTTGCGCAGGGCGTTGGGTCGGTCGATCCAGGGCAGATCGTGCTCGTGGATCTCGTTCGTGTAGCCGAAGCGGTTGCGCATCTGGCCGAGCCGCGCCTGAGTGCCGAACGGCAGCGTGAGGAGCGTCAGGTGCGCCTCCGCCAGGGTCACGCCGGTCTCGCCGCCTCGCGCTTCCTCGCCGGCCTCGATGCGTACGACCGCCGAGGCGTACGGGTCGATCTGTCCGAAGAGGGAGAGCTCGACCTCGCGCGGGAAGAAGCGGTTCTCCTGGCCGGCGAACGTGCCGCCGCCCGCCCGCTCGACGCTGCCCGAGGTGATGTTGCCGACGAAGTCGCCGGCGATGCCCATGTCGAACAGGAGCTGACCTGAACCGCGTTGCTGGTACAGGGCGAAGGGCTGGCGGGGGCGCAGGACGTCGATCGCCGACGGCGGCGCGGTCGATGGCGCGGCACCCGGCGCGGGCGCCGGAGTGGCCGGCGGTTGGGCCTCGAGCCGCTGGAGGCGCTCGGTCACTGACTGCAGCTGCTTCTGGAGCTGCTCGATCTCCCGGCGCAGCGTCGCGGTGTCCTGGGCGACCGCGAGGACGGGCGTCAGCGCCAGGCACAGCAGCGCGACGAGCACTGTCGAAACACGCATGGTGATCCTCCGTCTGGATCTGGTTTGGAACCCTAGCGCGGAGCTAGGCGAACGACCGGAGGAACGTCAGCTGCGCGGGGGGGCCCGAGAGTCGGAGAGAGGAAGCGGAGCGCCGGCGAGAAGCGGAGCCGCCGGCGCGCTCGGTGCGGCGAGGGTCGGCACCAGACTCAGCACCGGCATTGCGTCGACCTGACACGCCTGGGTGCCGAACGTCGCCATGAGCGCGAGATCGTGCTCCTGGTTCCAGAGCCCGGCCTCGGCGCCGGCGTGCAGGTGGGGCAGGCTCGCGGAGGCGAGCAGCACCGCGACGAGCCCGAGGAGGATCGGCAGCGCGCGCCGCTTCGTCATGGCGTCCTACGAGACCACGACCTGACCGTGAACGTCAACTTCGACTCGACGACGTGGCCGTCGACCGAGAGCACGCGGAACTCCACCCGGTAGCGGCCCGGCGCCAGCGCGGGAAGCGAGACCGAGAGCCGTCTGACGTCGTCGGCCGCGACGGAGGCGTCCCGGAGATCGACCTGGGTGTTCGCCTCGTCGAGCACCGACACGCGCGAGTAGGCGGGCTCCAGGCGCTCGTTGAACCAGAGCTCGACCCGGGTGGGCGGCGCCTCGAGGACGGCGCGCTGGGCCGGGACCGACCTCACGAGGACGGCGTGGCTCTCGGCGGCGGTCGGGAGCAGCAGCGTCAGCGACAGCAACGCCGGCGCGACGAGCGCTAGCGCGGGCGCAACGCCATCCCGTGCGGCGCCTTGCCGACCGGGATCGTCCGCACCTGAGTGTGCGACGTGAGATCGATCACGCTGACGAGATCGGCCCATCGATTGGTGACGAGCGCGTGGCGGCCCGTCGGCTCCATGGTAACGAGGTCCGGGAACCCCTTCTGGGGGATCGTCGCGACGATCTTGTCGTCGGCGGTCCTCACGACGACGATCTTGTTGATCTTCCGCAGAGTTGTATACAGGTACTTGCCATCGAGCGTGAGCGTGGCCTCGTGGACGACGCCGGGCAACGGGGTCTCGCCGACGATCTTGTTGGTGGCCGTGTCGATCTTGAGGATCGCCTTGTTCTCGCCGGCGGCGGCGTAGAGCGTCTTGCCGTCCGTGGTGACGGCCAGGCCCATCGCGTCGCCGCCGCCGTGGACGACTCGTCCGACGGTCGTCCGCGTGGTGACATCGATGATCGTCACGTCGCCGGCCGTTTCACCGGAGACGTAGACGAGCTTGCCGTCCCGCGAGAAGACCCCGTGGGCCGGCCAGGTCGAGACCTCCACCCGGCCGTCGATCTTCTCCGCCTTCAGATCGTAGAAGATCACCTCGTCGTTGCTGGTGTCGCTCGACCAGTCGAGCACGAGCAAGTGACGTCCGTCGGGGGTGAACGCGAGGTTGTAGGGGTTCCCGCCGATCTTCACGCGGCGCAGGAGCTTGCGGCCCTCGGCGTCGATCACGCCCAGGTCGTGGCTCTTGTCGTAGACGACCCAGGCGGTCTTGCCATCGGGGTGGAAGACGATCCGGTTGGGCTTGCCCTTGCCCACCGGGATCGTCCCGACGACCTCGAGGGTGTCGGTGTCGATGACGGACACCGAGTCCGACTTGGTGTTGGTGATGAAGAGCGTTGCCGCCGCGGCCGGCGACGCGCCGGTCAGCAGCGCAGCCAGGAGGGGGAGCACCATGAGTCGGGCCACGGCCGATCTCCTCACTTCGTCTTCTCGATGGCGGTCACCGCCACGTTCGGGGGCACACCCCGCAACGTAAATCGTACCTCGTCTCCTATCGAAATCCCCTCGTGAATCTTCGGGGACGCGGTGCGGAAGCCCATGGTCATCGGCGCCATGAGCCCGGTGATCTCCCCGTGCGTGATCACGAGCACGTCGAGCTCGGGAAGGATCGCGCGGACCACGCCGGCGACGACCCACTCCCGCTCGACCCCGGATGAGGCTACGGCGCGCGCCAGGGCCAGCTCGCGGTCGAGCCGCGCGACCTTGAGCCCCCAGAAGACGTAGCCCCAGCCGACGCCGACGACGAGCGCCAGGTTGAGCAGCACGACGACCTTCCACGCCCGCATCAGTGCACGTGCTCCTCGGGCGCCGGCGGAGGTGCCTTCTCGTCGTTGAGGCGCTGGATCTCGGCGATCGTCTTGTCGAGGTCGCCGGCCCCGCCGTTGCCGCGGGTGACCGCGCGGATGTAGCCCTGGCGGTCGATGAGGAACTCGACGTGGGGCGCGGTGGCCAACACGTGGTACGCGGCCGCGATCGCCTCCGAGCCCTCGGTGGCGACGGAAAAGAGGACGCGCGGCTCGCGGCCGATGCGCTTGATCGCGTCGCGGGCGTCGTGGACGGGGACCGCGATCACCTCGACGCCGAGCAAAGCGAGAGTGCCGTCGCGACCGGCGATCTCCGCCAGTCGGGCACGCGCGCGTGCCAGGTCGTACAGGACGAGTAGCACGATCCGGCGTTCGCGGTACTCGCGAAGGCTCCGCGGCGGCGTCGGGCCCACCGCAAACGTGAAGTCCGGCGCGACGAGCCACGGTCGATCCGGTTCGATCGTGGGCCCCATCCCGCGGGCCGCGTACCCGGACGACAGCGCGCGCAGGAAGTTCACGAGGTCCCAGCGCTGCTCCTCGCTGAGCTCGCGGCCGAAGGCCGGCATGCCCGCGGCCGGGATACCGTTGGACAACCACCAGAACAGATCGCCCGCCGTGTGCTGCGCGGTGTGCGGCGCGCGCAGATCGGCGGGCGGACGGGGCAGGCGCACGCCGGCGGGTCCGTCGCCGGCGCCGCCCAGGCCATGACATGACGCGCAGTGCTCGCGGTAGAGTGCGGCGCCCGAGGCGATCGACGCGGCCTGATACGGCACGGACGGGCGCCGGTACGTCGTCGGGTACGCGTCGATCGCCAGCGGCGGCAGGGCCAGTCCCACGCCGGCGCCGAGCACGACGAGCGCGCCGGCTACGAGAGGCAGTCGTCGGCCGCGGAGCGTCAGTCCCGCGGCGAGCCCGACCAGACCCAGGACGGCGACCTGGCTGCCGACCAGCACGCGTACGAACGCAGCGGGCGCGCCCTCCAGCGCCCGGAACGACAGGCGGATCGCGAAGGGCCAGGTCGGCGCCTCGTGGCGCGCCGGGGGGGTGACACTCATCGTCGCGACGATCGCCAGGATCGCGAGCGCGATCAGTCCTTCGCCGGCCACGAACGTCGCGAGCCGCCGCATGGCTGGCCTCCCCACGGTCGGGCCGTCGCCGGCGAGTCGTCCGAGATGGACCGCGCGGTTCACGGCGGCGAGCGCCAACGCGGCCAGGACGAGCCCGAGCTTGGCCAGCAGCAGGCGGCCGTAGGCCGTACCCACGAGCCCCGCGACGTTGCCGACGTTGGCGATCGCCAGCAGCGTCCCGGTGGCGACGAGCACGAGGACGACGCCGAGCGCCACGCGCGAGAAGCGCCGCGCGGCGAGGACGGCGTAGGGGCGCGCATCGGCGCCGCGCTCGTCGGCCGCGGCCCAGAGCAGCAGCGCCAGCGGCAGCAGGCCGCCGACCCACACGCCGGCGCCGATCACGTGAAGGCCGTCGAGCGCGACCGCCCGCGCCGTCTCGGGCTCGACGGCCGCCGCATGGCCCGCGGCCGCGATCGGCACCAGGGCGGCCGCGCCCAGTAGCACCGCCTGTCCGCGCGCGGCGCGCCAGTCCAGCGCGCGCTCGACGGACAGACGCGACCACAGCAACGCGGCGAGGATCACGAGCAGGCCGAAGCGGACGAGCCACACGCGTCCGGCCTGGGTCTCGATCAGCACGCGCGCGATCGCGCCGGCCTCGAGGGCCGCGCCGGCGCGCCCCTCGAAGAGCGCGGTCTGTACGGCGAGCACGACGAGGCCGGAGCCGAGCGCCACCAGCGCGAGCCCGCGCGAGCCCGCCAGGACGCGATGCTCCCACCGACGGGCGGTCGGGCGGTCCGAGCGGCCGGCCAGCACGATCATGGTCGCGGCGCCGACGAGGAGGATCGCGCTGGCGAGATGGAGCCAGCGCGCGGCGAGTCCGAGCGCGTCCACGCCGCTAGTCTATCGCTTGTTTATACTGAGCCGGATGATCGGGCCGCTCCGGGCTGTCTTCTTCGATGCCGGCAACACGCTCGTGCAGATGAACTATGCGGCCATCGCCGAGGAGCTCGGGCGCCTCGGCACGCGGGTGGCTCCGGCCGACGTCCAGCGTGCCGAGTGGCGCGCGCGGGTCCGGCTCGACGACGAGCTCTTCGGCCGCACGGGGCCGGCCTCCACGGAAACCCGCTCGTCCGCCGACCGCTACGTGCGCTATCTGCTCGAGGAGCTCGGCGTGAGGGACGAGGCCACCATCGCCCGGGCGACCGAGTTTCGCCACGCGTACAACCCGCCGATCGGGATCTTCAACGTCGTGGACCCTCAAGCGCGGGAAGCGCTGGAGCTCGTGCGCAGGGCCGGGCTGCGGGCCGGGGTGATCTCGAACTCCAACGGCTCGGTCCGAGCGAGTCTTCAAGCGCTCGGGCTCGCTCCGTACCTGGATTTCGTCCTCGACTCCGGCGAAGTAGGGTTCGAGAAGCCCGACCCGCGGATCTTCGAGCTGGCGCTGGCCCGAGCGGGCATCGCCGCTGCGGAGGCGGTCCACGTGGGCGATCTCTACTCGATCGACGTCCGCGGCGCGCGCGCGGGCGGGCTGCACGCGGTGTTGCTGGATCCGGGCGGACACTGGGGCGAGCGCGATTGCCCGCGGGTCCCCGATCTGCTGAGCGCGATCCGCCTGGTGACCGAGAGGCGCTAGCTAGCTGTGAGCGAGCATGAGGTTGTTGCCACCCGGGACGCGGCTCAAGGGAGGCCGCCCATTGAGACTCGCATGCGGGCGAGCGCAATTGTAGTGCTCCAGCCAACCAGGCAGCACGCGGGCACGATCTGCCGAGCTGTAGTACGGCCGCCGGTAGGCCCATTCGCGCAGCGCGGTCTGGATGAAGCGCTCGGCCTTGCCGTTCGTGCGCGGCGTGTAGGGACGCGTGCGGCGATGGATCACGCGGAGGGCCCGACACGTGGCGCGGAAGCTGTCCGAACGGTACGCCGACCCGTTGTCGGTCAGGATCCGACGGACGTGAACATCGTGCGAGCGAAACCAGCGGAGGGCGCGACGCAGGAATGCCCGGGCGCTCACAGCGCTCTCGTCCGGCAGGACCTCGACGTAGGCGACCCGAGAATGATCGTCGACGCCGATGTGCAAGTGCTCCCACCCAATCCCGTGGTGCACGTTGACGTTGCCGGCGCGGCCTGTAATCCGGTGTCCGACTCCCGCGATACGACCAAGCTTCTTCATATCGAGATGCAAGAGATCGCCCGGCCGAGTGTGCTCGTAACGCTGAGCCATCGGTGGGGCGCTGAGGCGCCCACGACGCGACAGTCCGGCGCGGCGCAAGACCCGCGCCGCGGTGGTGGCACTCACCCCGACCGCGTGGGCAATCTCGGCGCACGTCCACCGCTGCATCCGCAGCACTTTCATCCCCAGCGCGATAGCGGCGGCTGTCCGGCGGGGGCTCGAGTGCGGCCGACTGGACCGATCCGCCAGGCCGGCCTGCCCTTCTGCTCGATAGCGGACGATCCACTTGTACACCGTGCGCCGCGAGACCCCGAGCTGGCGAGCGACCTCGATGACCCGTTCGCCGGCGCTGATACGACCAACCAGTTCCACTCGACGATGCGGCGTGAGTCGGGCATTCTTGTGGACGTTCATCCAGGCCTCCTCCTGTCCCGGGCGAGTAATGACTTGGCAGCCACTACTTTCCCCAGGTCGGCCTGGGTGAACAACCTCTTGCTTCGTCACATCTAGGTCAAGAATGTTGAGCCGCCGCAGCCTGACGTCGCGTCGCAGCCCTCGTCTCCACCCGGCGGACCCGCCGCCACGCAAACCGCGTCGCGGTACCACGAGCTGATCCGCGAGGCGGCCGCTCGGCACGAAGTCGCGCGCGAGCTGGTCGTGTCGATCATCCGCGTGGAGTCCAACCCCGAGCCGCGCGCGATCTCGCGCAAGGGAGCACGCGGGCTGATGCAGCTCATGCCCACGACGGCAGCAAGCTCGGCGTCCGCAACGTCTTCGACGTGCGCCAGAATATCGAGGGCGGGGTCCGACACCTCGGGCATCTGGTCGACCGTTACGGCGGCAATCTCACGCTCGCG
>QHSI01000094.1 GCA_003221515.1 Candidatus Rokuibacteriota bacterium
CGCGCACGGCCATCTCGGCGTGGGCGGCGTACGCGACGGGCGCGCCGAACACCGCCTCGATCTCGTCGCCGATGAACTGGACCACGAGTCCGCGGTGCTCGCGGATGGCGCCGTCCATCTCCGTGAAGTACAAGTTGAGGTCGTGCACCACCTCGCGGGGCGTGGTGCTCTCCACCCACGGCGTGAAGTCGCGCAGGTCCGCGAAGAGGATCGTGACCTCCTGGGCCTGGCCCTCGAGCGAGATCCGGCCGGCCAGGATCTCGTCGCGGATCTCGGGACTCACGTACTTGCCGAACGTCTCCTTCAGGAACTCGCGCTCCCGGAGCCCCTGGACCATCCGGTTGAAGCCCTCCGTCACCGCGCCGAGTTCATCGTTGGTCACGACCGCGCAGCTCGCGTCGAGGTGCCCCTGCTCCACCGCCCGCATCGCGCCCTGAAGCCCGTGCAGCGGCCCGGCGACGCTGTTGGCGACGAAACCGGAGAGCCCGATCGCCGTGAGCGTACCGACGGCGACGATGAAGACGATGAACACCAGCATGTTCTCGACGATCCTCGGCGCCACGGCCGGCGCCGCGCCGAGAAGCGCCGAGGCCCGCGTGTAGGACAGCACGCCCAGGAGCGAGAGCGGGATGACGCTCAGGATCAGGAAGATCACGAGGAGCCGCGTGCGGACCCGCAGCCGGAGAACGCCCGGCACCGCGCTCAGGTCGCCGGCGGGGAAGAACGCGGGGAGCACGCGGCGCCACTGGTGCTCGATGGAAAAGAAGATGAACGCGGCTGTCACCGTGCCCGCGATGCCCGTGATACCGAACATCGCGCGCAGCGACCGCGCCGGCGAGAAGAAGCCGAACAGGATGGGTTGGAGGACGCCCCAGATGATCCCGGCCAGGACCCATCCGCAGAGCGTGATCGCGGTGTAGACGAACGGGAGCAGGATCGCGCGGCGGCGGACGATCGCCGGATCGACGCCGGCGGCCGTCCCGCGATCGCGCAGCGGCCGCGCCCACCTGATGCCCCAGGCGACACCGACGCCGCTGATCAGCGAGAAGCCGACGATGAAATAGAGGACGTCGAGTCCCAGCGTTTGCGCCGGCCCGACGGTGGCCGGGTAGTCTATAAATGTGAAGTAGAACCAGGTCAGGAGCGCTCCGAGAAGGTTTCCCAGCAGCAGGGTCTTTACAAGCTTCCCGCGCGCGGCGTCTGCCTCCATCGCAGCCCTCCCGACCACACTCTAGCCGAGGGTGACCGCTCGGCCCGTGGTAGATTCCCCCACATGATCGGAACGTCTCCGCGACGCAAAGAAGACCAGCGACTACTCTCGGGCGGCGGACGATTCGTCGACGACCTCACGCGCGCCGGCTTGCTGCATCTCGGCGTCGTGCGGAGCGCCGAAGCTCACGCGCGCATCGTCAAGGTCGGGCTCGACCGTGCGCGCAAGGCACCCGGAGTGGTGGCCGCCTGGAGCGCGGCGGATCTCGACGGGGTCGCGCCGTACATGCCGACCGCGTACGGCGGCAGCCAGAAGGGCCGGACGTGGAGCCAGCCGGTGCTGGCGCGCGAGCTCGTCCGCTTCGTCGGCGAGGCCGTCGCGGTCGTGGTGGCCGAGAGCCCGTACGCGCTCGCCGACGGGCTCGAGGCGGTGACCGTCGACTATCAGCGGCTGCCCGCGCTGGCCACGGCCGAGTCGGCGCTCGGCTCGGCGACCCGGCTCCACGACGGCTGGTCGGACAACACCGCGATCGTCGCGAAGGGCGCGGTCGGCGACGTCGAGGCGGCAATGACCGGCGCGCACCTCGTCGTCCACGAGAAGCTCCGCCATCCGCGCCTGAGCGCGGCGCCGATCGAGACGCGCGGCGCGTTCGCCTACAAAGAGGGCGAATCGGGCGCGCTGGTGGTCTCCTCGTCCACGCAGAGCCCGTACACGTTGCGCGACGCGGTCGCCGCGGCGCTCAAGCTGCCGGTCGAGAGCGTGCGAGTGGTCGTGCCGGACGTCGGCGGCGGCTTCGGACCCAAGGGTCCGATCTACCCCGAGGAAATCCTGGTCGCGGCCGCGGCGCATCGCCTCGGGCGGCCGGTGAAGTGGGTGGAGAGCCGGCGCGAGAACTTCGCCACGATGGGCCAGGATCGCGAGCAGGACCACGACGCGCGGATCGGCTTCACGGGCGACGGGACCATCGTCGCGATCGACGCGACGTTCCTGGCCGACGTGGGCGCCTACCCGATCCAGGGTGACGGGCTCACCGCGAACACGGTCAACCACTTGCCCGGGCCGTACCGGGTCGCGCACTACCGGAACACCGGCACCAGCGTGGTCACGACCAAGGCGCTGAACGCCGCGTATCGCGCGGCGGGCCGGCCCGAGGCGGTGTTCGTGATGGAGCGCCTCATGGACATCGGCGCGCGCCGGCTCGGGATCGACCCGGCCGAGCTGCGGCGGCGCAACTTCGTGCGGCCCGCCGACATGCCCTATCGCCCGGGACTCACGTACAAGGACGGCGTCGCCGTCAGTTACGATCCCGGCGATTTTCCGGCGGCGTTCGAGCGGGCCCTGGCGCTCCTGCCCTACGACCAGTGGCGCCGCCGACAGAGATCACAGGCCTCCTCCGCGCGCCGCATCGGCATCGGCCTCGCGTGCTACGCGCAGGGCACCGGGCTCGGGCCGTATGAAGGCGCGACGGTGCGCGTCGACCCGAGCGGCAAGGTCTACGTCTACATCGGCGTGACCGGCCAGGGCCAGGGCCACGCGACGACGCTCGCGCAGATCGCGGCCGCCGAGCTCGGCGCCGCCTGGGAGGACATCGTCGTCTCCGCGGGCGACACCTCGCAGCACCCGTACGGCATGGGCACCGGTGGCAGCCGCGTCGCCGCCAACTCCGGTCCCGCGGTCGCCCAGACCGCGCGCGAGGTGCGCGAGCGCGCCGCGCGGGTCGCCGCCGAGATGCTCGAGTGCGCGCCCGAGGACGTGCGGATCGAGCAGAGCCGCGTGCACGTCGTCGGGATGCCGGACCGCGCGGTGAGCCTCGGCCGTGTCGCGCACGCCGCCGTGAAGTCGAAGGCGCTGAAGGCGACGGGCGAGCCCGGGCTCAACGCGTGCACGTACTTCTATCCCGATACCGTCACGTGGGCGTTCGGCACGCACGCCGCCGCCGTCCAGGTCGACGTCGAGACGTGCGAGGTCCGGCTGCTCGCCTACTCGATCGTTCACGATCCGGGGCGCGCGATCAATCCGACGATCGTCGAGGGCCAGCTGCAGGGCGGCGCCGTTCAGGGCATCGGCGCGGGACTCATGGAAGAAATCGTCTACGACGCGTCGGGTCAGCTGCTGACGGGCAGCTTGATGGACTACGCGATCCCGAAGGCCGACCAGCTCCCACCGCTGCCGGTCGCGCTCGACGAGCATCCGTCCACGATCAACCCGCTCGGAATCAAAGGTGTCGGCGAGAGCGGCGCCATCCCCGGCGCCGCGGCGATCGCCAACGCCGTGGAGGACGCGGTCGCCGACCTCGGCGTCGTCGTTCGCGAAGTTCCGATCACGCCCGCGCGGCTCTTCGGTCTGCTCGCCCGCTGAGCGGGCGCCCCCGCTCGTTCCCCAAGCGTCACATCCAAGACGTGGACGTGCCACTGTGGCAGCCCGGGCGCGCTGTCGGCCTCGGTGAAAGCCGCGAGAACTCGTACATCTCGATTGGCAACCGCTTTGCGTCTCTGACGGCTTGACGCCCGCGACGGGCGGCCAGGTATCGGACCGCAACGTTCGCGGTCGGAGGTGCCGAGTTGGCCAGAACAGGGAAGGACGACCGCCAGGAAGCCGTTGTCGTAGACCAGCTCCTGAGAAAGCTGAGACCCTTCGACCGTACCTACGTCGCGGAGCGTGAGCACGCCTCGGGCGTGCGGCCGTTCTCTCACGTGAGGTCGCGACCGCCGCTGCGCCCGGCTGGCGTCTGGGCGCGCGTGATGCTCGGCGTTCTTCTCGGCGTCGCGCTGACCCAGTGGCCGTACGCGCATGCGTGCGAGAAGCCGCTGATCCTCTACATGGTCGCGGTCACGACCGTGCTGGTGGCGGGCCTGTGGGGCGCGCGCGCGTCCTGGCGAAGCCGGATGGGGTTCGCGCACATCATCGCGCTCGGCACGATCCTCTGGGGCATCAGCCTGAGCGCGCAGGAAGTCCTGCCGCGCGTCGGCTACGCGAAGACCCGGATGACGTGGCGCTGCGTGGAGAAGCACGCACGGGCGGATTCGATCCGCCCCGAGGCGCCGACGGTGGCGCCGTCCGTGCTCTCGCAGGTACGGTAGCGCGGGATCACGCGCGCGTTCGCGGATCGAGCGCGTCGCGCACGGCATCGCCGACGAAGTTCAATCCCACCACGGTCACGAACAGGGCGGCGCCCGGCCCGAAGACGATCCAGGGCGCCTGCTGCAGGTAGCCGCGGCCCGCGTTGATCATGCTGCCCCAGGACGCCTGGGGCGGCTGGATGCCGAGGCCGAGGAAGGACAGCGAGGCCTCGGCGAGGATGGCGAACGCGACGCTCAGCGACGCCTGCACGATGATCGGGTTGGCGGCGTTGGGTACCACGTGGCGCCAGGCGACGCGCCAGCCCGGCGCCCCTAGCGCACGCGCCGCCTCGACGTAGTCGCGCGCGTTGATCGTGAGCACCTGGCCCCGCATGAGCCGCGCGAACGTCGGCGTGTAGACCACGCCCAGCGCCACCAGCACCCCGGTGAGCCCGGCGCCGAGCACCGCGCCGAGCGCCAGCGCGAGCACCAGCGGAGGGAACGAGAGCACCGCGTCCATCAGGCGCATCACGAGCCCGTCGACGCGCCCGCCGCAGTAGCCGGCCACGACCCCGAGCAGGCTGCCGGCGACCACCGCGATCGCGACCGCGACGAGCCCGGCCACCAGCGAGACGCGCGTGCCCCAGATCACGCGCGAGAGCACGTCGCGCCCCACGTTGTCGGTGCCCAGCAGATGGGCGCGCCCCGGTCGCGCCAGCGTGTTGCCGAGGTTCTGCGCGAGCGGATCGTAGGGCGCCAGCAGCGGAGCGGTCAGCGCCACCAGCACCGCCAGCAGCACGACCCCGGCGCCGAACGGCGCCAGCCGGGCGCGGGCGGCGCGGCGCAGCATGTCCCACCGCCGATCTCGCGGTGGCGCGACCGTCGCGGCCGGCCGCGCCGCGGCCCGCTCAGCGAGATCGGATCCGGGGATCGATCCAGCCATAGAGCACGTCGACGATCAGGTTGCTCAGGATGAACCCGACGGCGATCAGCAGCACGACGCCCTGCACCAGCGGGTAGTCGCGCGCGAAGACCGCGTCGACCACCAGGCGCCCGACGCCGGGCAGGGCGAAGACGTATTCGGTGATCACGGCGCCGCCGATCAGCGTCCCGAGCTGGAGCCCGAGCACGGTGACCACGGGGATCAGCGCGTTTTTCAGGACGTGGGCCTGGATGACCCGCCACTCCGAGAGCCCCTTGGCGCGCGCCGTGCGCACGTAGTCCTCGGCCAGCGCCTCCAGCACGCTCGAGCGCAGCGTCCGCGTCACCACCGCGGCGAGGGCCAGCCCGAGCGTGACGGCCGGCAGCACCAGCGAGCGCAGGCCGTTCCACCCTTCCTCCAGCGGATCGGTGTAGCCGGAGATCGGCAGCCACCGCAGCGTCACGCCGAAGAAGAAGATCAGCAGCAGCGCCAGGAGAAAGTTCGGCATGCAGATGCCGAAGACCGCGAACGTCGCGCCGGCGCGGTCGATCGGCGTGTTGCGGCGTACCGCGCAGACGATCCCGACGGGAAAGGCGATCACCAGCGAGACGGTCATCGCGAGGAGCGCCAGCTCGAGGCTCGGCCGCAGGCGCCGGCTCACGCTCTCGACGACGGGCTCGCCGTTGCGGATCGAGCGCCCGAGGTCGCCCCGCAGCAGCCGACCCATCCAGGCCGCGTACTGCACGTAGAGGGGCCGGTCGAGCCCGAGCTCACGCCGGAGGTTCTCCTTCACCTCGGCGTCCACGGACTCGGCCATCATCACGTCGATCGGATCGCCGGGCGTGAGATGGAGCAGCGCGAACACCCCGGCCGTGACGAGGAGCAGCACCGGAACGGTGGCGCCGAGCCGGCGCAAGACCAAACGGCCCATCACGCGCGCGAGTCGGTCAGCCGCGCCTCACTGCAGCCACACGTCCTTGAACCGCATCATCCCGTCGGGGATCGGCTCGTAGCCGCGGACCTTCGGGCTGAAGGCCTTGGGCTCGATGGGATGGACGATGAACACCATCGGCAGCTCGTCCTGGAGGATCTTGGTCAAGTCGCTGAAGAGCTTCTTGCGCTCGGCCTGGTTGGCTACCTCGCGCGTGCGGTCGAGCAGCGCGTCGATCTGCGGATTGGAGATACCGGACCAGTTGAGCGACGTGCCCTGCGTGGTCTTGTAGAACTGGTAGGTGTTGCCGTCCGGGTCCGGCCGGCCGCTCCACTGGTAGCTGATCATCTCGAAGTTCTTGTTGTTGCCGTCGGAGATCAACGTGGCCGAGTCGACCAGCTTGATCTTCATCGTGATGCCGGCCTCGCGCAGCTGGGCCTGGATCACCTCGGCTTCCTGGACGTTGATCGGGATGTTGTTGGTCGTCATCGTGAAGGCGAAGCCGTTCGGCTGCCCGCCCTCGGCCAGCCTGGCCTTCGACTTCGCCAGGTCGCGTCGGATCGGCGGGATCGAGCGGTCGTAGGCCCAGCTCGTCGGCGGGATCGGGCCGTTGGCCGGGACGCCCACGTTGAGCCATACGCCCTTCACGATCTGCTCGAGATCGAGCGCGTACGCCACCGCCTGCCGCAGCGCCTTGGTGTTGAACGGCGGCCGGGCGTGGTTCAGCTGGTAGGCAAAATCGGCCAGCGACGGCACGTCGACGACCACGACGTTCCGGTCGGCCTTGACCGCCGCCACGTCGCGCGGCTGCACGTAGTCCATCACGTCGATCTCGCCGGTCTGGAGACTCTGCAGCTTCACCGTGTCGTCCGGGATCGGGCGGTAGCGCACGCGATCCAGGTACGGACCGCCCTGCCTGTTCCAGTAGCTCTCGTTGCGCTTGATCAGGATGTGGTCGTCCTTCACCCACTCGACGAACTCGAACGGGCCGGTGCCCGCCCCCTTGGCATTGCGCTCGAGCTCGGCGCCGCGCTCCTGGGCGACCTTGGGCGAGACCATCATGCCGGCGCGATCGGTCAGCGTGGCCAGCAGTGCCGCGTCGGGGCGCTTGAGGTTCAGCTTGATCGAGTAGGCGTCGACCACGTCGACCGAGTCGATGCTGGCGACCTCGCCCTTGCGAACCGATTTGGGCTCGGTCTTCATCCGGTTGAAGTTGAACCGCGCGGCCTCGGCGTTGAACTCCGTGCCGTCGTGGAATTTCACGCCGCGGCGAAGCTTGAGGATCAGCGTCTTCGGATCGGGCTGCTGCCACGACTCGGCCAGCCCGGGCTTGATCCCGAGCCGGACGTCGAGCGTGACGAGGGGCTCGTAGATGTTGTGGTAGACCTGCCGGTCGATCTTGCTGCCGGACAGATGCGGATCCATCGTCGCCGCCTCGATGTAGAAGGCGACCCGGAGGGTGCCGCCCTTCTTGGGAGCGTCGGCGGCGACGGCCGGCCCGGGATCGAGGCCCGCCAGGGGCGCGCCCGAGGCCACCGCGCACATCAGGAGAAAATCTCGTCGCGACACGTCGCTCGCCATCGTCTCCTCCGAAGGGGTGGAATGTTGCCGTGAGGCGCGAACGAGTATACCCTGCCCGCCGTCACGGACATCGAGCGTCACGCGCCCCAACAGGAGGACTGACATGAAGCTCGGGATCTGCTTGCCGCACTACGGCCGCCCGATCGAGGTCGGACGGATGCTCGAGGTCGTCCGCCGCGCCGAAGATTGCGGGCTCGACTCGATATGGGTCACCGATCACGTGATCGTGCCGGAACAGGCCAACGTCATCTATCGCGAGCACATGCTCGATCCGCTCGCGATGCTGCCGTGGCTCGCCGGCGTGACGAGCCGTGTCGCTCTGGGCACCAGTGTGGTGATCTTGCCCTATCGCTCGCCGATCCCCGTGGCGAAGCTGCTGGCCAGCGTCGACGTCCTCTCGGGCGGCCGGCTGATCGTGGGGGCGGCCATCGGCTGGCTCGAGGGCGAGTTCGACGCGCTCGGCGTGCCGTTCAAGGAGCGCGCGAG
Organism: Candidatus Rokuibacteriota bacterium; assembly: GCA_003221515.1. Classification (GTDB taxonomy): domain Bacteria; phylum Methylomirabilota; class Methylomirabilia; order Rokubacteriales; family CSP1-6; genus AR31. Next base: position 8,190 of record QHSI01000094.1, read on the forward strand.
CCGGAGCGACGAGGCGCTCGAGCTGTTGCGGACGCTGTGGACGCAGGGGCATCCGAAGATCCAGACGAAGCGCCACCGCGTGCAGGACGTGGTCTTCTCACCGATGCCGCTGCAGAAGCCGCGCCCGCCGCTCTACGTCGGCGGCAGCAGCGACGGCGCGCTCCGCCGGGTCGCGCGCCTCGGCGACGGCTGGCACGCGAGCGCGACGAACCACGAGGCGTTCCGCCAGGGCGCCGACACGGTCCGTCGCTACTGGAAAGAGGCCGGACGCGAGGGGTCGCCGTTCTTCTCTCTTCGCATTCCCGTCCTGATCGACGGCGTCCACAAGCCCGCGGTGGACATGGCCCTGATCCGCGGACGCCACACCGTGAGCGGCTCGGTGACACAGATCGCCGAGGAGCTGCGCGGCTTCGAGGCGCTCGGCTGCGGTCACGTCGCGCTGGAGGTCTCGTACTCGACGTTCCCGGCGATCCTCGAGACCATCGATCTGCTGGCCGACAAGGTGCGCCCACAGCTGGCGCGCTGAGCGGGGACGAGGACCTAGGCCACTGACGCGGTCGTGGCCGGAAGGACCGGCGTGATCCCCGTCAGCCCGCGGAAGTGGCCGAGGGCCCGCTCCGTGAACGTCGACGCGAAGAGGGCGTTCGGTGAGCCCGCGGCGGTGGGGGCCAGGCGGAGCTCCCCGGCCTTGACGAGCGCCTTCATGCACGCGGCCGCCTCGTAGTACGCGAGCTTCCCACGGTCGAGCTGGCGGCGGCGCCGATAGTCGCGCAGATACGCAGCGACCAGCAGCGGGCGCGCGGCATTCGCCAGCCAACGGATCGGCGCCGAGAGATCGGACACCTCCATCGGCACGAGCTTGAAGATGATCAGCGTCGAGGCCACGTCGAGCTCGGCATCGGCGACGACCGCATGAGGCCAGTCGAGCACCCCCGTGACCCGATCCGCCGCCATCAGGATGTTGTAGGGGTGAAGATCTCCGTGGCAGACGGCGTGGGATCCTCCCGGCACCGGACGGCGCTGCGCCAGCCACTCGATTCCAGGCGCGAGCCCGTCGAGCGAGAAGCGCCCGACGCGGTTGGCGAGCTGCTCGAGGTGGGCCTCGAAGGTGAAGCTCTGCGGCGCCAGGCCGTCGCGCGCGAGCGCCCGCAAGAACGCGTTGGCGTCGAGCTCGTGCAGACTCGCCTGGAGCTCGGCGACGATCCGCGCCATGCCGAGCATCCGGACCTCGGGCAGCGGCTTCCCGGAGAGCCGCTCCATGATCAGGAAGGCTCCGCCGAGTGGCGCCGCGTCGGTGCTGGCGAACAGGACGCGCGGCGCCGGGTAGCCGAGCTCGACCAGCGCGTTCTGCGCGGCCTTCTCGCGCAAGGCCCGCGCCGGATCGTGGTGGCGATCGAGCAGCCGGAGGATCAGCCGGCCGGCGAAGGCGGGCGCCGCGCCGCCCAGACGAAACGCGAAGATCTGGGTGTCGAAGCCGCCGGTGATGCGGGTCGGCGGCTCGGCGAAATCCAGCGCGGGCTCACGGAGTGACTCCCGCAGAACGTCACGAAGGCGGGGCTCTAGATCAGCGGTCTCAATGGGCGTCTACCGGCCGACGCCGACGGTCTCGTCGACGCGTGCGTCTTCGCGGAAGTGCGGCATCACCTGTTCGGCGAAGAGCTGCATCATCTCGAGCGTCTGCTCGTGGCTGGGGCCGGTCATCCCCGAGCAGAGAATTCCGGCCTTCAGCTCGTCGGAGAAGACCCGCAGCTTGTCGCGCACCGTGGCCGGGCTGCCGTAGATCAGGTAGCCCTCGCGGTCCGCCTCCTCGAAGCCGAGCTCGCTGGGCGGCTTCGGCGGGTTCGCGAGCAGGCGGCGGAGCGAGGCTTCCGTCATGTAGCCGGGCGGCCGCCAGAAGGGCGGGTGCATGCGCAGGCCGACGTTGAACACCCACATGACGTGCTTCTCGGCCAGCGCGCGCGCCTTGGCGTCGTTCTCGGCGACCACGATCGGCACGTTGACGGTGAGCTGATAGCGGCTGGCCTGGTAGCCGTGGCGCTCGCACGCCTCGCGATACTCGCCGTAGATCTGGGCGATGCGCGTGATCGGCGTGAAGACCATCAGGTACGGAAACCGGCGCTTCGCCGCCCACTCCACCGTCTCGCTCGAGCCCTGCGACGGGCACCACACCGGTGGGTGCGGCTTCTGGAGCGGCCGGGGCCATGGGTTCACGTAAGGGTAGCGATAGTACCGGCCGTCGAACGGAAACGGGCCTTCCTCCGTCCAGGCGCGCAGGATCAGCTCGGCCGCCTCGTAGAAGCGCTCGCGCGAGTGCGTGGGATTGACGGCAGTCGAGAAATACTCCGCGCTGATGCCGCGCACGAAGCCCGAGATGACGCGGCCGCCGGAGGCCACGTCGAGCATCGCGATCTCCTCGGCGATGCGCAGGGGGTTCTCGCGCAGCGGCAGCCCGTTGCCGAGGATCGCGATCTTCGCCCGAGACGTCCGGCGCACGAGCATCGCCGCCATCACGTTGGGGCTCGGCATCGTGCCGTAGCAGTTCTGGTGGTGCTCGTTGACGCAGAGGCCGTCCCAGCCGAGGCGCTCGGCCGCTTCCAGCTGATCGAGGTACTGGTTGTAGAGCGTGTGCCCGAGGGCGGGATCGTAGTGGCGGTTGGAGAGCGTCACCCACGACGAGGGCTCGTCGTGGTCGATGATGTACGGCATCAGGTGGAAGTAGTAGAACTTCACCGCAGCCCTCCGTGAAGCCGGCAGAACTCTCTCACCGCCGTCGCCACCGCGTCGGGCTCCTCCAGGTGCGGGACGTGGCCGGAATCGGCGAACACGCGCAGCCGCGCGCCCGGGATCTCCCTGGCCCACGTCTCGCCGCACGGCGCCAGCGGCGCCAGCCGGTCGTGGGCGCCCCAGCACACGAGCGTCGGCGTCGCGATGCGTCCGAGCCGGCGGCGCAGGAGCGGATCGTAGAGGTGCGGGTTCCAGGCGACCCGGGCGATCGCCGTGCCCTGGCGGTACTGGAGCGCCAGCGTCTCGGCCGACTGGTCGGGCGGCGCCAGGGCGAGCGCGGCCATGGGATTGTGGAAGACCGTCGTGACGATCTCGGGAATGTCCATCGCGAACAGGAACGGATAGATCCAGCCGTCGACACGGATGCCGACCGGGTCGATCAGCACCAGCGACGCCAGGCGATGCGAGGCCATCGTGGCGATCTCGGCGGCGATCCAGCCGCCGAACGAGGCACCGACCAGGTGCGCGCGCTCGAGCTCGAGCGCGTCGAGCAGGTCCAGGTAGTGAAACGCGAGGTCCGAGACGTGCTCGATCCATTCCGCGGCCGGCGAGCCGCCGTGGCCGGGATGGCTCGGGGAGTACACGCTGAAGGCCTTGGCCAGCTGCGTCTGGAAGTCGAGCCATCGCCCGCCGCCGCCGGCGCCGTGCAGGAACAGGAGCGGCGAGCCCGCCCCGTCCTGGAGCATGTGGACCAGCGTGCCGCGGATCGAGAGCTCGCGAAGCGCCGGCATCTCAGCCGATGAAGAGGCCCCCGTTCGGCGACAGCCACTGTCCGGTGTAGAACGAGCTGTCGTCCGAGGCGAGGAAGAGCGCGGTCGCCGCAACCTCGTTCGGGGTGCCGGTGCGGCCGAGCGGCGTGCGCGCGGTCACCGATTTCTTGATCAGGGGCGACATCGGCTCGGTCATCGGCGTGTCGATGTAGCCGGGACAGATCGCGTTCACCCGGATCCCGCGCGAGGCGGCGTCCCTCGCCACCGCGCGCGTGAAGGCGAGGATCGCGCCCTTCGCCGCGCTGTAGTGCGGCGCGACCTCGAGCCCCATCAGCGCGGCGACGCTCGAGAGATTGATGATCGCGCCGCGATTCTTCCGGCTCATCAGCTTGAGCGCCTCGCGCGTGCAGAAGAACGTGCCGTCGAGGTGCACCGCGAGCATCCGCCGCCACGATTCGTCGGAGAGGTTCTGGGTGACGTCGAGATGCGTCTGCGCTTCCTGTCCGCTGACGATCTCCAGCAGGCGCGTCTCGGCCTTCCGGCCGATCCCGATGCGATCGTCGCCGGGCGCCACGCCGATGCCCGCGTTGTTGACGAGCACGTCGAGCCCGCCGAGCTCGCGCTCGACCGTGGCGAACATGGCCTTCACCTGGGCGACGTCGGCGACGTCCGCCTGGATCGCGCGGCCACCCGCCGGCCCCTTCATCTGCGCCACCGTCTGCTCGGCCGTCTCGCGGCGCACGTCGTTGACGACCACCTGCGCGCCCTCTTCGGCGAACAGCAACGAGATCGCGCGGCCGAGGCCCGATCCTCCGCCGGTCACGAGCGCGATCCGGTTCTCGAGCTTCATCGACAGCGGCATAGGCACCCACCTTAGGCCCAAGGTGGAATCGGGTCAATGGCGGGCGTCGCGCGCTTGACGTAGGTACGCCCTCCGCATAGGGTCGCCCTCGTGCCCAACTACGCGCTCGGCATCGACATCGGCGGCACCTTCACCGACATCGTGGTCTACGACCACGACACGGGACGCCGGTGGAGAACCAACAAGGTCATGGAAGGCGCGTTCATCTGGGCGCCGCTCCGGATCATCGGCGCGACGGGCTCGCCCGGCAATCCGGTGGTGCTCTACGAGGCGGTCGCGCTTCAGGCCTTGCTGAACCGGTGAACGCCGTCGGCGTCGACGACGCGCACCGCGCGCCCTTCCTCCTCCAGGTAGCGAAGATGGGACAGCGCTTCCCCCAGCGCGAACGTGAGCTGGTGGCTGTCGAGCTCGCGCCGGAACAGGACCGGCACCAGTTCTGCCGCGCTCCGCGGCTCTCGCAGCGCGTCGAGCGCCTCGCCGAGTCGTGCCGCGTGATGGTCGCGCAGCTGGCCGAGGCGCGCGGGCAACCCCCGGAACGGCAAGCCGTGCGACGGGAGCACCAGCGTGTCCGGCGCCATCGGCTCGAAGCGCCGGAGCGAATCGAGGTAGAGCCGGAGCGGATTCGCGGTCGGCTGCTCGGGCGAGATGGAGACGTTGGTCGTGATCTTCGGGAGGACCTGATCGCCGGAGATCAGGACGCCGCCGGAACGGTCCCACAGGCACGCGTGCTCGGGGGCGTGGCCGCCCACCGTGAACACCTCGAACGTTCGCGCGCCGATCGTCAGCACGTCGCCCTCGCGAATGCGGTGGAACGCGGCCGGCACCTCGGGCACGAGCCCGGGATAGTGATTGCCCCGGCGCGCCAGTTGCGCAAGCGCGTCGGCGCTGCAGCCGTGGCGCCGGTAGTGGGCCTGGCGCGACTCGCCGTCGGCGCCGCCGCGGCTTCGCCAGGCGAGCTGCGCATAGAGCCACTCTCCCTGCGTGCACCAGACTTCGGTCTGCCAGCGCGTCGCCAACCAGTTCGCGTTCCCGATGTGATCGGGATGGAAGTGCGTGACGATGACGCGCGTCACCGGGCGGCCGCCCAGGTGCGCGGCGAACAGCTGTTCCCACGCCGTGCGCGTGTCGTCGAGGCCGACGCCCGTGTCCACGATGGTCCAGCCGGCACCGTCGTCGAGGAGCCACAGGTTGATGTGGTCGAGCTGGAAGGGCAACGGCATGCGCAGCCAGCCGATGCCGGGCGCGACGGTCACGACGTCGCCGGGCGCGGGCGCAGTGGTCCACGGATGGTCGAGGGTCATGCGCAGCAGTGTACCTTGCGTTCACGGGCCGAACCTGATCTTCTAGGCGCCGCATTCCAGGAATCCCAGGAGGCGCTATGAACCCGCTGCGGCTCGCCATCGTCGTCGGCCTGCTCTGGGCGCTCGCGTTCGTGCCGCTGGCGCACGGTCAGCTGCTCCTGTCGAGCAACGACAACAAGGTCACGCTCGTCAACGGCGCCGCGACAGTGGTGAAGAGCCCGCCGGCCGACACGCTGACGCTCATCGACCTCAAGGGTTGGCCGCCGAAGGTGGTCGCCGAGCTCGAGGTGCCGGGCAGCGTCGTCGGCCCGCCGTTCAGCGTCGCCGTCTCGCCCGACGAGTCGCTCGCGCTGGTGACGGCCAACGAGAAGCTCGATCCGGCCGATCCGACGAAGCGGATTCCCAACAACACGATGTCGGTGGTCGATCTCAAGGTGAATCCGCCGCGCATCATCGCCACGCTCGAGACCGGCAAGGCGCCGGCCGGCGTGTCGATCAACCGTCAGGGCACGCTCGCGCTCGTGGCGAACCGCGCCGAGGGCACGGTGTCCATCTTCACGATCCAGGGCAAGACCGTGACGCCCGCCGGCAAGGTGACCGTCGCCGACGAAAAATCCGGCACGTGCCACGCGGCGATCTCACCGGATGGCAAGCTGGCGCTGGTCACACGCGACGGCGACGATCGCATTTCGGTGCTCTCGATTGACGGCACGAAGGTCGAATACACCAAGCGGGACATCTCGGCCGGCCTCCGGCCCTACGGGATCGACATCGCTTCTAACGGCCAGTTCGGTGCCGTCGCCAACATCGGCCGCGGCGGCGGCGACGCCGACACCGTCAGCCTCATCGACATCAAGGCGAAGCCGCCGCGCGTCGTGAGCACGATCACCGTCGGTCAGACGCCCGAGGGTATCAAGGTCTCGCCCGACGGCTCGATGGTCG
>QHSI01000120.1 GCA_003221515.1 Candidatus Rokuibacteriota bacterium
GGCCTTGATGTCCCACAATGCCAGCTCGATGCCCGCCATGGCCTTGTGCGAGACACCGCCGCTGTTCTGGCGGACGCGGCGCAGCATATCCCAGTAGATCCGCTCGACCGGCCGCGGGTCCTGGCCGACCAGGAGATCGGCGAGATCGCGCACGCAGCCGGCGAGGCCGTGCGGGCTCCGGTTGTCGCTGCACTCGCCCCAGCCCACCAGCCCGTCGTCGGTCTCGATGCGCACGAACGTCCACGGCCGCCATCCGGCGTCACAGTGCAGCGCCTCTACCCGCGCGATCTTCATCGGTCGTTTCCCCCGTCGAAGGCCCGGCGCCCTCCCGGACATACCGGCCATCGCTCAGCTCCGGCGAAGCTTCTCGAGCAGCCGCGGGTCGGGATCGACCCCGAGGCCCGGGCCCTGCGGCACCGCGATGCGCCCGTTCTTGGGATGGATCGCGTCGCCCAGCGGATTGTCGGCGAAGTCGCAGTAGAACCGCTCGACCGGCGATTCGGTCGTCTGCGCCGCGATGCAGTGGATCGAGGCGAGCAGCCCGGGTCCGAAATACGCCGAGTGCGGCACGACCTGGACGCCGAACACGTCGGCCAGGGTCATGACCCGCCGCATCTCGGTCACGCCGCCGATCTTGGTCACGCTCGGCTGCGCGTACGTGAGCGCGCCGGCCTCGAAGGCGCGGCGGAACTCCCAGACCGTCCCGTAGTTCTCGCCCGCCGCGGTGGCGATGCCGCCCTGGGTCTTCACTTCCGCGAGCCCCTCGAGATTCTCGGGCGGCCACACCGGCTCCTCGAGCCAGTGCAGGCCCAGCGGCGCCAGCCGCCGCGCCATCTCGACCGCCTGCGCCGCCGTCCACGGACAGTTCGTGTCGACCATCAGCGGCATGCCGGCGCCCATCACGTCGCGCGCCGCCTTGATCTCCGGCACCGTGATCTCGTGGATCTTGACGAGCCGATAGCCGCGCGCCAGCGCCTGGTCCGTGTAGTGCGTGACGGCGGCGGCGGTGCCGTAGCGGAGCAGGCTCGCGTAGGCCGGGAGATCCGCGCGGTTGCCGCCGCCCAGCAGACGATAGAGCGGGGCGCCGGCCACTTTCCCCGCGATGTCCCAGAGCGCGATGTCGATACCGGACAGCGCGTAGATGGCGGGCCCGCTGCGGCCGATCCCGTGGAGCTGTCGCTGGATCTCGTCGCTGAGCTGCGCGATCTGGCTCGGGTCTCGGCCGACGCACAGCGGCCCGAGCAACGTGTCGATGGTGGCCCGCGTCGCCGGGAAGATGCGATGACCGAACGCCTCGCCCCATCCAGTGACGCCCTCGTCGGTGTCGACGCGAACGAGCAGCATGTCGATGCTGGTCCGCGCGCGCCCGCCCAGCATGGGCGTCGCGCCGTCGATCAGCATCGGCAGGTTGAGGACGATCGTCTCGACCCTGGTGATCTTCATGCGCTCTGTTCTACCTCATCGGGCGCCGCTCTCGCGGACGAAACTCACGAACGCATCGTCACGGGCGAGCCGGACCAGGTGAAAGGGTTGGGTCAGCGCCTGGGTGAGGATCGCGCCGGCCTCGGGCTCTCGTGTGACGTATAGAACGCGGAGAACCGAGGCCGTCCGCTCTACCTCGATGATCTCGATCTGGTAGCCGCCGGTGTCGCGCTCGCCCAAGAAGACGCCCACGACCATCTCGCGCGAGAAATCTACCGGTGGCGGGACCACCGCGCCGACTGGTTGGACGTGCCGGGCCCAGACCACGAGCCACTCACGAGACGTGCGAACGACGACGCGGGTCGGTTCGCGGATGCCGCTGGACACTCCGAGCTCCACCGTGGAGAAGCTCAGTGGCGTTCCCGGCGTCCGGCCGGCGCACGCGCCCGTCAGGAGCAGCACGCCGAGGGAGAGGAGCGCCGACCGCCAGGGCACCGGGCCAGTGTACGCCTCCGCCGCCGCGCCATCGCAGACGCTTCCAGCCGATCGTTCTTCACCGGCGGGCGCTCCGCACGGATCTGGCGCGCGACTTCGCGAAATTCCTGGTGCGGCTCTCGCAGGGTCAGGCGCCCAAGGCCGCGCCGTCGCCGCGCTCCCCGTCTACCCTTTCACCGCGCCGGCCGTCAGCCCCTGCACCATGTACTTGTGCAGGTAGATGTAGACCACGATCACCGGCAACGAGGCCAGCGCGGCGGCCGCCATCAGCTGGCCCCAGAACGCGAAGTCGGACACCACGAATTCCGAGAGGCCGACCGGCAAGGTCTTCAGGCTGTCGTCGGCGATGAAGATCAGCGCGTAGAGGAACTCGTTCCACGAGAGCGTGAAGCAGAAGAGCCCGGCCGCCAGCAGCCCGGGCGCCGCCAGCGGCAGGACCACGCGGACCATCGCCTGTATGCGGGTGGCGCCGTCCACCAGCGCCGCCTCCTCCAGCTCGCGCGGGATCGAGCGGAAGAATCCCATGAGCAGCCACGTCACGAACGGCACCAGGAAGGTCGGGTAGGCCAGGATCAGCGTGCCGAGCGAATCCGTATAGCCCATCTGGATGAAGGTCCGGTAGAGCGGGATGAACATCAGCCCCGGCGGCACCAGGTAGGTGATGAGCACGACGCCGCCGAAGGTCCGGCGCCCGGGGAAGGACAGCCGCGTCAGCGAATAGGCGCCGGCGGTGCCGATCACGAGCGAGAGCAGCGTGCTGGCGGTGGCGGTGATCGCGCTGTTGCGGATCCACAGCGCGAAGCGGCTCTCCTGGAACAGATAGATGTAGTTGTCGATCGTGAACGGCCACGGCACGTAAATGTGCTGGGAGAGGAGGATCTGCCGTCCGGTCTTGAACGAGGTCACCAGGATCCAGTACATCGGCACGAACACGATCAACACGATCACCGCGAGCACGATCCAGCGCGCGAGCGTCGCCGGGCGCATCGTCAGTCCTCCTCCCGGTGCAGGTACCGCACGACCGCCACGATGAGCAGCGCCACCAGCGGCAGCGAGGCCAGCGACGCCGCCATGGCCAGCCCCCAGCGCTGCGACATGATCCCGAGCTCGTAGCTGTAGGTCGCGAAGATGTGAGTGGCGGCGCCGGGGCCGCCGCGCGTCATGATGTAGACGATGTTGAAGTCGTTCAGCGTGACGATCGTGCTCAGGAGCGTCACCACCGCCACGACGCCCTTGATGCTGGGCAGCGTGATCTGCCAGAACTTGTGCCAGCCGCCGGCGCCGTCGACCGCGGCGGCGTCGTACAGCTCCTGGGGCACCGTCTGCATCGCCGCCAGGAACGAGACGCCGAAGAACGGAAAGCCGCGCCAGACGTTGGCCATGATCACCGAGACCATCGCCAGCGTGGGGTCGCCGAGCCAGTGCACGCCGCTCCGCACCACGCCGACGTCGATCAGCGCCACGTTGATGAGCCCGCGGAAGAGGTCCATCAGCCACTTCCAGGTCAGCGCGATGACCACGGTGGGGATCACCCACGGCAGCAGCAAGATGCCACGGATGAACTGGTTGCCGCGCACCACGTGGTGCAGCGCCAGCGCCATGGCCATGCCGACGACGAGCTTCACCACGATCGAGCCCACCGTGAAGGCGGCGCTGTTCCAGGCCACGATGCGGAACCGGCCGCTCTCGAGGAGCGCCGAGTAGTTCTTGAGCCCCACGAAGTGCGCCGGGTAGCCCACGATCTTCTCGGTGAGGCTCAGATAGATGGCGGAGAGGAACGGGTACGCGACGAGGCCGGCGAGGAAGATCGCCACCGGGGCGAGCAGGGCGTAGCCGAGCAGCCGTTCCCGGTGGCGATCGGTCAGCGCATTCACTTTACCGGGAGCCGATCGTAGATCTCCTTGATGCGCTTGTTGGCCTCGTCGATCGCCGCCTCCGGCGCCACCTTGTCGACGATCACCCGCGTGATCATGTCGGTGAGCACGTTGCCCGAGACGACCTCCGCGGCCGCCGGCGTGGTCGGGCCCGGCCAGCCGACCGGATGGCCCTGCTTCACGGTGTCGACGATGATCTTGCCGGAAGGCGTGTTCCAGTACGCGTCATCGAGCGGCTTGGCGAAGAGCGGCACCATCTGGCGGAACGAGCCCGTCATGTACTTCACGAAGTTCTCGCGGGCCATCACGCACCCGATCAGCGCCTTGGCCTCCTTCTGCTGCTTGCCGTCGGTCGGCACCGCCCAGTTCATCACGAAGGTCAGCGCCAGATTGCGGCCGGCCGGTCCCTTCGGCATCACCTTGATGGCGGTGTCCTTCAGGAGCGGGTGCTGGGTCGATTCCTCCTGGAACAGGATGCTCGGCCCGTTCGGCGTGAACGTGATCTTGCCGGCCATGAACGCTTCGTTGTTGGTGGCGCCCGACCACGAGAGATAGTCGAAGGCGGCGGTCTTGTCGGCGACGTACGCGCGCGTGACGACCTTGAGCGCCTCGAGCCCCTGCGCCTTCGGGATGCCCGTGAACTTCCCGCTCCTGTCGACCCAGGCGGCGCCGTAGCTCCACAAGAGGCTCATCGCCGGGTCGTAGCCGTCGCCGGTGCGGTTCCACGGAAAGCCGTTGGGGAAGTCCTGCACGCCGGCCTTCTTCACCTTCTCGGAGACCTTCTGGATGTCCTCCCAGGTGTCCGGCGGCTCGGCACCGACCTTGGTGAGGATGTCCGACCGGTAGAACAGCACGAGCGGGATCGCGTAGTGAGGCACCGCGTAGTACTTGCCGCCGAACTTCACCGCGCCGTCGGCGTTCGGCAGGATCGGCCCGAGCTCCCTGGTGGCCGCCGTCACCACGTCCGACACGTCGGAGAGCCGTCCGAGATTAGCCAGCCGCGCCGGCCCGACGGCGTCGAGCTCCGCGATGTCCGGCAGGGTCTTCGACTCGATGGCCGCGGTGAACTTCGTCCACATGTCGTCGAAGGTGTACGTCTGGATCGCGAGCTCGATGGCGGCCTTCTTCGCGCACTCCTGGGCGTTCAGGTCGAGGATCTTGTCGGCCGGCGGGATGTAAGTCTTGAGGCGCCAGAGGCTCAGTTTGCCCGCCCCGGCCGCGGGCTCGAGCAGGGGCGCGGCGGCGATGGTGAGCAGCGCGAACAGGACGCCGAGCTTCTTTGCGAGCGTCGTCATGAGGGCCTCCTCTGGGGGCCGAAGCGCGGATATGATCTACAGCGGCCGGGCAGCAAGTGGCCCACGTCTAACAGCGAGGTCAGGAAGGTGTCAAGGCAAAAAGGGACCGCACCCGATGCGTAGCATCGACATCCACGCCCATCTGATGCCGCAGAGTCTGTGGCGAGCTGTCGACGCCGGTCGCGACTGGTACGGGACGACGTACGAGCGGGGCGAGGAGCTGGGCACCACGGTCAGCCACGGCCGCCGCAGCCGCGTGCCGACGCCCAAGGTGCGCTTCACGCCGGAGGAGCGGCTCACGGACATGGACGTGCAGGGCATCGACGTGCAGGTCGTGTCGATCCACACGCCGTTGTTCGGCTATCAGCTGGACGCATCGCGGGGGCGGCAGCTGGCGCGCGAGGTCAACGACGAGATCGCCGGCATGACGCGCCAGTGGCCGCGGCGCTTCGCGGGGCTGGCGACGCTCCCGCTCCAGGACGTCGGCGCCGCGGTCGACGAGCTCGAGCGCGCCGTGACCGTGCTCGGTCTCAAGGGCGCCGAGCTCGACACGGTCGTGAACGACAGCACGTGGGACGAGCCGCGGTTCCTGCCGCTCTTCAAGGCCGCCGAGAGCATGGGCGCCGTGCTGTTCTTCCATCCGCAGCCGCAGCATAATTTGTTGTCCACGAGCCGCGATCGCTACGGGATTCCGAACTCCATCGGCGTCATCGTGGAGGACCTGCTGATCGTCGCCACGCTCGTGTTCGGCGGCGTCCTCGACGCCTATCCCAGCCTCAAGGTGTGCATCGCCCACGGTGGCGGGCCGGCCTGTTTCGGGATGGGACGCCTCGACCGGGGCTGGCAGGTGCGCGCCGAGGCACGCGAGCGGATCCACAAGCCTCCCAGCGCGTACCAGCGGCGTCTCTACTACGACTGCGTCACCGACAGCGAACCGGGGCTGCGGTACCTGATCGATCACGTCGGCGCCGAGCGCGTCGTGCTCGGCAGCGATTGGCCATTCGTCGCCTGGCAGCCCTCGCCGGTCGCGTGGGTGCAGGGACTCGCGAGTCTCACCCAGGACGAGAAGAACAAGATCCTCTGGCAGAACCTCGAATCGCTGCTCGCCCTCTAGACGGGCACCGCGGTCGGCGGCGCTGACCTCCTCTTGGATGTGAGAGCGCGGAGCTGGAGACCGCAGATACCGGCGCGATCTCCAGCTCCTATGGTCATGCGCCCGAGGTCGCGACACACCGGGCGCTTGTTTTCGCGCTGCTCATCGGATCGTCAGCAGCGCTCGAACTCCTCCTGCGTCGGCTCCTCATCGACCCCGTCGAGCACCCGCCCCATGACCTCGCCATCGACGTTCCGACGGGCCGGCTCGTCCCATGGCCCCGTCTCGACGCCGTCCGGATCCGGATGCGGACCACCCATGCGCTCGCTGTCGCCCCTGCCCATGAATTTCTCCTCGCAGTGAAAATCTCGACCTCAGCGTCCTCGTGGCCCCAACCCCACACTCCCTCGTGGCAAGCGCCGTGCCGGAGCCCACGTCGTGAGAGGCGGTCACGGAACCCAGGTAACAGCGAGGATTGTTCCGTCGTGCTCGCTGGAACGCCCGGCGCACGCTTGCCGCGCCGCGTAACTCTTACCGGGAAGGATTACTCGGATCGCGATTTTCCCATGGGCCTGAGACGCAGGTTGCGACGAAGGCGCGAGAACGCCTTCTTCAAGGCGCTCCTGCCCGCCAGGTAAGTCCTACCAGGTAAAAACTCGCCGCCGATGCCTTGCACGCCGCACCCGACTCCTCAATGCACACGACTAGAGCCTCGAGCGCTGGATCGTCGTCGTGGCACTTCTCTTGCTCGATCCACTGAGGACGAACATCTCGAAAGGAGACCCGTGATGGTTCAATTCATCCTGGGCGCAGTAGCAGGAGGGCTCGCGGTCTGGTTCTGGCGCGATGAGATCCTCGAGTTCGCCCAGAGCAAGACGCACGGGGTCCGTGCCGGAGCGGTCGATACGCTCCAGACGGTCGAGAAGCAGACGGAGAAGGTGCTGGATCGGACGAAGGGGCAGATCACCGCGGCGCTCCAGGCCGGACAACGGACGCTGTCCTCGACGCACGACCGCTCCACGCACTGATACCATGGGGGCCCCGTGGCCCCCCAAGGACACCTCGCCAAACGCGGGCGCTCCTGGACCGAGCTGCTCGAGCCTCCGTACGCGCTGTCCGCGATCGTCGTGGTGCTGTGCATCCTGGCGCCTGCGTATAGCGCGTTCATCACGGCCACGGTCCTGCCGTCGGCCATCGCCGAGATCGGTGGGCTCGCGATCTACGCGTGGGCCTCGACCGCCTACGCGGTCGCCTCGATCCTCGGAAGCGCCGGCAGCTCGGTCGCCGTCGGTAACGCCGGAATGCGCCGCACGTTCGTCCTGGCCGCCGGCGTGTTCGTCGTGGGCGCGGCCGTCTGCGCGAGCGCGCCGAGCATGCCGGTGCTCGTCGCCGGCCGCGGGCTTCAGGGACTCGGCGGCGGGATGCTCATCGCCGGCGCGCACAGCATGGTGCGCGAGGTGTTCCCGGAAGCGTTGTGGCCGGGCATGCTCACGACGATCTCCTGCACCTGGGCGATTCCCGCGCTCAGCGGGCCGGCCGTCGGAGGCGTGCTCGCCGGGCTCGGCCTCTGGCGCACGGCGTTCTGGGTCGTGGCCCCGATCGCCGTGCTGGCCGGCGCGCTCACCTGGCGCATCCTGCCCGAGACCGGCCCAGGCGGCGCCGGCGCGGCACGCGTCCCGTTCGGACGCCTGGGGCTCGTGTGCGCGAGCGTGCTCTGCGTCGGCTCGATCGCCAACACCGGCGGCGCGCCCGCGCGCGTCGCGCTCTTCGGCGCCGCGATCGCGCTCGTCGCGCTCATGCTGCGGCTGGACAACCGGGCGCGGACGCGGCTGTTTCCGACGGGCATGCTCTCGCCCGCGAACCGGATCGGGAAGGGCTTCTGGATGATCTTCCTGCTCGGCATGTCGACGACGCCCGGCGGCATCTACCTGCCCCTGCTGGTACAGGTGCTCCACGGCGTGACGCCGGCCGAGTCCGGCTATCTCTACGCGCTCCAGTCGCTCGCGTGGACGACGGGCACGCTGCTGAGCGCGTTCGTCCCCCCGGCCCGCGTGCGCTGGGCGGTGGTCCTCGGCCCACTCCTGACCGCCGTGGGATTCGTCGGCCTCGTCCTCACGATCAGCTCGGGGCCGATGGGCGCGATCGCGGCGTCGCTGATCCTGATCGGCGGTGGGATCGGCACGGCCTGGGCGCACGTCGGCGCCGCCATCCTCTCGTCCGGACGGCCGGACGAGGGGGCGGTCACGGCGTCGATGATCCCGAGCACGCAGCTCTTCGCGGTCTCGCTCGGCGCCGCGCTGTCCGGCGTCATCGCCAACGCCGCCGGGCTCGGCGGCGGCGCCTCGAAGCCGGCGGCTGCGCTCGCGGGCGCGTGGCTCTTCGGCGGCTTCGTGGCGGCGCCGCTGACGGCGCTCGTGATCGGATCGCGCCTCAACCGGTCCGCTTGAGCCGTCCGGTCGGTGCGAGCTCGCCGGCCACGGCCGACAACGGCGCGCCGGCCAGCCGGTGCGGCCTCGTCTCCGCCTCCCGATCCCGACGAGCGTACGACAGGCCGAGAGCGTGTAGGTCGCGCCGGATAGGTCATGCAAAGCCTCCCGCGCATCGGGCGCGACGCGCGTACGACCGCGTCGGCTTGTGCTGCTCTTACCCGGTCAGGTCAGGCGAGGCTGTGCATTGCCGTCACCGCAACAGTGGGCTAGCCTACATGCGCCCAGGAGGGTTTGCGAGCCGTGATGCGCGCCGTCGTCATGCGGAAGCAGCACCTCGTCGTCGCGGACCTACCCCTGCCAACACCCGGCCCGGGCGAGGTGCTCGTGAAGACACTCGCCTGCGGGATCTGCGGCTCGGACCTGCACGCGCTCAAGCATGCCGAGAACTTCGTCGAGGCCGGGCGCCGCGCCGGCAGTCGGTTCGTGATGGACCTGAGCCGCGACGTCGTGATGGGCCACGAGTTCTGCGCCGCGATCGTCGAGCACGGCCCCGAGACCCGCCGCCACCTTCCCCGGGGGACGCGCGTCTGCTCGCGGCCGGGGCTCGTTCGCCCCGACGGGGTGTGGACCGTCGGCTACTCGAACGACACGCCCGGCGGCTACGCCGAGTACATGCGGCTCACCGAGGCGCTGCTGCTACCGGTGCCGGACGCGCTCGCCACCGAGCAGGCCGCGCTCACCGAGCCGATGGCGGTGGGCGTGCACGCGGTCGAGAAAGCGAGCCTCGGTCCCGACGACGCGCCGCTGGTGATCGGCTGCGGCCCGGTCGGGCTCGCGGTGATCGCGGCGCTGCGCCTGAAGGGCGCCCGGCCCATCGTCGCTGCCGACTTCTCACCGCGCCGGCGCGAGCTGGCGGCGGCGCTCGGCGCCGACGTCGTCGTGGATCCGGCGGGGACCACGCCGTGGCAGAGCTGGCGCGAGGTCGCCGTCTGGCGCGATGCCAGCCGCGCGCCGAAGCTCCCGGCCTGGATGCCCGGGCCGCCGCTACGTCCCGCCGTCGTGTTCGAGTGCGTGGGCGTGCCGGGCGTGCTCGACCGGATCATGGGCGCCGCACCGCGCGGCACGCGCATCGTGGTTGTCGGCGTGTGCATGGAGCAGGACGCGATCTCCCCGATGCTGGGGATCATGAAGGAGCTGAGCCTCCAGTTCGTCCTCGGCTACACGGGCGACGAGTTCGCGGCGACCCTCGGCCACATCGCCGCGGGCGCCATCGCGGCAGCGCCGCTCGTCACCGGCAAGGTGGACCTCGCGGGCGTCGCGGGCGCGTTCGAGGCGCTGGCCTCGCCGGAGCGTCACGCGAAGATCCTCGTCGAGCCCTGGAGAAGTTGACCCTGGGAAAGGAGCCACGCATGCGGTCCCCTTCTCGGTCGCTCCGGCCGATCCTCCTCGGCTTCACCCTGGTGCTCCTCGCGGCCGCGCCCGCGGCCACGCAGCCGCCAGCGCGCGGCCACGGCGCCGAGGCTCACGACATGGAGCTGGTCGGTCACGACGATCTGCAGGGCCGCTCGGCCTACCAGCCGACGATCCACCAGCAGAGCGGGCGCGTGATCGCGTACGTCGGCCATCACGGCGGGCGCGCGCGCAACCCGCTCACCGGCGTCGAGGAGGACAACGGCACGTCGATCGTCGACGTCACCGACCCCGCGAAGCCCCGCTACCTCGTCCACATTGCCGGCGCGCCGGGCAGCGGTGAGCAGGGCGGCGCGCAGATGGCCCGCGTATGCGACCGGCAGGGCAAGACGTATCTGCTGCGCACGATCGGCAACTCGGTCCCCAACTCCGGTCACGAGGTGTGGAACGTCACCGATCCGGCGAAGCCGCAGAAGACGAGCACGGTGGTCTCCGGCCTCACCTCCACGCACAAGAACTGGTGGGAATGCGACACCGGCATCGCCTACCTGGTCTCGGGCGATCTCGTCAAGGTGGACCCGCTGCAGCTCGGGCCCTCGGGCTGGCGCACCTGGCGCATGACGAAGGTCTACGACCTCAGCGACCCGGCGAAGCCCGTGTTCGTC
The DNA here is from genome assembly GCA_003221515.1 of Candidatus Rokuibacteriota bacterium. Lineage (GTDB taxonomy): Bacteria > Methylomirabilota > Methylomirabilia > Rokubacteriales > CSP1-6 > AR31. Next base: position 10,684 of record QHSI01000120.1, read on the forward strand.
CGCGACTTCGGGCTGGCCGGCCAGCAGCCCGGCTCGACCGGGCCCATCACGGTCGCCCACGGCGTCCACGGGCCGATCGTCGTCGGCAACCGCGTGTACTTCGCGTACGGGACCAGCGGCGAGGGCGCGCTGCAGATCGTCGACCGGCAGAAGCTGCTCACCGGCCCCAAGGAGCCGACGGCGGCGAACCTGAACTTTCCCGAGATCAGCCGGCTCTACATGTCGCCCAACTGGGGCGGCCACACGTCGTTCCCCATACTGGGCATGACGATCGGCGACTGGGCGCCCAACACCAAGGACCGGGTGCGCGACTTCGTCTTCCTCGTCTCCGAGGCCATCGCCAACGAGTGCCGCGAGTCCCGGCACGCGAGCTTCGTGGTCGACATCACCGCCGAGACGCGGCCGTTCTCGGTCTCGACGTTCCAGGTGCCGGAGGCGAAGGGCGCGTTCTGCCGGCGCGGCGGGCGGTTTGGTCCGCACTCGAGCAGCGAGACGTTCGCGCCGATCTTCTACAAGAAGATGGTGTTCGTCGCCTACTTCAACGCCGGCGTGCGCGCCGTCGACGTCCGCGACCCCTACGCCCCGCGCGAGGCCGGGTTCTACATCCCGGCGACGACGGAGCGGACGGCGGAGCGCTGCGTGCAGAACGGGACGCGCAGCTGCAAGGTCGCGATCCAGACCAACAACGTCGAGGCGGACGAGCGCGGGCTCGTCTACCTGGCCGATCGGGCCAACACGGGGCTGCACATCGTGCGGCTCACCGGTGACGCCGCCAGGATCGTCGGCACGCGCTGAGGCCCACTACTTCGCCGAGTACTGGAGTGCGCGGTCCACGTGTACGCCATCGGCACCGTCGCGGCGCGCGCCGCGCAGGATGGGTCGACCCCCTGGACCCCCGCCGAGCGCCAGCGCCTCACGCGCCGTGGCGGCGGCGGCTGAAAAAGGCCCATCTGCTTCGTTGCCGCCCTCGGCTGCGCGCTCACCGTACTCGAAGTACGGCTCGCGTGCAGCCTTCGGACGGCGCCTCGCATCTGGACCTTTTTGAGCCGCCTATGCTAGCGGGATGATCGCGTAGAAGCGGGGCTGATCTCCGACCACGCGCGTGACGTGCCCCTGGCCCGTGAGATCCTCGGCCAGGATCACGTCGCCGGGCCCGACCCGCGCCACGGTGCCGTCGCCCACCTCGATCTCGGCGCTGCCCGACAGCGAGATCGAGTACTGGCGACGGGGCGCGCAGTGCCAGCTGAGCACGTAGCCCGGCGGTGAGACGCGAAACGCGATGCTCGACGCGCCCTGCATCGGGGTGCCCTGACCGTAGGCGCCCTCGACGTCCTTGAAGGGCTTCAGGTCGAAGGGCACCTCGGCGACGTGCGACTTTCCATCCGTACCGCTGTAGACCCGAAACATCTTCGGCATCGTCGATGACCTCCCGCCGGTCGCGCGGCGCTCAGCGCGCCGCCGCGGCCTCCGGCATCCGGCCCACCACGACCGTCTCGTGGACCGCCGGCGAGTAGATCTCGAGAACCTCGACGTCGTCCGAGCAGTCGAGCTCGTTGTGGACGATACCGGGCGGCTGCAGGATGCAGTCGCCCTTCTGAAACGTGTGCTCGCCATGCGCCTCGTAGACGAACTTGATCCAGCCGTTGAGCACGTAGAACATCTGGAAGTCGCACTTGTGCTGGTGCAGGCCGGTCGTGTGCAGCTCGTGGGCGCCCGAACCCTTCTTGATCCTGATCACGTGGGCCCGGAACTGTCCGTGCGTGGCCGCGTCGATGCCGAGGTCGCGGTACTCCATGAAGCTGCGCAAGCCGGTCGTGTACACCGCGTCCTTGGCCAGGTTCGCGCTGAACAGCTGCGGTTGCTCGCTCATGGTCGGTACCTCCAGTGAGGGATCAGGGTGAAGGCGCCGCGCCGTCGGGCGCCGCGAACTCGAAGGTGGTGCCCACCGAGCTGGCGGTGAAGCGTCCGGGCAGCCGGTGAGCGATGGCGACGATGGCCTCGATGCCGGTGCAGTGCTGGGGCACCATGTGCTCGACGTCGAGCTCACGGAAGGCGTCGACCACCCGTGTGACGCGCGGCTCGTCGAGACCGCTGAGGTGAAAGCCCCCCATGACCGCGTGCACGCGCGAGACCCCGGTGATGCGTACGGCGTTCCGGCAGATGCCGACGATCCCGCGATGCGAGCACGACGTGATCACCACGAGACCGCGGTCGCGCACGTTGGCCACCAGCGTCTGCTCGCCGATGAACGTGTCCTGGATCAGCTCGCCGGCGCGCTCGACGCGCAGGTTGCTGGGGATCGTCTCCCAGTCTTCGGCGCCGTGCATCTCGCCGGAGAGCCACACGCCCTCGGCGAGCGTGGTCGGCTTCGCCACGAGCGTGACCGGCACGTCGTAACGCTCGATCTCGTCGCGAGAGAGGCGGCCGCTGTAGACGCGGCGCTCGCCGCGCTGCTGCCAGCGCGGCTCGAAGTGATCGACGCCGCCGTAGAAGGGCAGGTCGCGGCGAAGACGCCGCCGCCAGGCGTGCAGGAAGCCGGTCAGCCCGCCCCAGTGATCGCGGTGGCCGTGGGAGAGGCCGAGCGCGTCGATCGCGGAGGGCTCGATGGCCAGCTCGCGGAAGTTGTGGTTCAGCGCGTCCGGCGTCAGACCGAAGTCGAAGGCCATCGTGAACCGGTCCCGGCCGCGGGTGATCTCGACCAGATGCGCCAGGCCGTGCTCGGCGCGGAGGTCCGGCATCTTGCCGGCCACGAACGCGCTGTACCGGCGGGCCACTGCGGTGTCCTGGCGCAGGTTGTCGATGTAGTTGTCGACGACGGTGGTGACGCGGACACGGTCGACGGCGCCGGGCATGCGCGTATCCTAGCAGGACGCCGAACGGCCGTGACGGAGAAGGCCGCGTGTCGATTTCGAAGGGTCATCGTCGTCGTACTGGTTGAATGACATCCTCAAGGAGGATCCGATGCGTTACATGCTGCTCATCTGCGGTGACGAGAAGGCCCAAGCCCAGGCGCCACAGGCCGAAATGGCCGCGGTCGTGCAGGGCCACAGGCGCTTCGCCGAGGAGCTCCAGGCGTCGGGCAAGATGGTCCACGGCGAGCGGCTCCGGCCCGACAGCGAAGCCAGCCGGATCCGGATCAAGGCCGGCCAGCGACAGGTCATGGACGGCCCGTTCGCCGAGACCAAGGAGGCCCTGGGCGGCTTCTACCTGATCGAGTGCGCCACCAAGGAGGAAGCCGTCGAGTGGGCGAAGAAGATCCCGCTCCGCGAGGGCGGCTACATCGACGTACGGCCGATCTGGCCGATGTGACCGGTCGGCCGAAGGAGCGCTCCCCGCATCGGGTAACATCGATGCGTGCCGGACGGCGACGTGCACGCGCGCGTGGCGGAAGTGTTTCGCCAGGAGTACGCGCGCGTCGTCGCGTCCGTGGTCCGGATCGTGCGCGACATCGACACGGCCGAAGAAGTCGTCCAGGAAGCGTTCGCCCAGGCGCTCCATCGCTGGCCCGCCGACGGAACGCCGGACCGGCCGGGCGCCTGGCTCCTCACCACGGCGCGGCGGCGTGCCCTCGATCGCCTGCGCCGTGACCGTCGGGCCGGGGCGCGCTCCGATGCGCTCGCGTACGAGACCGGGCTCGGTGCGCTCGACGAGATCCCCGACGTGAGCGACCCGGAAGCGATCGCCGACGACCGACTGCGGTTGATCTTCACGTGCTCCCATCCCGGGCTGCCGCCCGACAGCCGCGCCGCGCTCACGCTCAAGCTGGTCGCTGGTCTGTCGACCGCGGAGATCGCGCGAGCCTTCCTGGTGCCCGAGCCCACGATCGCGCAGCGGCTCGTGCGCGCCAAGCGGACCATCCGAGACCGCGAGCTGCCTTACGAAGTGCCCGAAGGCGCGGAGCTGGCCGAGCGCCTGCCGGCCGTGCTCGCGGTCATCTACCTGGTGTTCAACGAGGGCTACGCGGCGCATACCGGCGACGCCCTCGTGCGCCACGACCTCTGCGACGAGGCGCTTCGGCTGGGACGGATCCTCGCCGAGCTGATGCCCGAGGAGCCCGAGGTGCTCGGGCTCCTGGCGCTGATGGAGCTGCAAGCGTCGCGGGCGGCGGCGCGCGCGGACGCCGACGGCAACCTGATTCTGCTGGCGGATCAGGAGCGCGCGCGCTGGGACCGGGCGCGCATCGCGCGCGGGCTCGACGAGCTCGACCGGGCCGGATCGCTCGCGGGCGCGGGCCCCTATCAGCTGCAGGCCGCCATCGCCGCCTGCCACGCGCGCGCCGCCTCGTGGGAGGAGACGGACTGGCCGCGGATCGTCGACCACTACGACGCGCTCATCGCGGTGACGCCGTCGCCGGTGGTCGAGCTGAACCGCGCGGTCGCGATCGGGCTGGGGTACGGGCCGGCGCGTGGGCTCGCGGCGCTCGACGCCGTCGACGCCTCGGCGTTGCGGAGCTATCACCTGCTCCCGGCCGCCCGCGCCGACTTCCTCCGCCGTCTCGAGCGCTGGGCCGAGGCGGCCGCCGAGTATCGCCGCGCCCTCACCCTGGCCGACAACGCGAGCGAGCAGAAGTTCCTGGCCGCACGTCTCGCGGCGTGCGAGCAGCACCTGCGTTAGGGAAGGAGATCGGCGACGGCGATCCGAATGGCCGAGAACGCGAGCGGCGTGACGACGGCAGGCGGGATCGCGACCGTCACGGTCTGGTACCGCCACGCGTACGGCGCCGCCGCGTCGGGCACGGGATCGCGGTAGACCTCGAGAACTCGGTCGACGAGATTCAGGATCCAGTAGTCCTGAATTCCCGCGCGCGCATAGAGGCTACCTTTGACGTCGCGGTCGAAGGCCAGACTCGACTCCGCCACCTCGATGGTGAGCACGGGCCGTCCAGGATGCGCGAGGCGGTAGTCGGCGGGAAGGCCCGGCACGACGACGAGGTCGGGTTCGGGCTCCGACTCGTCGTCGAGCCACACCGGTGACTGCGTCCTCACGATCCAGCCCGGTGGCAGCACGGCTCTCAGCGCGTAATCCGTGCTGCCGACCGCGGACGCGTGATAGGGGCGCTGCGGCTCGGCGACGACCAGTTGGCCCGCGATGAGCTCGAGCGGGTCGCCGTCGAAAGCGCCGAGCTCGACGAGCCGATCGTACTCCGCTCGCTTCCACCGGCGTACCGTGAGCGGCGGTTGCGTCATGTGCCCACTCTAGACCGTTCCGCGCGGTCCAATCAATGCCGGCGGCGCATACGCCGATCGCCCGGCCTTCAACTTCGACGAGAAGCCTTTGATGTGGTCGATCGATGCACGGAACGGGCGAGGAACCGTGTCATGGCGCTAGGGTATCATCGCGTCGGAGGCGCACCGATGAAGATCAAGGCGCTCGACACGTACTTCCTGTCCGCGACCCTGCCGCAACCGGTCCGCACGTCCACCTCGACGATCAGTCGGGTCAGCGAGCTCGTCGTGAAGCTCACGACCGACGCCGGCCTCGTCGGGATCGGCGAGGCGCACGGGCCGTTCCTCTCCCAGGGCGGGCCCGAGGCCATGCGCACGGTGGGTCAGATCCTCGAGCGCGTCACCCCGCTGGTCGTCGGCCAGGACCCGTCCGGCATCGAGCGGATCTGGCAGGACCTCTTCGCGCTGACCTACACGAGCGTGCGCGGCATCCCCACGCTGGCGCAGCAGCGGAGGCAGCTCGTGACGGCGATCAGCGCGATCGACATCGCGCTCTGGGATCTGGCGGGCAAGGCGACCGGCCGGCCGGTGCACGCGCTCCTCGGCGGCGCGCTGCGCTCGCGCGTGCCCGCGTATGTCACCGGTTTCTACTACCGCGACGGCGAGCGGCCGGACGACCTGCGGCGCGAGGCGGCGATGTACCTCGAGCACGGCTATCGCACCGTGAAGGTGAAAGTCGCGGGGTTGCCGCCGGAGGCCGACGCCGAGCGCGTCGGCGTGATCCGCAAGGCCGTCGGCAAAGACGTCGCGATCATGCTCGACGCCAACCAGGGCTGGGACCTGCCGACGGCCGTCCGCGCGACGAAACTCTGCGAGCCGCACGGCATCTTCTGGCTGGAGGATCCGATGCCCTGGTACGACGAGCGCCATGCGCTACGCCGTCTGAAGGACGAGGTCGACGTGCCGATCGCCGCCGGCGAGACGGAGTTCACGCCCTACGGTCTGCGCACGATGGTGGCCGAAGGCCTTGTCGATTACCTGATCATCGACTCCACGTGGGCGGGCGGGCTCACGACCTGGCGCAAGGCCGCCGTCATGACCGAGCTCTACCAGATTCCGCTGGCCGCCCACCACGACCCGCAGATCCACGTCCACGCGGTGGCCGCGAGCCCCACCGGCTTCATCCTCGAGTCGTTCGCCGACCCGACGCGCGACCCGCTCTGGTTCGAGCTGTTTCGCGAGCGGCCGAAGATCGTCGACGGCTTCATGACGGTGCCCGAGACGCCGGGGCTCGGGCTCGAGCTCCGCGAGGACACGCTCGAGAAGTACGGCGTCAAGCTCGGCTAGTCAGCGGCGGGTCGCCGCCAACGTCGTTATGCGAGCTTCGGCATGACTTGATCGGCGAATCGCCGCATCGCACGCTCGACCTCGGCCCGCGGCAACCGCGAGCCTTGATCGAACCAGCAGATGATCTGCGAGAGCCCGAACTCGTCACGGGCGGCCTGCAGCCGATCGACGACCTCCGCGACGTCGCCGAACACCGCCTGGTCGCGGCAGAACTTCTCGAACGGGAGATTGGCGATGGTCTCCTCGATCGACCGCAGACGCGGCAGGTGGTCTCCGTACGACGCGGGGATCTGGGCGAAGATCGTCCGGAGGTTCTGATAGTACTGGAGGACGCCCGGGCGCATCGCGTCGCGCGCGGCGGCGCCGCTGTCGCCGAGGTGCACCGGCAGCATCAGCGCCATCTGGTCGCGCTGCCACGGGTGGCCGCCGGCGGCGAGACGCTCGCGATAGAGCGCCATGCACTCGCGCAGCTGCGGCAGCGGCGTGGTCGTCGTGCCGGAGTAGATCGGCAGCCCCTTGTCGCCGATGTGGGCGAAGCTCTCGGCGGTGTGGACCGCGACGCGGATCGGCGGGTGCGGCCGCTGGACGGGCTTCGGCACCACTGCGAGGTCCTCCACCTGGTAGAACTTCCCGCGATAGCTGAAGCGCTCCCGCGTCCACGCCAGACGAATGATGTCGAGTGCCTCGTCGAACCGGGCCCGGTTCTCCGCCACCGGCACGCGAAATCCATGGAACTGGCTCGGGATCGAGCCCCGGCCGACGCCGAACTCGAGGCGCCCGCCGGAGAGCAGATCGGCGGTCGCGGCTTGCTCGGCGCAGCTCAGCGGGTGGTGGAGCGGCAGCAGGACGACGGCGGTCCCGATGCGGATCCGCCGGGTACGCTGGGCGATCGTCGGCACCGCCATGAGCGGGCTCGACAGCAGCGAGAACGCGCCGCCGAAGTGGATCTCCGCGAGCCAGGCGACGTCGAAGCCCAGCTCGTCGCCGAGCGCGATGAGGTCCAGCATCTCGGCGAACCGTTCGGCGTGGGAGCGGCCGGGGGCCTCGGACGCCTGGAAGAACAGGCCGAATCGCGTCACGGGGCGTGCGCCCACACCGCGTAGAGCGGATCCGCGCCGCGCCCGGACGACCGGTCCTCGGCCTTCACGTCGACCCAGCCGCCGGCCCCTTCGAAGTAGGCGCGCACGAGCTGCAGGTGCTGCTCGTCCATCGTGTCGAGCCAGACGGCGACGGCCTTGGTGGGAAAGCAGCGGTTCGAGAAGGACACCACGAACGGGGCGCCCGGCTTCAACACCCGGCGCATCTCGCGCAGGACCCTGACGGGATGGAGCACGTACTGGATCGAGACGGCGCACATCGCGCCGTCGAACTCCCTGTCGCCGAACGGCAACCGGGGGTCGCTGTTCAGATCGTGGACGACCGACCGCGCGAGCTGCGGATTGTCAGCCATCTCCTCGGCGTTGAGCCCGATCCCCACGACCTCTTTGACCCGGAACCCCGGCGGCAGATGGCTGCGCCAGCTGCTCATCACGTCGAGCAGCCGCCCGTCGGCCGGAAGCACCTCGGCGTAGAGGCGGCCGAGCGCGGCGATGGCGTCGTCGTCGATGTGGACGACCTTGCGCGGGACGTCGTAGAAGTTGCCGTCGGGCGACTCGTCGTCGCGCGTGTACGCTGCGGGCGGAAACAGACCGTCGCCGCGCACCGGCTCGGAGATCACGCCCGCACCATCGTCATGGCGCTCCAGCTTGCACGTCCGCTCGCGGCGAGTCAATTCTTCTCACCGCGCGGCCGGCAGGCGCGCCGGATCGAAGGGGCGAAGATCGACCGACGACGCGGCGCCGTCGGCGATCAGCTCGGCCAGGGCGCGGCCGGTGGCGGGCGCGTTGAGGATGCCCCAGGGGCCGTGGCCCGTCGCCACGTACGCGCCGGCCACGCCGGGGACGCGGCCGATCAGCGGCAGGCCATCGTCGGTGACGGGTCGGTAGCACGCCTGCCGGCGAGCAATCCGCGCGGCCGCCAGCGCGGTGGACACGCGACTGGCCGCGCGGGCCAGCGTGTCGCAGGCGGCCTCGCACACCTCCACCGCCTCGGGTGAGTCCGGCAACGGCGCGGGATCGGCCATCCCGCACACGTAGACGTCGCCGTCGGGGCGCGGGAAGATCTCGGGCTCGAACGCGCGGCCGTCGGCGGCCCGATAGTCGACGAACAGCGCGTGCGCGGGCACGTCGGCGCCGACGAGCGTCACGCTGTAGCCCTTCAGCCCCTGGATGGCGGGAAGCGGGAGCTTGCCGCTCAGGCGCCCGGTCCACGGCCCCATCGCCAGGACCACGGCGTCGGCTTCGATGCTCTCGCCGCCCACTGCGACGCCGCGCACGGCGCCGGCGTGCTGGATGAGCGACTCGACGAGCCCCATGCGGAGCACGCCGCCGCGCGCCAGGGCCGCGTCGAGCAACGCCGAGGTGAAGCGCGCCGGCTGCACTTGCGCGGTCGTGTCGGTCGATCCAAGCGTGGCGGTGACCACGCCGGCGCCGTCGAGCCAGCTCGGCGCGGCGACGCGATGGCCGCCGCTCGGCGTCCCACGCTCGCGCGCGGCCAGCATGAAGGTGTCCACGCGGCGGTAGCCGTAGTCGGTCGCGAGCTCGCGAGCCAGCTCGGCGTGCAGCGTGAAGCTCGCGCGCGCCAGCGGACCGAGCGGCGAGCCGTCGCACCAGTCGAGCGCCAGGAATCCGCCCGACTTTCCCGACGCCGCGCCCGCCACGCCCGAGCGCTCCACCACGGTGACGGCGATGCCACGCCGGGTCAGGAAGTAGGCGACCGAGGCGCCGATGACGCCGGCGCCGCACACGACGACGTGTCGGGGAAGGGCCATGGCCGTCCCCTACTGTGCAGTACAATTCGGGCCGGCGAAAGGAGCCTCTATGCGTCGTCTCACGCTCGTGATCGTGCTCTCCACCCTCGTCGCTGCGCCCGCGTCGGCGCAGGAGCCCGTACGCGTCGGCGTGCTGACGATCCGCTCCGGGCCGATCGCGTCGTGCGGACGGCAGATGGAGGACGGGCTCCAGTTCGCGCTCAAGGAGCGCGGTGGCGCCATCGCCGGCCGAAAGGTCGAGGTGTACTTCGGCGACTCCGCGGGCCAGCCGGCGCAGACGCGCACCAAGACGCTGGAGCTGGTCGAGCGCAACCGCGTCCACGTACTGATCGGGCCGGTGGCGGCGTTCGAGGTGTACGCGATCAGCGAGTACATCCGCCAGGCCGAGATGCCGATCATCATCTCCCCCGCCGCCGCCGACGACATCACCCAGCGCAAGGCCAACCCGTGGTTCGTCCGCGCGACGATGAGCGGCTCGCAGGTCACGCACCCGCTCGGCGAGTACGCGGCGAAGAAGCTCGGGTACAAGCGCATCGCCACGATCGCCGACGACTTCGCGTACGGCCACGAGCACACCGGCGGGTTCCACCGCACGTTCGAGGAGAACGGCGGGAAGATCGTGCAGAAGCTCTGGCCGCCGATCACGACGCCCGACTACGCCCCGTACATCGCCCAGCTCAAGACCAACGTCGACGCGATCTACGCGGGGTTCGGTCCTACCAACGGCCAGCGCTTCCTGAAGCAGTACAACGAGTTCGGCCTGAAGCTGCCGGTGCTCGGGATGGTCACGACCACCGAGGAGTCAAGCCTGAAATCGATGGGCGACGAGGCGCTCGGCGTGATCACCGCCGGCACCTACTCGGCCGCGCTCGACACGCCGACCAACCGGAAGTGGGTCCAGGCGATGCGCGGCGAGTACAAGGAGGACCCGGGCTACTGCAGCATCGGCGGCTATCTCGGCATGCTGTTCCTCGACGCCGGGATGAAGACCGTGCGGGGCCGGATCGAGGACAAGGCCGCATTCATGAAGGCGCTGCGCGCCGTCCAGCTTCCCGACACGCCGCAAGGGCCGATCAAGATCGACGCCTACGGCAACCCGATCGTGAACGTCTACATCCGGCGGGTCGAGCGGCGCGACGGGCGCCTCATGAACGTGGTGATCGACACCTACCGCGACGTGAACCAGTTCTGGAAATACGACCCCGCGCAGTTCCTGTCAGCGCCCGTCTACTCACGCGACTATCCGCCAGCGAAAAACACCGAATGACCAGGCTGCTGAAAAAGGCGAAGTACGCCTCGCCCGCAGCCTTCGGGCGCCGCCTCGCATCTGGACCTTTTTGAGCAGCCTAGCAGCTCTATGGCGCGGTCGTTAGGCGCGCAAACTGACGCTTGAAACCGTTGATGCGGGAGAGATACGCGGCGACATCGTGGTCGCCGCACTTCTGGCCCGGCGTCAGTCGGAACGCGCGGCGCGCGTAAACGTCGCCGGGGCCCGCCCCGCACAGGTGGATGATCGCGGCGAGGTCCTGCTTCTGCTGGAGCGTGGCGGCGGCGACCCGCTGGCGCGCCAGCGTGCTCGAAATGCTGCGATCCAGGAGCGCAGCGGTCATCTCCACGGCGTGGCTCGGCACCACACGCGTGTAGAGAACGTTGAACCAGCACGATCGCAGGTCGTGCCAGGGGCCGTCTTCCACCACCGCGTGATCGTGGATGCAGTAGCGCCGGGCCTCGCGGAACGTCGGGTCGGTGATCTGGTACATCCCGACCGCGCTCGACGCGGGCCGATAGAGCTCGAAGGGATTCCACGACAGGCGCCAGCGCCAGTACGTCCGGGCCACCGGGTTGCCCGACCCTTCGACCTGCGCGATCGCCGCCAGCAGCTCGGGCGTCATCACGGCCGTGGCGTGCGCGCGGAAGATCGACTCGTACTCGCGCCACGTCTCGGGCGGCGTCTTCGAGAGCGCGCCGCTCATCGGGAAGAACAGCTCGGTCGGCTTGCGCACGGCCTGATAGGTCCAGTTGACGATCCACCAGACCGTCAGGATGACGCTGGCGCCCACGAGGAGCCGGATCGCCAGCGGCGCCGCGAGGAACGCTAGCAGGGCGCGCCGGGCCAGGCGCCACAGCTTCCGGGCCTTCGTCATCGCGGCCGCGAGCCCGGCCCTGACTCTCGCCAGACGCGTGCGCGCCCGGCGCGTGGTGGTCGTGGCTCTGGTGACACGCAGGTGTGCCATGGGCGTCCTTTCACTATGCCCCAGCCGGCGCGCCCCACCAACCAACCGCGCGATGCCGCTCCGTGGTAACTTCGAGGCCACGTCATGCCCACCCACCAATCGCTCGCGGGATCGTCGGATGAAGAGCTGCTCCGGCGCATGGTCGACACCCACGCGGATCGCTATGGGGAGACGTTCTGGGCGTTTTTCACCACGCGCGTGGCGCCCTCGTTGCCGACGCGGCCCGTGATCGTCGATCTGGGATGTGGGCCGGGGCTCTTCCTGCGAGATCTCGGCATGCGCTACCCGTCGGCGTCCCTACACGGGTATGACATCACGCCGGCGATGATCGCGTACGGCCAGCAGCTAGCGGGCGTCAAGCTGACGCTCGAGCTGCACGACGTGACGGCGAAGCCGCTGCCACAGGCCGCTGGCAGCGTCGATCTGGTCTCGATGTCGTCCGTGCTGCACGTCTTCGACGAGCCGCTGCCGGTGCTCGCCGAGATCCGGCGCGTGCTGGCGCCGCGCGGGATCTTCCTGCTCCACGACTGGATCCGCCAGCCGCTCGCGACCTACCTGGCGTACCGACGAGACGAGATCAAGGAGACCGGGCCCGACGCGACGCGGCGGGCCTTTCGCCTCTTTCCCGTCCACAACAAGTACACGCCGGACGACTGGCGGTGGCTGCTCGCGGAGGCCGGCCTGGCCCTCCGCGATCACACGCAGCTACGCGCCTCGCATCAGATCTTTGTGTCGGGGGGCCTCGAAGGGCCCCCCGAACCCCCCGCGCTCGGACTCGCCCCGGCGTAGCCGGGGCGCGCCTCGATATCCCGTCGCGCGCTACGAGCTTTTGAAAGCGTTCATCGCGGTCACCAGGGCCGGCGTGCCACCGAACAGGTAGGCGACTTCGACGGCTTCCTGGATCTCCGCCTCCGAGGCGCCGGCGCCGCGCGCGCGGTTGGCGATGTTCGTCACGCCGTCCGGGTGCGACTGAAGCGCGTCCACGATCATCGTCATGAGGTGCTTGTACTTCGCCGGGATGGCGCCGTCGCGCAGCACGTGCTCGCGCTGCGTCATGTAGGTCTCGACGAACTTCGGGTCACGCTGCTGCAGCGGCTGAATCCACGGGGGCGGGGTCGGCTGGGCCATCGGTCCCTCCTTATGACGGTCACCTGACGACGACGGTATCCGGAAGACCCTCGAAGTCCGTGTCGCTGCTTACCAGGATCGCGCCGAAGCGCCGAGCAGTAGCGTACACAAGCGAATCGGCCATGGCGAGACCGTGGTTGAGCGAGAGATCGGCGGCCTCGAGTGCGAGCGGCTCGTCGACGGGCGCAATGGTGGCGCGACGCAGTGCCGATACTGCTTCGATCGCGCGCTCCTCGCTGAGATCTCGCCGGATCACCTTGTAGACCTCGTAGATCTCGAGCGCCGAAACGAGCAGCGGGTCGCGGCCCTCGATATAGGCGGCAAAGCGGCTCGCCTTCGACCGGTTGGCGAGATACTCGATCCAGCCACTCGAATCGACCAGCGTCAGAGGCGGTCCTTCTTCTCGCGAAGCCCCCGGGCGCTCACTCCGCGGGCGATGCCTCGGTAGGCGACCATCGGGCGCTCGGGAACGAGGAAGATCACCCCACCTTTATCGAGCACGGTGATCCGCATCCCCGGGCGTAGCCGCAGTCGCTCTCGCGCGCCGCGCGGGAGGACGAGTTGATACTTGCTGGACAGCGTCACGGTTTCCATCGTCTTACCCGGATGCTATCGATCAGTAATCGGTAAGTCAAGGCTTACGCTCGAGCGGTGTGCCGTTGAGCAGCGTGCGGCCCGTCACCGGCACCGGGTTCTGCAACGCCTGCAGGACGAAGCAGCCGCGCTCGGCGTTGCGCACGACCTTCGCGACGCGCTCGGGCGGATCCGGCGAGTCGATCTCCAGCGTGGTCTCGGCGCCCACCATCCGGCCCTGGATCGTGTCGTTGAGCACCGAGCCGTCGACCCGGTAGCGCGCCGTCACCTTCATGCGCATCCCGTTCACCGTGACCTTCAGCATGTGCCCGTACCGGGACACCTGGGTCATCAGTCAGAACGCGAGCGCGGCGCTGAAGTACATGAGCGGTGTGGGCGCCGAGCCGAGCCCGCCGAGGCTCGGTCCTTCGTCGGAGGCGAACGTCATGTGCCCGGCGCCGCCCCGGCTGACGGTCGCGAGCTTGAGGAACGGCGTGACCAGGTCGACGCTGGCGTCGAACACGATCTCCCGCGTCTCGACTTTCGGGTTGAGCCCCTCGGGCGCGGCGCTCACGACGCGCCTCCGTCGCGGAGCCCCTTCAGAATCTTGACGGTGTCGGCCGGCTCCGGTCGTCTCGTGTAATCGGGGTCGGCGTCGACCGCGCGGATCACGCCCCCGCGGTCGATCACGAAGCGGGCCGGCACCGGCAGCCGCCAGGTGCCGTCGCCGTTGCCGCGCGCCAGGTCGATGCCGAACTTGAGATAGATCGCGCACAGGTCGTCGGATAGGGTGAAGACCAGGCCGTACGCTTCGGCCACGCGGTTGCCGAAGTCGCGGAGCAGCGCGAACTCCATGGGCTTGGCCTCCTCGGTCTCACGCGGCGTGCGGGCCACCTGGGGCGAGATCACGGCCAGCGCCCCGCCGGCCGCGGTGATCTCGGGCAGGGCCTGCTGCAGAGCCTCCAGCTCTGCGTTGCAGTACGGTCACCAGCGGCCGCGGTAGAACGAGAGCACGACAGGCCCACGGGCCCGCAGCTCGGCGAGGCTGACGGTGCGGCCGGCCGCGTCGGGCAGCGCGAAGTCGGGCGCCTTCCGGCCGACGGCGGCGATCCGGGTCATGATCCCGGAGGCGCGCAGGTCGTCGATGCTGCGCTCCATGACGGCGCGCGCCTCGGACGGGATGCGCGCCTTGGACGCCTCCCGCATCGTGTCGAGCCTTTCACGAAGTGTCATGAGGACCTCCCAGGGCGGCATTCGCGTCGCCCTCGGTATATCATGCGCTCCGAGCGAGGAGGTGTTCCATGGGTCAGATCATCCACGTGACGAAGGCGCGCGTCGTCAAGGAACCGGGGCGCGGCATGAAGACGGCGTACCTGGACGCGTTCCCCGACACCCCCGTTCCCTACGGCATCCACGGGGGCATCAAGAAGTTCTACAAGACGGAGCCAGAGATCGAACGGCCCGCGACGCTGGACCATCTCGTGATGGCCGTGGCCGGCTGACTCACGGGGAATATGGGAAGCGCGCTGGATGCGCGCGGGATCAAGAGCGCTCCGGACAACCTGGTCGCCCACGTCGAGGGGATCATCGAGGACGTCGACGGCGTTCCTTTGATCACCACGATCCGCGTCCGCTACAGGTGCAAGATCCCCAAGGGCAAGCTGGCCGAGGCGGAGCGCGCGCTGGGCGTGCACGAGAAGGGCTGCCCGGCCAGCCAGTCCGTCCGCCGGGGCATCAACGTCGAGTACACCGCCGAGTTCGAAGAGGTGTGACGGCAGCTAGTCAGCAGACAGATAGCGCTCGAGGAGCGCGCGGAACTCGCGAGATAGGACCACGCCGCCGAGCAGCTCGCTCGTGTCGACGAAGTACGGGCGGCCGAGGGTCGTGCCGTCGGCCAGCCAGAACGTGAGCCAGTAGCGCGGCTCGTCGACCGGGTGCGCCAGTGGCCGGCGCATCGCGCCGCGGACGACCATGTCGACGAGCGCACGGACGTCGCCGGGCGCGGTGATCTCGACCGGGCTCGCCGCCGGCACCGAAGGTGGCTCGCCGCGCCGGACCTCGATCGCGCGGACCCGGTTCTTGATGTCGTAGAGGTCGCCGCCGACCTTCGCGCGAGGATTGCGCCAGACCTGGTACAGAAAGACATGATCCTTCCACACGGCGGCCAGGCGGAACTCGGTCGCGTAGCCGCGGACGGCGTACATCTTGGTACCGGCCGGCATGAACGCGGCGGACGCGTCGACCCCATACGGGCAGCCTCGCAGATCCTCGCCCAGCGAGCACTCGATCGTGGCGAACTCGACGCCGAGATCGGTCCGCGTGAGCGAGCGGCCGGGCTCCCACGGCCAGCGGATGTAGTCGACGCCGTCGAACGTGACGTAGTCGAGAATGTTCGACGCGCCGGCATGCCCGGCCGACACGAGGAGCCCCAGGCCCAGGACGAGGACGCTCACGAACGGTATCGTCACGGCCACCCTATATGCAGGCGATACTACCATCGGCTAGAGTAAGGCCTGGAGAGCACATGCCCGAGCGCGACCGCAAGTATCGCCAGCAGGGGTACCGTCCACCCGATCCCGGGGAGCGCCGGCGAGAGCCGCCGCCGAGCGACGCGCCGCGGAGCGGCGGAATGCTCGCGCAGCACACCGTGTCCCGGTGCGCGGCCTGCGGCGCGGTGCTGCCGATCGCGAACTCGACGCTCGAGCAGTGTCCGAGCTGCCAGGCCGCCATCCGCGCCTGCCGCCAGTGCACCCACTTCGACACGAGCCGACGCTTCGAGTGCGAAGAGCGCATCGCCCAGCGGATCGCGGACAAGAGCGCTCGCAACGACTGCGCCTCGTTCTCGCTCCGGGTCACGGTCGAGCGCGACGCCTCGCCCGACTCTACGCGCCCCAGCGACATCCGCCGCGGGTTCGACAACCTGTTCAAGAAGAAGTAGTCGGGCGGTGCCGGCACTCCTCCTCGCCGTCATCCTCGCCCTGGGGACGACGGCCCACGGCCAAGAGCCCCCGACTCGACGGTCGCTCGCCGGGCGCTTGCTCGTGGCGACCGACGTGCTGCGCGACCCGCGGTTCGCCCGGACGGTGATCTACGTCGTCCGGCACAACGCCGACGGGGCGTTCGGGGTCGTCGTCAACTGGCCGCTGACCGACGTGCCGTACGCGCGTGCGCTGCGGCCGTTCGGGCTCGAGGTGCCGGCCGAGAGCGGCGACGTCCGGGTCCACTACGGCGGGCCGGTCGAGGAGCGACGCGGCTTCGTCCTGCACACGCCCGACTGGAAGGGCGAGGGCACGACGGTGGTCGACGATCACTTCGCGCTCACCGAGGATCCCAAGGTGCTGCAGGCGATGGCGAACGGCGCCGGTCCGCGACGGGCGCTGTTCATGCTGGGCTACGCCGGATGGGCGCCGGGCCAGCTCGACGTCGAGATGAAGACCGGCGCCTGGGGCGTCGCCCCCGCCGACGAGCGACTCGTGTTCGACGAGGACCCCAAGCAGAAGTGGATCGAGGCGATGGCCCGCCGGATTCTCGACCTCTAAGGAGGACGCGCTCATGAAGACCATCGACATCCACGCGCACCTCGTGCCGCGCTCGCTGTGGCAGGCCGCGGAGGCCCGCCGCGAGTGGCACGGCTTCCGTCACGAGCCCGGCGACGGGCTCGGCACCGTCCTGGGCAACGGCAAGCGCACGCAGTTCAACTCGCCGAAGGTGCGCTTCACGCCGGAGGAGCGGCTCAAGGACATGGACGCGCAGGGCGTGGACGTTCAGGTGGTCTCGATCCACACGCCGTTCTTCGGCTATCACCTCGACGCCGCGCAGGGCCTGGCGCTGGCGCGCGAGGTCAACGACGAGATCGCGGGGATGGCCCGGCAATGGCCGACGCGCTTCGCAGGCCTCGCGACGCTCCCGGTGCAGGACATCACGGCGTCGATCGACGAGCTGGAGCGCGCGGTGAACGTGCTCGGCCTCAAGGGCGTCGAGCTCGACACCGTGGTGAATGGCGAGAACTGGGACGAGCCGAAGTTCCGGCCGTTCTTCAAGGCGGCCGAGGCGATGGGCGCGGTGCTGTTCTTCCACCCGCAGCCGCAGCACAACTTCATGATGCAGCGTACGACGCGCTACGGGCTCTTCAACAGCCTCGGCGTCATCGTCGAGGACGCCATCGTCGTCTCGGTCCTGATCTTCGGCGGCGTTTTCGACGCCTGCCCGAATCTCAAGGTGTGCATCGCCCACGGCGGCGGTCCGGCGTGCTACGCGATGGGACGCCTCGACCGGGGCTGGCAGGGCACGCCCGAGGCCAACCGCGTCATCAAGCAGGCGCCCAGCACCTACCAGCGGCGCCTCTACTACGACACCGTGGTCGGCAGCGAGAAGGCGCTCCGTTACCTGCTCGACGAGGTCGGCGCCGACCGCGTGGTACTCGGCAGCGACTGGCCCTTCGTGCCGTGGCACCCCTCGCCCGTCACGTGGCTCCAGGGCATGAAGACGGTGACCGAGGACGAGAAAGAGAAGATCCTCTGGCGCAATCTCGAGGCGCTGCTGAGGCTCGAGTCATGACGCCGGAGCGCTTCGCGAGAGGCATGACCTTCGACGACTACGTGAAGTTCACCGGCTCGCCCGAGAATCTCGGCCGCGAGGGGTTCGACATCCGGCGGTTCAGCCTGGTCCGGCCGCGCGTCGACTGGAGCGGCTTCCTGCGCGAGCGCCACGCGCGGGCGCGACTCACCGCCGACCAGACCGCGGCCATCAAGTGGCTGGCCGCGCAGCCGGGCGGGCCCGCGAAGGTGCTGGTCATCTCGGAGGACTGGTCGTCCGACTGCCGCCGCGACGTGCCGTACCTGGCGCGGCTGGCCGAGGCCGGCGGCCTCGAGCTGCGGATCTTCACCCGCGACGGCGACGCGATGCTGATGAAGGGCCTGCCCGATCCCGCCGCCGGCGGCAACACCGATCTGGTGCTCGAGTACGCGAACGAGAAGAAGGGGCAGAAGTTCGCCACGGTCCCCGTCGCTGCCTTCTTCACGACTGACTTCGTGGAGCTGTACCGCTACGTCGAGTACCCGGCCATCTATCGCAAGGACCGCGTGATCGGCCACCTGCGCGCGGCGCGCCCGGGCGAGACGGACGAGCAGGTGAAGACGCGCGGCGGCCGCGACATCGCGACCTTGCTCGAGTCGCCCTTCTTCGACCTGTGGGCGCACGCCGGGATCGCGGAGATCCTCAGCGCGCTGTACGAACGGCTGACTATTCGCCCTTGAGACGGGGATCGAGCAGGTCGCGCAGCGCGTCGCCCACCAGGTTGAACGCCAGCACCGCGACCATGATCGCGAGCCCCGAGAACGTCGTGATCCAGGGGCAGCACTTGATGTACTGACGCCCCTCGCTGAGGATGTTGCCCCAGCTCGGCGTCGGCGGCGGGACGCCGAGCCCGAGGAACGACAGGCTCGCCTCGGTGCGGATCGCCGTCGCGATGTAGAGCGAGGCCACCACCACCAGCGCGTAGAGCGTGTTCGGGAACACGTGCCGCGCCATCACGCGGAGCTGGCCGCTGCCCAGCGCGCGCGCCGCCAGGATGTAGTCCTGCTCGCGGATGGTCAGGGCCAGGCTCCGCGCGAGCCGCACGAAGTTCGGCGTCAGCGCCACGCCGATGGCCAGCATCTCGTTCGCGAGCGAGCCGCCCAGCGCCGCCACGATGATCAGCGCCAGCAGCAGCGTGGGGAAGGCCATCAGCATGTCCGCGCACCGCATGATGAGCGTCTCGACCCGGCCGCCGCTGACGCCGGCGAGGATGCCCAGCGGCACGCCCAGCACAAATCCAAACATCACCGAGGCGAGGCCGACCTCGAGCGAGACGCGCGCGCCCCAGATCACGCGGCTCAAGATGTCGCGCCCGTAGTCGTCCGTCCCCAGCAGGTGCCGATCGACCACCCCCGGCCCCTTGAGCACCGCGTCGGAGAACTGCGCCGACGGGCTCAGTGGCGCGATCAGGGGCGCGGCGGCGGCGACCACGACCATGAGCGCCGCGATCGCGAGGCCGATGCCGACGGGCAGCCAGCGGCGCAAGCGGCCGCGCGTCGCGCCGCGCGACTCGTTCGCGGCCCCCGCGAGGGAGAGATCGACCGGCTCGGCTCGACGAACGACGGCCATCTCGCCCTTTCCTACCGGTAGGTGATCCGGGGGTCGACGACGGCGTAGAGCATGTCGACAACCAGGTTGACCACGATGATGGTCATGGTGAAGACCGTGATCGCGCCCTGGGCCAGCGGATAGTCGCGGGCATTGATGGCATCGATCAGCATCTTGCCGAGCCCCGGCCGCGTGAAGACCGTTTCGGTGAGGACGGTGCCGGTGAGGGCGATCGCGACGAAGATCCCGATGATGGTGAGCAGCGGCACCATCATGTTGCGCAGCGCGTGCTTGTAGACGACCAGACGCTCGCGCTGGCCCTTCGCGCGGGCGGTGCGGATGTAGTCCTGGCTGATGACCTCCAGCATGGCCGAGCGCGAGAGCCGGCTCACGGTGGCGGCCAGCGTGAAGCCAAGCGCCAGCGCCGGCAGGGTCAGGTGGTGGAGGACGTCGGCCACCGCGGCCAGGAAGTCCCGGGGATAGAGGAAGACTTCGCCCGAGCGGATCATGGCCGTGACGCCGTCCAGGTCGCCGCCGCCGATCAGCGGGAACACGTTCCAGCGGAGCGAGAACGCGATGAGCAGCAGGATGCCCAGCCAGAAGACGGGCATCGAGAGTCCCAGCAGGGCGATGATGCGGAGCGGATAGTCGATCAGCGGGTTGCGGCGCTTGAGCGCCGAGACGATCCCGATCGGGATCCCCACCAGCGCCGCCACGATCGCGCTGGCCATCACCAGCACGAGCGTGTGCGGGAACATGCGGGCGATGTACTCGCTGACCGGATAGCCCTGCCGGAACGAGTTGCCGAAGTCGAACCGCACCGACCGCCACAGGTAGTCCGTGTACTGGACCGCCAGCGGTCGGTTCAGCCCGAGGTTCCTGGTGCAGTCGGCCAGCGCGGAGGTCGTCGCCTGGTCCCCCATCATGGCCACGCACGGATCGCCCGGCAGGACGCGCATCGCGAAGAAGACGATGCTCATGGCCCCCAGCAGCATGGGGACGGCGACCAGGAGGCGGCGCAACACGTACTGCACCATGGCGCTACTTCATGACCTTGAGCAGCTCGGGATAGTTGTAGCTGTAGTGCAGCGAGAACTCGCCGTACTCGGGATCGAACGGGGTGCTCACGCGCTTGGGGTTGCGCGCCCACTGCCCGGGCACGTCGCTGATGGGCAGGCACACCAGGTCTTTCTGGAGGCGCTTCTGGGCCTCGTGATAGATCGCCGCGCGCTTCTTCACGTCCCGCTCGACCCGGCCCGCGGTCAGCAGGTCGTCCATCGCACGGTAGTGGGCGAAGTTGGTGCCGTTGTTGCCGGTCGCCGGATCCGGGATCTCCTTCGAGTCGAAGAACAGCGAGAGCCACGGATCGGCGTCGGTGATCCGGGTGCCGCCGTAGAGCACGAAGGGGTCGAGGTTCTTCCGGATGTTCTCGTGGAAGGTCGCGTGGTCGACGAGCTGGAGCTCCACGATGATGCCGACCTTCCGGAGCTGCTCCTGGGCCAGGGTGAGCACCTTCGGGTAGAAGAACGACCGGCTGATGAAGTAGTTCTTGATCGTGAACCCGTTCGGGTGGCCCGCCTCGGCCAGGAGCTTCTTCGCGAGCTCCGGGTTGTACTCCGGAAACTCCATCGGGATGTGGCCGAAGTAGCCGGGCGGGAGACAGCTCGTCGCGAGTCGCGCCAGGCCGCCGGGGTACATGGTCTCCTTGATGGCCTTGCGGTCGATCGCGTGCATGAACGCCTTCCGGACCCGGACGTCGTCGAAGGGCGCCTTGGTCATGTTGATGTAGAAGCGCTCCTGGCCGCCGGGGCCGCGGCGGTCGATCACGGCGCCCATCTTCTTCACCTGGTCGGCGAAGTCCGCGGTGACCGCCTCCGGATAGAGCAGGTCGAACGTCCCCTTCTCGAGGCCGATCAGCTTGGTCGCGTCCTCGGGCACGTCGTACCAGTGGACCTCGTCGATCTGGGGGCGGCCGGCGTAGAACTTGTCGAAGGCCTTCAGGACGATCTTCTCGCGCGGGGTGTGGCGCTCGAAGTAGAACGGCCCGGTGCCGACGGGGCTCCACTTGAACTGGTCGCCGAGCTTCTCGACCGCCTTCTTCGAGATGATGTAACCGTTCTGATAGCCGACCATGCGCAGCAGGAAGATCGGGTCGAACGACTTGAGGGCGATCTGCACCGTGTGGGGGTTGACGACCTCGATGGACTTGATCACGTCGAGGTTGACGCCGTAGCGCGTCCCCGGCGCCTTGTTGATCTGCCGCTCGAAGCTGAATTTGACGTCCTCGGCGGTCAGCTCACCGAATCCCTTGTGGAACTGCACGCCTTTCCGGAGCTTGAACGTCCAGATCGTGCCCTCGGGCGAGAGCGTCCAGCTCTCGGCCAGGTCCGGCTCGACCTCGGCGGTGGTGACCTTGCCGTCCTTGATGGCGAAGCGCGTGAGCCCGCGGAACATGAAGCGCGAGATCGCCTGGCTCTGCCCCAGGGTGCTGGAGTGGGGATCGAGCGTATCCGGCTCCTTGGCGGCGATGTTGACGATCTTCTTCTGCGCCTCCGCGACCGGGGTCTCGACGAGACCCCAGACCGCGAACGCGGTCAGGAGCACAAGGCACACGACGATCGGTGTGGACCGTGACATCGGCCTCTCCCCTTTCACTGAGCGGACGAATGGTGAGCGGGACCGGCGTCCCGAACGTTTCACGGAAGGTTTCCAAGACGTCGCGCGCGATTGGAGCATCGTCGCCTCGTCGAATCGATTCGACTCTGCCACGCGAATGGCCGCTACGATATACGAACGGCGCGCGCCCGACAAGCGATGCCGGGCCAGGCACTTAGGGGCGCATGCGCACCGCGCAGCGGTCGAGGAGCGGCAGCACCTCGTCCGCCTTCGCCGGGGGCAAGTTGAAGACCAGGCGAGCGACGCCGGCATCACGGTAGCGCTTGATGAGATCGCCGTCCTCGGCCACGCCGAAGACCGTGATCGGCAGCGTCGCGGGGTCGCGCCCGGCCTCGACGACCAGCTTGCGGAAGTCCGGCAGCAGCCCGAGCACGTCGCCGTACTCCGGCCGCCGCGCGTGGGGCATCCAGCCGTCGCCAAAGGCGATCGCCCGGCGCGCCCCGTAGGGGAACGCGCCGCCCACGATCACCGGCGGGTGCGGTTTCTGCACGGGCTTGGGCCAGGTCATCATCGGCGGGAACTTGACGAACTCGCCGACGTACTCCGGCTTCGACTTCGTCCAGATCGCCCGCATCGCCTCCACGCGCTCCCGCATCACCTTGAAGCGCGACTTGAAGTCGGTGCCGTGATCGGCCATCTCCTCGGCGTTCCAGCCGGCGCCGATGCCGAACAGAAACCGTCCGCCCGAGACCTGATCGAGGCTCGCGACCTGCTTGGCGGTCTGGATCGGGTCGCGCTGCACGACCAGGCACACGCCGGTGGCGACCTGCAGGCGTGTGGTGGCCGCCGCGGCCGCGGCGAGCGTCACGAACGGATCCATCACGTCGTAGTACTTCTTCGGCAAGTCACCGCCCTGCGGAAATGGCGAGCGGCGCGACAGCGGGATGTGCGAGTGCTCCGGCGCCCAGAGCGAGCCGAACCCGCGCTCTTCCAGCGCGCGGCCGAGCTCGGCCGGGCCCATCGAGTAGTCCGTGAAGAAGATCGCCGCGCCGAAGTCCATGTGTCCTCCTATTTTCATGGGGGCCCCGACATGGCCCCCATACCCCCACCCGTTCGGCACGCCCCGGCGCAGCCGGGGCGCGCCTCTATCTCGCTAATCGCTATTTTCATGGGGGCCCCGACATGGCCCCCATGCCCCCACCCGTTCGGCACGCCCCGGCGCAGCCGGGGCGCGCCTCTATCTCGCCAATCGCCAGCTCTTGTCCACGTAACGATGTCCGTCCACGACCGAGACCTGGAGGGCGGCGGCGTAGGCGCCGGCGTCCACCGTGTGCACGCGAGTCTCGACGGCCACTTGTCCCGCGTCCCCTCCGCTCGCGAGCGCCTCGGTGAGCACGCGACCGTCGAGGCCGTCACGCTCCGCGATCCCGAGCAGGGCGAGGATGGTCGGTGTCACGTCCACGTTGCCCGCCGGCGCGTCGATCACGGTGCGCGTCTTGAAGTCGACGCCCCACGCCAGGAACGTGTTGCGCACGTTCCACGGGCTCATGCTGCCGTGGTCGCTCGCCAGCGGCGCCCCGCCACGGCTGACGTTGGCCAGATCGCTGCCCGGGACGCCGAACGCGTTCGGCGTCGAGCTCCACGGAAACGTCACCATCAGGTCGGGCCCGCGCTCGTCGTTGGCGACGTGAATGAGCTCGAGCGAGAAGGTGCCCTCGACGACCCCGCGCGGATCTCCCGGCGCGCGGCCAGCCGTGAAGAGAACTCCGCCCCAGTCCCGTGACTGGATGAACCTTGCGATGCGGGCGAGCCGGTCGGCGTCGCGCCCCTCGACGTGGAGCGCGATCGCCTGTCCGCTGCTGGCCAGCACGACGTCGGGGGAGTCGGAGGCCGTCTTGAGCCCGGCGTCGATCAACGCGCGGGCGACGTCGACGCCGGCCGTGTTGGTGGTGAACCCGTGGTCGGACACGACGAAGACGTCGGTCGATCCCAGCAGCCCGAGCTCGTCGAGGGTGGCCAGCACGCGCTCGATCTCGCCGTCGTCGTTCCGGAGCGCCTCGCGCGTCGACGGCGCGCCGACGCCCAGGTGATGCTGGCTGTGATCGGGCTCGGTGAGCCAGTTGATCACGACCGCGGGCTGGAGCTCGGGCAGGACGTACTCGCGCAGGACGCGCTGGGTCCACATGACCGACGCGTCGTACCGATCGCCCCCCGTCTTCGCCGGCGCCGGCCCGAACTTGGCGAGCACCGCCTCGCTCACGCTGGCCGGCCACGCCACGGTTCGCCCGGGATCGAAGTACCCGTTGATCAGCACGCCGACGCCGGCGACCGCGCGCGGATTGGTGAGCAGGGCGCTGCCCGTCGAGCCCGAGCTGACCGCCGCCAGTCGCAGGCCCCGCGCGGCGAGACGCTCGGCGAGCGTCGGCACCAGCACGAGGCGGCCGCCGGTGGCGCGATCGAGCGCGAGCAAGTTCCGGTAGTCGCCGGTGTCGAAGGCGCGATGCGGATCGACGGCTGGAGCGTACAGCTGGTTGCCCAGGATGCCGTTGGTGCCGGGCTGCGTTCCGGTGGCGAGCGCAGCGGCGTTCACGCGGGTCACCGTCGGGAACACGGCGTGGCCGTTCCTGAAATTCACGCCCTCGGTCTTCAGGCGAAACAGCGTGGGCGTGTTCTCGGCGGTGACGCCGTCGGGCCGGAGCCCGTCGACCACGAACACGATGACGAACCGCTTGCCGCTCGGCATGGGTGGGCTATGCTAACGCGCTGAGGGGAGGATTGACATGGGCAATCACGCGCTGTTCCTGGTCCGGATGGACGTGGCGCACGATCACGAGTCCACCTTCAACGACGTCTACGACCGCGAGCACGTCCCCAACCTCAAGGCCGTGCCCGGGGTGCGCCGGGCCAGCCGCTACCGTCAGTCCTCGCCGACCGAGCCGCGCTACCTCGCCGCCTACGAGCTCGACGGGTTGGACGTGCTCGAGAGCGCGGCGTGGAAGACCGCCGGCGAGGCGGGGCGGTGGCCGTCGGTCGTGCGCCCGCACACCATGAACCGCCACCTGACCCGGTACGAGTGGGTCGGCGGCAACGCCGCCCTCACCGGGAAAACTCCGTACGTCTTCTGGGTGATGATGGACGTCGAGTCCCACCGCGAAGCGCTCTTCAACGACCTCTACGACAACGAGCACCTGCCGCTCTTGCTCAAGCTCCCCGGGGCGGTCAACGCCGTGCGCTACCGCACGACCGCCGCCGGCGAGCCGCGCTACCTCTGCGCCTACGAGGTCGAGAACACCGACTTGCCGATGTCGAAGCTCTGGAACGACACCTCGGACATCGGGCGCTGGAAGCCGGAGGTGCGGCCCTACACGTTCAACAAGCGCTACATCGTCGGCGAGCGGATGCGCTCGGCCTGAGCCTGGCCACGGCATGCCCGGCCGATTCGCGGGCCAGGTCGCGATCGTCACCGCGGGGGGCTCCGGAATCGGCGCGGCCACCGCGCGACGCTTCGCCGGCGAGGGCGCCGCGGTGGTGGTCGCCGATCTGAGCGGCACGCGCGCGGAGGCCGTCCTCTCCGGGATCGAG
>QHSI01000121.1 GCA_003221515.1 Candidatus Rokuibacteriota bacterium
GAGCCGGCGCCGCTCCACGAGATCTCGCTCGAGAGCTGGAACCGCGTGATCGCGGTCACCCTCACCAGCGTGTTCCTCGGCATGAAGCACTGTCTGCCGATCATGCGCGCCCAGCGCAGGGGCGCGATCGTCAACACCGCGTCGATCTCGGGGATCGGCGGCGACTACGGGCTCTCGTCCTACAACGCCGCGAAGGCCGGCGTGATCAACCTGACCCGCGCGGCCGCGATCGAGAACGCCCCGCTCAACATCCGGATCAACTGCGTGTGCCCGGGCTTCATCGACACCCGGGCAACCCAGATCCTCGGCGGAGACCACGCCGATGAGCTGCGACGACACTACGCCGCGGCCCACCCGATCGGCCGCGTCGGGGAGGCGGGCGAGATCGCCAGCACGGTGCTCTTCCTGGCGTCCGACGAGGCCTCGTTCATCACCGGCGCCGCCGTGGTGGCCGACGGCGGCCTCACCGCCCACACCGGTCTCCCCCACTTCCAACGGCCCGACGGGAGGTCGCGATGATCGATCCGACGTTCAGCCTCGAGAAGAAGATCGCCCTCGTCGTCGGCGCGGCGAACGGGATCGGTCGCGCCACCGCCCTCGCCTTCGCCGCGGCGGGGGCCCGGGTGGTGTGCGCCGACATCGAGGAGCCGGGCGCCAAGACCACCGCGACCGACATCGAGCAGGGCGGCAGTCAGGCGCTGCCCGTCCGTCTCGACGTCACCGACGGCGAGAGCTGCCGCGCCGCCGTCGCGGCCACCGTCGCGCGGTTTGGCGGGGTGGACGTCCTGCTCTACGGCGCCGCCGACAGCGACCAGACCGCCACCGTGCTGGAGATGGACGAGGCGGCCTGGGACCGCGTGATCCGGATCAACCTCAC
>QHSI01000122.1 GCA_003221515.1 Candidatus Rokuibacteriota bacterium
TGCTGAAGGGGCTCGCCCGCGGCGCGAAGGTCGTGATGCTCGGACGCACCGCCCTCTGGGGACTGGGTGCCGACGGCGCCGACGGCGTCGCGCGCGTCTTCGAGATCTTGCGCGAGCAGATGCACATCGCGATGGGTCTCTGCGGCCGAACCAAGATCGCGGATCTCAAACCGGATCTCATCTTTAGAGCAGATTAGGCAAGGCACCGACGAGGGAAGACGGATGTCGAGGGGCGCCCCGGCTTGGCCGGGGCGTCTCCGAGCGCGGGGGGCTTGGGGGCCCTTCGAGGCCCCCCATTCAAAGGAGACGGTCATGGCGCAATGGACGCGTCGACAGGTGCTGGCCCAGATGGGGATCGCGGCCGCGGCGGTTCACACCCTCGATCCCCACGAGCTCTGCTGTACGGTCGCTGCCCACGCGCAGACGGCCGACAAGGACCTCTTCGAGCTCAAGAAGGTCGGTGACGGCGTCTACGCCGCGATCGCGGCCACCCGGGCGAGCTGCTCAAGCGCGTCGAGGCCTCGGGCTACAAGGCCGTCGCCCTCACCGTCGACACGCACTCCAAGCCGTCGGCCTCGCGCGCGGTGTACCAGCAGATCCAGGGGATCACCCAGAAGCCCGTCATCAAGGTGATCAACACGCACTTCCACTGGGACCACTGGCAGGGCAACGAGTCGTACGCCGCGCAGAACCCCAAGATGGAGATCATCACCAGCGAGAAGACGAAGGAGAACATGTCGAAGCCGGATGCCGGCGGCGGCGGCGTCCCCTACATCGAGAAGCAGATCGCGAACATGCCCGGCGAGATCGACAAGCTGAAGGCCGACATCCTCAAGGAGACTGACGCCGCCAAGAAGAAGAACCTCGAGTCCAACCTGCAGCAGGCCGAGACCTTCCTGCAGGAGCTCAAGCAAATGAAGCCCGCGCTGCCGACGCGCACCGTCGCCACCACGCTGACCTTGAAGGAGGCGGGCCGCGAGATCCAGCTGCACGCGCTCGGCCGGGGTCACACCAACGGCGACCTCTACATCTACCTGCCGAAGGAGAAGGTCGTCGCGACCGGTGACGCGCTGATCGACTGGATGCCGTTCCTGAACGACGGCTACCCCGAGGAATGGGTGCAGACGCTGACCGCCCTGGAGAAGCTCGACTTCACGCAGATCGTCCCGGGGCACGGCGACGTCCAGCCCAAGGGCCATCTGGCGTTCTTCCGCGGCTATCTCAGCGACCTCATCGACGCCGTGAAGAAGGCGTCGGCCGGCGGCGCCACGCTCGCCGAGATGCAGACGAAGATCGGCGATCAGCTCGCGCCGAAGTACGAGGCCGGCATGTCGAAGCACACGCTGGGCCGGTATCGCGATCGCGTCGGACAGAACGTCGAGATGGTTCACAAAAAGGTGGTTTTGAAGGCCTGAGGATCCCATGGCGACCACAGCCGCTGTTCTGAACGAATCGGCGCCCAGCGCCGAGTACGCGCGTCTCGAGGAGCGCGTGATCGCGCGCGATCAGAAGGGCGCCAGCGACGTGCTCTACTCAAGTTCGTGAACAACGACCACTGCCTGCTGAGCGAGCGGGTCGGGTTGTCGCTGGTGCCGATGATCGCGCCGGAGCTCACCTACCTGCCGCTCGCGCAAACCGTCTGGTACACGCCGACCGGGCTCGATCCGTGGAACCAGCTCCTCGGGAAGGCGCCCGGCCACTACACGCGGCTCTACGACATCCAGGTGAACACGACGCCGCCGATGCCCGAGCGGCACTGGCCCGATCAGGAGCCCGTGCACGTGGAGGGCCCGCTGCGCGAGCGGCTCAACCACTGGCTCACGCTCGTCCAGCGCGGCGAGGTGCTGCCCGCGTATCGAATGTTCCTGGGGCTGATGCAGGACGTGCCGAACCGGCGCGAGGTGCTGGCGCACCTGGCCTTCGCCGGGCTCATCGACGTGCAGGACCGCATGTGGCACAACCGCTCGTACACCACCGGCCACAAGGGCTATCGCGCGCGCGCCACGATCGAGATCGGCGACGCCATCGGCTGGGACCGCGCCCACGACGTGCTCTACGCCGGCGTCCCCGACATCGCGGTCGGCCCGCGCTGGTACTCGACGTACGAGGCCGGCTGCAACATCGTCCAGAACGTCCTCGACGGCCGCGACGCGGAGATCCTGCGCCAGGACACGCCACTCACGCCGGCCGAAGAGGTGATGCTCGCGGAAACCATTCTGCGCCAGAGCGAGTACTCGGTCGTCGAGGCGGTGGTGGCGCTGCTCAAGGCCGGGCGGCGGCCGCGCAGCATCCTCGACGCGGTCCAGGTCGCCGCGGCGCAGGTGATCCTCGAGACCGGCGAGCCGAACAACTACTCGATGGCGCAGCACGGCTACGAGTACTGCAACACCGTCGGCTGGTTCTACGACACCTTCGACCACCCGCACCGACTCAAGCTCCTGTTCGTCGCCGCGCTCTTCATCAACCGCGGCTCCGAGCACCAGGCCAACACGCCGGGCAACGGGCGGCGCACCATCGCGCCGCCGGCCGGCTCGGACGCGTGGTCGTCGCGTCAGATCCTCCAGAAGCTCGAGGCCGCGCTTCTCGCGCTGCGGGCCGAGGAGTCGGTGGACTTGACGGCGGCCTATCTCAAGGGCGGCTACGATCGGGGCCCGCTGGTGCAGGTGCTGGCGACCGCGGCCTGCAAGATCGGCAACGATCCGCACAACCAAGAGCTCGGCTTGTGCACGCTGGAGGACTACCTCCACACCCGAGCGCACGACCGCGAGCGGCTGCTCCTGGCGAGCGCGCAGCACACCGCGGGACATCGGAAGTACGGGGATCCGCTGGAGGCGTACCGGCGCTTCGCCGAGGCGCTGGGGCTCGACGAGCGCTGAGCGGCGCTACGTCGACGACTGCTGCTTGATCTCGTTGATCTTGCGGTCGCGATCGTTCGCGAGCCGATCCCGGTCGCGGGACAGCTCGCTCTCGAGCTTCTCCAGCTCCTCGCGGCTCTGCGCCTTGCGCACCGCGGCCTGGTGGAGGATCTCGCGCTCGGCGACGCGGGCCTGATAGACCTGGCGCGCGTCCGCGATCGCGGCCTTCTGCTTCTCGGTGAGCGGACGCTCTTCCACGCCCGCGTCGCGATCCTTCTGACGGAGGCGCTCCATCGCCAGCTCGTACGCGCTCTTGGGACCCTCGCTCGCCATCGGATGGTAGTGTAACCCGAGATGACTCGCGAGCTCCTGCCGCACGCATCCCACTGGGGCGCCTTCGAGGCCGAGGTCGCCGACGGCACCGTCGTCGCGATCCATCCCTATCGCCACGATCCCGATCCGTCGCCGCTGCTCGGCAACATCGTCGACGGTCTCCGTCATCGCGCCCGGATCACGCAACCGATGGTCCGCGCCGGCTGGCTCGACCGCGGCCCGGGACCGGATGCGCGCCGCGGCGCCGAGCCGTTCGTGCCGCTCGAGTGGCCGAGGGCGATCGACCTGCTGGCGCGCGAGCTGCGCCGGGTCTACGACCGGCACGGCGGATCCGCCGTGTACGGCGGCTCCTACGGCTGGAGCAGCGCCGGCCGCTTCCACCACGCGCAGAGCCAGCTCCACCGCTTCCTCAACTGTCTCGGCGGCTACGTGCGCGGCGAGCACACGTACAGCAACGGCGCGCAGTCGGTCATCATGCCGCACGTGGTGGGCTCGATGCGCGAGTTCCTGGATCGGGCGACGGCGTGGTCGGTGATCGAACGGCACACCGACCTGTTCGTCTGCTTCGGCGGGATCCCGGTCAAGAACACGATGGTGAGCCCAGGCGGCGCCAGCCGTCACCCGGCCCGCGACCACCTGCGCGCCGCGCGTCGCCGCGGCGCCGAGTTCGTCCTGCTGAGCCCGCTCCGCGACGACTTGCCCGACTTCGTCGGCGCCGAGTGGCTGCCGCTGGTGCCGGGCAGCGACGTTGCCCTCATGCTGGCGCTCGCCCACACGCTCGTCACCGAGGGACTGCACGACCGCGCGTTCCTCGCGCGCTGCTGCGTCGGCTTCGAGCGCTTCGAGCGCTATCTGCTCGGCACGACCGACGGCTGCGCCAAGACGCCCGAGTGGGCCGCGCGTCTCTCCGAGGTGCCCGCCGCGACGATCCGCGCGCTCGCCCGCCGTATGGCCTCGCGGCGCACGCTGATCAACGTGAACTACGCGCTCCAGCGGGTCGAGCACGGCGAGCAGGCGCCGTGGCTCGCGGTGACGCTGGCCGCGATGCTCGGCCAGATCGGGCTACCGGGCGGCGGCTTCGGCCAGGGCTACGGCTCGCTCGGCTACATCGGCCGGGCGCCGCTGCGGGTGGGTCCACCCACGCTGCCGCAGGGACCTAACGGCGTCGACGCCTTCATCCCGTTCGCGCGCTTCGCGGACATGCTGTTGCAGCCGGGCACGCCGTTCGACTTCGACGGCCGACGACTCACCTATCCGGACATCCGGCTCGTCTACTGGGCGGGCGGCAATCCCTTCCACCATCATCAGCACCTCGCGCGCCTACGGGCGGCGCTCGCGCGACCCGAGACGATCGTCGTCCACGACGCGTTCTGGACGCCGATGGCCCGGCACGCCGACGTCGTGCTGCCGGCGTCGATGACGCTCGAGCGCAACGACATCGGCGGCTCGCCGAACGACGCGTGCCTGATCGCGATGCGGCAGGCGGTGGCGCCGTGGGGCCAGGCGCGGAGCGACTTCGCGATCTTCGCCGAGCTGGCGGCCGCCCTCGGCGTCGGCGAGCGCTTCGCCGAGGGTCGGGACGAGATGGCGTGGCTGCGGCACCTCTACGACGGCTGGCGCCAGCGGATCGCCGACGACGGC
Source organism: Candidatus Rokuibacteriota bacterium (assembly GCA_003221515.1). Lineage (GTDB taxonomy): Bacteria > Methylomirabilota > Methylomirabilia > Rokubacteriales > CSP1-6 > AR31. The sequence continues at coordinate 4,830 of QHSI01000122.1, forward strand.
GGCGCGGCGCCGCCGTTCGACGAGTTCTGGGACGCCGGATTCCTCGACGTGCCCGGCGCCGACGACGACCTGGTGCTCTTCAAGCAATTTCGCGCCGACCCGGAGCGCACACCGCTCGCCACACCGAGCGGTCGGATCGAGATCTTCTCGGCGACCATCGCCGGGTTCGGCTACGACGATTGCCCCGGCCACCCGACGTGGCTGCCGCCCACCGAGTGGCTCGGCGCGTCGCTGGCCGACCGCTTTCCGCTTCATCTGGTCGCCAACAACCCGACGGCGCGCCTGCACAGCCAGCTCGACGTGGGCGCGTTCAGTCAATCCAGCAAGATCCGCGGCCGCGAGCCGATCCGCATCCATCCCGAGGACGCCGCCGCCCGCGGGATCGCGAGCGGCGACGTCGTCCGCGTGTTCAACGACCGCGGCAGCTGTCTGGCCGGCGCCGTCGTGACCGACGCGGTACGCCCGCGCGTCGTCCAGCTCTCGACCGGCGCCTGGTACGATCCGCTCGACCCGGCCGATCCCGACGCGATGTGCGTCCACGGCAACCCGAACGTCCTCACGTTCGACCGCGGCACCTCGAAGCTGGCCCAGGGCTGCACGGGGCAGCACGCGCTCGTGGAGATCGAGCGGTGGACGGGCCCGCTGCCGCCGATTCGCGCGTACGAGCCGCCACCGACGGAGCGCCGCCATCACGACTGACCTCGCGATCCTGGGGCTCGGCCTCCTGCTCGGCATGCGTCACGCGATGGACCCCGACCACGTGGTCGCCGTGGCCACCATCGTCAGTCGCGAGCGCACGCTGTGGAGCGCCGGTCTCATCGGCGGTCTGTGGGGCATCGGCCACACCGTCACGGTCACGGTGGTCGGCGGCGCGATCATCCTCTTCGAGGTCGTCATCCCACCGCGTCTCGGTCTGGCGATGGAGTTCGCGGTCGCGCTCATGCTGATCCTGCTCGGGATCCTGAACCTGGCCGGGATGGTCCGGAAGACTGGTGGGCCGAGCGCGTCCGGCGAGGGCGACGCCAGTCTCCACGCGCATCACCACAGTCACCAGGGCTACGTCCACGAGCATCCGCACGGCCACGATCCCGGCTCCCACGGCCACAAGGCCAGCGAGACGCCGCTGGCGCGGCTCGACGCCATGTTCGGCCGCCTCGGCGTCTATCGCACGGCGCGCCCGATCGTCGTCGGTGTCGTCCACGGGCTCGCGGGCTCGGCCGCCGTCGCGCTGCTCGTGCTCGCCACGATCAGGGATCCGCGGTGGGCGGTGCTCTACCTCCTGCTCTTCGGCGCCGGCACCATCGTCGGGATGATGCTCATCACCGCCGCGATCAGCCTTCCGTTCGCGTACGCGCAAGGGCGCTTCGTCAGATGGCATCGCCATCTGCGAGTGGCCACCAGCCTCGTGAGCATCCTGTTCGGGCTCTTTCTCGCCTACGAGATCGGGATCGTCGACGGGTTGCTCGGCGCGAATCCTCGATGGGCGCCGAAGTGACCGCTGCGGCGCGCGAGCCTCCTGCTCAGGCGGGCAGCTGGAAGAGCTGGAGCACGTTCCCGTCCGGGTCGAGGAACGTGGCGACCCGGCCGCCCCAGTCCTCCACTTGCGGCGGACGCGTGAAGGCCACGCCGGCGCGTGCCAGCCGCGCGTGCAGGGCGTCGATGTCGTCGACGAGCAGGTTGACCATGATGCGGTAGGGATCGCGGCTGGCGCCCCGCACGCGGTCGTGGACGCTCACGCTGAGCCGCAGCCCGTTCCACTCGAAGTTGATGAAGTCGGACTTCGAGGTCCGCGCGACGAGACCGAGCTGATCGCGATAGAACCGCGCCATGGCCTCGAACCGGCTCGCCTCCGTCCAGATCAGCACACCCGCGACGCCCCGGACCGTCCCCTGGTCCATCATGGCCCTCCCCGGGCGATTCTAGCGTCGGTCGCCGACGGCTTGCGAGAAGGCGCACGGCGTCCTACCATCGCCCGGAGAAAGGCACGGACCAACCATGAGCGAGAGCGTCAAGGAATCGCGCGTGCAGGTGGCCCCGGGAGTGTCGCTGTACGTGGAGCGACGCGACGGCAACCCGGGCGCCGCGCCCTTCGTGCTCGTCCACGGCCTCGCGTCGAATCTACGATTGTGGGACGGCGTGGCCGAAGAGCTCGCGGCGCGGGGCCACACGGTCGTGGCGCTCGACCAGCGCGGTCACGGCCGCTCCGACGCACCGGAGTCGAGCTACGGCAACGCCGTCGCGGTGGAAGATCTGCGCGCCACGGTCGAGGCGCTCGGCCTCGAGCGGCCCATCGTGGCGGGACAGTCGTGGGGCGGCAACGTCGTGCTCGAGTACGGCTGCCGCTTTCCTCCTGAAACGCGGGGCATCGTCTGCGTCGACGGGGGCATCATCGAGCTCGCGGACTGGTTTCCGTCGTGGGAAGCGTGCCTGGCCGCGATGACGCCGCCGACCCTCACGCACCTCACCCGCGCCGAGCTCGAGGCCCGGATCCGCGCCGGCACCCCGCAGCTCCCGGACCGCGCTGTGGCCGCCGCGCTCGAGTGCTTCAGGGTCCGCGAGGATGGACGCATCGAGCCGCGGCTGGCCCTGCACCGCCATCTCCAGATCGTGCGCTCGCTCTGGGAGAGCCGCCCGTCCGCCCGCTACAAGGAGCTCACGGTGCCCACGCTCCTCGTGCTGGCCGACACCGGCGACACCGCCCGCACCGAGCGCAAGCGCCACGCCGAGGCCCGGGCCAAGGCGTCGGCGGCGAACGTGCGCTCCCACTGGTTCTCGCCCGCCCTCCACGACGTGCACTCGCAGTACCCGGACCGGGTGGCCGCGCTCCTGGCCGACGCGGTCAGCGACGGCTTCTTCGCATGAGCGCTCCCCGCCTACTCGTCATCATGGGCTCGGGCGAGACCGCGCCGACGATGGTCACGCCGCACCGCGAGATCGTGGCGCGCTTCGGCGGTAACCCGTCGGGCGCGGTGCTGCTCGACACGCCCTACGGCTTCCAGGAAAACGCGGCGGAGATCTCGACGCGCGCCATCGACTACTTCGCCAAGCGAGTCCAGCTGTCGATCGAGGTCGCCGGCTTTCCCGGGCCGCTCGCCGTCGATCCGCGCGAGCGCTCGGTTCAGCCCACCGCGGCGGCGCTCGCGCGGCTGCGCACGGCGAGCTTCGTCTTCTCCGGTCCAGGCAGCCCCACCTACGCGCTCTCGACGTGGCGCGGCTCGGTCGTGCCCGAGGCGCTGGCCGACAAGCTGACCCAGGGCGGCGCCGTCATCTTCGCGAGCGCCGCCGCGGTCACGATCGGCCGGTACGCCCTGCCGGTTTACGAGATCTACAAGGTCGGTCACCCGATTCACTGGCTCGACGGGCTCGATCTCCTGACCCCGCTCGGTCTCGGCGCCAACTGCGTGGTCATTCCCCACTACGACAACGCCGAGGGCGGCACCCACGACACGCGCTTCTGCTACATGGGCGAGCGGCGCCTCCGCGCGATGGAGGACATGCTGCCCGCCGACGCCTGGGTGCTCGGCGTCGACGAGCACACCGCGCTCGTCTTCGACCTGGATGCGCGCACGGCCAGCGTGGCCGGGCGCGGCGGCGTCACCGTGCGCCGGCGCGACCACTCGCAGGTGTTCCCCGCGGGGACGCGCGTCCCGTTCACCGCGTTCGCGGAGGCCGCGCGCGACGAGGCCCACCAGACGGCGGCCGCCACCCCGGCCCCGAGCGAAGGCCCGCGAGACGCCATGGAGCCCGCCGAGGCGGCGCCGACGCGGTCGCCGTTGCTCGGCGAAGCGGCGCGGCTCGAACAGGGCTTCGCCGGGGCGCTCGCGGCGCGCCGGTCGGCCGACGCGGTCGAGGCGATCCTCAACCTCGATCGCGCGATCCTCGATTGGTCGGCCGACACGCTGCAGACGGACGAGCCCGACCGCGCCCGCGCCGTGCTCCACTCGCTCGTGCATCGCCTGGGCGAGGCCGCCTCGCAGGGTCTGCGCGACCCGAAGGAGCTGCTGGCGCCCCTGGTCGAGGGACTCATCAAGCTGCGCGCCGAGCTTCGGACGGAGAAAGCCTACGCGCTGGCTGACCGTGTCCGTGACCGCCTGATCGCCGCCGGCATCGAGCTGCGCGACACCGCCGACGGCACGGTCTGGACGCTCCGCTCCTAGTCGCCCGCTCGCGCTAGTCCCGATCCCTCGCCTTCAGTAGAGGTGGCAGGCGACGCGGTGGCCCGGCGAGAGCTCGACCAGCGCGGGCTCCTGCTCCAAGCAGCGGGGCATCGCGAACGGACAGCGCGGGTGGAAGTGGCACCCGCGCGGCGGGTCGATCGCGCTCGGCACCTCGCCGGCGAGCACGATCTCCTCGCGCGCCTCGTCCGGGTGCGACGGCAGTGAGGCCGCGTAGAGCGCCTTCGTGTAGGGGTGCAGCGGCCGGGCGCAGAGCTCGAGGCTTTCGGCGACCTCGACGAGCTTGCCCAGGTACATCACGGCGGTCCGCTGGCTCAGGTGCGCCACCGCCGCCAGGTCGTGGGCGATGAACAGATAGCTCACGGCGAGCCGCGCCTGGAGCGACTCGAGAAGCGCGATGATGTGGGCACGGATCGAGACGTCCAGCGCCGACACCGGCTCGTCGAGCACGACGAGCCGGGCGTTGGTCGACAGGGCGCGCGCGATGGCCAGGCGCTGTCGCTGGCCGCCGCTGAACTCGTGGGGGAAGAGCCGCGCTACGTCGGGCCGAAAGCCGACCAGCTCCAGGAGCTCGGTGACCCGGGCTCGCACGTCGGCCGAGGAGAGGCGCTCGTGTGCCCTGACCGGCTCGGCGATGATGTCGCCCACGCGCATGCGGGGGCTCAGCGAGCTGTAGGGGTCCTGGAAAACCACCTGGACCTTGCGCCGGTAATCTTGTCGCTGCGGGCCCTTCAGCTGCGCGACGTCGCGCCCTTCGAACTCGATGCGGCCGGCCGTCGGCGTCTCGGCCGCCAGCACCAGCTTCGACGTGGTGGTCTTGCCGCAACCGGACTCGCCGACGAGGCCGAGCGTCTCCCCGGTATCGATCGTGAAGCTGATCCCGTCGACGGCCTTGACCAGGGCCCGCTTCGCGCCGAACAGCGAGCCGCCGATCGGGAAATGCTTCTGGACGTCGTGCACTTCGAGCAGGGGGCTAGCCATTCGCCGCCGGCTCCCCGATCGGTAACCAGCAGCGGACGCTGCCGTCACCGTTGAGCGCGTGCGACTTCGGCTCCTCGTCGAGACAGCGGTCGACCGCCCGCGGACAGCGGGGATGGAAGCTGCAGCCGCGGGGCAGGTCCGCCAGATCCGGCGGCTGGCCGGGAATGCCGCAGAGCGCTTCCCGGACGCCGAGCTTCGGGATCGAGTCGAGCAGCGCCCGGGTATACGGATGGCGCGGCCGGTAGAACAGGCCTCGGACCGACTGCATCTCCACGATCTTTCCGGCGTACATCACCCCGACCCTGTCGCACATCTTGGCGACGATGCCGAGGTTGTGCGTGACGAAGATCAGCGCGACGCCGGTCGCGCGCTGGAGGTCTTTCAGGAGATTCAGGTACTGGAGCTGGATGGTGACGTCGAGATTCGTGGTGGGCTCGTCCGCGATGATGATCCGCGGCCCGCCGGCTTGCGCGATGGCGCCGACGATGCGTTGCCGCATCCCCCCGCTCATCTGGTGCGGATAGTCCTTCATGCGCAGCTCGGGCGACGGAATCCGAACGGCGTCCAGCAGCTGCTTCACGCGCACGCGCAAGCTCCGGCCTCGGAGCCCCTGATGATAGTAGGCCGGCTCGGCCACCTGGTCGTAGATCGAGAACAGCGGATCCAGCGACGCCATCGGATCCTGGAGGATCGTCGCGATGCGCCGCCCGCGGATGCGGCGCATCTCGCCCTGGCTCTTCGGCACGAGATCCTCGCCCTCCAGCTCGATGCGGCCGCTCACGATCCGGGCGCTCGGCGCGAGCAGGCGCACGATCGCGTGGCAGGTGGTGGTCTTGCCGCATCCCGACTCGCCGACGAGGCCGAAGGTTTCTCCGGCCTCGACGGAGAAGCTGACGCCGTCCACCGCCTTCACCACGCGCGTTCCGCCGAAGCCGACGTAGTATGTCCGGAGGTCCTCGACGAGCAGCAGCGGCGCCACGTTATCCCTTGACCTCCCAGACTTCCCACGGCCACGGGAACGGCGCGTTCTGGGTGTCCCAGTAGCGGTGCACGGCCTCGCCTTCCGGGAGCACCTTCTGGGTGACGGCGTGCACGAAGGGCTGGAGATAGATCGGCACGAGGTAGTAGCCCTCGATGACGACACGCTGGATCTCTCTCGACAGGCGATCGCGTTCGGCCACGTCGAGGCTCGCCTCGTGCTTGGCCCACAACGACTCGATCCTGGGCTCGCAGATGTAGGAGGCCTGACCACCACACACCGCGTAGAGGCGGATCAGCTCCTTGGCGCCGCCCGGCCGCGGGTCGATTCGCTGGACGATCGTGCGGTTGCCGGGGAAGCCCTTGCGCCCCTTGCTCATCTGCGCCATGTACGCCGGCGCGTCCAGCATTTGCACCTTCGACCTGAGCCCGACGGCGCGTAGGTCGTTCAGGATCCGCTCGGCCATGTCGAAGTAGGGCACGAACGGAACGTACCAGTCGAAGTCGAAGCCGTTCGGATAGCCGGCAGCCGCCAGCAGCTGCTTCGCCTTCGCCGGATCGTACGGCGGCACCGGTAAGTCCGTGCCATCGCCGCGCAGGGCGTCCCGGGTCTCGTGGCTGATCCAGTTGCCCCATGGCTTGGCGATGCCCTGCGTCTCTTGCTTCGCGAGAAACGCGCGATTGATCGCCAGGCTGACCGCCTGGCGCACGCGCTGGTCGTGGAAGGGGCTCGACGGCTCGTTGTAGCCCGGGAACACCATGTGCCACGGCGCGGTGAAGTTGGGATTCCAGCGCAGCTTGGGATCCGCCATCACTCGCTGCAGCAGCTTGCCGGTCATACCGTACGCCACGTCCAGCTCACCGGTCTCCAGGCCGGCCATGCGGGCGGCCAGATCCCGGATCGCCTTGACGTTGATCGTCTTCACGCCGGGCGCTCGGCGCCAGTACTGATCCCAGGCCTCCACGGAGACCTGGACGCCGGCCTCCTGGCTGACGAACTTGAAGGGGCCGGCGCCCATCGGCCGCGCCCTGAAGCCGTCCTTGCCCACGCGCTCGTAGTAGTGTCGCGGGACGATCCATCCGATCCCGCTGCCGGATCCGTTGTACAGGTCGAGGAAGTCGAGAAACGGCTCCTTGAAGTGGAAGATGATCGTGCGGTCGTCCACGACCTGGATGTGCTCGAGCTTCTCCTGCAGGTACTTGAAGTTCAGGCCGCGATAGTTCTCGTACGTCCACTTGACGTCCGCCGTCGTCAACAGCTGGCCGTCCTGGAACCGGAGACCCGGGCGGAGTCGGAACGCCGCCCGCCGGAAATCCGCGGACACCTCGGCGCGCTCGGCCAGGCTGTACGTGAACTCACCCTGCGGCATCGGCTTGATGAGCGCGTCGTGGACCAGATAGTAGAACTGCAAGGCGGCGCCGTGGTACCCGAGGGGATCGAGCCACCCGGGGTCGATGCCGAAGTGGAGCCCGATGTTCAAGGTCCCTTTCGGTGTCCCTCGACTCGTCGCGACCTGCGCGTCCTTGATGGCGAGCTTCGCCAGTGGCCCGGACAGGATCGGCCTGGCCTGGGACGGCGCGCTCTGGCCCCAGGCGATGCCGCACGTGAGTGTCAGCGCCGAGAGGATCGCGAACGCCAGCGTGACCATCGTTGTCCTGCGCCTCGTCGATCTAGCGGTTGCGAAGCTGTGGATCCAGGTGGACGCGCAGCCAGTCGCCGAGCATGTTGGCCGAGAGCACCAACATCGTGATGCAGGCACCGGGGAAGACTTCGAGCCACCATCTCCCCTCCATCAACGACTCCCGCTCCTGGGCCATCATGAGGCCCCACGACGGCTCTGGCGGCGGGACGCCGAAGCCCAGGAAGCTCAACGACGCCTCGATGATCACGGCCACACCGACCTGCAGGCTGAAGAGCACCATCACGGTGTTCATCACGTTGGGGATCAGGTGCCGCCAGATGATCGTGAGCTTGCCGATGCCGTTGATCTCCGCGAGCTTCACGAAGTCGCGCTCGCGGAGCGCCAACACCTCGCCGCGGACGGCGCGCGAGTATCGGCTCCAGAACACGAGCGCGAGGATGAGCACCACATTCCAGAGGCCAGGCTCACGGACGCTCGACAAGAGGATCGCGAAGACCAGCGAGGGCAGCGTCAGCCAGGCGTCGGTGATCCGCATGATGATCTCGTCCCACCAGCGGCCCATGTAGCCGGCCAGGACGCCGAGCAGCGTGCCGATCGCGCCGGCGAAGAGCGTGCCGGTGAGCGCGACGATCAGCGAAATGCGGGCACCGTGCATCAGCCGGCTCAGCTCGTCACGTCCAAGCGAGTCGGTGCCGAGCGGCGTGTCGAGCCTCCCGCCCGCCGCCCAGAAGGGAGGCGCGTTGTCGACGTAGGGGCAGTCGGGGGTGCTGTACTTCGCCAGGCACTGCTCGCGAGTCGGCTTCACGGGGTCGAGCTTGCCGTGCGGGGCCAGGACCGGCGCCAGGACGGCGACGGCCGCGAGGAGCGCCAGAATCGCGAGCGGTACGATCGGGAGGCCGCGGAGGACGCGGTAGCCGCGGCGAGCGGCGCGTACGGCCGCGAGCGTCCGGTCGGCCCCGATCGGGATCGTCGCCATGCCCTATCCCCCTCGCCTACCGCGACAGTCTGATACGCGGGTCGACGTACCCGTACAGGACGTCGATCGTGAAGTTGAGCACCACGATCAGGAGTCCGGACATCAGGACCACGCCCTGCACCATCGGGAAGTCACGGTTGCTCAGCGCGTCGTAGAGCAGCTGGCCGACGCCCGGCCAGTTGAAGATGACCTCGATCACGATGGCGACGTTCACCATGACCAGGAGATTCAAGCCGGCAAAGGTCAGGACGGGGATCAACGAGTTCTTCAGCGCGTGCTTCGCGACGACGACGGACTCCGGCACGCCCTTGAGGCGCACGAGCTTGATGTAGTCGCTCCCGAGGACGTCGAGCATGCCGGACCGCGTGATCCTCAGCATCGCGCCCGAGAAATACCAACCCAACGCGAAGGCCGGCATGACGAGATGGGCCCAGTCCCTGAACCAGAACGTGATCCAGGTCGACGGCTCGCCCAGGACGACGGCGCTCGGCCCCTTGCCGAGCACCGGCAACCAGCCCAGCTGGATACCGAAGATGATGATCAGGACCAGCCCGACGAAGAAGCCGGGCATCGAGAGGCCGAGCAACGCGACCATCTTGCCCGCGCTGTCCCACCAGGAGTTCACCTTCAGCGCCGAGAGCATCCCGAACGGCACCCCGAGCGCGAGTGAAAACAGGAACGCGGCGAAGCCGAGCTTGAGCGAGTTCGGTAGCCGCTCGAAGTAGATGTCCCGGACCGGCAGCGACTTCTCGAACGAATGCCCGAAGTCGCCGCGGAGCAGTCGGCTGACGAAGCCCAGGTATTGCCGGTGGAGCGGTTGATCCAGACCCCAGCTATGCCGGAGCTGCGCGACGTAGGCGGGGTCCGCGCCCGCCTCGGCCTTCATCGCGACGGGATCGCCGGTGAGCCGGACCAGCCCGAAGATGATGGTCACCAGGAGCCAGAGGGTGACGACGCTGTAGAGCGCTCGCACGAGGACGTAGCGTTTCATCAGCCCCCTCAGCGATCGGCCTTGACCTCCCACACCTCCCACGGCCACGGATAGGGCGCGTTCAGCGTGTCCCAGTATTTGCCGACCCCCTTGCCCTCCGGCAGCACGCGCGGACCGATGCCGTGGACAAACGAGTTCAAGTAGAGCGGCACGAAATAGTGCTCGTCGAGCACGATCCGCTGGATCGACTTGACGAGTCGCTCGCGCTCCGCTTGGTCGAGGCTCGCCTGATGCTTGGTCCACAGCGCCTCGATCTGCGGCTCGCACACAAAGGACGCGGGGCTTCCGCACACGGCGTAGACGGCGATGTTCGACTTGGAGCCGCCGGCGCGCGGATCGATGTTCTGCACGATGGTGCGGTGGCCCGGGACGCCCTTTCGCCCCTGGCCGATCTTCGCCCTGAACGCCGGACCTTCCAGCGACTGAAGCTTGCCGCGAATGCCGATCGCGCGGAGATCGGTCAGGATCCGCTCACCCATGTCGAAGTAGGGTGGGAACGGCAGGTATTCGACCTCGAAGCCGTCGGGAAACCCGGCCTGCGTCATCAGCTGCTTGGCCTTCTCGACGTTGTATTCCGGCACCGGCGCGTCCTGCCCCTGCAGCGCGTCGCGGTTCTCCGGGCTGATCCAGTTGCCCCAGGGCTTGCTGATGTCCTGCGTCTCCTGCTTCACGAGGAACGGGCGATTGATCGCGAGGCTGACGGCCTGCCGCACGCGCTTGTCGCGGAACGGACTGCCCGGCTCGCTGTAGCCCGGGAACATGAGCCACCACGGGCCCGTGAAGTTCGGGTCCCACCGCAGCGTCCGATCCGACATGAGGCGCGGCAGCAGCTTGCCGGTCATGCCGAACGCGAGGTCGAGCTCACCGGTCTGGAGGCCGGCCATGCGCGTCGCCGGATCTCGGATGCCCTTGACGACGATCGTCCTGGTGGCCGGGGTCCGCCGCCAGTAGCCGTCGAACGCCTCGAAGACCATCTGCGCGCCCGCCTGCTGACTGACGAGCCTGTACGGTCCGGCGCCGATCGGCCTGGCCTTGAACCCGTCGCGACCGACCTTCTCGTAGTAGTGCCGGGGGACGATCCACCCGATGCCGCTGACCCCGCCGTTGTAGAGGTCCATGAAGTCGATGAAGGGCTCCTTGAAGTGAAAGACGATCGTGCGATCGTCTATCACCTGAACGTGCTCGAGCTTGTCCTGGAAGACCTTCGCGTACGCGCCCTTGAAATTCTCGTAGGTCCACTTCACGTCGGCGGTCGTCAGCGGCTGCCCGTCGTGAAACCTGAGGCCGGGTCGTAGCCGAAAGGCGGCCCGCCGGAAGTCGGCGGCCATCTCCGCGTGCTCGGCCAGACCGTAGCTGACCCAGGCGTGCGGCATCGGCTTGATCATGGCGTCGTGGACCAGGTAGTCGTACATCTGCATCGTGACGGCGTAGGAGTGCTCGAGCGGGTCCAGCCAGCCCGGATCCAGCGCGAAGTGCATCGCGACCGTCAGCGTGCCCTTCGGTGTCGCGCGCGCCTCGATCTGGGCCGGCTTGATGTCGAGCTTCGCGAGCGGCCCGCTCAGGATCGGCGGTTGCTGCCCGGTCGCGCCGTCCGGCGACATCGCGGTGAGCGTCAAAGCCACGAGCAGGAGCGGAAGTCCACGGCGCATGAGCCCTCCTTGCGAGATTCCGGCGTCGTCACTCGTCGCGCCCGAACGAAGCTGGCTCATTATCCGAATGCATCCCGCCTTGTCAAGTATCCTCACCTGTCAGGTGCGCGTATCACCTCGCGAACGCGGGCCTTGTGGGTTGATCGGCCGTCGCGACCGAGGTAGCGTGAGGTTTCGGGGTGCCATGACGTGCGCTTCCGCAGCTTCCGGGGCCGGCTCGTCATCGTCTTCGTGGGGCTCGGCGCGGGTGAGCCGGCTCAGGTGGCGTTCGTCGTATCGCTCAAAACGGAGTGGCGCATCCCCCGACGCATCGATCCGTACAAGGGCTCGCCGGGGAACTAGCATCCATGCGTTCGCGCCCGCTCCCGGTGATGCTCCTCCTGGCGCTGATGGCCTCGCCGACGTTCGCTCACGCCACGCGCACGGTCGACGAGGTCGTCGCCGAAGTGCGGCGCGCCACCGAGCCCTACCGTGACATCGCCCGCGCCCGCGCCGACGGCTTCGTGCAGATCAGCGGCATGGAGGCGCGCCACGGCTATCACTTCATCAACGTCAACTCGCCGGTGCTGACCGCTACGGGCATGGCGACCGGTCAGCTGGAACTCGCGCGACCGCCCATGCTGCTCTACGTCGAGCGCGACTCGGTCTGGCGGCTCGTGGGCGTGGAGTACGCGCTGCCGTCGGCGCCCGTGCCGAATCCCCTGCCCGGCGCCTCGTGGCACTGGCACGAAGCCTCGTGCCACTACCGCGACTATCAGGAGCTTCCGGCGCGGCGGGGACCCGACTGCCCGCCCCGGCACCCGCAGAGCGGTGAGCCGTTCGTGCTGTGGCATCCCGCCTTCGCGGTCGCTCACGTGTGGGCGTGGCACGAAAACCCGGACGGCGTGTTCGCTGAAGAGAATCGCGCGCTCGCCGCGTACGGCGGCTCGCCGCCGCGTCCTCACGGCCACCGAGCGCCGCGCAGCGAGCCGGAGCTCGCCTACTCGCAGTTCACCCATCGGTTCGCCGGCGGCGTGCTGCTGCTGCTCGCCGCGGTCATCGCGTGGGAGTCCCGACACCGCCGGCCGCGTCCGTGGTCGTGGGTGTCGTCCGTGCTATGGATCCTCTTCGGCCTCTACCTGATCCCGACGTCGGATCCGGAGTCGTGGCCCGCGGGCCCGGGCCGCTTCGTCGACATCTTCACGGACTCGCTCGTGCTTCAGCACAAGGCGCTGGCGATGGTCCCGATCGCCTTCGGCGTGGTGGGAATCCTGAGAAGCGCCGGCGTGATCGAGCGGGTGCGCCGCACTGTCCTGGTGCCGGTACTGGCCGTGCTGGCGGGCGTCTCGCTGTTCGTGCACTTCCACGACGGCCACTTCCATCTGGACGCGATCTACGTCCAGCACGCGGCGATGGGCGCGACGGCCGTGGGCGCCGGCGTCATGCTGTTTCTCGCACGGCACACACCGCGGGGCGAGGCCCTCATGCGCTGGGCCTGGCCGGGCTTCTTGGCGCTCCTGGGGCTGATCCTGCTGGTCTACGTCGAGATGTAAGGACTCTCGACGCTCAGCGCTCCGGCCACGTGTGCCCGTGGCCTTGATCTCCTGCTCGAACCCCCGCCGCGGCCGGGTCGTCAGCACGCCGGCCAGCCCAGCCCTCGCGCGGCCAGCAGCATCTCCCCGGCCATCGTCTCGCCTTTCCTCAGGGGTCGATAGCCGCGCCTAGAGCTCGAAGCCGTAGAGCTTGGCCGCGTTGCCGCGGGTGATCTTGAGCTGGTCCTCCGCGCTCGCGTCCTTGAAGTCGCGCGCCACGACGTCCCGCGAGTGCGGCCACGACGACGCCTGATGCGGATAGTCGGACGACCACATGAGCTTGTCGACGCCGATAAAATGACGGTTGGCCACGCCGACGTAGTCGTCGATGTACGTACAGTGCATCTGGCGGCGGAAGTACTCACTCGGTTTCAGCGTCAGCTTGAAGCCGGCCGCGAACCGACCCCGTTCGAAGGTGCGGTCCATGCGCTGCAGGTAGTACGGGAGCCAACCGCAATTGTTCTCGGCCGAGACGATCTGGAGGTCCGGGAACCGGTCGAGCACGCCGGAGAAGATGAGCACGCTGAACGACCGTTCGATCTCGTGCGAGAGGACCGTCGCCCGCATGTAGCGGTCGCTGAAGCTCCACTGGCTCTCCCAGCCCATGCCGGTGATCGAGTGCAGGCTGATCGGCGCGCGTAGCTCCTGGGCGCGGGCCCAGAAGGGATCGTAGACGTCGGAGCTGTAGGGCTGGTCCGAGGGCGGCGAGCACCAGATCATCGCGCCGCGCAGCCCCATCTTCGTGCAGCGCTCGAGCTCGAGCGCGCCGGCCTTCGGATCGTACAGCGAGATCATGGCCAGGCCCGCCATCTGCCGGGGCGCGTAGCTGCAATAGGCGGCGAGCCAGTCGTTGTAGACGCGGAAGCACTCCTGCTGGAGCCCGGCGTCCTTCAGCCAGAAGATACGGAAGCCGAGGGTCGTGTAGAGCACGTCCGCCTCGACCCCGTCTTGCGCGTTGTCCTTCATGCGCTCGGCCGGGTCCCACCCGCCGGGTCGGGCATCGGCGTAGGTGGCCTTGGTGAGGAACTCGGCGAGCTCCTGCGGCGTCTTGCCCGCCGCGAGCCCGATCCCGATCGGATGGGGCGCGTAGCCCTCGTAGAGGAAGTAGGCGCCCTCCAGCCCGGGCGGGTTCACCACCAGCCGGGGCGCGCGCTCACGGTACTTGCGGTCCACGCGCTCGACCCACAGGTCGGGCGGCTCGCTCACGTGGGAATCGGCCGAGATCAGCTTGTAGTCCGCCATGTCCAACCTCCTTGGCGTCTCTCGAGCGCCTCTCGTATAAGCTCGCCTCGGACGGCGGGGCCCCAGCCCCGCGACGTCCTGCGGCTCGCACGGCGTCAGTCGAAGATGATGCCGCCGTCGACGTTGAAGGACTGGCCGGTGATGTTGCGCGCGCCGGGCGAGGCCAGGAACACGGCCAGCGCCGCGATGTCGTCGGGCTCGTTCGGGCGTCCGAGCGGGATCGCGGCGTTGCGCCGCCGCTCCATCTCCTCGATCGTCACGCCCTCGCTCGCGGCGCGCGTGCGCAGATTGGCTTCCGACAGCGCGCTGAGCGTGGTGCCCGGGCAGATGGCGTTCACGTTGATGTTGTGCGGGGCGAGCTGGAGCGCGGCCAGGCGCGTCATGCCGATGACGGCGCCCTTGCTGCCGGCGTAGATCACGTTCGAGGCGCCGGCGAAGCCCTTGCCGGCGATGGACGCGATGTTGATGACGACGCCGCTGCGTCGCGGGATCATCTCGCGCGCGACCCGCTGCAGGCAGAAGAACACGCCCTTGCCGTTGACGCGCATGATGCGGTCCCAGTCGTCCTCGGTGAGATCCATGATGTAGGCGCGCCGCGTAACGCCGGCGTTGTTCACGAGAATGTCGATGCGGCCGAAGACCTCCATGACCTGGCGGGTCATCGTGTCGATCGCGCTCACGTCCCCGACGTCGACGCCCATGGCGATCGCCTTGCGGCCGAGCGCCGCGACGGCTTCGGCCGTAGGCTTCACCGTCCCCTGGTCGAGATCGACCGCGACTACGTTGGCGCCGGCGCGCGCCATCGCCAGCGCCGTCGCGCGGCCGATGCCACGCGCGGCGCCGGTGACGAGCGCGACGCGATCCGTGAGCGCCTGGCCCTCGTCGGCCACGACTAGGTCCCGGGCGGCGTCAGCAGCTCGGGCACCACCCACTTGGGCGGTCGCCCGGCGGCGACGCGCTGGATGTTGTCGAAGCCGTTGCGGAAGCGCGCCGCCCAGTTCTCCCACGTCGGCCCGGCCGAATGCGGGGTGAGCGTCACGTTCTTCAGCGCGTACAGGGGGTGCCCGGCCTTCGCCGGCTCCTCGACCAGCACGTCGAGCCCGGCCGCGAGGATATGTCCCGACGTCAGCGCCTTGTGCAGCGCCGCCTCGTCCACGACCGGGCCGCGGCACGTATTGACGAGAATGGCGGTCTTCTTCATCATCCCGAGCTCGCGCGCGCCGATGACATTGCGCGTGCTCTCGTCGAGCGGCACGTGCAGGCTCACGACGTCCGCCGTCTGCAAGAGCTCGGTGAAGAGCACGAAGCGGACCCCGAGCGCATCTTCCTGGTCCTCGGTGAGCCGCGCGATGTCGTAGTACACGACGTTCATGCTGAACGCCTGGGCGAGCCGGGCGACCTTCTTGCCGATGTTGCCGAGGCCGACGATGCCGAGAGTCTTGCCGTGGAGCTCGAAGACCCGGGACTCGACGTGGTTGCCCACCCGCCACTTGCCGGCGACCACGTCGTTGTGGAACACGACCAGCCGCTTCAGCACCGCGAGCATCAGCATGATCGCGTGCTCGGAGACGGCGATCGCGTTGGCGCCGCCGTTGTTGGCGACCGGCACGTGCGCCTTGCGCGCGGACTCGATGTCGACACGGTCGTAGCCAGCGCTCAGCAGCTGGACCAGCTTGAGCTTGGGCGCCGCGCGGAAGAACTCGCCGGCGATCGGGCGGCCGAGCCCCATGACGTACTCCGCGTCCTTGATCGCGTCGTAGAACTCCGGGCTGTCCTGGTCGACCGGCACGAGCTCGAAGCCGGGTGGCGTGAGCGATTTGGCCATGTTCAGGATCGCGTCCGGTTGCTTCGGAATCATGACGATCTTCGTAGCCATCTCCGGCTCCTTTTGGGTTCGACGAGGCTTTATGCGAGCGGGACGGTCGCGGTCACGCACACCTGGGTGCCGAGGACGCGCGTGGTGTGTCCCTTGCCCGTCGTGTCCTCGACGAGTCGGGCGTCGCCCGGCCCGAAGACGTGCTTGGAGCCGTCACCGAGGCCGATCTCGAGCTGCCCGGACAGTATGATGACGAACTGGCGCCGCGGCGCCGGGTGCCAGTCGAGGAATTGCCCGACCGGCCACTCGCGGAAGGTGATCTGGGTCGCCGCGAGCCCCTTGAGCCAGTCCGGCTTCGCCTTGAGGTCGATCTTCTCGATGTGCGCCTGCTGGTCTGCTCCCGCGAACAACCTGAACGTCCCCATGAGCTCCTCCCGTAGTGCGAGCCGCAGGACGTCGCGGGGCTGGGGCCCTGCCGTCCGAGGCGAACCTACGAATGTAGATCGGGATGCTAGCATAGAAGGCCACTGATGACCGGCCGCATGCCGGGACCCACGTCCCACACGTTTTTCTCCCAGAGACTGCGCCTCCATTATGTCGACTGGGGCAATCCCACGAAGCCGCCGCTGGTGCTCCTGCACGGCGGGCGCGACCACTGCCGCAACTGGGACTGGACGGCCGAGGCGCTGCGGGACGACTGGCACATCATCGCGCCCGATCTTCGCGGTCACGGCGACAGCCAGTGGGCGGCCGACGGGAGCTACACGATGGCCGGGTACGTGTACGATCTGGCCCAGCTCGTCCACCAGCAGCGCCTGGCGCCGGTGACGATCGTCGCCCACTCGCTGGGCGGCCAGATCGCGCTGCGTTATACCGGCCTCTATCCCGACACGGTCGCTCGGCTCGTGGCCATCGAGGGACTCGGCCCGTCGCCCGCGCGGCTGGCCGAGGGGCGCGCCAGGACGATCGTGGAGCGCATGGACGAGTGGATCGGCGAGCAGCGCAGTCTCGCCGGCCGGCTGCCGCGGCGCTATCCGTCGATCGAGGACGCCTTCCGCCGCATGCAGGGGGAAAACCCGCACCTCACCGCCGAGCAGGCACGCCACCTGACCGTCCACGGCGCCAACCAGAACGAGGACGGGACGTACAGCTGGAAATTCGACAACTACGTGCGCGCCTGGCCGCCGTACGATATGGCCGGCCGCGACATCCAGCTGCTGTGGTCGCGGATCGCGTGCCCGACGCTGCTCATGTACGGCAAGGAGAGCCGGGCTGGCAATCCGTCCCAGGACGGCCGGGCCGCGCACTTCCGTCACGCCACCGTCGTGGGCGTCGACGGCGCCGGCCACTGGCTGCATCACGACCGGCTGGCGGAGTTCCTACGGATCGTGCGACGCTTCCTGGCGGCGTGAACATGTCGCGAGATCGAACGGCCCCGACCATGAGGAGGATTCGACGATGACCTCGAACGGTGATCGCTACAACGTGGGTGGCGTGCTGCTGCCTCGCCCCTTCAAGATCCGTCGGCTCGGCCACTTCGGCTTCAACGCGGTCAAGATGGGCGAGTCGCTCGAGTTCTACCGGGACCTGCTCGGCTTCAAGCATTCGGACATCCTGGACTTCGGCAAGATGCCATGGGCGCCGAAGAACGCCGACCTCGGCGATACGCGTGGTTACTTCATGCGCTACGGCACGGACCATCACGCGTTCGTGCTCTTCAACAAGACGGTGCTGGACCACCGGCCGGATCGGAAATTCGCGCCGGAGGTCACCGTCAACCAGATCACGTGGCAGTGCGGCAGCCTCAAGGAGATCATGGACGCCCACACCTATTTCCAGGAGCGGGGCGTCCCGATCCAGCGGGTGGGGCGCGACATGCCCGGGAGCAACTGGCACGTCTACGTGTACGACCCGGACGGCCACACGATCGAGCTCTACTACGGGATCGAGCAGATCGGCTGGAACCAGCTGAGCAAGCCGACCGAGATGTACTACCGCGGCTTCCGCGAGAAGCCGTCGCTCCCTCAAGTTTCCGAGATCGCGGAGGTGGCCGAGGCGTTCGACAAGGGCATCGACGTCCTCGGCGGCAATCGCACACGCGAGAGCCTCGCCGAGACCTACGAGGTCGAGGGCGTGCTGCTGCCGCGGCCGTTCAAGATCACCAAGATCGGTCCGGTCGGTCTCTTCGTGGCCGACGTGCCGCGCGCCGAGGCGTTCTATTGCGGCCACCTCGGCTTCGTGAAGAGCGAGGAGACGACCTATCGCGGGGCGCGCTGTGTGTTCCTGCGCGCGGGCGCCGAGCACTACAGCGTCGGGCTGTTCCCGAGAGAGCTCCGGCGCACGCTCGGGCTCTCGGAGCACACGAGCTGCATGTCGTTCGGCGTCGAGGTCGGCAGCTACACCCAGCTCCGAGGGGCGGTGGCCTTCCTGAAATCGCGCGGCGTGACGCTGGTCGACTCGATTCCGCCTGAGCTCTATCCTGGCATCGACTACTCGGCGTTCGCGCTCGATCCGGACGGCCACTGCATCCAGCTCTACTACTACATGGAGCAGATCGGCTGGGACGGCAAGGCGCGGCCCGCCGCGCAGCGGCGCATCGTGAACGGCGCCTGGCCCCAGACGATCGAGCCCGTCTCCGATACGTACGTCGACCAGGTGTTCCAGGGCCCGCTCGGGTAGCCGAGCCCGGCGCCGTGGGCGGGGAGAGGGTCCTGGAAATCCGTTGCAGTGAGCGCCGCCGAAGCCTGCCACCCTCGACTGGCTCCGCCGCGCAACGCGACTCGCGGATTTCCAGGCCCCTCTCCCCGCCCACGACGCCGGTGCGAGCCGCGGGACGTCGGGGAGCCGGGGCATGAAGTTCGGCCTCAACTTCTTTCCGTCGTTCCGGTCGAGCGACTACTCGACCGCAGAGTACTTCGCGCAGTGCCTGCGGCTGGCCGAGCGCGCCGACGCGCTCGGCTTCAACTCCATCAAGACCGTGGAGCACTACTTCTACGACTACGGCGGCCATTCGCCGAACCCGGTCGCCCTGCTGGCGGCGGTCGCCGCCCGCACGGGCCGGATCCGCCTCATCACCGGTGCCGTCATCCCGGCCTTCAACCATCCGGTGAAGCTCGCGGCGGAGCTGGCGGCGCTCGACAACCTCAGCAACGGCCGCCTCGACGCGGGGTTCGGGCGCGCGTTCCTCCCGAAGGAGTTCGACGTGTTCGGCGTGTCCATGGAGGACAGCCGCGCCCGCTTCGAGGAAGGGCTCGACATCGTCATCCGCCTCTGGACCGAGGACCGCGTCTCCTACGACGGCAAGTTCCACCGCTTCCGCGACGTCCACTCGAATCCGCGCCCCGTCCAGAAGCCGCATCCGCCGATCTGGATCGCCACGATTGCCTCACGCGAGTCGTTCGTTGCGGCGGGCCGCCGGGGCTTCAACATCATGATCGTGCCGTACGCGGCGGGTGGCATCGGTAATGTGAGCGAGATGGTGCGGGCCTATCGGCAGGCGTGGTGTGATGCCGGCCACCCGCCGGGGGCCGAAAAGATCCAGAGCTCGCTCCACTGCTACCTCGCCGAGACCCACGCCGCGGCCCTCGCCGGCGCGCGGCCCAGGGTCGAGCGTTACATCGAGGTCTTCGCCGAGGCGGTCGGCTCGTGGGCCGGCCACCTATCGGCGCAGTACGCCGGGTACGGCAAGATGATGGACTCGATCACGCAGACCACGATCGACTCGATGCTCGTCAACCGCCAGGCGCTGATCGGGACGCCGGACGAGGTGGTCGAGCAGCTCCGGAACCACGTCGACGTCTTCGGCGAGTTCGAGCCCTCGATGCAGATCAACTTCGGCGGGATCGGCGACGCGGAAGCGCTCCGCACCCTCGAGCTCTTCGCGAGCCGCGTGATGCCGCGCTTCGCCTGACGGCGGAGGCGGGCGGCCTCACTCCCTGACGGTCGGGAACAGGTTGCGCGCCGGCGCGTGGGCCCGCTTCCTGATCAGGCACCGGCCGAACTGGGTCCGCTTGGCGAACTCGTTGTTGAAGTGGATCTGGTTGGTGTGCGGCATGGATCGTTCTCCCCTAGATCACGCGCTTGCCGCCGAAGCGGCGCTCCCAGCGCGGGATGACTTCCTTGTTGTAGACGTTGTCGGGCACCTCGCCGCGCAGCGCGTGCAGAACCGACTCGGTCGCCCACCGGATACCCGGGCCGAGCCCGCTCCCGACGTTCGACGAGACCATGTGCGGCGAGAGCAGCACCTGGTCGCCCAGGTTCCGCAGCGAGCTGTCGCGCGCCAGCGGCTCCTCCTCGAACACGTCGAGCGCCGCGCCGCCGATCTGTCCCCGGATCAGCGCCTCGGTCAGCGCCGCTTCGCGCACGCACGGGCCGCGCGATGTGTTGATCAAGATCGCCGTGGGCTTCATGAGCGCGAGCTGCGCCGCGTCGATCATGTGCCGGGTCTCCCGGGTCAGCACCACGTGCAGGCTGACCACGTCCGACTCGCGCAGCAGCGTCGGCAGGTCCACGCGCGTCACGCCGTGCTCGTCGAACTTCGCGTCGGGCACGTAGGGGTCGGCGGCGATGATCCGCATCTTCCACGGCCGCAGCAGCGTCGCGATGCGGCTGCCGATGCGGCCGAGGCCGATCAGGCCCAGCGTAATCCCGGCGTAGCCGTCGGCGCGTGCGCCAAGATACGTGCCCTGGAGCTTTTGGTCTCTCCAGACCCCGCCTTCCTTCAGGTGTCTATCTCGCTCTCTCGTTCGTTTCAGCATCGTGAGCATGGCGGTGATCGTGCCCTCGGCCACGCCGCCCCAGTTCGACTCGGTCGGCCCGTGACAGACCAGGATGCCCAGCTCCGTCGCCGATTCGACGTCCACGTCGTCGACGCCGATCGTGTACTTGGCGATCACGCGGAGCCCGGCCGAGCTCTCCATGACCTTCCGGCTGATCGGCGCGTTGCGGATCGACGTCCCCATGAGCGCGTCGCAGCCCGTGGCCATCTGGGCGAGCTCGCCCTCGTTGTTGCCGTGGGGCGTGTCCCACGACGCCTTGCCCAGGCGCAGCTCGCACCCCGCCTCCTGGAGCTTCGCGTGGGTGTCGCGCGCTTCGTCGACCGGGGCGAAGATCAGGACCTTCGCGGCGCTCATCGCAGGGCTCCTCCTCGTCGTGGGTGTCGGCACGGCTTGCCTTCGCCGAGCACGTCGGCCAGAATCCGCGTGACGGACGGACCTGTCAAGAGGCAGACGCCAAGGAGAACAGCCATGATCCCGTTCCCGGTGAACGACGCCGACGGCCACATCACCGAATCGCCCGCGCAGCTGCGTCCATATCTCGAGGGGCGCGAGGGTGAGCGGAGTCCTTGGGCCCGCCGCGACTCCTACTACCCGGTGGACGGATGGGACCGCTCCCTCGGCGGCAAGCTCGGCAGCAACGTGAGCGACGCCAAGACCTGGCTCAAGGTCATGGACGAGGGCAATCTCGAGACGGCCATCCTCTACCCGACGGCCGGCCTCGCGATCGGCTGGGTGCGCGAGCCTGACTTCGCGGTGGCGCTCTGCCGCGCCTACAACGATTTCGTCCACCAGGAGTTCCTCACCGTGAGCCCGCGCCTGAAGGCGGTGGCGCTGCTCCCGTTCCAGAACGTGCCGGAGGCGGTGAAGGAGCTGCGGCGCGCGGTGAGCGAGCTCGGCATGTCCGGCGCCTTCGCGCCCGCGGTGGGGCTGCGCCTGCCGCTCGGCCATCCCGAGTTCCACCCGATCTACGCGGAAGCGGAGCGGCTCGGCTCGATGGTGGCGTGTCACGCCACCGTGCGCGGACCGCAGTTCTTCGGCGCCGACGGCTTCGACAAGTTCATCGAGGTGCACACGCTCTCGCATCCGGTCGCCCAGATGATCCAGCTCACCGGCATGATCTTCGAGGGCGTGCCCGAGAAGTACCCGCGCCTGCGGATCGGCTTCATGGAGGCGGGGTGCTCGTGGCTGCCGTTCTGGATGGATCGCATGGACGAAGAGTGGGCGAAGCGCGGCGCGGTCGAGGCGCCGCTCTGCCGCAAGAAGCCAAGCGAGTACCTCCGGTCCGGGAAGCTCTACTTCGCCGCGGAAGGCGACGAGAAATCGGTGCCCGAAGTCGTCCGCCGGTTCGGCGACGACATCATCTTCTACGCGAGCGACGTGCCCCACTGGGACCACGACTACCCGGAGAACGTGCACGAGCTCGCCACGCGGGAAGATCTGAGCCCCGAGACGCGGCGGAAGATCCTCTACGAGAACACGCGACGGATGTACGAGCTGGCGCCGGCGCCGCCCGTCACTTGAGCAGCTCCGCGCAGCCCGCCCGCGCGGCCCAGTACTCCCACGACCGGCGCATGGACGGGTCGTCGGGCCTCATCGACGAGTGCGCCTCGATCTCGCCCGGCGAGAGCGCCTTCACCTCGCCGAGGCGCAGTGCCTCCAGGAGCACCCGGGCGTTGACCGGCATGTAGACGGCCATCCGGATCACCTCGGGGAGCGAGCGCCCGGCTGCCGAGAACCCGTGGCCCCGCATGAGCACCACGCGCTCCGCCCCCAGGGTCCGTGCCAGGTCGCGCCCCTGCGCCATGTTCACCACCAGCAGATTCGTGGCGCCGAACCGATCCCGGATGTCCCACACGGGCAGGCGCGCGCCGATGAAGCTCGCCATGTGCATGACCGGCTGCAGCGGCGTCGGCGAGATCGTGAACGGCAGGACGGCCTCGGCGTGAGCGTGCACCACCGCCTGGATGTCGGGCCGCGCCTCGTAGATCGCGCCGTGGATGAACCGCTCGAGGTACGGCGCGCGCGTATCGCCGCTGACGGCGTTCCCGGCCAGGTCGTACTCGATGACGTCGCCGAGCTCGACCAGCTCCGGCGCGCGTGAGCGCGAGAGGAAATAGCGTCCGGGATCGCGCGGGTGCCGCACGCTGATGTGGCCGTACGCGTCGACCACGCCCTCGTGGGCAAGGATCCGGTTGCCGATCACCACGTCGCGGGCGGCCTGACCGAGCGTGTCCATGAGGTCTTCTCCTTCGCGCCGGATCTTCGCTCGGCGGCCGGGCGCGAGGCAAGCCCGTGATAGCATCCCCCGCGAGAGGGGGCCCGCCGATCGCAAGGGACTCCTGGCCGGCGGCCTCGGCCTCTGGCTGGCCACGATCGGCCTCGACCCGGTGACCGGCATCCAGCGCTACACCTTCGGCCAGCTCTTCCTCTGTGACGGGATCGGGGTCGTCCCGGTCACGATCGGCTTCTACGCGATCCCCGAGCTGATCGGTCGGATCCTCGTCTGGCTGGGTTTCGTCGCCTGAGCTCCGGCGACGCCCCTCGCCTGGTGCTGCACGCCGACCCGCGGCTCGCCCGCGAGATCGGCGAGCTTGCCCGCCGGCGCATGGTGTTCTTCGCGGGCCTGCCCGGAACCGGCAAGAGCCTTCTCGCCCACCAGCTCGCGCACCTCGCGAGCGGCGCCGGCCGACGCATTCACCTGCTGCAGTGGGACGTGGCGCGTCCCGTCTTCGAGGCCGCCCCGGCGGGCCGGCGCTATCCGCTGGCCGACGGCGTCACGCACGCGGTCATCCGCAAGGCGGCCGGGCTCTGGG
Source organism: Candidatus Rokuibacteriota bacterium (assembly GCA_003221515.1). Taxonomy (GTDB): domain Bacteria; phylum Methylomirabilota; class Methylomirabilia; order Rokubacteriales; family CSP1-6; genus AR31. The sequence goes on from QHSI01000122.1 coordinate 28,443, forward strand.
TGCGCCACGCCGTCGCGGGGTGGAGCGAGCGCCATCGCGGACCCGAGCCCCTCCTGGTCGGCGAGACGCCGTTCGTGGGCAACCGCTTCGTGGAGCTCGCCCAGCGGACCGACGACGCCGCCGAGAACCTCCTGGCCGACCCGGCGTGCCGGTTCGCGATCGCCGTGCCCTCGCGCGAAGTGCGGGCCTTTCTCGAGGCCGAGCGCGAGCGCCGCGCCGCTCATCCGCTCCATCCGCGGGAGCGCGAGGACGCGCCGCCGCACGTCCTGCGCGGTCTCTGGCGCGATCTCGCCGCGCTCGGCAAGAGGCTCGGCATCGCCGCACCGGACGGGGCGTCGTACGATCCCACGGTCTACCGGCGCGTGTACGAAGCGGTGCTGCGCCATCGCCACGTCGACGTCGTGGCCCTCGACGTGATCCTGCCCACCGAGCGGCTCTCCGTGTACGACTTCGCCGTCGCCCCGCCGTCGCTGGCGCCGACCGAAGCGGACGCCGAGGAGTTCATCCGCGAGGTCGAGCGCCGCTACACCGATCGTCGAGCGCTCGAGCGCGAGATCGCCCACTGGTGGGAGGTGTCGTAGCGGTGCTGACGCCGGAGTCAGGGCAGCAGGTACACCGTCGACGGAAAGCTATTGAGCGCCCCCAGCCGGCGACGTAGGCTACGTCTCACCATGAACAGCGCACTGGCCCTTCTCGCTCTGGTGCTCCTGCTGCTCGGCGCGGCCCCGCCGCTCGGCGCGCAGACCTACCCGACTGGCCCCATCACGCTGGTGATTCCGCTGGCGCCGGGTGACGCGACCGACGTCGCGGGCCGCGCCATGGCCGACGAGCTGGCGAAGCTGCTCAAGGTACCGATCGTGCCGATGAACCGGCCCGGCGCCGGGATGGCGATCGGCACCGACAGCGTCGTGAAGGCGAAGAAGGACGGCTACACGATCTTGCTGACGCCGAACGCCGCCCTCGTCTCCGCGCGAATCCTCAATCCGGAGACGGTGACCTACGATCCGCTGAAGGACCTGACCCCGCTCGGGCTCACCACGCGGACGCCGATCCTCATCGCCGTCCGGCGGGACGCGCCCTACAAGACCTTTGCCGAGGCCGTGGAGTTCTCGAAGAAGAATCCGGGCAAGGTGCGCGTCGGCTCGGTCGGCACCGGCTCGGTCGGCCACCTCGACGTCGAGATGATCAACTCGCTCACGGGCGCGGGACTGACCATGGTGCCGTTCAAGGGCGGCGCGCCGGGGATCACCGCGATGCTCGGCGGTCACGTCGAGGGCGGCGCGTTCTCGCTGGGCGCGTTGAGCCCTCACCTCAAGAGCGGAGCGCTCAGGGGTCTCGTCCTCTCCAACAAGTTCCCCGGCCATCCGGATATCCCCACCCTGTCTCAGCTCGGCCATCGCCAGAACCTGCTCGGGGTCTGGGCCGCGTTCTTCGCGCCGGCGGGCGTGCCGGCCGAGGTCACCCGGACGCTGGTGTCCGCCATCGAGAAAGTGGCGAACGATCCGGCGATCGCCGCGAAGCTCGCCGGCATCGGCATTCTTCAAGACTGGGCGCCACCCGACCGGCTCGTCGCCGAGATCCGAGAAGAGCATCGGGTCGTCGAAGACCTCGCCAAGAAGGCCGGGCTGGTGAAGTAGGCGCATGCGTCGCGACCTGGTCAGCGCCCTGTTCTGGCTGGCCGTCGCGATCTTCGCCGCCGCGCAGGGCCTGGCCCTCAAGCTCGGCTCGCTCAAGCAACCCGGATCCGGGTTCTTCCCGTTCTGGGGCGGCGTGGTGCTCGGGCTGCTCTCGCTGGTCCTCGTCGCCAGGTCGCTCGGCCGGCAATCCGCCGCCGGGCCCCTCGTCCGGCCCGAGTCGTCGCGGCTCCTCGTCGTGGCGGGCGCGCTTCTCGGCTACGTCCTGTTGCTGGAGCGGGCCGGATTCGTCGCCGTCACGTTCGCGTTCCTCCTGCTCCTGCTCCGGCTCGAGCGCCGCGGCTGGGCCTTCAGCGCCGCGACGGCCGGCGCGGGTGCGGCCGCGTCGTGGGCGCTCTTCCAGCTCTGGCTGAAGACGCAGCTCCCGGTCGGCCCGCTCGGGTTCTGAGCGTGGAGATCGTCCAGGGCGTGCTCTATGGATTTCAGGTCGCGCTCCAGCCGATCAACCTCCTCTACTGCTTCGTGGGCGTCCTCATCGGGACGCTGGTCGGCGTCTTGCCGGGGCTGGGGCCGGCCGCCGCGATCGCGCTCTTGCTCCCGTCGACGTTCTCGGCGAGTCCGGTCTCCGCCGTGATCATGCTGGCCGGGATCTACTACGGCGCGATGTACGGTGGCTCGACCACGTCGATCCTGGTCAACATTCCCGGCGAGGCGGCGTCGGTCGTCACGTGCCTGGACGGGCACGCGATGGCCCGGCAGGGGCGCGCGGGCGCCGCGCTCGGCATCGCGGCGTTCGGGTCCTTCATCGCGGGCACGTTGAGCGTCGTGCTCTTGACCTTCCTGGCGCCGTTCCTCGCCCGCGTGACGCTGAGCTTCGGCCCACCCGAGTACTTCGCCCTCATGGTCCTCGGACTGACGTTGCTCACCTACTTCGCGCGCGAGTCGATGGTGAAGGCGCTGATGATGGCCGCCGTCGGGCTGCTCTGCGGCGTCGTGGGTCAGGACACGATCAGCGGCCGGCTGCGTTTCTCGTTCGGCATCCGGACCCTCGAGGACGGGCTCGGGCTGGTGCCGGTCATCATGGGACTCTTCGGGATCTCCGAGGTGCTGCTCAATCTGGAGACGCGCGATCAGGACCGGGGCATCTTCGCGGCGCCGACGACGGGCCTCCTGCCCACGCGCGAGGACTGGCGCCGTTCGGCGCTGCCGATCCTGCGCGGCTCGGCCCTCGGCTTCGGCCTCGGGATCCTGCCCGGCGCCGGCGCGATCATCGCCTCCTTCGCCTCGTACGCCGTCGAGAAGCGAGCGTCACGCGAGCCCGAGCGGTTCGGGCACGGCGCGATCGAGGGCGTGGCCGGGCCGGAGTCGGCCAACAATGCCGCGGCCGGCGGCGCCTTCATCCCGTTGCTCACGCTCGGCATTCCGGCGAACGCGGTCATGGCGATCTTGCTCGGCGCGCTGATGATCCACGGGCTTCAGCCCGGTCCCCTGCTGGTCACGCAGGCCCCCGACGTCTTCTGGGGCATCATCACCAGCATGTACATCGGCAACGCGATGCTGCTGGTGCTGAACCTGCCGCTGATCCCGATGTGGGCCCGCCTGCTGCGCGTGCCGTACGCGCTCCTGTTTCCGTTCGTGCTGCTCTTCTGTCTCATCGGCGCCTACAGCGTCGGCAACAACGTCGGAGACGGTGTCGTGATGTGGGTCTTCGGGATCGTCGGCTACCTGATGAAGAAGTTCGACTACGAGGGCGCGCCGCTGATCCTCGCGATGGTGATCGGGCCGATGATGGAGGAGGCCTTGCGCCAGTCGCTCATCCTCTCCACCGGCAGCTTCGCCGTCTTCGTCACGCGCCCGATCTCGGCCGGCTTCATCCTGGCGTCCGCGCTTCTGGTGCTGCTGCCCCTGATCACGCGCCGCCGACCGTCGGCCACGTGACAGGGGTGTAGGATTTTCCGGCGAGCGTAGGAATTCCCTGTCGGGTCAAGCGACTCGCGTCACCGCCTCGACCGGCGCCGCGCGCACGACGAACACCGGCACGTGCGAGGTGCGCAGCACGGCCTCGGCGACCGACCCGAAGAGCAGGCGCCGAAGGCCGGTGCGGCCGTGCGTCGTCATCGCGATCAGGTCCGCTTCGCTCTCGCGCGCGGCATCGATGATCTGGTCGGGCGCCTGCCCGGCGCGCACGCTCGTGGTGACCGACAGCCCCTCGAAGAGCGGCATGGCCGCGACGACGCGCAGATACTCGATGGCCTCTTGGCGCTTGTGCTCCTTCGCCTGCTGCGAGGCCTCGAGCGCTTCGGGCGACTCGTCCACCGCCGACGATTCGAACGCCGGCACGACGACGCGAACGAGCGCGACCTCGATCTGAAGCGGGCGAGCCATCGGCAGGAACACCGGAAGCACGGCCTCCGCGATTCTCGACCCGTCGAGGGGGACGAGCGCACGCCGGAACGGAGATTCGGCCGCCGCCAGTATTTTCATGGGCACCTCCGAGGCCTGCGGGAGCAAGGGTGGTGCCAGCCGAGGTTCCACCTTTTGGTGGGGTCTGGCGCTCAGGCCGCGGCGAGCGCGCGCCGGTCTCGCGCACGACTTCGACGAGCGCGGCCAGGTCGGACGCCGTCGTCGCGTAGTGCAGCACGCAGGCCCGCAGCGCGAAGTGCCCGCCGAGCGTGGCCTGGGTGAGGAACGCGCGGCCCGAGACCTGGACGTCCTCCATCACGCGCTTGTTGAGCGCGTCGAGCGCGGAAGCAGACGATCGAGAGCTCGACGGCGGCCAGCCGCTCGAGGTCGGGCGCGGCATCCACGAGCCGCGCCAGGTGCGCGGCCAGGGCCAGGTGGCGCGCGACCAGGTCGCGCACGCCGTCGCGCCCGAGGCGCTGGAGCGTCATCCGGAGCTTCAGCGCGCGAAAGCCGCGCGTCTGCTGGATGCCGTACTCGGAGTACCACGGAAGCCCGCCGAAGCCGCGATCGGGCTCCGTGCGCAGGTAGGCTGGCACCAAGCTGAAGGCCTCGCGCAGGAGCCGGCCGTCGCGGACGAGGACCGCGCCGCACTCCGCCGGCACCGACAGCCATTTGTGGGGATCGAGGGCGACCGAGTCGGCCCGCACCGCCGCGCCTACCGCGCTCACCGTGCCCGCGCTCGCCGCCACGCAGAACGGCCCGCCGGCCCGCGGCTCGGTCGGCGCCGACGGCGGCGCGGAGGGTGCGCGGGTCCATCCGGCCGTCGTCGTCGGTGCCGACGGTGTGGATCAGCTCGGCGCCCAGGCCCAGGAGCTCCGCGGCCTTCTGAATGCAGCTGACGCCATAGTGGAATCCCGGGTGGAAAGCGTCGGGGGGAGCGACGTTCGCTCCCCCCGGTTGGTTCGCTCGTGCGATCGCGCGGCTACTGCAGCGGCGACGTCCCGACCCAGCCCGACTCCGACACGTCGACGGTGACCCCGTCCGGAGCGTTGTACTTCACCTCGACGTTCGCGTAGCGGTGGCCGGAGTGCCCGACCCCGAGGGCCTGGTTGATGTCGTCGCGGGGCGTCGACCCGGCCGACTTCAGCCGCTCGGTGATCGCCTCCAGGCTCTCGACCTGGAAGCCGATGTGGTGGATGCCGCTCCAACCCTTGCCGCGCTCGACTCCGGCGACCGCATCGTTCTTGAAGTTGAGGATCGCGAGGTTGATGTCGCCGTCGCTCAGGTAGTAGCCCCGAGCGCCCGGGCCGTCGATCTTCGCGATCTCCTTCATGCCGAACACGTCGATGTAGAACTTCGCGGTCGCGTCCACGTCCTGGGTCGAGAGGGCGATGTGCTTGATCTTCGGCATGGCGTTTCTCCTGTGGCGGCGGTTCGGGTTCGGCTCCTAGGCCTGTCCCGGCAGACTACGCCAGCGAAGGCCGAAACGCCAGCACATTCGCGGACCTCACCGCGGTAGCAGGTCTGCGCGCTCGATGTCGGCGAGGAATTGCCGCACGTCGGAGAGTGGCGTGACGAAGGTCTGGCCGGGGACGGGCACGTCGACGTACAACCCCGGCGAGCTCCCCTGCGCGGTCAGACGCGCGGTACTGAAGCCCTCGACCAGACCGAGCAGCCCGGCGGTTCGCGCGTCGTACACACCGCCGCCGCTCACGCCGTACGTCACCGGCGCGTCCACGATCAAGCGGCCTGCGGAGTCGCCGCCCGGCTCGCCGATGATCACCTGACCGACGACACCGCTCGACAGCATGATGTGCCGGCCCAGCGGGAAACCGACGACCCAGATCGGCGCACCCAGCGCCGGCGCGGCCGCCGGCGCCGCGGGCGAGCAGTCGTCGGTCTCCGCGCGCAGGAGCGCCAGGTCGATGGCGTCGTTGCGCGCGGCGACGAGCGGCGCGTTGACTTTGCGGCCGGTGCCGAGGTGACGGCCGAACACCGCGTAGATCTCCGTCTTGCCCGCGAGCCCCGAAAACGTGTGGCCGCTGGTCAGGACGAAGCACGCCGGTCCCTCGGCGGTCCGGCGGGCCGCGATGGCCACGCCCGAGCCGCTCTTGATCCGTCGTCCCTCGCGCTGCTCGACGACGACCTGCACCGCGGACGGGAAAATCCTCTGCAGCACCTCTTCGCGGGTGGGCTCGCCGAATCTGATGGCGGCGCAGCTGCCGAGCAAGAGGGTGCTCCAGAGTGTCAAGAAGACCCGAGTAAGAAGTTCTCGTCCCATGTAAGAGTTACGCGTCCGAACGACCGGCCGCGCCGTCGGCGGCGACGCTAAACATCGATCATGCCAAGTCTCGCCGCGTTTGGCCAGCACGGGGCACGCGCCTTGCTCCAAGGCTCTCCAGGTATGCGCGGCGGCAGTGTGGCCGCCGCGCCCCTGCTCACACATCAAGTCTCAGGAGGGACACCGATGAGGAAGACGAGCAGCTTACTGGCCCTTCTCGCCATCGCGTTCGTCACCGTGCTCGCACCGATCGCCTGGGCCGACGAGGTCCAGGGCAAGATCAAGAGCTTCGATGCGGCCGGCAACACCGTCGTGCTCGAGGACGGCACTCAGCTCATGATTCCGCCCACCGTCCGCGTCGAGCGCCAGGCGCTCATCACTCCGCCCGAGCGCCGCGCGCTTCCAGTTGTCAGGCTTCCTTTACAGAACCCGCCGGCTCGAATCTCCCGCCTCCCACGAATCAGCGACTCAGCGCGCGGCACAGCGCGTGGTAGATTTGGCCGTGCCCTACGCTCCGCTCGGTCAATCCACTCCTGACCGTGTTCCTCGCCAGGGACGCCTGAGGACATCGCGATGAATCTCCTGCGCCCGCTCGATCGCTTCCTGCCCGTCAACGGCCTACGATTCCACGTCCTCGACTGGGGCGGTGAGGGACGCACGCCGCTGCTGCTGCTGCACGGCTTCACCGGGCACGCGCACGCGTGGGACACGCTGAGCATCGCGCTCCAGCCGCATTTCCACGTCTACGCCATGGACCAGCGCGGTCACGGTGACAGCGACCCGGCCGACACCTACAACGCCGTCGCCGCCTTCGACGACATCGGCGGGGTCCTCGACCAGCTCGGCGTGACCTCGCTCGTGCTGGTCGGCCTCTCGATGGGCGGCCGTAACGCGATCTACTTCACGTCCAAGCGGCCCGAGCTCGTCCAGAAGCTGGTCATCGTCGACATCGGTCCGGAGATCAGCAAGCGCGCCGCGCAGGCACCCGCCGGCCCGTCCGAGCCCGACACGTGGGAGAGCATCGAGCAGGCGGCGCAGCACCTCTACCACGGCAACCCGTACCCGGGCATCCACTACTACCGCTGGGTCGCCTCGCACAGCTTGCGCCAGCGGCCCGACGGCGCCCTCGTGTGGACGTGGCATCCGAGCGTCAAGGAACGGCGATCGCAACTCGACATCGACTGGTGGGCGGTGCTGCGCGCGATCACGCCGGAGACCCTGGTGCTGCGCGGCGAGCGCAGCATGGTTCTGGACCGCGACGTGGCCGAGCGGATGGCCCGCGAGCTCCCGCGCGGTCGCTTGGTCGAGATCCCGCGGGCCATCCACACCCTCCACGAGGACAATCCCGAGGCGGTGCTGGCCGCGCTCAAGGACTTCCTCAAGTTCTGAGCTACTGGCGCTTGAGCTTCAGGTCCTCGTACGGCGCCGAGTACGCGTAGCCGCGGATCAGGCTGATGCCCGGCTCCTCCATACGCGGGCCGATGCCCCAGGTGAACGCGAGCTCGTAGATCGGGACGTGCGTCACCCGGTCGTGGAGGATCTGCTGGATCTGGTGGATCAACGCCTCGCGCCGCTTCACGTCGGTCTCGCGCGCCTGACGCTGGAACAGGTCCTCGACCTCCGGGAGCACCCCGGCGGTATAGGCGCCTTCCTTGGAGACGTAGGCCTCGAGCCGCGTCGCCGCGTTTCCGCCGGCGCCGGTGATGCCGACGATCAGGCCCTTGAGCTTCTTCTCACGCCACGCCGTGGTGAGCGTCGCGCGCTCCATGGTCCGAATGCGCGACCGGATGCCGACGGTCTGCAGATACGAGGCGAGCGCCTCGCCCATCGACGTGTACGGCGGCCACGGATGGAAGTCGCCCGCGTCGAACCCGTTGGGATAGCCGGCTTCGGCCAGGAGCTGTTTCGCCCGGGCGGAATCGAAGGGCGTTGGCTCGAACGGCTTCGCGAACTCGAAGGCGCGGGGAATGAGGCCTCCGGTCGGCTTCGAGAAGCCGAGGGTCTCGGCCTGGTTGAGCGCGTTCCGGTCGATCGCGTGGCTGGCGGCCAAGCGCACGCGGCGGTCGTGCCACGGTGACTTCGGATCCCACTGGTCAGGCATGTCGAGCCAGAAGACACCGCTCGACTGGCTCGGCGCGGTGAGCTTGAGCCCGGGCGTCCGGCGAATGTCCTCGGCGACGGGACCGCTGAAGAGGTAAGCGATGTCGACCTCGCCCTTCTTGAGGGCGGCCGCGCGCGTCGTCTCCTCACCCAGGCTACGGAGCACGAGCCGCTTGATGCTCGGCATCTTGCGCCAGTAGCCTTCGTACGCCTCGAGCACGAGCTCGATGCCCGGGGTGAAGCTCACGAAGCGGTACGGGCCCGCGCCGATCGGCGCCTTCTTGAAGCCGTCGTCACCCACCTTCTCGACGTATTTCTTCGGCACGACCCAGCCGCTGCCGGTCGCGGAAGTACCGTAGAACGTCATGAAGTCCGGCCACGGCTCCTTCAAGACGAACCGCACGCGTCCCGGGTCGACGATCTGGACCTCGCGGACCCGCTCCTTGAGGAGCTTCGCCCCCGAGCCCTTGTAGCGGTCGAACGAGAACTTCACGTCGTCCGCGGTCACCGGATCGCCGTTGTGGAACTTGACGCCCTTGCGCAGCGCGAACTCGTAGGTCAGCCCGTCCTTCGATTGGCTCCACGACTCGGCCAGGCTCGGCGTGTTCCAGCCCGCCGGCATCGGCTTCACCAGCGCGTCGTGCAGCGCGTACAGGACCATGAACGGGGTGATGATGCCTTCGGTTTCCGCCGGGTCCAGCCAGCGAGAGGCCAGCGTGATGTGAACTCCCCACGTCACCGTGCCTTCGGGAGCAGCCGCGACCGGCCGGTACGTCCCCAACAGCAGCAGGCCGGTCGCGACGACGAGACCCAGTCGATTGAGCGAGCGTCTCATGACCACCTCCGAGTAGGATGGGACTCGCCCCATGATGCCACAGACCATGCACCTGCTCGCGCTGGGCGGTGCGCTCTGCTCGGCAGCTTCGACGATCTTCATCCGCAAGGGACTCCGCGAGAGCGATCCTTTTTCTGGATTCTGGATCAACCTCGTCGTCGGGACGATCAGTCTCTGGATCGCGGTGGCCTTCACGGGCGGCGTGGGCCACGTGTCCGTGAAGGGCGCGCTCTTCTTCGTCTGCGCCGGACTGATCGGGACCATCGGCGGGCGGCTGCTCCGGTTCGTCTCCATCGAGCGCGTGGGCGCCTCGATCGCGGCCGCGCTCATCAACCTGAACCCGTTCGTCTCCTCCGGCCTGGCGATCTTGCTTCTCGGCGAGCACATCACGATGCCGATCGTGGTGGGCACCGTCGTGATCGTGGCGGGCACGACGCTGTTCTCGGTCGGCGGCCAGCGCCTCGGCGTCCGTCCGAGTCAGCTCGTACTCCCGGTGTTGTCGGCCACGTGCTTCGGCGTCGTGGCGGTCCTGAGAAAGCTTGGCCTGAGCGACACCACCGCGGTCGTCGGCTCCGCGATCAACGTGACGACGGCGTTCGTCGCCTTCACCGCGTTCCTGTTCGCCACCGGGCGGCGGGAGATCATGGTCACGCGCGGGTGGAGCCTCGCGCACTTCGTGGCCGCGGGCCTCAGCGAGAACGTCGGCGTGTTCATGAACGTGGTGGCGCTCAGCATGGGCACGGTGAGCGTCGTCACACCGCTCTACGGCACCGCGCCGATCTTCGTCCTGTTCCTGGCCCCGCTCTTCCTGCGCGACGTGGAACGCGTCCGCGCCCGCGTCGTCGGGGGCACACTCCTGATCGTGCTCGGGGTCTACCTGATCACGGCGCTGGGCGACCGTTGACCCTCGCTCAGCCGATGACCCGGCCGCCCATCACGCGGATGCTGTCGCCGGTCACGTAGGACGACGCGTCGGACGCCAGGAACACGCAGGCGTCGGCGATGTCCTCGGGCCGCCCGAGCCGGCGTAGCGGAATCTTCGCGAGCTCATCGGGCGAGCCCGGCGGCGACTGGCGGAACTCCGGATACCACTCGGCGTGGCGCCGCTCGGTGTCGATGAAGCCGGGCATCACCATGTTCGCGCGGATGCCGAACGGCCCGAGTTCCGCCGCGAGGGCGCGGATCAGGCCGAGCAGCCCGGTCTTCGCGACGACCACCGCCGCGGTGTTCGGCCGCCCGGTAAGGCTCGACATCCCGCCGAGCGCGATGATGCTCCCCCGCCGGCGCGCCTTCATCGCCGGGACGACGGCGCGCGCCAGATAGAACGCGGCGTGGAGGTTGACGCCGAGCACCCGATGCCACTCCTCCACCGAGGTATCGGTGATGGATTTGTGTGGCCGGATCGCCGCGTTGCAGACCAGCACGTCGACGGCGCCCAGCTCGGCGAGGCCGCGGGCGACCATCGCCTCGCACGCGGCGGCGTCGGCCACATCGGCCAGCGCGGTGACAACGCGCACGCCGGCCTTCCGGCACTCGGCGGCGACGGCCTCGAGCTCCTCGCGGTTGACGCGCGTGTTCAGCACGAGGTCAGCGCCCTCGGCCGCGAAGGCCAGCGCGATCGCGCGGCCGATGTTGCGGCTGGCGCCGGTGATGAGCGCCGTACGCCGCTGGAGCCTGGCGCTGTTCATCGCCGCGTCAGCGGCAGCCGGCGGCCTTCAGCCGCGGGAACACCTCGTCGCGGAAGTTCCGCATCTCCCGCTCCGGCCCGACGAACGTCTGGAACCCCATGAGGTAGAGGCTCGAGACTCCGGCGCCGGCCAGGTCGATGATCCGCTTCGCGCAGTGCTCGGGCGTGCCCACCAGGCCGAGGGCGTCGGCCAGCTGGGCGATGACCTCGTCGGGCACGAACGACGTCGCGGCGATCGCCTGCTCCCAGTCGAGCGCGTGCGAGAGGTCGGGATAGATGTCGTGGACGGCCTGCGGCACGTCGAAGTGCGGGATCCGCACGCCCGTGTGCTCGAGCCAGCGCGAGTGCACGCGCATGATGCCCTGGTGCACGAGCGTGGGCCGGGCGAGCCGCCGCGCCTCGGCCATCGTGGGGGCGGTGCCGGTGCGCACGGCCCAGATGATCTCGAGGTCCTCCAGGCGGCGGCCGCCGCGACGCGCACCTGTCTCGAGGTGCGTCAGCACGGCGTCGACGATCCCGCGGTGGAAGCCCACCAGCAGCATCACGCCGTCGGCGACCTCGCCCGCGAGCTCGATCGCCTTCGGGCCAGACGCCGCCATCAGGATCGACACGGGCCGGCCCGACGCGTAGGTGAGCCGTCCGGGCGTGCCGTGGAAGTTCACCGCCTCGCCGGCCAGCAGCGTGCGCAGGGCGATGATGCACTCGCGCATCTCGGCAAGCGTCGCCGGCTTGCGGCCGATCGTGCTCGCCGAAGTGTAGCCGGTGCCCACCACCACGCGCGTGCGACCAGGCGCCAGCTCGGCCACGGTCTGGATCGCGCTCGCCAGCACCGAGACGTGGCGCGAGAACGGGTTGGTCACCGCCGGGAACAGCGTGAGCCGTGACGTGTGGGCCGCGGCCTGGCCGAGCGTCACGAATGTATCGCGGCACAGGAGCTGGCTGTCGAGCAGGCCGGCGCCGTCGAAGCCGGCGGCCTCGACGTCCTGGATCAGCTTCATCAGTTCGGGCATCGGGGAGGTGCCGGGAATCCGCAGCGAGACCTGAACCGGGCGTGCCGCGCGTCCGTTCATCTGTGCACCTCCGTGCCCGGCAGGATAGGGCGCGGGCTTCACCTTGTCCAGCCGGCACGCTGGTGTCTGCTGGCACGCTGGTGTCGGGCGAGCGAGCTAACCGAAGCCGCGCGAGGCGATCGCGTAGATCTGTTCGCGGCGCCCGGGCAGACTGCCGGCGCCGAGCAGCATGATCGGCGCGGACGGGCCCTGCGTCAGGCCGAGGGCGGCGAGCGCCGAGAGGAATGCCTCCTGCCTCGTCGGAACGTCGAGCCGGACGGGGCCCGCGCACCTACCAGCCAGCGACAGGAAGAGCGTGACCGCGTCGGACGTGTTCGGCGCGATGAGCGGCGCGACGACCAGCTGATCCCGCTGCCGAAGGGCGATGCCGAACGCCCGAATGGCGCCGCTCGCACGGCGTACGACCGCGCTGGCGGCGGCGCGGGCGAGCAACGAGCGCAGGAGGGCAGAGCGGTCGGCGCCGCAGGCCATTCGGTCGAGCTCCAGGACGGCGTGAACGTCGGCGGTCGAGATCGAAGGAAGACGCTCGCCGGCCGCGGCGCTATCACTGGCCATCCGCGCCACGCGCCCCACTTCGGCGAAGCCGAGATCGACGTACAGCGGCTCGCCCATCGCCGTCGCGATCAGCATGGTGGGGCGTCGCCCAGCCATGCTCAGACAGCGATCCATCACGGCGCGCGCGAGCCCGCGACGCCGATGCGGCGGCGCCACCAGGACCATGCCGATCGATCGCAGGCTGTCGCCGTAGTCGAACAAGGCCCCGCTGGACATCGGCGCGCCGGCCCGATCGCAGTGGCCGACGACCTGCCCCGCGTCGAGGATGGTCGTCCAGTCGTCGAGCGTGTGCGCCCACCCGATGCTGGTGGAAAGCGCGACGAGCCCGGGCGTGTCCGCCCGCCCGAACGTTGTGATCGTGGGCGTGGTCGGCGCGCTCAGTCGACGAGCGCCTGGTACACGAGCTGCTGGAACAGCTCGCGGTCGTAGCGTCGCGGCGCGCCGGGCTGGTTCTGCGTCATGAACACGACGACCATCTGCTCCTTCGGATCGATCCAGAAGGCGGTGCCGGCTGCACCGCCCCACCGGTACTCGCCGGCGGAGCCGACCACCGCGCTGAGCCCGGTCTCCTTCCGGACGGCGAAGCCGAGCCCGAACCCGTAGCCGCGGTCGAGGTTGCCGGCGATCTTCATGTTCCCGAGATGGTCCGACGCCATGTGGCTCACGGTGGCGCGGGAGAGAAGCCGGACGCCCTCGAGCTGGCCGCCGTTGAGCAGCATCTGACAGAAGCGCGCGTAGTCCGCGGCCGTGCCGGCCGAGCCGGCGCCACCGGCATCGTTCTTCGGCGGCACGGTGACGTCGAGCAGCTGGATCGGCTTGCCCGTCGCCTTGTCGGTCTCGTACGGCTGGGCAAGGCGCGCGGCCTTCTCCTGCGGCACCACGAACGCGGTGTCGCTCATCTTGAGCGGCGTGAAGACGCGCTCGCTGAGGAACCGGCTCAGCGTCGTGCCCGACACCACTTCGACGACGCGGCCGAGCACGTCGGTCGACAGGCTGTACTCCCAGGCGCTCCCGGGCTGATGGGCCAGCGGCACCTTGGCGAGCCGCTCGATCTGCTCGGCCGGCGTGACGTCGCGCCAGTCGACGCCGACCTTGGCGTAGAGCTCCTTCACCTGGGCGTGGTTCGTGAAGCCGCCGTACACGAGGCCCGACGTGTGGCGCAGCAGGTCCTGAATCGTCATCTGGCGCTCGGCCGGCACCAGCGCGTAGACTGCCTTGCCGGTGTCGGGGTCGAACCGGGGAACGCTCACCTGGAGATTCGCGAGCTGGGGCAGGTACTTCGAGACGGGATCGCTCAGCACCAGCCGCCCCTCTTCGACGAGCATCATCGCGGCGACCGACGTGAACGGCTTGGTCATCGAATAGAGGCGGAAGATCGCGTCCTTCGTGATCGGCGCTCCCGCGACGGGATCGCGCTGGCCGACGCCCTCGAAGTAGGCGATCTTCCCCTTGCGGGCCACCAGGGCGACGGCGCCCGGGTACTGGCCACGGGCTACCTCGGCCTTCATGACCTGGGTCGCCCGCGCGAGGCGCTCGGACGAGAGCCCGACTTCCTCGGGCTTGGCGGTCGGCAGGCCGTCGGCCCAGACGAGGGTCGTGAACAGAAGCGCGATGATGACGGAAACGAGAGCCGCGAATCTCGCCATGGCGGGCCTCCCTGAAGAGCGCTGGGGCAACGGTGGCAGCAGGCTAAGCCAGGAGCCGAGGCCCGTCAACGTGATCGCTGGTATAGTCCTGGTCCTGGCGTCCGGTATATAGGCGCGCCTCGGCCGGCGGGGCCCCAGCCCCGCGACGGCCTGCAGCGCGCACCCCACAACCCGGAGGAGGCAACCATGAAGCTGCTGTTCTTCGACGACTTCAAGCTGGGAGTGCTCAAGGGCGACGCCGTGGTCGACGTGTCGGACACGGTGAAGGACATCCCGCACACCGGGCCGCACAACCTGATCAGCGGATTGATCGAGCGGTGGGCGGACTACAAAGGACGCCTGGAAGCGGCGGTCGCGCGCGGCGCCGGCAAGCCGGTGGGCCAGGTGAAGGTCCGGCCCCCCCTGCCCAAGCCCTACAACATCGTCGCGATGGCCGTGAACTACATGGAGGACGGGACCCGCTCGGAGCCCGCGCCGATCAACGCGTTCCACAAGTCGCCCAACTCCGTCATCGGCGACGGCGACACGATGGTGCTCCCCGACGTCCCCGCCACGATCTTCGAGGGCGAGGCCGAGGTCGCGCTGATCATCGGCAAGCGCGCGTCCAACGTGAGCCAGGCCCAGGCGATGAGCTACATCTTCGGCTACATGAACTTCATCGACGGCTCGGCCCGCGGCCTGCCGCCGAGCGGCAACACGTTCTACCAGATGAAGTCGCGGGATTCGTTCTGCCCGATCGGGCCCTACATCGTGACGGCGGACGAAATTCCCGACCCGCACCGTCTCCAGGTGAAGCTCTGGGTGAACGGCGACCTGAAGCAGAACTACAACACCAGCGACATGGCCCACAAGATCCCGCGCTGCATCGAGTGGGTCACGTCGATCCACTCGCTCGACGCCGGCGACATCATCGCGACCGGCACGAACCATCGCGGCCTCAGCGGATTCCAGAACGGCGACCGGATCGAGATCGAGACCGAAGGACTGGGCCGGCTCCGCTTCAACATCCGCGACGACCTCAAGCGCACCTGGGGCCGGGAGACGCGCCTGGACCGCCAGGAGAAGAAGCAGGAAGGCACGACGCCGCAGCTGACGGGCAAGTACACGCCGGTCCCGCGGTAGATGATCCCGAGGCGACCGTTCGGACGGACCGGTCACCTCAGCAGCGCGACGCTGTTCGGCGGCGCCGCCCTGGCTCGCGCGAGCCAGGACGACGCCGACCGGACGCTGGACGTGCTGTTGCGATTCGGCGTCAACCACATCGACACCGCGGCGCGCTACGGCGACTCGGAGCTGCGCATCGGACCGTGGATGGCGCACCATCGGAAGGACTTCTTCCTCGCCACCAAGACCGGATCGCGGACCGCCAAGGAAGCACGTGAGGACATCCATCGCTCGCTCGAGCGCTTGCGGGTGGACCACGTCGACCTGATCCAGCTCCACTCGCTCGGCCACCCGGACGACTGGGACGTGGCCATGGGGCCCGACGGCGCCCTGGAAGCGGCGATCGAGGCGCGCCGGCAGGGGCTCGTGCGTTTCGTCGGAGTCACCGGCCACGGCTGGACGATCGCCGCGATGCACCGGCGGAGCCTGGCGCGCTTCGACTTCGACTCGGTGCTGATGCCGTACAACTTCTTCATGGCTGCGAACGAGCGCTACCGGCAGAGCTTCGAGGAAGTGCTGACGATCTGCCGCGAACGCAACGTGGCGGTGCAGATCATCAAGTCCATCGCCCGCGGACCGTGGGCCACGACGGACCGCACCCACACCACGTGGTACCAGCCGCTCGAGGCGCAGGCGGACATCGACGCCGCCGTGCACTGGGTGCTGGGCGAGCTGCCGAGCGCGTTCCTCAACACCGCGGGCGACCTTCGATTGCTACCGAAGGTCCTCGAGGCCGCCAATCGCTTCGAGCGTCGCCCCTCGGACGCGGCGATGGCCGCGATGGTCGAGTCGAGGCGACTGACCTCGCTCTTCGGGTTGCCGACCTAGCTCGCGGATGCCCCTGCGCACGATCGTCGTGGGGGGCGGGATCGGCGGGCTGTCCCTGGCGCGCGAGCTGGCGAAGCTCGGGCTGCCCGCCGTCGTGCTGGAGCGCGCGCCGAAGCTCGCGACGGTCGGCGCCGGGATCATCATGAATCCCAACGCGATGAGCGTGCTCGAGGCCAACGGCCTGGCCGCGTGCGTGCGGTCTCGCAGCGCCCCCTACCTCGCGCGCGACACCTCGGACCATCGCGGGCGATGGCTGGCCACTCGCGACTATCGCCCGCTCTACGCCGACGGGCGGCTCGCCGTTGGCGCCCTGCTGCACCGATCGCACCTGCACGACTGCCTGCACGATGGCCTTCCGCCAGGCACCGTCCACCTCGACACGCGCATCCGGGACCTCGAGGCCGGCCTCGACGGGGTGCGCGTGGAAACGGAGCGGGGCGAAATCTACACCGGCGACCTGCTGGTCGGCGCCGACGGCATCCGATCGACCGTGCGCGCGCGATTCTTCGGTCAGCACGATCCCGTGTATCTCGGCTACCGCTCCCATCGCTTCGTGGTCGCCAACCGCGACGGGCTCGAGCACTTCACCGAGTTCCTCGGCCGCGGCCAGCGCGTCGGGCTCGTGCCGATCGGCGGCGGGCAGCTCTACGTGTGGACGACGTTCAACTCTCCCGTCGAGGGCCGGGCCTGGGCGCTCGAGAGCGTCGGCGCGCTGCAAGCGCTGTTCGGCCGCTTCACGGACGCGCGCGTGCGACGCGCGTTCGCCGAGCTCCCGTCGACCGAGAGCGTCGTGTGCACCGACATCGAGGAGGTGCGCCAGGAGACCTGGGCACGCGGCCGCGTCGCGCTGCTCGGCGACGCCGCGCACGCGCTGACGCCGAATCTCGGACAAGGCGCGGGCATGGCGATGGAAGACGCGGTCGTGCTCGCCGACGAGCTCGCGAAGGCCGACCGGGGCGAGCAAGGCGTGGAGGCGGCGCTCGCCGGCTACGTCGCGCGGCGCCGGCCGCGGGTCGAGACGGTCGTCCGCCTCTCGCGGCGCGTGGGCGAGGCGGGCCAGCTCAGCGGTCCCCTGGCCTGCTGGCTCCGCAACCGGCGCGTGCGGCGCGAGGGCCGGGCATCCGCGCGCGTGCAGGCGGGCCTCGAGCGTCTCCTCGCCTGGCCGTGAGCGGTCTGGCTCTCGAGGTCATCGCGCTGCGCAAGGCGTTCGCCAAGGACGGCCGGACTATCGAGGTGCTCGACGTCGGGCGCCTGTCGGTCGCCGACGGCGAGTTCGTCACGGTGGTCGGCCCGAGCGGCTGCGGCAAGAGCACGCTGCTCCACATCCTCGGCGGCTTCATCCCCGCCGACGCCGGCCAGATCCGCGTCCACGGCCGCGAGATCGCCGGACCGGGACCGGACCGCGGCATGGTCTTTCAGGAATTTTCGCTGTTCCCCTGGCGGACGGTCGAGGGCAACGTCGGCTGGGGTCTCGAAGTGCGAGGAACCCCAGCGACGGAGCGTGCGGCGATCGTGGACCGCTACCTGACGCTCACCGGACTCGCCGAGTTTCGTCATCTCCTGCCAGGCGAGCTCTCGGGTGGGATGAAGCAGCGTGTCGCGCTCGCCCGTGTGCTGGCGTTCGATCCTCACGTGCTGCTGATGGACGAGCCGTTCGGCTCGCTGGACGCGCAGACGCGCGAAACCATGCAGGAGGAGCTGACCTCCATCTGGGAGCGCACGGGCAAGACGATCTTCTTCGTCACCCACGACATCGACGAGGCCGTGTACCTCGGCGACCGCGTGCTCGTGCTGAGCGCGCGGCCGGCGAGCCTCCGCGAAGAGGTCGTGGTCGACCTGCCGCGGCCGCGCACCGTCGCGGTGCGGAAATCGGTCGCGTTTCTCGAGCGCCGGAACCGGGTCTGGGACCTGATCGCCGGCGAGAGGAGGAAACATCGTGAACCGTCGTAGCGTGCTCGTGATCGCCAGCCTCGCCCCTCTGCTCGCCTGGACGCTCGTCGGAGTCGCGGCCGCCGAGCCGGCACTGATCCGCCTGGGCCACGGCTTCGCGGCCGAGGAGCAGGTGTGGCTCATGCCTGCGCGGCCCGACCTGACGCCCGGTCAGGGAACGAAGTACCGGCTCAAGCTCATCCCGTTCCAGGGCAACCCCGAGCGCTTCCAGGCCTATCTGGCCGGCGAGCTCGAAGGCGGCACCGCACCCGGTCTCGCCGTGATCTTCGCGCGGGCGCAGGGGGTCGACATCAAGATCGTGGCCGGGATCTGCCAGGAGGCGGACGGCAAGGACTGGTTCACGACGATCTACATGGTGAAGGACGACGGCCCCGTCAAGAGCCTGAAGGACCTCAAGGGCGGCACCGCCGGCGTCCTCGGATTCAAGACCGCGACCGATCTCTGGGCGCGCGCCGCGCTCCTGAACGCCGGCCTGGCGCCCGACAAGGACGTGAAGGTCGTACCGATCGCGTTTCCGGCGATGGGCGCGGCGGTGCGCTCGGACAAGGTCACGCTCGGCACGTTCGTCGAGCCCTTCTATTCGGCCGAGGTCGCCAAGGGCGGGCTGCGGCCGCTCTTCACCGCGGTGAAGGCGGTCGGCTACGATCACGAGCTGCTCGACGTCTGGTTCGGCGAAAAGTTCTTGAAGGCGCAGCCCGACGCCGTCCGCGCGTTCCTGGCCGACTACGTCGCGGTGACCCGCTACTACGTCGCGAACCGGGAGCAGGCCAAGCGCGACATCCACAAGGCGGGCTACGTGCGGACCCCGCTCGAGATCTATCTGAAGAACGCGGACTGGAAGCGCGACCCTGGTGGACGCGTCGACATCGCCAGCCTCAGGAAGCTGGCCGTTTTCATGTTTGAGAAACTCGCCTGGCTCGAGAAGCCGGTCAACGTCGACGAGATGGTGGACCAGACCCACCTGCCGCGTTAAGCTGCGATGAGCCGGCTGTCGCGGCGCCGGCCCCGGAGCCCACGAAAAAAGTTCGCCGACTGGCGGCGGTCACGCTATGTAGGTCGTGATGACACACGCTGCCGGTCGAATCGCCACTGCGCTCGTTCTGGTTCTGGTCTCGCCTCCTCACGTGTGGGCCGGCGCGCCTACCGACTCGCTGCGCGACACGCTCTCAACGGTCAACCGCGCCCTCGATGATCCCGAGCTGCGCAAGGCGCCGACGGACTTGCGGGCGGCGATCCGGACCGCCCTCGCATCCCGGATCGACGCGCTGGAGGCGGCGCGCCTGGCGCTCGGTGACGGGTGGATGGCGCGCACGCCGGCGGAGCGCGAGGAGTTCACCGCGGTCTTCGGAGACCACTTCGAGCGTACGTATATCTTCCGCATCGCCGCGCACGCGCCGATGTCCCGCCCGCTGGCGATCCGCTACATCGACGAGAAGAGCGACGGCGGCACCGCGACGGTGGCGACGACACTGGGCAATCGCGAAGGCGGCGAGGTTCCCGTCGAGTATCGGCTGATCCAGCGCGACGGCCGGTGGGCGATCTACGACGTGGTGATCGACGGCGCCAGCCTGATCGACAACTACAAGACGCTGTTCTCGCGGGTCATCGGGCAGTCATCCTTTCCAGACGTCATGGCGCTCATGAAGCCGCGGCCGTCGGAACCGCGCACCGCCACCCCCGCCACGAAAGCGCCGGGGCCGCGGACCGCGGCTCCGTCCTCGAGCGCCGCGGCCACGGCCGAGGCAGCGGCGGCTCCAGCCACGCCGGTTGTTACGCCCGCACCGGCGGTCGTGCCCTCGGCCCCCCTCGTTGCGACGCCCGCACCAGCCGTCGCGGCGCCGCGCGCGGCATCGCCGGCACCGGACGCCGTCGCGCCGACGGCTCCGAGCCCGGCGACGGCAGCGCCGCCGATCGTCGCGGTGCCGACACCGCTCGTGTCATTACCGGCGCCGGTCAAGTCGTCGCCGAATTCCGAGCTCGAGAGGCTGGTCGCCGACCACGCCGCGCGAGCGGGCTCGACGGAAAAGCCGCCGGCGCCAGAGCCGACCGCGGCCTACTGGCTGCAGGTCGGCGCGTTCAAGAACCGGGACGTGGCCAGCGGGCTCGCCGCGCGCTTGCGTGCGCGAAGCCTGCCGGTGTCGGTCGACTCGGTGACGGCTCCGGCCGGCACGCCGATCACGCGCGTGCGCGTCGGTCCGTTCGCCGACCGGGCCGAGGCGGCGGCCAAGCTTCGCGAGCTCGCGACGAGCGGCTACCGGCCCTTCCTGGCGGTCGAGCGCAAATCGAACTGAGAGCGGCGCCTCACTCCGCGTAGTACGAGTCCAGGCGCTCCCAGAACACCAGCCGGTCGCGCAGGGCGACCATGAGCCGATCGAGCGCCAGCCCCAGCAGCGAGATCACGACGACCGCCGCGAGCATCCGGTCCGTCTTGAACGACGCGAGCGAGTACATGACGAGATACCCCAGGCCGTCGGCCGAGCTGATCATCTCGGTGATGATCACGACGACCATCGCGATCGGCAGGGCGATCCGGAAGCCGGCGAAGATGAACGGCGCCGCGGCCGGGACCACGACGCGCGCGAGGATCCGGCCGCGCGAGGCGCCCATGTTGGCGGCCGACCAGAGCAGGACACGGTTCACGGCCCGGCTGCCGGCGTGCGTCGTGACGACGATCGGATAGAGACATTCCAGGAACACCAGCACCACCTTCGCAAGGCTCCCGATCCCGAACAGATAGATGAAGATGGGGAACAGCGCGATCTTGGGGATCGGATAAGTCCCGGAGAAGATCGGGCTCAGGAACGCCGCGGCGACCGCCGAGCGCCCCATCACCACGCCGAGAGTGACGCCGACCACCGAGGCCAGCGCGAACCCGCTGAGCCCGCGGAACAGCGACTGCCAGACTTCCACGAGCGATCCCGGGCTCGTCGCCAGGAACCAGAGCTCTCGCCCGATGCGCGCCAGCGACGGAACGATGATCGGGCTGAACATCCCGCTGCGGGCGACGAGCTCCCAGACGGTGAGGCCGGCAAGGACCAGCGACAGGCGGCGCAGCACGCCCATCACAAGGGAGCGCGTCATCGCGTCGTCGCCGCCTGCCACGCGAGCACCCGGCGGCGCGCCAGTAGCAGGAGCTGATCGCTCGCGTAGCCGAGCGCGGCGACCGTGACGATCGACACGTACATGAGATCGAATCGAAGACTTGACTCCGCCTGGCGGATGAGGAACCCGAGGCCGGAGCGCGCGTTGATCATCTCGGTCGAGAACAGCAGGATGAACGAGAGGGCCAGCGACACACGCAGACCGGCGAAGACCAGCGGAAGCGCGCTCGGGACGACGATCTTGCCGAAGACCTGCGAGCGCCGGGCGCCCATGTTGAGGCTCGCCCACACCATGATCCTCGGCGTCGAGCGAGCGCCGTAGTAGGCGTTAACGAAGCACGGGTAGAAGCAGGCGAGCGCGATGATCACGATCTTCGACGCGTCGCCGATCCCGATCCAGAGCATCACGATCGGCAGAAAGACGATCTTCGGCACCGGATACGTGAGGAACACGACGGGGCTCAGCATCTGATCGAGGCTTCGCGCGACCCCGGCCAGGAGCCCCAGAATCACACCGATGGCCGAGCCCAGCACGAACCCGGGCAGCGAGCGCAGCAGACTCGCGCCGACGTGCGGCAAGAGCTCGCCCGACCGAAGCGCCGCCGCGAAGTGCACCGCGATCTCCACCGGGCTCAGCACGAACTCGGGATGCTCAGGCCGCGTAGCGACGAGCTGCCAGAGCCCGAGCACCGCGGCCAGCAGCCCCCACCCGATCACCCGCGGATTCACTCAGCTGACCGAGAAGTCGAAGGCCGCGCCAGTTCGCCGCGGCGCCGAGCGCTGCGAAGTCGAGGGGCGCCCCGCCTTCGCCGGGGCGCCTCCGAGCGCGGGGGGGGTATGGGGGGCCATCTCGGGGCCCCCATCAAAACAAGCAGACTATTCCGTCCAGCTCGGCGTCGGAATTCACGAGATCCACCCGCTTGGCGACGATCCGCAAGCCGTCCGCGGTGCGTCGCAGGCGATGCTCGACCTGGGCGCCCCAGATCCGCTGTCGCTCGTGGCGATACTCGACCAGGACGAGCGTGGAGCCGACGCGAAGCTGATGGTCATCCGCGTCGAGCACCCGGACGTTGCCGACCTGGTGCACGGTGCGGGGCGCCGGGATGCGCGCGTGAGCGCGCGGATGCAGGAACTGACGGACGCGGACCTCGAGCAAGGTGCGGTCGTCGTACACGATCGACACCGACGTGATTGGATCCGTCTGGCCCGCCTCGAGCGGGATCCAGTACGTCGCGTCGTCGGTGAAGAGGCCGAGCCACTCGTCCAGTCGTCCGTGGTCGAGCAGCCACGCCTCGAGGAAGAGGAACGCCTCGATCTCCGAGCGTGATCCGACGTCGGCGGCGGTCGCCATCTCAGGGCTCGGCGGTCATGTACTCGAGCCAGGCGGCGAACTGATTACGGATGTGGATCTCGCTGGTGCCCGTCCCGCCGCGCAGCGTGCCGTCGCGATGGGGAACGTCGCCGCCGTGGCGGCGGCCGAGATAGACCCACTCCGCGCGCGGCTCGCCGAGCCCGCGCTGGGTACGCTCGTAGACCTCCAGGTCGTCGGTGAGGACGGGCGACCCGGTGCCGTTGACGACGTTGGCGAACGCGATGGTGTCGCGGAACATCTGCTCGGGCGCCCCCTTGAGCCTGAACGAGTAGGCGTGGACGACGGTGCGGTCGACGGCGATCGGATGCACGATGCGGAGCTGGCGGAACTGGCTCATGAACGACGAGCTCGGGTAGACGATGCTGTTCCAGCGAAGCTCGGCCAGCACGCGCGCGGCGCCGTCGCGGCCGAGCCGGCGCTCGAGCGTAGCGCGGTATTCGACGAAGACCGGATGGTCGAGCGCCGGGACCAGACGACTGTCGTCGTGATAGTCGCCCATCCACGAGTGGCCGTAGGCCGCGCCCCACAGACCGGTGTTCTCCCAGACCTCCCAGGGGGCGCCGTTCTGGAGCATCTGGCGGACACCGATCTCGGAGTAGGCCCCCGTGCCGGGCGCCGACTGCTCGCGCGCCGCCCAGATCGACGAGGCGTGGACGAACGCCGGGTGCACGGCGTCGTTGTGGTTCTCGAGCACCAGCTTCCAGTTGCCCTGATACGCGTGCTTGAGCACGCCGCCCGCGACCTCGACCTCACCGTCGGGCGCGCGCTCGACGAAATCGTCGAACGACGCCCGCAGCGGACCGAGGAAGTCCAGGAGCGATGGCCCGTCGGCCGACAGCGAGGCGAAGAGGAAGCCGCGATAGACGTCGACCCGCGGCACGCGCGCGAGGCCGCCGCCGACCGTCTCGGCGACCGGGCGATCGTACCCGTCGGCCCGCGGCACGCCGCAGAGGGAGCCGTCCGTCGCGTAGGTCCAGCCGTGATACGAGCAGACGAGCTCACGCGCCGAGCCGGTGGCCGCCTCGCACACGCGCGCGCCCCGGTGAACGCAGCGGTTGACGAGCACGCGCACCGTCTCGTCCGTGTGGCGGATCACGATCACCGACTCCCGGCCCATCCTGGTCGTGAAGAAGTCGCCCGGGCTCCGGACCTGGCTCTCGTGTCCCAGGACGAGCCAGGCGCGCCCGAAGATCCGGTCCATCTCGAGCTCGAACAGCACGGGATCGGTGTAGACCGTACGGTGGACGCGGTCGGACCGGACCAGGTCCTTGATGGATCGGGCGTTCATGGAAGTGTATTGTAGGCGACCACAACCTCGAAGGAGAGAGCCCGATGAAGATCACCCACCTGACCACTCGCGCGCTGCGCACGCCGGCCGATAACCCGCTCGTGGTGGGCCTTCCCGCCTCCGCCGACACGCGTGACTTCGTCACGCTCGAGCTCGGCACCGACCAGGGGCTGACCGGCATCGGCCTGACGTTCTTCGGCGGCGCGCTGAACCCGGCGCTCAAGGTCGCGGTGGACGAGCTCGCCCGCCTCACCGTGGGCGAGGATCCCACGCAGGTCGAAGCCATCACCGGCAAGCTCCGGCGCGCCGCCGGCAGCTCGGGCCCGGGCGGCATCTTCACGCTGGCGCTCTCCGCGGTCGACATGGCCTGCTGGGACCTCAAGGGCAAGGCCGTCGGCCAGTCCGTGTGTGCGCTGCTCGGCGGCCTGCGCGACCGCGTTGCGACCTACGCGAGCGGCGCGCTCATGCGCCCGCATCCGGTCGACTATCTCGCCAAGGCCGGGCCGCGCCTGCGCGATCAGGGCTTCCGCCAAATGAAAATGCAGTGTGGGAGCGAGCCGACCGTCGCGGCCTCTATCGAGCGCGTTCGTGTCATGCGTGAAGCCATCGGTCCCGACATCGACCTGATGTGCGACATCAACCAGCTCTGGAGCGTGAACCAGGCCATCGAGATCGGGCGACGCATCGAGCCCTATCACCTCTTCTGGCTCGAGGATCCGACCACCCACGATGACTATCCCGGCATGGCGCGAATCGCCGACGCGCTGACGACGCCGATCGCCGCCGGCGAGTACCACTATGGCATCGTCCCATTCCGCCACCTGCTCGAGGCGCGCTCGATCGACATCGTGATGATCGATCTCCTGCGGGTCGGCGGGATCACGCAGTGGATGAAGGTCGCCGGCATGGCCGAGGCGTTCAACCTGCCGGTGGTGAGCCATCTGGTCCCGGAGATCCACGTGCACCTCGTCGCGGCGATCCCGAACGGGCTCACCGTCGAGTACATGCCGTGGACGCTCCGGCTCTTCGAGGAGACGCCGGCGATCGAGAAGGGCCAGCTCGTGGTGCCGAAAAAGCCGGGCCTGGGGCTCGCGTTCGATCAGGCCGCGCTCAAGCGCTATCAGGTCGGCTGAGTCGGCCGCGCGCGATTCCGACTTCGGGAAAAGTCTGCTAGGGTAGCCCGCATGGGCGCCGGCACGTTCACCGTCTACGACATGATGAGCCGCGGAGCGATGCTCCATCGCGACGCGCCGGCGCTGATCCACGGCTCACGACCGGTGTCGTTCGGGCAGCTGCTTCACCGAGTCGACGCGCTGGCCGCCGGGCTCGCCGGGCTCGGGCTCGTCAAGGGCGATCGGATCTGCGTGCTCGCGCAGAACGACGTCGGCTACGTCGAGCTGTACGGCGCGTGCGCGCGCCAGGGCATCGTCGCCTATCCGATCAACTGGCGGCTGACGGCCGCGGAAGTCGAGCGCGTCGTCGAGCGCGCCGGGCCGAAGATGATGGTGGCCGACGCGTCCACCATGTCGGTGGTGGGCGAGTGGCCGCGGACCCAGCGCGCGATCAGCCACTGGTACCAGCTCGGCGACGACGTCCCCGCGCCGGGCTTCCAGGCGCTCTCGAGCCTCTATCGCGAGGGCGCGGCGCCGCCCGCCCCAGATCTGTCGGGAGACGACGCCTTCGCGGTCATCTCCACCGCCGCCGTCGACGTGATTCCGCGGGGCGCCGTGCTCACGCACGCCAACGTCATCACCGCTTCGCTCGTCGTGGCGGGGGCACTCGGCTTCACCGCGACCGACCGCTACCTGCTGGCGCTGCCGCTGTTCCACATCACGGCGCTCGGCAATCTCATCACCCACATGCACGCCGGCGGCGCGAGCGTGGTCGTCGCCCGGTACGACGCGGAAGAAGCGGTGCGCCTGATCGACGCGCATCGGGTCACCCACGTTTCCGATTTTCCGCCGGTGCTGACGACCCTGCTCGACGCCGCGCAGAAGCTCGGCAGCAAGCTGACCAGTCTCACGCACGTGTCCGGGCTGGACGCGCCCCAGACCATCCAGCGCTTGCACGAGCAGACCGGCGCCCAGTTCTGGACGGGCTTCGGCCAGTCCGAGACCACGGGGTTCGTGAGCATCCAGCGCGTGCGCGACAAGCCCGGCGCCGCCGGAAAGCCGATCGCCGTGTGCCAGGTGCGGCTCGTCGACGACGACGATCGCGAGGTGCCCACCGGCGCGCCCGGCGAGATCGTCGTCCGAGGGCCCCTGGTGTTCCAGGGCTACTTCGGCCAGCCGGACGTCACCGCCTACACGCTGCGCAACGGCTGGCATCACACGGGCGACGTGGGCCGGTTCGACGACGACGGTTGGCTCTACTACGTCAAGCGCAAGCCCGAGAAGGAGCTGATCAAGCCGGGCGGCGAGAACGTGTACCCGGCCGAGGTCGAGTCGGTGATCATGCAGATGGAGGGGGTGAGCGGCGTGTGCGTCTACGGCATCCCCGATGTGCGGTGGGGCGAGGCGATCAAGGCGGTCGTCGAGACGCGCCCGGCCGGCCGCTACACGACGCAACAGGTGAGCGAGTTCGTCGGCGCGCGGATCGCGCGATTCAAGCGCCCGACCAGCGTCGCGTTCACCGACGCCCTGCCCCGCGCCGTCGATGGCAGCGTGGACCGCGACGCGGTGAAGAGCCGCTGGGGCAACGAGGCGTGAGCGCTCGCCCGATCGTCTACGAGACGCCGCGGGTCGCGCCGAGACCGGGCGAATCGGTCGTCACCAGCCCGTGCGGCCACAACTGCGGCGGCCGCTGCGTGGTCAATGTTCCTCGACCACTTCATCCGCGGTCTCACCGCAACCGGGGCAAGCTGACCCATGGAGCCGGGACTGAGAACCTACGTCCTCAAGCGCGTCGGCTTCGCCGTGCTGATGCTCGTCGGCGTCTCGATCATCCTGTTCACGATCATGCGATTGGCTCCGGGCGGGCCGGAAGCGGTGTTGATCGGGGGCGAGTTCTCCCAGGAGGCCGCCGCGCAGATCCGCCAGCGGCTGGGCCTCGACCGGCCGCTGGCGCTCCAGTATCTCGGCTGGGCCGGCGCGGCCCTGCGCGGCGATCTCGGTCGCTCGTTCAAGACCGGTGATCCCGTCGCCGCGCTGATCCTCGATCGCCTCGGCCCGACCGTCCAGCTCACGTTCGGCGCGCTCGTCCTGGCGCTCGTCGTCGCGGTCCCGCTCGGCGTGCTCGCGGCGGTCCGGCGCGGCACGATCTGGGACACGCTCGGCTCGGCGGTCGCGCTCTTCGGCGTGTCGTTTCCGAGCTTCTGGCTGGGCATCATGCTGATCCTCCTCTTCTCCGAGGTCTTTCACTGGCTGCCGCCGTCGGGGCTGAGCGAGTACGGTCGGGAGGCGGACCTGTCCGCGCGTGTGCGGCACGCGATCCTGCCGACGCTGACGCTCGGCCTGATCCAGATGGCGTCGTTCATGCGCTTCACGCGCTCGAGTCTGCTGGAGGTGCTGCGTCAGGACTACGTGCGGACCGCGCGCGCCAAGGGGCTCGGCGGCGGCCGTGTCGTCTGGCGCCACGCGCTCCGCAATGCACTGATTCCCGTCGTGACGGTGGTGGGCCTCTCGCTGCCGACGCTGGTCGGTGGCGCCGTGCTCACCGAGACCGTCTTCGCCTGGCCGGGGATCGGACGCCTCGCGGTCGGCGCCGTCTTCGAGCGCGACTATCCCGTGATCATGGGAGTCAACCTCATGGTCGCCACCGTCGTGATCAGCGCGAACCTCCTCACCGATCTCGCCTACTGCGTGATCGATCCGCGGATCTCCTACCGGTGACGATGCCCGCGCGCCCGGAGCGGCCGTCGGTCGCCCGTCGGTTCGCACGCCATCGGCGCGGTCTCGTCGGCGGCGTGGTCGTCGCCGTGATGCTCGTGGCCGGCTCGCTGGCGCCGGTGCTGGCGCCCCAGAGCTACTCCGCGCAATCCCTGCTGAATCGACTGAAGCCGCCGAGCGCCACGCACTGGCTCGGGACCGACGGCTTCGGCCGCGACGTCCTGAGCCGGGTGATCTGGGGCAGTCGCGTCTCGCTCGAGATCGGCCTCGTCGCCACCACGCTGGCGCTCGTCGTGGGCACCGCGGTGGGCAGCGTCGCCGGCTATTTCGGCGGCGCGACCGACACCGCGATCATGCGCGCCGCCGACGTCTTCCTGTCGGTCCCGGCGCTGTTCCTGATCCTCATCGTTGTCGCGCTCTTCGGCGCCAGCCTCGCCAACACCGCGCTGGTCATCGCGCTCGTCACCTGGGCGCCGGTCGGGCGCATCGTGCGCAGCGAGTGCCTGAGCCTTCGCAACCGCGATTTCGTCCACGCGGCTGCCGCGCTGGGGGCCGGGCACGCGCGCATCCTGGGGCGCCACCTGCTGGTGAACGCGCTGCCCATCGTCATCGTCCAGGCCAGTCTTCTGCTGGGCCAGACGATCCTGATCGAATCCGGCTTGAGCTATCTTGGGCTCGGCGCCCAGCCCCCACTGCCGAGCTGGGGCAACATGGTGGTCGAAGGACGGCAGTTCCTGGCCTCGGCCTGGTGGATCGCGACCTTCCCCGGGCTCGCCATCTTCGTCACGGTGCTGGGATTCAACCTGTTCGGCGACGGACTGCGCGACGCGTCGGATCCGACGTTGCGCGGGCACGCGCCGTAGCTCACGGATGTGCGCGCTGCTAAGAATGGAGGCTCGACGGTGATGCTCCACGCCACCCTGCTGGTCCTACTCGTCGCCATCATCGGCCTCACGCCCACGGCGAGTCGGGCCGCCGGCAAGGACTTCGTCATCGGGCTCAGCGGCGATGCCACGTCGCTCAACCCGGTCGTGGCCACCGACGGCCAGTCCTACATCGCCGAGTGGCCCCTCTTCGACAGCCTGGTCGAGCTCGATCAAGGCCTCAACGTCAAGCCGCTCCTGGCCGAGTCGTGGGAGGTGTCCCGCGACGGGCTCACGTACACGTTCAAGCTCAAGCGCGGCGTGAAGTGGCACGACGGCAAGCCCTTCAGCGCCCGCGACGTGGCCTTCACGTTCTATTCGGTCCTCGACCCAAAGGTGACCACGCCGCATCGCGCCTACTTCGACGCGCTCGCCGGGTTCCCCGAGCTGACGGCCAAGGAGAATCCCAAGCGGCCGGAGGAGCTGGCCGTCCGTCCCATCGAGGTCGTCGACGACCACACCGTACGCTTCCGGCTGCGCTATCCGTCGGGCTCGTTCCTGGCCGTGCTCGTCAACCCACGCGCCGGGATCGTGCCGGAGCATTTGCTCAAGGGGGTCGATCTGAACACCGCCGAGTTCAATCGCCGGCCGATCGGGACCGGTCCATTCAAGCTCGTCGAGTGGCGGCGCGGCGAACGTCTGGTGATGGAGGCCAACACCCAGTACCACGGCGGACGCCCGGCCCTCGACCACTTGATCTTCCGAATCATCCCCGACAGCGTCGTGCTGCTCCAGGAGCTTCGCGCCGGTGGCGTCGACTTCATCGAGAACCCGCCGCTCACCGAAGTCGCGCGGCTCAAGCGGACGCCGACCCTCAAGGTGCTCGTGGCCGACAACACCTCGTACACCTACTTCGGCTGGCGCCAGGACCTGGCGCCGTTCACCGACGTCCGCGTGCGCCGCGCGCTCTATCACGCGATCGACGTGCCGAGCATCGTCCGCGAGGTGCTCCAGGGCTACGCCGCCGTCTCCACCGGCCAGTTCCCACCGTCGAGCTGGGCGTTCGACCCGAGCGTGAAGCCGTACGCCTACGATCCGGCGCGCGCCAAGGCGCTCCTGGCCGAGGCCGGCTTCAAGCCCGGCGCCGACGGCGTGCTGACCAAGGACGGCAAGCGGTTCAGCTTCTCGGTACGTCACGATCAAGCCAACCAGAGCGTGAAGGACACCGCGGTCATCGTGCAGGAGTTTCTGAAGCGCGTCGGCGTCGAGGCGCATCTGGAGCCGCTCGACTGGCCGACCTTCGTGAAAAAGCTCTTCGCCTCGGACTTCGAGGGCATCGTCGTCGGCTGGACCAATCACCACGATCCCGACCCGTTCGCCTACACCATCTGGCACTCGAGTCAGTGGAAGGGCCGCAACTTCGCCCACTACAAAAATCCAAAAGTGGACGAGGCGCTGGAGGCGGCGCGCCGCTCGGGCGTCACGGCCGAGCGCAAGAAGCACTACGCGGAGTTCTCGAAGGTCCTGATGGAGGACGCGCCATACGTCTTCCTCTACTTCCCGCAGCAGGTGTACGTGACGCGCGCAGGCTACGAGGGGTTCGTGCCGATTCCCACGTTCGCCGGGATCTATCAGTCGCTGAAGGGCGTGCGCTGGACGGGGAGGTAGTCCTCGGCCCGCCGGGGCTCAGTCGTACTTTCCACTCGGATCGCCGTATCGCATCGGCCCGCTGGATCGCCGCCATTCCGCGGTGACCGGCGCCGACGCTTGCGCCTCGGCCCGTCGGGGCGCTAGAGTCAGCGCGGCTCCAAGGGGGGAACTTCTATGCGTTTCGACTGGCTACGCCCAACGACGTGCGTCGTGATGATGCTCACCCTGGTCGGGACGGCCGGCGCCCAGCCGACGAAGTTCCAGGAAGCGCCCACGCTGGCCGAGCAGGTCAAGGCCGGCAAGCTCCCGCCGGTGGAGAAGCGCCTGCCCAGCGATCCGCTCGTGGTTCCGGTGGTCGAGCGGGCCGGCCAGTACGGCGGCGTGTGGCGGCGCGCGTTCCTGGGTCCGGCCGACGCCAACAACTACGTGCGCGTCGTCTACGACGCCCTCTTCAGATTTTCGCCCGACGGCGCCAAGATCGAGCCGAAGATCGCCGCCGGATGGGAGTCGTCGAAAGATTTCCGGACCTGGACGATCAAGCTCCGTCAGGGCGCGCGCTGGTCGGACGGCGCGGCGTTCACCGCCGACGACATCCTGTTCTGGTATCAGGACGTGCTGTTGAACAAGGACCTCACGCCGGCGCTTCCGTCCTGGATGCGCAACGCGGACGGCACGCCGGCCGGCGTCGAGAAGGTCAGCGCGACGGCTGTCCGCTGGACCTACAAGCAGCCCAACACGCTGCTGCTCACCGCGCTGGCGAACCAGGACGGCGGCGACCGGACCTACGCTGTGTTCCTCCCCGCTCACTACCTCAAGAAGTTCCACGCGGCCCACGCCAAGAAGGACGAGCTCGACAAGCTGGTGGCCGCCGCCGGCTTCAAGACGTGGACCGAGCTCTTCGCCGCGCGCAACGCGCCGCCCGAGAACCCGGAGCGGCCGACGATGGCGGCGTGGGCGCCGGCGACCCGCGTGAGCGACCAGGTCTTCACGCTCAAGCGCAATCCCTACTTCGTGGGCGTGGACCCGAGCGGCAACCAGCTGCCGTACCTCGACGAGGTGCGCTTCACGTTTTTCGCGGACATTCAGGCCCTCAACTTGGCCGCTATCGCGGGCGAGTTCGACATGCAGGAGCGGCATATACAGATGACGAACTATCCGGTCTTCAAGGAGACCGAGAAGACCGGGAAGTACCGCGTGATCACGTGGCCGACCTTCGGCGGCGCCGACGCGGTCATCCAGTTCAACCAGACCTACAAGGCCGACCCGGACATCGGCAAGCTGATGGCCACCCGGGAGTTCCGGATCGCGCTGTCGGAGGCGATCAACCGCGACCAGATCAAGGAGTCGGTGTTTCTCGGGCTCGGCGAGCCCCGTCAGGGCGTGCCGTCGCCGGGGCATCCGTTCTTCCCGGGCGCCGCGTACGCCAACAAGTACACGCAGTACCGGCCCGACGCGGCCAACAAGGCGCTCGACCAGCTCGGCCTCATGAAGCGCGACGCCGACGGCACGCGTCTCACGCCCAGCGGCAAGCGCGTCGTGCTCGAGCTCTCGGTGGTCCCGGCCTTCGCGGCATGGCCCGACGTGGCCCAGCTGGTCGCCAAGGACTGGGAGAAAGTCGGCGTGAAGACCGTCGTCCAGCTGCGGGAGCGCGCGCTGCACTTCAGGATGCGCGACAACAACGAGCTGATGACCGAGATGTGGAACGAGGACACGACCGGCTTCCCGTTCACCGGCAACGCGAAGTTCGACCCGCGCAACTCGCCGATCCTCACGCTGGGGCCACTCTACGGCCGCTGGGTGCAGACCAAGGGCGCCGAGGGCGTCGAGCCGCCGGCTCCCATCAAGCGCATCATGGAGATCGTGGATCAGGCCAAGACCGTCGGGCCCGAGCAGCAGGCGAAGCTGGGGCAGGAGCTGTTCCGGATCTGGGTCGACAACCTCTGGGAGGTCGGCACGATCGGGCTGACGCCGATGGTGCAGGGCGTCGTGGTGACCAACACGCGATTCCGCAACGTCCCGACGACGCTCGGCAACGACTGGCCGCTTCGCAGCCCGGGCAACGCGCGCGCCGAGCAGTTCTTCTTCGCCCGGTGATAGGCGTGCCGTCGGCCGTCGCGGGGCCGACTGCATGATGGCGCGCGGGTACTAAGCCGCGAGCGATCACTTCATAGTCCACGCGCCTTCTCGGCCTCGACGAACCCGGGGATCTGCACCCAGCGCAGCCCCTTGGGATCGTGCGCGACCTCGACCTTGCGGCCCTCGGAGTCTTGAAGCCCGAGCGGATGATTCACGAGCTCGATCAGGTTGCCGTCGGGGTCCTCGATGTAGGCGTAGTGCTCGCTGCTGTCCTCGCGGCGCCCCTGCTGCGGGTCGGTACCGCCGATGTCGCTGCCGGTGCTGGCTGCCGACGTCCTCACGTGAGGGATCCCGAGGGCGGCGAGGTGCGCGAGAGTCGACTCCCAGTCGTCGACCTCGATCGCGAAGTGGCTCGACGACACGATCGTCGGACGCGGCGTCACCGTGAAGTGGACCTCGCCGCTGCCGAGCCTCAGCTGGAGCTGGCGCCGGTTCAGCGCCGGGCCGCGATCGAGGAACTCGGCGCCGAGCACCTTCTCGTACCACGCCCGCGTCCGCTCGCGGTCGCTGATCTGGACGTTCACGTGGTGGATCATCTTGATGGCCATGGGCGACTCCTATATCCCTTGATACGGGGTACCCCAAGAGTCCTGGAACACGATTTCCTTGAGCGGCCCGCGACCGACGGGGCCGAACGTCCCCATCGGATAGCCGATCGGCAGGATCGCGTACGAGTGGACACCGGGCGGCAGTCCGAGCGCGGCCTCGGCTTCCTTCTCGTGCAGAAGATGTCGCGTCGTCAGGGTCGCGCCGAGTCCGAGCGCGCGGGCGGCAAGCAGCATGTTCTGCACCGCGGGATAAATCGACGCGCCGGAGCTGCGGGTGGGCGCGGCCGCACCCTCCTCGAGGCACGGCACGATCCACACTGGAGCCTCGTGGAAGTGATCGGTCAGGTACTCCACCGCCGCGTGCTGGCGGTTGTACTGCTCGCGGGTGACGCCCGGCGGTGGGTTGCTCTTGAGATAGCGAGGCCCGACGACCTCGTCGAAGG
This sequence comes from Candidatus Rokuibacteriota bacterium, assembly GCA_003221515.1. Lineage (GTDB taxonomy): Bacteria > Methylomirabilota > Methylomirabilia > Rokubacteriales > CSP1-6 > AR31. The sequence continues at coordinate 61,824 of QHSI01000122.1, forward strand.
CGCGCTTGTACCAGACCTGCACGGCCTGCTTGATCTTTCGATCCTTGATCACCAGGAACCGCCAGCGCTGGGTGTTGCCGCCGTTGGGCGCGCACACCCCTGCCTGCAAGATCTTTCGGATCAGCTCGTCGGGAACCGGGTCGGGCTTCAGCCGGCGCATGGCGCGCATGGTTTGCATGGTCTCGAAGAGGTCTGGCATGGGGCCTTCCTTTCTTCATCCGGTCCGAGTGTCCGAATCATACGCCGACCGGGGCCCATTGCATCGAATGTCCCGCGACCGCGGTGCGCGCGTTCACGAAGGCGACCGCCGCCGCGACCACGTCGGGGTGGCGGAGGATCCGCCGGTGGCCAAGCCCGTCGGTCATGAGCAGGCCGGCGCCCCGCCAGGCGTGCGTGATCGCGAGGCCGTGCTGCCACGGCACCTCCCCGTCGCCGCGATCGTGGATCACGAGCAGCGGCGCGTCGAGCGACGGCGCGAGCGCGGCGGCGTCGAAGGCGGACCACGAACGTCCGACGCGCGCCTCGATCCGCTGGCGCATCCGCTCGCGCACCGCGGGCGTGAAGCCGAGCGCCGCCGCGAAGCGGACGGACGGGCTGACCAGGTCGGCGGCCGGACCGACGAGGACGACCGCGCCGGCGTCGAGGCCTTCGTAGAGCGCGCGCGTCGCGGCGGTGGCGCCGACGGAGTGCGCGATGAGCCCGGCCAGTGGCCCGCGCGCGGCCGCGACGGCCAGGATCGCGTCGGTCATCTCGGGAATCGTCAGCAGGCCCCCGTCGGACGCGCCGTGGCCCGGCGCATCGAACGTCACAACCGAGAAGCCGCGCGTGGTCAGCGGCTCCACGAAGGCGCCGAGTTGCGCGCCACGCCCGCCCCAGCCGTGCACGAGGAGGACGCTCGGCCCGGCCCCCCACACCCACGTCTCGACCCGGCGCGCGCCGACGCGTATCGGCCGCGCGCGCGCGGCGCCGAGCAGATCGATCTCCGTCTGCCGCCGGCGTGGCCGGGGCGGCGTCCGGAACAGACGCTCGGCGGCGCGCGCCGCGAGCTCTGGCGCCAGGTGCGACAGCGCACGGTTGGCCGCCCGAGCGAGGGGCATCAAGCGAGAATTCGGATCAGTCAAGCCATATCTTGGGCCGTGCGAAGATAGGGCGCCGATGACCCGCTACGTCCTGAAACGGCTGCTGCTGCTGCCCGTCCTCCTGTTCCTCTTCTCGGTCACCGTCTTCGCGATCGTCCAGGCGCCGCCGGGCGATTTCCTCACGACCTACGTGGCCACGCTGGCGTCGTCGGGAAGCTCGATCAGCGCCGAGCAGGTCGAGGCCCTGCGCCGCGAGTACGGCCTGGACCAGCCGGTCTGGATCCAGTACGTCCGGTGGATGGAGAATCTCGCGAAGGGCAACCTCGGCCTCTCGCTCGAGTACCAGCGGCCGAACGCTGAGCTGATCGGCGAGCGGCTCGTGCTCACCGTGGTCCTGGCGCTGTTCTCGTTCGTCTTCACCTGGATCGTCGCGGTGCCGGCCGGAATCTATTCGGCGATGCACCCGCGCTCGGCGCTCGACTACGCGCTGACCGTCCTCAACTACGTCGGCGTGGCGACGCCGAACTTCATGCTGGCGCTCGTGCTCATGTGGAGCGCCTTCGCGTACTTCGGCGTCTCGGTGACCGGGCTCTTCTCGCCGGACTTCGTCGAGGCGCCCTGGAACCTCGCGCGCGTCGTGGATTTACTGAAGCACCTGTGGCTCCCCGCGGTCGTCCTCGGCGTCGCCGGCACGGCGCGGCTCACGCGGGTGATGCGCGCCAACCTGCTCGACGAGCTGCACAAGCCCTACGTCACCACCGCGCGCGCCAAGGGGCTGCCGGAGTGGCGGCTGGTCTTGCGCTATCCGGCGCGCCTGGCCCTCAATCCGCTGGTGAGCACGATCGGCTGGTATCTCCCGGCCCTGTTCTCCGGGAGCCTGATCGTGGCCACCGTCATGAACCTCCCGAACATCGGACCGCTGCTGCTGCGCGCGCTCGTCAACCAGGACATGTACCTGGCGGGCAGCATCCTGCTCATCTATTGCTTCCTCACGATCGTCGGCACCCTGATCTCGGACATCCTGCTCGCGTGGCTCGACCCGCGCATCCGGCTGGAGGAGGGCTGAGATGGCCGCGGAGGCCGTGCCGGCCGTGGCGGTCAACGTCGCCGAGGAGCGCGTCTCGGTCGCGTCGAACTGGCGCCTGGTGTGGTGGCGGTTCAGGAAGCACCGGCTGGCGCTCCTGAGCGCGCTGGTGCTGATCGGCCTCTACCTGGTCGTGCTGTGTCCCGAGTTCTTCAGCACGCAGGATCCCGAGGCGACGGACGCGCGGTTGGCCTTCATGCCCGTGCAGCGCGTCCATCTCTTCGACGGGGCGCGCCTGAGCCCGTGGGTCCCGGGCGTCGTGGGCAAGCGCAACCCCATGACGCTCCGGATGGAGTGGCGCGCCGACGAGCGCCGAAAGATTCCCGTCGGGTTCTTCACCGGAGGTCACGCGTACCGGCTGCTCGGCGTGGTCCCGTCACGGCTCCACCTGGTCGGCGCCGCGTCGACGGACGGCCGCGATCAGATCCACCTCCTGGGGACCGATCGCCTCGGGCGCGACCAGTGGTCGCGGCTCGTGCACGGCACCCGGACGTCGATGACGATCGGGCTCGTCGCCGTCGCGTTCTCGGTGGTGCTGGGTGTGCTGCTGGGCGGGATCTCCGGCTACTTCGGCGGCCTGGCGGACCTGGTGATCCAGCGGGCGATCGAATTACTGCAGTCGCTGCCGACGATCCCGATCTGGCTCGCGCTCACCGCCGCGCTCCCGCGCGACTGGACGCCGCAGCAGGTGTTCTTCGCGATCACCGTGATCCTGTCCCTGGTGGGCTGGACGACGCTCGGCCGGGAGGTCCGCGGCCGGTTTCTTGCCCTCCGGGAGGAAGACTTCGTGCTGGCGGCCGAGCTGGCCGGGGCGAGCCGGCGGCGCATCATCCTGCGCCACATGGTGCCCACGTTCCTCTCGCACATCATCGCCACCAGCACGCTCGCGATCCCGGTGATGATCATCAACGAGACGTCGCTCTCGTTCCTGGGGCTGGGAATCCGGCCGCCGGCGATCAGCTGGGGCGTGCTCCTCCAGGAGGCGCAGAACCTCCAGACCCTGGCGCTGGCGCCCTGGCTCCTGATGCCAGGCCTCCTCGTCATCCTCGCGGTGCTCGCCTTCAACCTCGTGGGCGACGGGCTGCGCGACGCCGCCGATCCGTACAGCCAGTGACGGCTCCGGTCCTCGAGGTGAAGGACTTGCGGGTGCACTTCTTCCTCGACGAGGGCGTCGTGCGCGCCGTGGACGGCGTGAGCTTCGACGTTGGTCCCGGCCAGGTCGTCGGGATCGTCGGCGAGAGCGGCTGCGGCAAGAGCGTGACCGTCCGCGCCATCTTGCAGATCGTCGAGCCGCCCGGGCGCATCGTCGGCGGCCGGATCCTGTTCACGAAAGACGGGGCGGCCGCCGCCGACCTCACCGCGCTCGACGCAAAGGGCCCCGTCATGCGCGCGATCCGCGGCGCCGAGATCGCGTTGATCCCGCAGGAGCCGATGGCGGCGTTCAGCCCGGTCCACACGGTCGGCGCCCAGGTCATCGAGGCGCTGCGACTCCACCAACGCCAATGGCGGCCGGAGGGCGCGCCGCTCTCTCGCCGCGAGGCGCGCGCGCTGACGATCGAGCTCTTCCGCAGCGTCGGGATCTCGATGCCGGCCGAGCGCATCGACGCGTACTCGTGGCAGCTCTCGGGTGGCCTGCGCCAGCGCGCGATGATCGCGATGGCGCTCTCGTGCAAGCCGCGGCTCTTGATCGCCGACGAGCCGACGACCGCGATCGACGTGACGACGCAGGCGCAGGTCCTGAACCTCCTGCGCGACCTGCAGCGCCGCGACGGGACCGCGATCGTGTTCATCACCCACGACCTCGGCGTGATCGCGCAGATGGCCCACCACGTGGTCGTGATGTACCTCGGGCGCGTCATGGAGCAGGGCGCGGTCGCCGACATCTTCGACGCGCCGAAGCATCCGTACACGCGGGCGCTGCTCAAGTCGATCCCGAGCGTGCGGGCCGCGCCCCGTACGCTCCTGCCGACGATCGCGGGGTCGATTCCGCATCCGCTGGGACGCCCCCGTGGCTGTCCCTTCCATCCGCGCTGTCCCGACGCGATTCCGGGGATCTGCGCCAACCGCGTACCCGCGCTCAGGCCGGTCGGGCCGGGACAGCACGCGAGCTGCTTTCTGTATCACCGGGACGAGGCCGACGAGCCGTGAGCGCGCCGGCGCTGCTCGACGTCCGCCATCTCCGGAAGACGTTCCCCATCCGGCGCGGGTTTCGCCGCACGCTCCTCGGCGAGGTCCGGGCCGTCGACGACGTGAGCTTCACGATCGCCGAGGGCGAGACGCTCGGGCTGGTCGGCGAGTCGGGTTGCGGCAAGACCACGACGTCGCGCTGCATCCTGCGCGCGATGACCCCGACGAGCGGCGAGATCCTGTTCCGCGCGGCGGACGGCCGCGTCGTGGACCTGGCGCCCCTCTCGCGCGCCGAGCTCCGCCCGCTGCGCCCGCAGATCCAGATGGTGTTCCAGGATCCGTTCGGCTCGCTCAATCCGCGGATGACGATCTTCGACAACGTCGGCGAGCCCCTCTGGGTGAACGGGCTCACCAACCGCCGGGCGCGGCTCGACCGGGTGGCGTCCCTGCTGGAGCTGACGGGTCTGCGCCCCGAGCTCATGCACCGCTTCCCCCACGCGTTCTCGGGCGGCCAGCGCCAGCGCATCGGCATCGCGCGGGCGCTGGCGACCGAGCCGCGGCTGGTGGTTGCGGACGAGCCGGTCTCGGCGCTCGACGTCTCGGTGCAGGCCCAGGTGCTCAACCTGCTCCTCGAGCTCCGGAACCGGCTCCATTTGACGTTTCTGTTCGTGGCGCACGACCTCGCCGTGGTCAAGCACGTCAGCGATCGGGTCGCGGTCATGTACGTCGGCCAGCTGGTCGAGCTGGCGACGACGGAGGCGATCTTCGGCAGCCCCCGCCACCCGTACACCGCGGCGCTCATGCGCTCGGTGCCGGTCCCCGATCCCCACGCGGCGAGCGGCGACGTCGCGCTGGCCGGTGAAGTCGCCAATCCCGCGGCGCCCCCGTCCGGCTGCTACTTCCATCCCCGCTGCCCGTTCACGATCGACGCGTGCCGCCGGGAGCCGCCCGCGCTGCGCGAGGTCGCGCCCGGCCACATGGTTCGCTGTCATCGGGCCGAGGAGCTCACCCTGAAAGGAGTCGGCTGACATGACCAGGCGCCTTCTCGCTTGCTCGACCGCGGTGATCGTGCTGGCCCTGGGCGGAATCGCCGACGCTCACGCGCAGTCGATCTTCGAGGGCAAGCCATCTGGAAATCGGCGGGTCGTTCGTGAACGGACTGAAACTCGCCAGTGAGCCGAAGCTGACCGCGCGTTTCTAGCCGCTCGCCGCCGCTTCCGGAAACTCACCGACGTCTGGCGCGAGGTTAGAGCCACCGGCCCCTGGCACCCACGTTGCGTATTTGAGATGTCGGTGGAATCCGGGACCGCGCCCCACGTCGAGAAGCTCGGTACGACCCCGTGCGACGGCGCGCCTCGCCTCCTCGCCGGCAGCCTGCGGCTCGGCGACATCCTGATCGCCGAGGGGCGCGCGACGGCCGACCAAGTGCAGGAAGCGCTGCGCGGGCAGCGGTTGTCCAAGACCTACGTGCCCCTCGGCCACGTCCTGGTCCGCCAGCGAATCATCACCCGCCGCCAGCTCGCGTCGGTGCTCGAGCGCCACCAGCGGAGCTCCAAGATCGGGGATTTGCTGGTCAAGACCGGGGCGCTCACCGCCGAGCAGCTCACGACGGCCCTGGCCGAGCAGCGGCGATGGAAGCAGCCGTTCGGCGAGGTCGTGGTACGGCTCCGGTTCGTCACCGAGGAGCAGCTCCGGAAGGCGTTGTGCCTTCAGCTCCACATCAACTACTTCGACCTCGACACGATCGCGCTGGACCGGTCGCTGCGCGTGCTGATCAACCCGCGCTTCGCCCGCAAGCTTCGCGTCGTCCCGGTCGCGCGCGTGGGCCAGAAGCTGGTCGTGGCCATGGACGATCCGACGCGAACGCTGGTCGTCGACGACCTCGAGGCGAGCACCGGCCTCCATGTCGAGGTGATCACATCCACGACCGCCGCCATCCGCCGCGCGCTGGACCAGATGTACCCCGGGGATACCTCACCGGGCGCGCGCGGGCACCGGCTCGACGCAACCCCGTACGAGGCGCCGCAGATTGTGGCCGGGCCGCACGTCCTGTCGTTCGAGGAATTGGAGCGCCCCGCCGAGGACCAAACCCATTATCTCGACCACCGCGGCCTCGAGCCCACCTCCAGCGTGGTCCGCAAGCTGCTGAGCCTGGCCGTCGACCGTGGCGCCTCCGACATCCACCTGGAGGCCGTCGACCGCCGGATCCAGACGCGCTTCCGGATCGACGGCGTGCTCCAGGAGCTCGACGGGGATGGTCTGGACGAGCTATTGAACGTGAACCGCGGCAAGCTGATGTCGCGGCTCAAGATCCTGAGCAAGCTCGACATCGCCGAGCGGCGGCGTCCTCAGGACGGCAGCTTCCGAGCGCGCCTGAAACGAAACGGCGAGATCACCCCGGTCGACTTCCGGATCTCGATCATCCCCAGCTACTACGGCGAGAACGCCGTCATCCGGATCCTGGACTCGCGCAGCTTGCCGGAGTCCGTGGAAGCGCTCGGGCTGCGTGAGCCGATCGCGGCAAGGATGCGCCAGCTCCTGCGTTCGTCTACCGGGATCATCCTGGTCACCGGCCCCACCGGCTCCGGCAAGAGCACCACGCTGTTCGGCGCGCTCAAGAGCGTGTATCAGCCGGGGATCAAGATCCTCACCGCCGAGAACCCCATCGAGTACGTCTGCGAGGGATTCCGGCAGCACGAGGTCGACGAGCGCCTCGGCAACACCTTCGCCAAGTACCTGCGCTCGTTCCTCCGCCACGACCCGGACGTGATCATGGTCGGCGAGATCCGGGACAGCGAGACGGCGGACCTCGCGTTCCGCGCGGCCCAGACCGGCCACCTCGTGCTCAGTACCTTGCACACGAACGACGCGATCAGCGCCGTGCCTCGCCTCTCCGACCTCGGCGTGGACGCTAATCTCATAACGTCGTCGCTGCTGGGCGTGCTCGCGCAGCGTCTGGTGCGCGAGGTGTGCATGGATTGCCGCGAGCGGTACAGGCCCTCGACCGAGCTCCTGGCGGAGCTGCAGGGATTGCCGGCCGAAGACTTCCCCTGGTATCGAGGCCGCGGATGCGCGAGCTGCAACCACACGGGCTACCGCGGGCGCATGATCCTCGCCGAGCTGTGGACCCCCAGCGACGCCGACATCGTACTGATCAACCGGGGGGCCACGTTCGACGAGATCCGGAAGAGCGCGCAGGGCACGTCCCTGCCGATGGCCGACGACGTGGCCGAGAAGCTACGTCAGGGGCGCACGAACATCGAGGAGCTCATCCGCGCACTCCCGCACTCGACGCTTCGACAGCTCCGCCTCAGCGCGGGCTGATCCCTACGCGCGCGCTTTGAGCGCGCGACGGATCTCACCCACCGCAGTGGAATAACCCGAGCGCAGCATCGACGTATCCGACGAGTAGTTGATGATGGTGGCGCCGAGCTCGACCATGTGGCGCACGCCGTCGACGCTATCGGTCAGCATCGCGACCGCCTTGCCGTGCTTGCGCGCCGCCGCCACCAGCCGCTGGCGGTGCTCGTCGAGCGCCGCGGCCTGTCCCGGGGTACCGAGCACGCCGAGGTCCTGGGCGAGATCGGTCGGCCCGATCGTGAGCGCGTCGATCCCCGGCGTCGCCGCGATCTCGTCGAGCTTGGCGAAGGCGCGCTTCGACTCCAGCATGATCGTCACGTGCACGCGCGCGTTGGCGTGCGCGGTGTGCTCGGCGAGCGGCCGGGCCACGTACTCGGTGTGCGGCCCGAAGCCGGCCATGCCCCGCTCGCCCAGGGGCGCGTAGCGGCAGGCGGCCGCGACGTCCCGGGCCTGCTCCGGCGTGTCGACCTGCGGCACGTGCAAGTTCCAGACACCGGCGTCGAGCAGACGCGTGATCCACTCGCGATTGCCGTCCGGCGGCCGGACCACCATCGGAAAGTTCATGGCCCGCGCGAGCGCCGCCATGTCGGCGACGGTCTCCATCGAGAACGGCGAGTGCTCCATGTCGATGCGCGCGAAGTCGAGGCCGGCGGCGCGGAGCAGCATCAGGAACGAGGGCGTGCGGATCATGTTCACCCACGTGCCGATCTGCACCTCGCCGCGCTCGGCGCGGACCCGGTAGAGGTTCTCGTCGGCCATGGCTAGCTCATCAGGCCGTAGAACTTCCCGGCGTTCTCGCAAGTGATCTTGTGGACGACGTCGGCCGGCAGGTGGCCGAACTGCTCCTGGATGTACTTCGACGACTGCGGCCAGACGCCATCGGGGTGCGGATAGTCCGACCCCCACATGAGCGTCTCGACGCCCATGTCGTCGATCAGCTTGGTGCCGATCTTGTCGAACTGGAAGGTGGCCCGGCACTGCCGGCGCCAGTAGTCGCTCGGCTTCATCTTGAGCCCGAGGTCGCGGAAGCGGTCCTCCCATTCGAAGTCCATGCGGTCGAGCGCGTAGGGGATCCAGCCGATACCGCTCTCGCCGAACGAGATCCGCATGTTCGGATACCGCTCGAGGACCGCGGCGCCGATGACCGCCGCCAGGATGTTGACCAGGTTCATCTGGAAGCCCGCGGTGCTCGTGAAGAACGCGGCGCGGCGGGTGAGGCCCGTTTGCTTCTCGCGCACGCCGGGCGGCAGCGATGGGAACGTGTGGAAGTGCAGCGGCAGGTTCACGTCGCTCACCGCCTGCCAGAGCGGCTCCCACATCGGATGCCACATGGGCTCCATGTCCCAGGAACACGAGAGCTCGAGACCGCGCAGCCCCATCCGCGCGACGCGATGGATCTCCTTGACCGCCGCGTCGAGGTTGCCGTACGGCAGGCAGGCCAGGCCGACGTGACGCTCGGGATAGTGGCTGCAGAAGTCGAGGAGCCAGTCGTTGTAGATCCGGAACATCTCGCCGGCCGCCTCGTGATCGCCGAGCCGCGTCGCGGCGCCCAGGATGCCGAAGAGCACCTCGGCCTGGACGCCGTCGCGGTCCATGTCCTTGATGCGCAGGTGCGGATCGCCCGGGCGCCGGATCCCCTTCTTGCCGTCGTCATAGAGGCCGGTCGACGCCATGACGTCGACCCGGTGGTTCTGGCCGGGCACGTACTTGGTGCCCGTCGAGCCGATGCCGCCGACGAGCCCGAATGGCGCGCCCTTCTTGGTGGTCCACTGCGGGCCATCGGGCCCGTCCACCACGTAGGGCATCCGGTCTTTCATGAGCGCGGACGCGTTCGCGGTGAAGAGGTCGGGCGGAAGCCAGGGCATGTCGATGTGGCAATCGGCCGAGATCCGCGTATAGCGCATGGCGCCCTCCGTTTCGCTAGGCGATGCTAGTCCTGGAGCTACCGTCTGGGCAAGCGCAGACTGGAGCGGCTACACTTCACGCGCATGCGTCGCCGGAGCACGCGAGCCACCGTCATCGGCGTCATCTCCGACACCCATGGTCTGCTGCGCCCCGAGGCGCTCGCGGCGCTCGCCGGCGTCGACCGCATCGTGCACGCGGGCGACATCGGCTCCGCGGCAGTCCTCGACGCGCTCCGCGCGATCGCGCCGGTCATTGCGGTGCGCGGCAACAACGACCGTGGCGCCTGGGCCGCGTCCATTCCGGAAACGGTGACGACCGACGTCGGCGCGGTCCGGCTCCACGTCGTCCACGACGTCAACACGCTGCGCGGGGATCCGGCCGAGCGCGGCATCGACGTCGTCATCGCCGGCCACTCGCATCGCCCGCGCGTCGAGCGGCGCGGACGATGGCTGCTCGTGAATCCGGGAAGCGCCGGCCCGCGGCGCTTCTCGCTGCCGATCGCGGTCGCGCGTCTGCACGTCGGCCCCGGCGGCGCGAGGGCCCGAGTGATTCCGTTGTTAGAAGATGGGGCGCCTCGAAGGGCCCCCCAAGCCTCCCGCGCTCGTCGGGCGCCTTGACGCCACTGGTGCGGCGGGCGCAGTATCGGCCGACAGATCCGGGAGGACACCGATGAAGAAGGACATCACCAGTCTTCGCTCGACACTCGAGTATCTCGACACGGTCGGCGAGCTGGTCACCACCGACGTCGAGGTCGATCCCCATCTCGAGGTCGCGGCGATCCAGAAGCACTTCGACGGCGGCGCCGCCCTGCTCTTCAACAAGGTCAAGGGCTATCCGAACGCGCGGATCTGCAACAACATCTTCGCGAGCGCCGCGCGCATCGCCCGACTGCTCGACGTCGACGATCCCAAGAACCTCAAGCACAAGGTCGTCGAGGCGCTACGCGATCCCCTGCCACCGGTCGAGGTGAGGGACGGGCCCTGCCAGGAAGTGGTGCTCACGAAGAGCTTCAACGTGTGGGACGTCGTTCCGATGATCTCCCACTCCGACAGCGACCCCGGGCGCACGCTCGGCGCGGGCACCACGGTGGTGCGCGGCAAACACTTCTGGGGCGGCTCCCACATCGGCTACAACCGGATGAACTTCCGCGGCCCCGACTTCTCGAGCTTTCAGATCTCGCCGGGCTCGCACATGGACCAGGTCGCGACCCACTGGTACCGCAAGGGTCCGATCCCCGTCACGATCAATATCGGGATCCCCCCGACCTGCACGATGATGGCCGGCTCCGGGTTCACCTACGTCATCCTGCCGCGCGGCTGCGACGAACTGGGCATCGCCGGCGCGCTCCAGGGCCGTCCGGTCGAGCTCGTCCGCGCGCGCACCCAGGACGCCTGGTCGATCGCCAGCGCCGAGTACGTCATCGAGGGCTACCTCGACACCACGCAGAAAGTCTGGGAGAGCCCGCTCGCCGAGAAGGACGACGCGCAGGGCGTTCATCCGTTCCATCCCGAGTGGTCGGGCTACATGGGCAAGTCGTACCGCACGTACAGATTCCAGGCGACGGCGATCACCCATCGCGCCGACCGCCCGCTCTACTACGGGCTCATCGTGCACGGCATGGACGAGCACTTCATCGACGGCATCGTGAGAGAAGCCTGCTTTCTGGAGCTGGCGGAACGAATCGTTCCGGGACTCTGTGTCGACACGCACATCCCCATGGGGATGACCGACTGGGGCGGCGTAATCTTCCAGGTCAAGAAGCGTCGGGCTCGCGACGAGGGCCTGCACCGCAATATCTTGACCGCCGCGCTATCGATCTCGCTGGGCGCGCGACTCGGCATCGTCGTCGACGAGGACGTCGACATCTACAACGTCGAGGACGTTCTGTGGGCGCTGACGACCCGGGTGAACCCCAAGGAGGACATCCTGACGATCTGCGAGGGCGGCTTCGGCCAGACCTTCCAGCCCGCGGAGCGCAGCTCGGCCGGCGACCGTCAGTGGACGCAGAGCAACATCCGGTTCTCCGGCGCGATGGGGATCGACGCCACGCGGCCATTCATCCACAAGGACGCCTTCGAGCGGGCCCGCTACAACGTCGAGGTCGTGGACCTCGCGAAGTTCTACTCGCCCGAGCAGATCCGGCAGGCGAAGGCGGGCCAGCGCGACTACGCCAAGTTTCTGGCGGAGCGCGGGATCTGACGGGCCCGCCGGGCGATCACCGCGCCGCGCTGCGTGACAAGAGCCAGGCCAGCTGATCGTTGCCGTTGGCCAGGTGATACGAGACGAATACCACGATCGCCAGGCCGACGGCGATCCGCGCCACGCTCTGCCAGTGCCGCTGCTGGTCCCTGCCGGTATTGATGTAGGGAATGCTCGCCAGCACGGGCACCGTCGTGAATGCCTGCAGCTCCTCCTGCAAGTGGAACGACGGTTCGAACAACTCGACCAGGGTTACCGCCGCCGCCGCGGCGCCGATGGCGAGACCGATGCCGAGCGCGAGGAATCCGATGCGCTGCGGCGCCGCCGGGCTGCGAGCCGGGGTGGCGGGGTCCAGTATCCGAAACTCCTCACCCACCGCGAGGCTCGGCTTGGCACCCTCCTGCCCGAGCGCTGCGATCTCCGCCTTCAGCTGGATGACATCGGGGTAACGCGCGGTGTACACCTCCTGCATCTGCGCCAGCTCTTGGCTGAGACGGGCCAGCCGGGCCGCGCTGCCCTGGCGCTCGCGGCTCTTGGCGTTCTCCTCGATATAGAAGGCCGCCAGGGCGTTGGCGACGTGCGCCGCCGTCCCCGGATGCCGCGAGCGAAAGCTGATGCTGAAGGCCACGGTTGTCTTGCGGCTCGCATCCGCCTTGGTCAGCCTCACCTGGACCTCTTGCCGTAGGCGTTCGAGCGCGGCATCGACGGCGCCGCGCTCCTTGAGGTCCGGATAGAGATCGAACTGGTCCACGAGCGCCAGGAGCCGTGTCTTGCTCAGCACTTCCTGGCCGATCGTCTGCAATCGGGTCTCGAGCTCGACGGCGATCAGCGATTTCCCGGCTCCCTCCGCGGTCCCGGGATGCTCCACCAGCACCGTGGCGGTCGAGCTATAGACATCCGGAAGCGATATCACAAAGGTCGTGGCGCCGGCGAGCACGGCGAGGAACACGACCGTCGCCAGACGCTTGTGCCCTCGCAAGACCCCCAGCGCCCGTGCGATCGTGAAGCGCTCGGGGGCGGAATCGGACACTGGCGTCTCGCCTCGCTCGGTCATCATCGATCAGGGCACGATCACCGTGTCGCCGGGCCGGAGGAAATAGCTCTCGGAGTGGCCGTCGGCCGAAATGACCTTGTTGTAATCGCATGGGATGCGCTTGAGGGTCGAGCCGTCCACGCGGAGGATGACCATCTTCGACTTCGACGCGAAGGCGTTGAAGCCTCCGGCGAGGGCGATGGCCTCGAGAACCGACGCGCGGCTCTTGAAATCGTAGCGACCGGGCTTGTTCACCTCACCGATCACCGCGACCCTGAAGCTGCGGATCTCGCGCACGATGACCGACACCTCAGGCGACGCGACGTACTTGACCAACCTCCTGGTCAGGTCATCCTTGAGCTGTTTGGGCGAGAGCCCGGCGGCCTGGACGTCGTCGAGCAGCGGCAGCGAGATCTTGCCGTCGGGCCGGACTGGTACCGTCCGGCTGAGTCCCGTGTTGTTCCAGACCGTGATGTCCAGCACGTCGTCGGAGCCGATCACGTAGCCGGTCGAGACCGTCTGGGCGGCCGGCGCACTCACAACTCCGAGCATCAGCCCCGCCGCTGCGATCGCCGCACTCGTCCACATCGTCGTCGTCATCGCGGTGCCTCCCCGGATCTTGAATCGGTACTGCGACGTGGAGTCACTGACCGCCGTGTTTTCACAAGGCCGTCGACTACAAGTAAATCGTGCGTGGAACGCCCTCAATTCGGGGAACCCCGAAGAAGAACTGAGAAAATCCCCCTATAGATCTGCGGTATTTTCTGGAAGATGACCCGGCGCGGACTTCCTTGACGGCAGCGGCGCTGCCGGAGCAGTATCGCTCCCACTGGGGGAGGACACCTCATGGACTTCGGGATCTTCACGGAGCAGATACGGCGAGGCAGCAGTCAGGGTGACTGGTTCCGCGAGTTACTCGAGCTCGCCGACGCGGGCGAGGAATGGGGCCTCGACCTCGTGTGGATGGCGGAGATGCTGGTCAACCCGGCCCGATCGGTGCTGTCGGCGCCGCTCCTGGTGGCAAGTTGGATCGTCGCGCGGACCCGTCGCCTGCGCGTGGGAACGGCGGTGCAGCTGCTACCGCTGAACCACCCGCTCCGCGTCGCCGGCGAGGTCGCCACGCTCGACCACCTGAGCCAGGGGCGCTTCGACTTCGGCGTGGGCCGCAGCGGTGGCCCCCGGGCGTACGACGCGCTCGGTGTGCCGTACGAAGAGAGCCAGGCGCGGTTCTTCGAGGCGCTCGAGATCATCCTGACGGCGTGGAAGGGCGAGCCGTTCAGCTACGAGGGCAAGTTCTATCGTTTCCACGACGCCACCGTGACCCCGCGTCCGGTTCAGCAGCCGCACCCGCCGGTCCGGATGGCCGCGACGACCGCGGAGACGTTTCCGCGCGTCGGACGGATGGGCTTGCCCATCTTCGTAGGGCTCCGCGGCATGGCGACCCCCGAGCTGGCCGCGCACGTGAAGACCTACCGTCAAGCGTGGCGCGAGGCGGGACACCCCGGAGACGGCGACGTGTGCCTCCGCATCCCGGTCTACGCCGCTCCGACCGAGAGCGCCGCGCTCGACGAGCCAAAGGACACGATCATGTACTACTTCACCCGTCAGGCTGATCTGACGCGCACGGCGCTGGGACGTCCCGGCACTGGCCCGGTCGAGCGGCGCGTGACTCAGGCCAGGACGCTGGCGAGCCTCACCTACCCGGAGATCCTGAGCACCAAGGTCGCGTTCGGCACCGGCCCGAGTCTGGTCGACCGGCTCTCGCAGCTCCGCGAAGAGCTCAGCCTGAACGGAATCGCGGCCGAGCTGAATCCGGGCGGGCTGCTGCCGATGGCGCAAGAGAAGCGGACCTTACAGATCCTCACGCAGCAGGTCATGCCGGCGTTCAAGTAAGCGCGAATCGCCAACTCCAAGGAGCGCTCGATGGCCACACGCGGCAACGGCATCCCCAAGTTCGAGACGGTGCGCTACGAGACGAAGGGCGCGATCTGCCACATCGTCTTGAACCGGCCGGAGAAGCTCAACGCGGCCACCGATCAACTCGTCGAGGAGGTCAACGATGCGCTCTTCGAGTTCGACGCCAACCCCGAGCTGCGAGTCGCGATCCTGAGCGGCGCCGGCCGCGCGTTCTGCTCCGGCGCCGACGTGCAGCAGCGCCAGCTTCGCACGCGCGAGGAGCTGCGGCGGCTCGGCGGCCCGGCCGGACGGCGCTCGCGCGAGAACGGGCTCGCCGACGCCGTCAACTGGAAGCCGGTGATCGCGGCGGTGCACGGCTGGGCGCTCGGCCTGGGCTACTCGCTGTCGCAGTCGTGCGACCTGGTCGTGGCGGCCGCCGGGACGAAGTTCCAGATCCGCGAGGTCCAGCGCGGGCTCGGCGGCGCCCAGCACTGGGTGGCCACGTGG
Source organism: Candidatus Rokuibacteriota bacterium (assembly GCA_003221515.1). Lineage (GTDB taxonomy): Bacteria > Methylomirabilota > Methylomirabilia > Rokubacteriales > CSP1-6 > AR31. The sequence continues at coordinate 77,014 of QHSI01000122.1, forward strand.
TTCTGGACCGGCTCGCGCTTCGCCAACGAGGTCGCGCTGACCGGTCGCATGTTCACCGCCGAGGAAGCGCAGCAGCACGGGATGGTGAACCGCGTGGTGCCACCGGCGGAGCTGATGTCCGCCGCCGAGGCGCTCGCGACGGAGATCCTCGAGAATCCGCCGCTGGCGGTGCGGGCCAACGTGCGCGTGATGCGATGGTTCGTGAACGAGATGCAGCGCCAGTCGAAGTACTACACGCAAGGGCTGGGCCTGCATCTGACCGACGACTTCCACGAGTCGGCCAAGGCCTTCGTGGAGAAGCGCAAGCCCGTCTTCAAGGGGCGCTAGTCGGAGAACTGCGCCGCCCGCCAGCGCAGCGCGGCGCCGAGGCCCTCCTTCTCGCGGATCTCGTCGAACTTCGTGCCGACTTCGGTCCGGGCGGCGTAGAGGCCCGCCAGCACGTCGAGCCCGGCGCGGATCGCGTTGCGGAAGCCCGCCGCGTCCGCGCCGCGGTTGATGGCGAGCTTGGTGGCGGCCAGCGCCTCTGGCGACATGAGGGCCATCCGGCGCGCGAACTTCAGCGTGGCGGCCTCCAGCTCGGCGCCCGGCACGACCCGGTTGACCATGCCGTACTGGAGCGCGGTCTTCGCGTCGATCGGATCGCCCAGGTAGAGCAGCTCGCGCGCGCGCTTGAAGCCGATGACGAAGGGCATGATGAGCGCCGGGCCGACGTTCGAGAAGCGGATCTCCGGCTCGCCGAACAGGGCATCGTCGGCGGCGATCGTGATATCGCACATCATGACCAGCTCGCAGCCGCCGCCCAGACAGTGGCCGCGGACGGAGGCGATCACCGGCTTCCGCATGTCCCAGGGCGTGATCTCGAGCGCGACGTCGTCGGTGAGCGACTCGTGCCACGCCAGCGCGTTGCCTTTCCGCGCGGCGCGCGCCGGGTTGGGCGAGATGTCGTAGCCGGCGCAGAAGCTGCGCCCGGCGGCGCGGAGCACGACCACGCTGGTGGCGGGATCGCGGTCGGCCTCGTGGAGGCGCTCGACCAGCGCGCGCCTCAGCTCCGCGCTGATCGCGTTGAGCTTGTCGGGTCGGTTGAGCGTGACGATGCCGATGCGCCCGTCGACGACGTAGGTCACGATCGATTCGGCCATGGCTCCTCCCGGTGGGAGTGTAGCGCAAGTGTTGCAGCGCCAGGCGATGCTTGAAGGGGCGCCGGGCGCGGGGTAGCATCGCGCATGCCCGTCGAGCTCATCGGAATGATCGGCGTTCGGCCCGAGGGCGCCGACGGCGCGGCCGTGCACGTCATCGGCGGCGCCATCGACCGCGAGTGGACGCGCGACTTCGCGCAGGCGCACGAACGCGCCGGCTTCGATCGTGTCCTGGTCGGCTACACCTCCACGTCGGCCGATGGCTTCCTGGTCGCGGGATACGCGGCCTCCGTCACCGAGCGCCTCTCCTATCTCCTCGCGCATCGGCCCGGCTTCGTCGCGCCCACGCTGGCCGCGCGGAAGGCGGCGACGCTCGATCACTTCACCGGCGGCCGCCTGGCCCTGCACGTCATCACCGGCGGCAGCGACGGCGAGCAGGCGCGCGACGGCGACTGGCTCGACCACGACACCCGCTACCGGCGCACCGACGAATATCTGGAGATCGTGCGCCGTGTGTGGACCTCGGAGAAGCCGTTCGATTTCACCGGGGAGTTCTATCGGATCAAGGGCGCGTTCTCTGACGTCAAGCCGCTGCAGCAGCCGGCGATCCCCCTCTACTTCGGCGGTGCCTCCGGCCCGGCGCCGGTCGTCGGCATCAAGCACTGCGACGTGTACGCGCTGTGGGGCGAGCCGCTGGCGGCGGTGCGCGAGCGCGTCGCCGAGGTCCGCGCGCTGGCCCGGCGTCTGGGCCGCGAGGTGCGCTTCAGCGTGTCGACGCGGCCGATCATCGCGCCCACCGAGGCCAAGGCGTGGGAGCGCGCCCAGGCGATCCTGGCGCGGGTGCAGGCGGCGCGGCCGACGATCGTCGGGGAAGGGGCGGGCATCCGACCGCAAGCGGAGGGCGCGCGGCGTCTCGTCGACTTCGCCGAGCGCGCCGACGTCTACGACAAGCGCCTCTGGATGCCGATCGCGGCCGCGATGGGCGGCGCCGGCAACACGACGGCGCTGGTGGGCACACCCGAGCAGGTTGCCGAGTCGCTGCTCGACTACTACGACGCCGGGGCCTCGACGCTGCTGATCCGCGGCTTCGATCCCCTGAACGACGCCGTGGAGTACGGCCGCGAGCTGATCCCCCTGGTGCGCGCCGAGGTCGCGCGGCGCGACCGCGCCGCCGCCGTCACGGCCTAGACAATTGGGGGTGCGAGTCGCAGGCCGTCGCGGGGCTGGAGCCCCGCCGGCCGAGGCGAGCCTATAGATGGAACAGGCGCTGAGCGACGTCACCGTGCTCGACCTGGGGCAAGTCATCGCCATGCCCTTTTGCACGATGCTGCTGGCCGACATGGGCGCCCGGGTGATCAAGGTCGAGTCGCGCGATCGTGGACGCGAGCGGCAGTCGTTGGGCATCAAGCGCAAGCGCGGCGGCGTCGAGGAGCGTGTGCCGGCCGCGCAGTACCGGGACCGGAACAAGCTCGCGATCACGCTGGAGCTGAAGACGCCCAAGGGCGTGGAGCTCTTCAAGGAGCTGGCGCAGCGCTCGGACGTCGTGACCGAGAACTTCAGCGTCGGCACGCTGGAGCGTCTCGGCCTGGGCTACGACGACCTCCGGAAGGTCAGGCCCGACATCGTCTACGCCTCGATCACCGCGTTCGGCCAGCACGGGCCCTACGCGGCCCAGCGCGGCTACGACATGCTGGCCCAGGCGATCAGCGGGTACATGAGCATCACCGGCTTCCCCGACAATCCGCCCACGCGCTCGGGTCAGTCGATCTCCGACTACTACGCCGGCATGCTGTGCGCCTTCAGCATCGTGTCCGCCCTGCACTACCGCAACCGGACCGGTAAGGGACAACGCATCGATCTGGCGCTGCTCGACAGCCTGGTGGTCGCCCTGGACAACCTCGGCGAGCGCTACACCGTCGGCGGCGAGGTCCTCACGCGGGCCGGAAACGTCTCGTTCGGCGGGTCGAGCTCAGGCGTCTATCCGACGACCGACGGGCACGTCGCGATCGCCGCCGGCGCGAGCGACGCCGTCTGGCGTCGGTTCTGCGAGATCATCGGTCGGAGTGACCTCACCCGCGACCCCCGCTTCGCGGCGGCGGCAGCGCGGCGCGACCGCCGTGACGAGGTCGCCGCGATCATCCAGGGCTGGACGCAGCAACGTTCCAAGGCCGAGGTGGTGCGTACGCTGTCGACGGGAGGCGTGCCGGCGGCACCGGTCAACAACGTGGCCGAGATGGTCGCCGACCCCCAGGTGCAGGCGCGCGAGATGTTCGTGGAGCTCGATCACCCCACGTACGGCAAGGTGAAGACGACGGGCACTCCCCTCAAGCTCTCGGAGACACCGGGGCGCGTGCGCTGGCTGGCTCCGCAGCCAGGCGAGCACAACGAGGACGTGTTCGTGGGACTCCTCGGCTACTCCAGGGACGACCTCGCGCGCTGGCGGGGAGAGGGCGTGATCTAGCTAGCGCGGAATCAACGCGAGCGGCGCGCGCGCCCGATCCAGCCTGCACCGGCCAGACCCAGGGCGAGCAGACTCAGCGTGCCGGGCTCGGGCACGAGAGGCGGCTCCTGCTGCACCACCGAGAAGGCGACCTCGCCGATCCCGCAGAGCAGCGCCGGGTCACCGTCCGGCTGCGGGCAGCCACTGACGTCGAACCGAAAGTAGCGTGCCGACACGGTCTCCCAGCCGAATACCTGGGCGCCATACGGCTGATCGGAGGGGCTGCCGTCGAAGGGGCTGTCGACCGGGGAAATAGAGATCAAGCTCAGGAACGTCTGACCGTCGAGCGAGTAGGCGATGCGCCCGGTGCCGAACCCGCTGAACTCCTCGTTCCACAGCGCCAACCGGTCGACCGTCTTCACCGAGCCGAGGTCGTAGATGATGCTGGCCTGCGGGACGCCCAACTGGCTGAACCATTCGTTATGGTCGGCAAGCGACGTGTGCATCGGATTGCCGGCCAGGTACGCATCGAAATCGCTGACACCGCTGATGAAGTTCGTCGAGAGGCCCGAGTGATCGATCGTGTTGCCGATGTCGAAGTCGAGGCCCGAGAAGACGAACGTCGACGAGGCCGTCGCGCCCGTCGGGCTGGTAATGACGGACGCCTGCGCAGGCCCTATCTGGGACAGGACCAGCGCGATGCCCGCCGCGACCGCAATCAGCTTACCGATCATGGAGCGAACCCCTCTCTGATACGTTCTCGGGAGCGGTAGGGTACAAACCGTATGCCACGGGACGGGAGCCTCTAATTTCAGCCACTTATAAGACATGAAACTTTGACTCAGGCTCACGTTGTAAAAGGCTCTGACAGTCCCCCGGCCCAACTCGTCCCGCGATCGTTTGGAGCGGGCGAGGTAGTATTGGCGTCGACGCGGGCAACGGCCCGGCGAAATCAAGGAGGAGATCGACATGCGTTTCGGTATTTTCACGAGCATGGGCGCCCAGACCTGGGCAGGCGTGCTGAACTTCTGGCGCCACCTGGAGGCGACGAAGTGGGACGTCGCGTGCGTGACCGACCACTTCATGCCGAACACGAAGGAGCGCGAGGGCGCCATGCTCGAGTCGTGGAGCACCCTGTCGGCGCTGACGGCGCTGGTGCCGCGCATGCGCGTCGGCACCATCGTGCTGGGCAACACGTATCGCCACCCCGCGCTCGTCGCGAAGATGGCCGCGCAGGTCGACATCATCTCGGGCGGTCGGCTCCTGCTGGGGCTCGGCGCCGGCTGGCAGCAGAACGAGCACGAGGCGTACGGGATCCCGTTCTACACGATGCGCGAGCGGCTCGAGCGGCTCGACGAAGCGTGCCAGGTGATGCGCTCGCTGTGGACCGAGAAGCGTACAACGTTCAAGGGACACTACTACCAGCTCTCCGACGCCCCGCTCGATCCCAAGCCCGTGCAAACGCCGCACCCCGAGCTGATGATCGGCGGCGGCGGGGAGCGCGTCACCCTGCGCATCGTGGCCAAGCACGCCGACCATTGGAACTGCTGGGGCGGTCCCGGTGTCCTGGGGCGGAAGGGAAAGATCCTCGACGAGCACTGCGCCGCCGTCGGCCGTGACCCGAAGGCGCTCCGGCGCTCGGCCAACATGTCGCTGCTCATCACCGACAAGAAAGAGGACGTCGAGCGGCTCGCCGACACCATCGCCAAGCGCATGGGCCGTCACGCCGCGGACGCGCGCGACACCTGCCTGGCCGGCACGCCGGACCAGATCCGCGAGCAGCTGCGTCAGCTCAAGGCCGCGCGGGTCGACACGCTCTTCATCCCGAGCATGTTCCGCCCGCTCGACGAGCTGCGCCGCGACCTCGACCGGTTCATCACGGAGATCGCGCCCGAGTTCCGCTAGCGGTATGCCCCGACCGCTGGGCGGCCAGATCCAGACGGTGCTCGGCGCGATCGCGAGTGACGCGATCGGCATCACGCTCCCGCACGAGCACCTCTTGATCGACTTCAAAGTGATGTTCGCGGAGCCGGCGGCCGCGGGCGACAAGGGGCGCGCGTGGGAGCCGGTCAGCCTGGCCAACCTCGGCTGGGTCCGCCAGAACTTCAACGCCAACCTCGATAATTTACGACTCCTCGACGAGCAGGTGGCCCAGGACGAGATCTCGCTGTTCAAACAGGCCGGCGGCCGCACCGTCGTCGATCCGACGCCGAAGGCGATCGGGCGCGATCCCCTCGCCCTCGCCCGCATCGCGCGCGCCACCGGCCTCAACGTCGTGATGGGCGCCGGCTACTACGTGGGCGCGTCTCATCCGCCCGACATGGACCGCCGAACGGTCGATGAGCTGGCGCGCGAGATGATCGCCGACGTCACCGCCGGCGCCGGCGACACGGGCGTCCGCGCCGGCCTCATCGGCGAGATCGGCACGACGTACCCGTGGACCGACGACGCGCGGTCCGCCAACGAGCAGAAGGTCCTGCGCGCGGCGATCATCGCCCAGCGCGAGACGGGCGCGCCGCTGATGATCCACCCCGGACGCCACCCGAGCATGCCGATGGCGCTGGCCGAGTTCGTCGGCAAGGAGGGCGGCGCGCTGCAACGCACGATCATGTGTCACCTGTGCCGCACCATCACCGACGTGCGGGCGGTGATCGACCTCGCCCAGAGCGGCATCTGGCTCGAGTACGATCTGTTCGGGCTCGAGAACTCCTTCTATCCGTACAACCCGAGCTTCGACATGCCCAACGACGGCGGGCGCATGGCCCACGTGCTGGCGCTGATCGCCGCCGGTCACCGCAACCAGATCCTCATGTCCCACGACATCGCCTACAAGACCTCGCTCGTGAAGTACGGCGGCTACGGCTACCACCATCTCCTGGTGAACGTTGTGCCGCGGCTGCGCGCCAAGGGCGTCGATGACGCCGGGCTCACGCGGCTGCTCGTCGAGAACCCTGCCCGCGCGTTCGCGTTCGCATGACCGTGGCGCTCGGTCGGGGCACGGGTCGTCAGTTCGGCGCGGGCTGGATCAGCGGTGTCCTGGCGGCCGCGTGCGGCGCGCTCGGATACGGCGGCGTGCTCTGTCTCCTGTTCCCGGACTGGCTCACGACGCCCGCGGCCCGCGCACACTATCCGATGGAGCTGATCCGCTTCCTGATCTACACGATGCTGGTGATCGGGTTCGGCCTCGGCGCGCTAAGCGTCATTCTCCGGCGCCGCAAGGTCCTCGGCTTCACGGGCCTCGCCCTCGCGACCGCCGGCACGCTGCTCGGAGGCTCCGGCGTCGAGATCAAGGGATCGGTCGAGAGCACGACCGCGGCGGGGCTCGACTGGTTCCTGCTGAACCTGTTCGTCCTCGCGCTGCTCTTCGTGCCGCTCGAGCGCGTCGCGCCGCGCCGGCCCGAGCAGGGGATCTTCCGGCCGGGCTGGACGACCGACCTGATGCACTTCGCGATGAGTCATCTGATGGTGCAGTTGACGGTCGTGCTCACGATGCTGCCGGCCGCGCTGTTCTTCCGGTGGGCCACCCGGCCGTGGCTCCAGGACACGATCGCGGCGCAGCCTCTGGTGCTCCAGGTCGTCGAGATCGTGCTCGTCGCCGACCTCACCCAGTACTGGATCCACCGCGCCTTCCACCGGGTGCCGTGGCTCTGGCGGCTCCACGCCGTCCACCACTCGTCGGAGACGCTCGACTGGCTGGCCGGCTCGCGCCTGCACCTGATCGACATCGTCGTCACCCGCGGGCTCTCGTTCGTACCGCTCTACGTCCTCGGCTTCGCAGCGCCGGCGATCTACGCGTACCTGGTCTTCGTGTCGTTCCTCGCGGTGTTCATCCACGCCAACGTGCGGTTGAATATGAAGATGCTCGACTGGGTGGTGGTGACCCCGCGCTTCCACCACTGGCACCACGCCGCGCACCCGGTGGACAAGAACTTCGCGGTGCACCTGCCCTGGCTCGACCGTCTCTTCGGCACCGCGCATCTCCCGCCCGGTCGCTGGCCCGACGCGTACGGCATCGCCGGCCGCCCCGTGCCCGAGGGATACTGGCGACAGCTCGTGTGGCCGCTCCAGCGCGCGCGCCGCAGGCCGTCGCCGGGCTAGGCCCCGGCGGCCGAGGCGCGGCTATGAAAAGTCACGCGCCGTTCCTGCGACCTAGGCGCGCACCCGGAGCGACTTCGGGTCGTACGGCGGCGCCAGCTGAGCGCGCGCCGCGACCCGATCGCCGGCGATTTCGATCTCCCAGCGACCGCTCGCCACGAACGCGTCGGTGACGCCGTCAGCGTGGGCGACCCAGCCGAGACCGACGGCTCGACCGAGCGTGTGGCCGTAGGCGCCCGAGGCGATGCGCCCCACGAGGGCGCCGTCGCGCCAGACCGGCTCGTCGTGATACAGGAGCGGCTCGGCGTCCTCGAGGACGAACACGACGAGTCGTCGAGCGAGCGGCTTTTGGTACTGAGCCAGCAGCGCCTCGCGCCCCAGGAACGGCGCACCCTTGTCGAGGCGCACCGCGAACCCGAGGCCCGCCTCGAAGGGCGTGTCCTCGCTGCCGAGGTCGTGGCCCCACGAGCGATAGGCTTTCTCGAGCCGCAGCGAGTCCATCGCGTGGTACCCGGCGTGACGCAGCCCGAGGTCCTCCCCCGCCGCCACCAGCGCGTCGTAGACTCCGGCCGCGAACTCAGCGGCGACGTAGAGCTCCCACCCCAGCTCGCCAACGTAGGTAACGCGGGTCGCGCGCACCGGCGCGGAGGCCAGCCAGATCTCGCGCGAGGCGAGGTACGGAAACGCCCCGTTCGAGAGATCGGCGTCGGTGAGCCGCGCGAGCAGCGCGCGCGCGCGCGGGCCCATCACGCCGAGGACCGCCGCACCCGACGTGACGTCGGTGAGCACCGCCCGCGCGTCGCCGAGCTGGCGGCGGATCCACGCGGCGTCGTGCGTGGACGCCGCGGCCGCGGTGACGAGCGCGAACGCGTCGGCGGCGAGCCGGGTGACCGTGAGATCGGCCTCGATGCCGCCGCGCGCGTTGAGCATCTGGGTGTAGACGAGCCGGCCGGGCTCCACGTCGACATCGTTGGCGCAGACCCGCTGGAGCACCGCGAGCGCGTCGGGGCCCTCGAGGCGGAGCTTGCAGAACGACGACTGGTCGAACACGCCGACCGCCTCGCGGACCGCGCGATGCTCGGCCGCGGCGCAGTCGAACCAGTTCTGCCGCCCGTAGCTGTAGCGGTACGCCGCCTCCATGCCGCCGGTCGCGTACCAGTTGGCCCGCTCCCAGCCCATCACGACACCGAAGCAGGCGCCGTGGGCCGCGAGCCGGTCGTGGAGCACGCTGCGACGCACGCCGCGCGCGGTGGCCGGCTGCAGGTACGGCCAGTGCATCGCGTAGAGCGCGCCCACCATCTCGACCGTCCGCTCGCGGAGATAGCGCGGGTTCACCTGGAAGGGCGCGACCCGGCGCACGTCGACGTCCCACAGATCCATCGGCGGCTCGCCGCCCACGACCCACTCGGCGACCGCCTTCCCCGCCCCGCCGCCGGACGCGATGCCGATGGAATTGAAGCCGGCCGCGACGAAGAAGTTGCGGCACTCCGGCGCCTCACCGAGCAGATAGCGACCGTCGGGCGTGAAGCTCTCGGGGCCGTTGACGTGACGGCGCACCGGCGCCTGGGCGAGCGCCGGGATGCGGATCACCGCCTGCTCCATCAACACCTCGAAGTGATCCCAGTCCTCCGGCAGGAGCGAGAACGCGAAGTCCGCGGGGATGCCCTCCATGCCCCACGGCTTGGCGACCGGCTCGAAGCCGCCCATGAGCAAGCCGCCCACTTCCTCGCGCACGTAGATGTAGCCGTCGGGGTCGCGAAGCACCGGGAGATTCGGCGACACCCCGGCCATGGGCTCGGTGACGATGTAGAAGTGCTCGGAGGCGTGCAGCGGCAGCGCCACGCCAGCCATTCGCCCGACCTCGCGGGCCCACATCCCGGCGCAGTTCACCACGACCTCGCACGCGACATCGCCACGCGTCGTGCTCACGCCGGAGACGCGACCGTTCGTCACGCGCACCGCGGTGACGCCGGTGTTCTCGAGAATCGTCGCGCCGCCCTGGCGGGCGCCGCGGGCGAGCGCCAGCGTGGTATCGATCGGGTTCGTGCGCCCGTCGCCGGGCAGCCACAAGGCGCCCACCAGATCATCGACGCGCATCAACGGCCAGCGGCGGGCGGCCTCGGCGGGCGTGATGACCTCCACGTCGACGGCGAAGCAGCGCGCCATCGAGGCGAGGCGCTTGAGCTCGTGCATGCGCTCGGGCGTCCGGGCGAGGCTCAGGCTGCCGGGACGGCGGAAGCCCGTGGCCTGGCCGGTCTCCGCCTCGAGCCGCTCGTAGAGGTCGCCACCGTACTTGGCCAGCCGCGTGAGGTTCTGCGTGGCTCGGAGCTGGCCGACGAGCCCAGCCGCGTGCCACGTCGTGCCGCACGAGAGGTCGCGGCGCTCGAGCAGCAGCACGTCGCGCCAGCCAAGCTTCGTGAGGTGGTACGCGACGCTGCAGCCGGCGATGCCCCCGCCGATCACCACCACGCGCGCGTGCGAGGGCAGGATGTGCTCGGGCATGGCGAGCAAATTACCACGACCACCGAGCCGCGGCCGAGCGAGAGGCTGTTACAGCGCGGTACGAATCAGGTCCGCGAGCTGTTGCATGTCGACCGGTTTGCCAATGAACGGCCGGCCCGTGCTCGCGAGAAACTGCTGGGTGGCCGCGTCCACGGTGTCGCCCGTGATGAAGGCGACGCGCTGCGCGAGTGGAGACTGCGCGGCGACGAGCCGCTGCCAGATCGTCGCCCCGTTGATGTCGGGCATCCGGAGATCGAGGGTCACCAGGTCGTACTGAGCCTCGCGCGACGAGAGCCGCTCCCACCCGGACTGGCCGCTGCGGGCGACCGTCACCTGGTGGCCGAGCGCCTCGACGAGCGCGCCGAAGGTGTCGGCGACGTGGTCCTCGTCGTCGACGACCAGGACGTGAGCCTTGCGGTCTGGCGCGGACGGCACGGTGGACGGCGCCGACCGCGGGACGGCCGGCAGCGCGACGGTGAACGCGGCGCCGCCGCCCGGCAAGCTCTCGGCCCAGATGCGCCCGCCGTGAGCCTCGACGATCCTGAAGGAGATCGACAACCCCAACCCCGTGCCTTCGCCGATGGGCTTCGTGGTGAAGAACGGCTCGAAGATCCTCGGCAAGACCTCCGGACGAATGCCCGGCCCGCTGTCGGACACGGTGAGCCGCACCGAGTCGGCCTCGCCCACGAGCCGGACCGTGATCTGCGGCGGCCGCCCGGTCTCCGTCACCGCGTACTCGGCGTTGAGCAGCAGGTTGAGGACGACCTGCTGCAGCTGGATCTCGTCGGCGTGCAACAGGGGCAGATCCGGCGCGACGTCGACCTTCAGGACGGTCCCGCGAACGCTCAGGGCTTGCCGGCGCAGCTCCAGCGCGTGCTCGACGATGTCGGCGATCTGGACGTCGGCGACCGCGGCGGGTTGCGGTCGGGCGAACGTCGTCAGCTCGCGGACGATCTTGGCCGCCCGGCGAGCGCTGGTCCGGATCTTGTCGGTGCGCTTGAGCACGACCGGATCGGAGCTGTGCTGAGTCAGGAGATCGGCCTGGCCCAGGACCACCGCCAGCGGGTTGTTCAGCTCATGGGCGACGCCGGCCACGAGCTTTCCCACCGCCGCCAGCTTCCCGGCCTGGAGGAGCTGCGCTTGCGTTTCCTGAAGCTCGCGCAGCTGGGTGCGAACCTGTTCGTAGAGTCGGGCGTTGTCGGCCGCCAGGGCCGCCTGGTTGGCGATGGTCATGGCGAAATCGATCTCGGCCTGCGCCCAGCGATAGGGCTCGGCCTGGTCGAGGTGGATCGTGCCCAGCACCGCGTCCTGTCGGAGCAGCGGGACCATCAGCAGGGCGCGCGCGCCGAACGCCAGCCATTGCGGATCGGTCACCTCGTCGACGGCGACCGGCCGTCTGGTCCGGACCACTTCGACGTAGGTGGGGTGCTCCTCCGGACGCCGGGGCCCGAGGGCCATATACTTCGCCCAGAGATCCGGATCGGCGTGCCCATCGGCGAACTGCGACATGACGGGCATGAGCCGTCCATCCTGCCAGAGATCGATCGAGCAGCGCTCCGCGCCGATCGCCTGAGCGGCGCGTCGGGCGAGGATCTTCAAGACTTTCTTGAGCTCGAGCGTCGAGCTCATCGCGTTCGCGATGTCGAGAAGCGCCTCGGCCGCGGAAGCGGCGTTATCCGGAATGCGGAGGGCCATGGACCCACATAGTGTATGAGCAGGCGTCGTGCCAGACGCCGCTTCGCCCGGGCCATGAAATGAAATCAGCTAGTTCCCAGTCTCGCGCCGTCCGCGGATCACGACGCGTTCCAATCCTTGACGTCAGAATTGACAACTCCTGGCCGGGCTTCAGCCAGGCCATGCTGCGCCTCCAGCCCCACGGCGAAGAGGATCGCGTTGTCGCCGCGTGTAGGCCTCGAAGATCTCACGAACGCGCCCGATCGGGGTCTCAGTGTGTGGAAACAATCATGACGGTCGGGAGGATCCCATGAGCGACGAGTCCACGTTGCTACGCGAGGCCGACGACGCGTTCGGCGAGCTCCGGCGGGCCATCGACGGTCTGGAAGATGAGACGATGCGTCAAGTCTGGCTCGGCACCTGGGGCGTGCGCGAGATTCTGATCCACATCTCCGGATGGCACCGCGAGATGATCCCCGCCCTGGCCCGTGTCGCACGGGGCGAGCCCGCGTACCCGGCGGGGACGTACGACGACTTCGATGCGTGGAACGCGCGGTTCGTCGACCGGAAGACCGGCGTGAAGACCGCGGACGTCCTGGCGGAGCTCGACGCCTCCCACCAGGCGTTCATGGCCGCGGCGGCGGCATTACCAGACGCGCAGCTCGCCCCGGGCGGCGCCGCCCGCGACTCCTTCGAGGGCGCGGGCGCCGGCCACTACCGCGAACACGCCGCCCAGATACTCGACTGGCGCCGGAAAGCCAGCGCGTAACCAGCGACAGATCGCGGACGCCGACTACGGGCCTTCGTCGCGGGGCGTAGGAATAGAGCGCGCCGGGAACTCGCGGTAGGCGTAGCGCGTGAGCACGTCTTCGCGCAGCTCGATTCCCAGGCCCGGTCCGGTAGGTAGCGTGAGATAGCCGCCCTCGACCTTGAACGGCGTCACGGCGACTTCGGCGGCGCGGGGCTCGAAGTTCACAAAATACTCGGTGATCAGGAAGTTGGGGATCGCCGCCGAGACCTGCAGCGTCGCGGCGAGGCCGACGGTCGTGCTGTTGTAGTTGTGGGGCGAGACGACCACGTGGTACGCCTCGGCCATCGCCGCGATCTCGCGAAGCTCCTCGATGCCGCCAACGTTGCACACGTCGGGATTGATGATGTCAGCGGCGCGGCGCTCGAACACCTCGCGAAACTCGAAGCGCGTGTAGAGCTCCTCGCCGGTGACGATCGGGATCCGGATGTCCCGCCGGCATTCGGCCAGTGCGCCCACGTCCCGCGCCGAGACCGGCTCCTCGTACCAGAACGGGTCGAACGGCTCCAGCATCCGGGCCAGCCGCACCGCATGCATCGGGGCCAGCCGGCGGTGCACCTCGATCAGCAGGTCGACCTTGGGCCCGACCGCGGCCCGGACGGCGCGAACCGTCTCGACCACCTGCTGCTCGGCCTCGCGCGAGATGTGCGTGCGCCATGGACCGGGAAACGGATCGAACTTGAGCGCGGTGAAGCCGCGCGCGACAGTTTCCTTCGCCTTCGCCGCGTAGGCCTCCGGTGATTTCGCGCCCGAGTACCAGCCGTTGGCGTAGACGCGGATCCGCTCGCGGCAGGGACCGCCCAATAGATTGACGACCGGTACGCCCAGGCGCTTGCCGGCGAGGTCCCACAGCGCCTGCTCGAGCCCGCTGACCGCGCTCCAGAAATCCATCGCGCCGCGCTTGGATGCGAAGTCGTGGTAGGCCCAGTGCGTGAAGTGGCGGATCTGGCCGGCGTCGCGGCCGACGAGATAGCGCCCGAGCTGCCGCACGTGCGCGACGATCGATTGGTCGCGGTCGGCCTGGGTGTAACACTCGCCCCAGCCGTGGAGACCGTCCGAGGTCTCGACCTTGACGAAGAGCCAGTTCTTCCCGTAGCCGGGATCGACGACGAACGGCGAGACGGCCGTCACCTTCATGAGCCGACCTCCCTCTCTTGGCGTACCGCGGTGCGCGCCGCAGGCCGTCGCGGGGCTGGGCCCGCCGGCCGAGGCGCGGCCATAAATCGTGGAGGCCGCTAGACTACCAGATCGAGGAGACGCCATGAACGACGCGACGCCGATCACGACTATCGGGCGGTGAGGCTCGACGGCCAGCGCGCCGAGGGCCGGCGCCTCGTCATCGACTGGGTGTTCGCGGATCTCGGCCAGCGACGACTTTACGCTGATGTTCGAGGTGATCGAGCCGAAGCGCAGCTAGCGGAGCGGCACGAAGATCGAGACTCGCGGCTCGGGGCCCACCTCGCGCGTCACGTGCCCCTGGCCCGTCAGGTCTTCGGCGATGAGGATGTCGCCTGGGCCGAGGCGCCGCACCGTGCCGTCGCCGATCTCGATGTCGACGGCGCCGGTGAGCGTGAACACCGCCGCGCGCCCTGGCGCGTGATGCCAGGGGTTCGATCGCTTCGCGTCGAAGCGGCGGATGACGATGCCGCTGCCGGGGATCAGCTCGGCGCTCTCGGACTGGTCGCCCCGCGGCTCGAACTTCGGCTGGATGTCCTCGAAGTGCGACTTGCCGTCGGGCCCTGCGTAGATCCGGATGATCGCCATGTCCGCCTCCTTGCGCTACAGTGTCGTGCCGTGAAGCCCAAGCTCAGGGTGTGGGTCGTGTTCGGACCGCGGCTGAAGCTCGGCGACGGCCGGGCCCGGCTCCTCGACGCGATCCACGCGAAGGGATCCCTGAGGCAGGCCGCGGCGGATTTCGGGATGTCGTACCGGAACGCGTGGGGCTACCTGCAGGAGCTCGAGCGGGCTGCCGGCTTCAAGTTCTTCGAGCGGACGGCCGGCGGCGGTCCCGCATCCGGGATGCGCCTGACCGCCGCCGGCCGCGAGTTCCTGGCGTGCTACCGGAAGTTCCGCAGTGGCGTCGAAGCCGGCGCCCAGCGCCACTTCGAGCGCACCTTCAAGGGCAAGTCGTTCACTTCCCGTTCGCGATCGCCAGCGCGATTCGCTCGGGCGAGAGCGGCAGCACGGTAAGCCGCACGCCAGTGGCGTCCTCGACGGCGTTGGCGATGGCGGCTGGCGCCGGCACGATCGGCGGCTCGCCCACGCCCCGCGCCCCGAAGGGCCCGTGCGGCGCGGGCTTCTCGACGATGATCGTCTCGATGTTCGGCAGGTCGGCCGCGGTGAGCTTCCGGTAGTCCAGCAGGCTCGGGTTCATGAGCCGCCCCTTGTCGTCGTACATCAGCGCTTCGGTCAGGGCCATTCCGAGACTCTGGACCGCGCCGCCTTGCATCTGGCCC
Organism: Candidatus Rokuibacteriota bacterium; assembly: GCA_003221515.1. Lineage (GTDB taxonomy): Bacteria > Methylomirabilota > Methylomirabilia > Rokubacteriales > CSP1-6 > AR31. Next base: position 92,125 of record QHSI01000122.1, read on the forward strand.
TCGATCTGGAGCGGGTTGATCGCCTTGCCGACGTCCTGGACGACCACGAAGTCGTGCAGCGTGAGCTCGCCGGTGTCGGGGTCGATCTCGATCTTCGCCAGCTGGGCGCAGAACGCCGGCGCCTGCACCGAGAAGGCCGGATGGCTGACGCCGAGCACCGGCTCGACCTTGGACATGTAGAGGTTGCCCTTCTTGCCGATCTGCGCGAGCGTGACGCCCTTGTTGGGGACGCCACGCACGACGACCTTGCCGTCGTCGATCTCGAGGTCGTGCACCGAGGCCTCCAGCTCCTTGGCGGCGATCTCGAGCGTCTGGTTTCTCGCGTTCTGCGCGGCCTGCATCACGGCCACGCCGACGGTGTACGTCGTCTTGCTGCCCGCGCTCAGGCCGGTCATCGGCGCCACGTCCGTGTCGCCGGTCGTGATCTTCACCTTGTCGATGTCGACGCCGTAGGCGGTGGCCGCGATCTGCGCCAGCGCGATGTTGGTCCCGGCGATGTCCACCTGGCCGGTCAACACCTGCAGGGTCCCGTCGGGGTTGAGCCGTACGGTGGCGCCGGTCGGCTGCAGACCGCCGAGCCAGCCCCCGAGCGACAGGCCGGTGCCGCGCAGCCGGCCGTCCTTGCTGCTCGCCTTCCACTCGGCACGCTTCTTCCACAGCGGATGCTCCGCGATGCGCGTCAGCACCTCCACGGCGCCGTTGCTCAGCCACGGCTGGCCGTTGGCCATCTTGTCGCCTTCGCGCTGCAGGTGGCGAAGCCTGAACTCGACCGGATCGGCGCCGATCGCGCGGGCGATCTGTTCCATCTGCGAGTCGATCGCGAAGATGGTCTGGGGCGCGACCGGCGCGCGGTACGCCGCGATGCTCGGCTTGTGGGTGAGCACCTCGAACCCCTTCACGTCGAAGTTCGGCCACCGGTAGAGGCTCGCCAAGAACACGCCGCTCACCGCCAGCACTGCGCCGGAGAACGCGCCGGACTCGAGGATCGCCTCGCCCTCGATCGCCATGAGCGTGCCGTCGCGCTTGACACCGGTCTTGAGACGGATGATGACCTGCGGCGCCGGCATGCCGGCCTCGAGCTCCTCGCGCCGGGTCATGACGTAGCGCACCGGCCGTGCGGTGGCGCGCGCCAGGATCGCCGTGATCGGCTCGCAGAGCGCGCGGATCTTGCCACCGAAGCCGCCGCCGCACTCCATCGGGATCACCTTGATGCGGTTCTCCGAGATCTCCAGGACGTCGGCCACCTCGGAGCGGGTGTTGAACGAGCCCTGCGTGCTCGCCCACAGCGTCAGGTTGCCGGCGGTGTCCCACTGCGCCAGCACCGCGTGCGGCTCGAGGTAGCCCTGATGGACCATGGGCACGCGGTAGGTCTTCTCGATCACGACGTCCGACTCGGCGAGCGCCTTCGCGACGTCGCCGCGTTGCAGGCGAGCCTGCTGGGAGATGTTGACCGCCTTCGCGGGCTTGGCCTCGGTCGTCACGCCGGCCACGCTGCCGTGGGCCTGCGCCTCACTCGTGTCCGCCTCGGTCCCGGCGTCGGCGACGGGCGGCGCGCCGGGTTTCATCGCCTCGAGCGGATCGGCGGAGACGGCCAGGACTTCGTACTGCACGTCGATGAGGTCGAGCGCCTCCTCGGCGATCGCCGGCTCGTCGGCGGCGACGGCGGCCACCGGCTGGCCGGCGAAGACCACGCGATCGATCGCCAGCACCGCGTGCGCACGCGTCGGGGCCTTCCTCTTCAGCTCGGGGATGTCGGCGGCCGTCAGGACCGCGCGCACGCCCGGCAGCGCGCGCGCTTTGCTGACGTCGATCTTGAGGATGCGCGCGTGGGCGTGCGGGCTGCGGAGGAGCTTGGCGTGCAGGAGCCCGCGAGGGCTCAGGTCGGCGACGTACTGGACCACGCCGGTGACCTTCTCCGGCGCGTCCGGGCGTGGGATGGAGAGTCCGATGCCCTTCACGTCGCGGGTGGTCTTCATCACGCTGGACATGCCTCAGCTCCTCCGGCCGGCCGCGGCGCCGGCGGTCTCGGTGATCGCGGCCAGCATCTTCGTGTAGCCGGTGCAGCGGCAGAGATTGCCAGCGATGCCGTAGCGGATCTCTTCCTCGGTCGGGCGCGGGTTCTCCGTCAGGAGCGCCGCCGCCGCCATCAGGACGCCGGGAATGCAGAAGCCGCACTGGGGGACGCCGTGCTTGACGAACGCTTCCTGCAGCGGATGGAGCGCGCCCGGCTTGCCGAGCCCTTCGATCGTGCGGACGGTGTGGCCGCGAGCCTGCATCGCGAGCAAGAGGCAGCTCGCGATGGGCTTGCCGTCGAAGTGCACCGTGCAGGCGCCGCAGTCGCCGGTGCCGCATCCTTCTTTCGGTCCGGTCAGGCCCATCCGCTCGCGCAGCGCGTCCAGCAGGGTGTCCCAGGGCTGCACGAGCACCTCGGTGGGCTCGTCGTTCACCGTGCAATTCAACACGTGCTTGGCCACGTCTCGTTTCCTCCGGGTATCAGGCGCTGGCTCGGGCCAGTGCTGTCGTCAACGTGCGGCGCGTGAGGACGCGAACGAGGTGACGACGGAAGTCGGCCGAGCCGCGCTGGTCGCTGATCGGGCGCGCCGCCTCCAACGCGAGCTCGGCCGCGCGCGCGATCCGATCGGGCGTCACGGCCTGCCCCTCGAGCGCGCGCTCGGCCGCCGTCGCGCGAACCGGCACCGGCGCCACGGCGGCCAGCGCGACCCGCGCCTTGGTGCACACGCCGTTGGCCAGCGTGAGCTGTGACGCCACCCCGACCACGGCGATGTCGAGCTCCCGCCGCGGGGTGTGTCGCAGGTAGTTGCCGCCGCTGTGGGCCCCGGGCGCCGGCACGGCCAGCTCGACGAGCAGCTCGTCCGGAGCCAGCACCGTCTGGCGGACGCCGGTGAAGAACGTCGCGATCGGCACCCGCCGCTCGCCCTTGGGTCCGAGGATGATCGCTTCGGCGTCGAGGGCCAGCAGCGGCGGCGCCATGTCCGCCGACGGCGCCGCGTTGCAGAGATTGCCGCCGAGCGTGGCCAGGTTGCGCACCTGCACCGAGCCCACGAGGGCGCCGCTCTCGGCGAGCGACAGGTAACGGGAGCGCACCGTCCGGTCGAGCTCGAGCGCCCGCGCCGTCACCGCGGAGCCGATCCGCAGCCCCTGCCCGTTCGCCGATTCGACGGCGCGCAGGCGCGCCACGCCGGACAGATCGATGACGCGAGCCGGCTTGAGCAGACCGTTCTTGAGCTGTGGCAAGAGGTCCGTCCCTCCGGCCAGCAGCTTCGTCTCGGGCCCTCGCTGGGCGAGGGCCCGCACACAATCCTCTACGCTCTCGGGGAGAAGAAGCTCGAATCGTCGCACGCGAGGTCTCCGTTATGCTGAGCGAAACACAACAACGCCAACCGGGCGGCCCACCACCAGCGGGGGCCGACGTTGGTGTACCTTAACACATCGTCCTGAGGCGATCATCTGGGCCTCGAAGGAGAGTCGCACATGCGCATCGGCTTCATCGGGCTGGGCAACATGGGCGGGCCGATGGCCCTCAACGTCCTCAAGGCCGGCCACACGATGGTGGTGTCGGACCTCCGCCAGGAGCTGGCCAAGCCGCACATGGCGCTGGGCGCCACGTGGGCGAGCACGCCGAAGGCCGTCGCGGCGGCGAGCGAGGTCATCTTGACGTCCCTGCCGGGTCCCCGCGAGGTCGAAGCGGTGGCCCTGGGTCCCGGCGGCATCCTGGAAGGCGCGGCGCGCGGCACGGTCTACGTCGATCTCTCCACGAACTCGGCGACGCTCATCCGCAAGATCCACGGCGTGTGCGCCCAGCGCGGCGTCGACGTGCTCGACGCGCCGGTCAGCGGCGGCGTGCCCGGAGCGCGCTCCGGCAAGCTGGCGGTGTTGGTCGGCGGCGACGAGGCGCTCTACCACCGCCTGAAGCCGATGCTGGACGCCATCGGCGACAAGGTCACCTGGGTCGGCGGCATCGGCTGCGGCACCGTCGCGAAGCTCGTGCACAACATGGTGTCGGCGTGCTCGCGTATGGCGATCGCCGAGGGCATGACGCTCGGGGTGAAGGCGGGCGTCGCGCCCGAGGTGCTGCTCGACGCGCTCGCCAAGAGCTCCTTCGGTCAGGGGCGCGTGCTCAAGGACATGATCCCCAACACCGTCTTCCCCGGCGCCTACGACGACGTCAACTTCGCGCTCAAGCTCCTGCGCAAGGACGTGGGGCTGGCAACCGAGCTCGGGCGCGAGTATCACGTGCCCATGCTGATCGCGGCCATCGCCGAGCAGCAGCTCGAGGAGGCGCTGCGGCGGGGCTGGGGCGACAAGGACTCGATGACGTTCTTCCGCTTGCAGGAAGAGCGGGCCGGCGTCGAACTGCGGGCGCCGAAGAAAGGAGCCTGACGCCATGAGCGACTCCCTGGCCGCGATCCTTGAGACGACCGAAGCGCAACAGCTGGCCACCGGGTTCGTCTTCACCGAGGGGCCGCTGTGGCATCCCGACGGCTTCTTCTATTTCGTCGACATTCGCCAGAGCCGCCTGCACCGCCTGACGCCGGGGAAGGCGCCGGAGCTCGTCCGCGCGAACACCGGCGAGGGCAACGGCACGACGTTCGACCTTCAGGGCCGCCTGGTCATCTGCGAGGGCGGCAACCGTCGCGTCACCCGCTGGACCGGCGAGCGGAGCGAGGTCCTGATGGACCGCTTCGAGGGCAAGCGGCTCAATCGCCCCAACGACGTCGTGTGCAAATCCGACGGGGCCATCTACTTCACCGATCCGGGCCTGCGCGTGCCGCTGGCCGAGCGCGAGCTGCCGTCGGCCGGCGTCTATCGCATCGCGCCGGACGGCAAGACCTCGCTGGTGGCGGATTGCGAGTACCCGAACGGGCTCGCGTTCTCGCCCGACGAGCGAATCCTGTACGTCGCCAACACGCGCTGGACGCAGTACATTCATGCGCTCGAGCTGGACTCGGCCGGCGGCCTCGTCCGGCGGCGCATCTTCGCCGACATGTCGTCGGACGAGACCGACGGCGTTCCCGACGGCATGAAGGTGGACGTCGAGGGCCGGATCTTCTGCACCGGCCCGGGCGGCACCTGGGTCTTCGCGCCCGACGGCACGCGGCTCGGGATCATCCGCACACCGGAAGTTCCAGCCAACCTCGCGTTCGGTGGCCCCGATCTCCGGACCCTGTTGCTCACCGCCCGCACCTCGGTCTATGCCTTGCGCGTCACGACCCCCGGCCAACCGCACCCCTGGTATCGCGCGCGACGATGACGATCAATTTCGGAACGTTCCTGCTGATGCAGTCGCCGTCGGCGCGCTCCTCGCAGGAGATCTACGCGCGGGGCGTCGAGATCGCCCAGGCCGCCGAGACGCTCGGCTTCGGCAACGTCTGGCTCGCCGAGCACCATTTCTCGACCTACGGCTATCTCTCACGCCCGACACAGCTCGCGACGTACATCGCGGCCAAGACGAAGCGGATCCGGGTCGGCACCGCCGTGATCGTGGTCCCGCTCCACCACCCGCTCGTGATCGCCGAGGAGATCGCGACGCTGGACCTGCTGGCCGGCGGACGCCTGGACGTCGGGCTCGGGCGCGGCTATCAGCCCTACGAGTTCGAGCGCTTCGGCCTCGAGCTCGAGAGCGGCCGCGCGCGCTGGGAAGAATCGATCGATATCTTATTGAAGGCCCTGAGCGGCAAGCCGTTCAGCTACGACGGTAAGCTCTTCAAGATCCCGGAGACGATGGTGTTCCCGCAGCCGCTCCAGCAGCCGCGGCCACCGATCTGGATCACCGCGCAGAGCCCGGAGTCGGTGGAGGCGGCCGTGCGCCGCGGCTTCAACGTGCTCACCGGCGGCTTCGGCGTGCCCATCGAGCGCATGGCCGAGTTCCGCCGGCTCTTCGACCGGCTGGTCGGCGAGTTCAAGCCCACGCATCCGCTTCAGGTCGGCGTGCAGCGCGCGGTCTACGTGGCGGAGAGCCAGGCCGACGCCCGCGCGGCGGCCGAAGAGGCCCGCTGGAACATGCGGGTAACGCTCTCGCTCCGCAATCAGTACGAGCGCGTCGAACAGGGCCACGCGATCCCGGTCCCGGCGCCCAAGGAGCCCGACACCGACGACTTGCTGGACCGTTTCCTGGTGATCGGGACGCCCGACACGGTGATCCGCCAGATCACGCGCGTCAGGGAGCTCGTCGGCATCTCGCACTTCAACTGCAGCTTCTGGTTCGGCGACCTCGAGCACGCGCGCGTCATGCGCTCGATGGAACGCTTCGCCCGCGAGGTCCTGCCGGCGTTCAGGTAATGGGGGGCCCCGACATGGCCCCCCATACCCCCCCAGCACTCGCACGCGCGCACAACCGTAGCCCCCCCAGCACTCGCACGCGCAGACAACCGTTAGCGTCCCCAGCGCTGGCACGCGCGCACAACCGTAGCGCCCCAGCACTCGTGCGCGCGCACAACCGCTACCGACGGGGCGCCGCTCGTTGCCGCGCTCTAGGCGGCGCCCCACACCTCGCGCGCGACCTCGAGGGCGAGCGCGAGCTTGCGACGCTGGTCGTCGACCGTGATCTTGTTGCCGTGGTGCGTGCTGGAGAAGCCGCACTGCGGGCTCAGGCAGAGGTTCTCGAGCGGCACGTACTTCGCCGCCGCCTCGATGCGGCGCTTGAGGTCGTCCTTCGTCTCGAGCTGCGGAACCTTCGAGCTGATGAGCCCGAGCACGACCTTCTTGCCCTTGGGCACGAATCGGAGCGGCTCGAAGCCGCCCGCGCGGTCGGAGTCGTACTCGAGGAAGAACGCGCTCACGTTCAGCCGGGTGAAGACGGTATCGGCGACCGGGTCGTAGCCACCGCTCGCCATCCACGTGCTCTTGAAGTTGCCCCGGCAGGTGTGGATCGCGACGGTGACGTCGCGCGGGACGTCACGCAGCACGGCGTTGACCGCGTCGGCGTAGATGCCGGGCAGACGCGCCGGGTCGTCGCCGAGCAGGGTCACCTGCTCGCGCACCTTCGGATCGCACATCATCGCCACCGTGGTGTCGTCGATCTGGAGATAGGTGCAGCCCGCCTGGCACAGGCCGCGGATCTCCTCGCGGTAGGCGGTCGTGAGGTCGGCCCAGAACTCGGTGAGATCCGGATAGGTCGCCTTGAGCGTCGGCCGATCGCCCCGGGCGTGGAGCATGACCGGCGACGGCAGGCAGAACTTGGCGGTGCGCGTCGTGGCCGACTTCAGAAACGTGAAGTGGTCGAGCATGCTCGGCCGGGAGCGCCGGATCTTCCCGGTCACCTTCATGAGGGGCGGCTGCTCGTCGGCGCCCTCGAACTTCACGCCGAAGCTCTGGGTCGACGTCTCCACCCCGTCGAAGCCGCGGATGAAGTCGATGTGCCACCAGTCGCGCCGGAGCTCGCCGTCCGTCACCGATTGCAGGCCGACCGACTCCTGAAGGGCGACGGCGCCGCGGATGCTGCGATCCTCCACCGCGCGCAGCGCGGCCCGGTCGATCTCGCCGCGCGCCGCGCGGGCGCGCGCCTCGTGCAGCTCGGGTGGACGCAGCAGGCTGCCGACGTGGTCCGCACGGAATGGGGGTCGTGCGACGGTGCTCATCACAGTCCTCCGTCGACGCGGCAACTACCAGGCCAGGGCGTACGTCGGTCGGCGCGGATCGGCGCCGGCCGACACCACGCCCGATTCCGGATCGCGTCGGGTCACGACGGCGCCGACGCCGCAGGCGCCGATCTCGCTGACGGTGTGGCCGAGCGCGCTGAGCTCGGCGCGCGTGCTCTCCGGAATACCGGGCTCGACGTTGAGCTGCCCGGGTCGATAGACGCGGGGATAGAACGAGTTGACGAGCGTCTGGGTCGAGAAGCGCGGCGCCTCGACCGCCTGCTGTGGGTTCATTCCCCAGACCAGCACGTTGAGGACGAGCTGCAAGTCGGCCTGGGCCTGATCGTCGCCGCCCGGGCAGCCGATCGTCGCGGTGGGCACGCCACCCTCGCAGATCAGATACGAGATCAGCGTGGTGCGCGGCCGCTTGCCCGGGACGAGACCGTTGGGATGGCCGTCCTCGAGGACGAACATCTCGCTCCGCGTGCTCAGCGTACAGCCGAGCTCGGGAGCGAACGCCGACTTTCGGAACACGCCACCGCTCGGCGTGAGCGCGACCATGCTGCCCTCGCGGTCGACGACCGCGATGTGCGTCGTCCCGTCGGCGGCGGGCTCGGCCGCGGTCGCGCCGGATCGCGCGCCCATCACCGCGCCCGCGGCCGTGGGCGCGCCGCGGCGCTCGATCGTCCCGGGGGCCGGTGCTTCCGGCGCGGCCCGGTCCATGCGGATGAGCCCGGCGCGCTCGTGGAGGTATGCCGGCGCCAGCAGCTCGGCGATCGCGCGCGCGGCGGTATCGGAATCGCCGTAGTACCGCTCGCGGTCCGCGAACGCGAGCTTGAGCGCCTCGGCGACCACGTGGATGTACCGCGCCGAGTTGTGCCCGAGCGCGCGCAGGTCGACGGTCGCCAGCATGCCGAGCGCCTGCATGAGCACCGGCCCCTGGGTCCACGCGGGCGGACCGATGATCTCGCGCCCCGCGAACGACATTCGCAGCGGCGGCTCGAACTGCGCGCGATAACCGGCCAGGTCGGAGGCGCGGAGGAGTCCGCCGACGCGCTCCGAGAACGCGCCGATGGTGGCCGCGACGTCGCCGCGGTAGAACCGCTCACGGGCGGCGCCGATGCCGGCGACCCGGTGGCCTCGGCTCGACGCTTCCGCGTCGACGAGCCGCCGCAGTGTCCCGGCGAGTGCCGGCTGCGTGAAGAGCTGGCCCAGCTCGGGCGGCTGCCCGCCTCGGTAGAACACCGCGGTCCCGCCAGGAGGATACAGATCGAACTGGCTGCGGCTCTCGCCGATGGTCAGCATCCGCCGCATGTGCTCGTACATCGGGAACCCGTGCTCGGCGTATTGCACGGCCGGCGCCAGCACCTCGCCCACGGTCTTCGTGCCGAAGCGCTCGAGCGCCTCGAGAAACGCGCCGACCGCGCCCGGTACGGTGAACGACAAGTGAGCGTCGGCCCCCGGCCCGGTCGGGATGCGATCGAGCTTCCGCCCGCGGAAGAACGCGATCGTCGCGAGGGCCGGAGCCACTCCCTGCCCGCTCAGCACGTGCAGCTGGCGACTGCGCGCGTCGTGCACGACCGCCACGCACTCGCCGCACAGCGTGTAGGACGCGGTCGGCTCCACCACCGCGGCCGCGAACCCCGCGGCCACGGCCGCGTCGAAGGCGTTGCCGCCCGCCAGCAGCATCCGCATGCCGGCCATCGACACCAGGGGATGACCCGACGTGACGACGCCCTGAGTGCCCGAGACCACTGGCCGCGTGGTCGCACGATCGGCGGAGTGGTGCTCCATCTCGTAGACTCGCCCGGTCGGTCTGCTCATGAGCTCAACGCTCCTTCCGGAATTCGTGGCTTCTCCGCCGAATTCGATTCGGCTCCCGGCCGAATTCGATTCGGCTCTCGCGCGAATCGATACCGCGCGGCAACGGGCCGGTCAAGCTGAATCGTAGCGCTACGGCAGGAGATCGGCGATCACGATCCGCGCCGATGGCACGGCGAGCACGGAGGCGACGTCGGCCGGTCCCAGCACCTCCACCGCGTGGTACGCCCACCCATAGGGCGCCGACGGCGCCGGCCCAGGCTCACGATGAACCTCGAGCACGCGGTCGACCAGGTTGACGATCCAGTACTCCGGACGTCCGGCGCGTGCGTAGAGGCTCGCCTTGTGTTCTCGATCGACGAGGAGGCTCGTGAGCGCAACCTCTACGACGAGCACTGGATCTGCCGGATGCGCAGCGGCGTAGTCACGCACGTCGCCGCGCACGACCGCCACGTCGGGCTCGGGCTCCGACGTCTCGTCGAGCGCGATCGGCGCCTGCGTGCGAACCTCCCAGCCCGCGCCGAACGCGCGCGCGAGCACACGCTCGACGAGTCTGATCGCCGTGTAGTGGGGCGAGCTCTGCGGCTCGGCCACCACGAGCAACCCGTCGATCAGCTCCACGCGGTCGCCCGGCGTGAAGACGCCGGTCTCGACGAGTCGCTCGTACTCGACGCGCTTCCATCGCTTGAGCTCGAGTGTCGGCCGGGGCACGGGGTTGCCTCCTACCGTCAATCTAGTCGCGCGATCGACCACGGTCAATGTCACACGACTGTGACACTGCAGGCTGCTGAGCCCACTACACGCGCCGGTAGAGAGGGCCGCGCGTGGTCACGCGTGACAAGTCGGGCGGCCGCTCGGCGGCGACGCGGTGCCCTCGAGGATGTAACGGGCCAGGCTCGAGACCCAGTCGGGCGACGATCGCGGGATGGCTGTAGTAGCCGTCGTACGCGTGGTGCACCAGCGCGTCGAAGAAGACCGGGTGCGACTGCTCGACGCCACGGAGCACGCGCTCGCGCCGGTCCTGGTCCAGCGGGGCGAGGCCGGCGTCACCGACGGCGCGCGCCGCATCCTCGATCGCGGCGAGCCCGCCCGACAAGAGCGCGTCGATCTCGGGCGCGCCCGCGGCGACCGCGAGCACGTGATCGAGCGCGATCGCGCCAGCGCCCGGGAACCCCGCGCTCGCCGGCACGAGGGTATCGAGGACCACCGCCAGGAGATTGCGCCGCGCGGCCAGCGTCACGAGCGTCTCCGGATGATTCCGTCGGCGATGTAGAGCGCCACCGCCTGGATCGTCGAGGTCGGGTTCACGGCGGCGCACGTGACCATCGTGCTGCCGTCCACGACGTAGAGATTCCGCACGTCGTGGCATCGTCCGTCGGCGTCGATCACGGAGGTGGCGGGGTCGCGCCCCATCCGCGCGGTTCCCATGAGGTGCCAGCCGCCGGCGCGGAGGAGCGGATTCACCGAGACCTCCCGGGCGCCGGCGGCCTCGAGCGCTTCCCGGGCGCGCGCGATGCCGTGGTCGAGCATGCGCCGGCTGTTCTCGCCGAGCGTGTAGGACACGCGCGGCGCCGGGATGCCGTGGGCGTCGGTGAGCGTGGGATCGAGATCCACGCGGTTCCCGGGCTCCGGCAGGTCCTCACCGATGACGGCCACAGTCAACGTCCGGTCGAAGCGCGCGTCGTAGAGTCTTCGGTGCTCGCGGCCCCACGGCACCCGGTCGCCCACGGAGCCGCCGGTGGCGGACGCGATCGGCGAGAGCCCGCGCGCCACCTGAAACGAGTAGCCGCGCACGAAGCCGCGCGAGAGATCGGTCTCGTAGAACTCCTGACTGATGATGCTGCAGCCCAGCGGGCCGCGGAGCCCGTCCAGCCGCTCGTCGAAGAGCCCGCGCACCATCGCGTAGGGATGGAACATGAGGTTGCGGCCCACCTGCCCGCTGCGATTGGCCAGCCCGTCGGGGAACCGCGACGAGCGCGAGTTCAGCAGGAGCCGCGGAGTGCCGATCCCGTTGGCCGCGAGCACGACCGCGCCTGCCTTCAGCTCGCGCGTCCGCCCTTCGCGGTCGAAGTACTGCGCGCCGTCGGCGAGCCCGTCGGGCCCCAGCGTGATCTCGCGCACGCGAGCGCGCGTGACCAGCCGCGCGCCCGACGCTAGCGCCTTGGGCCAGTAGGTGACGTCGGTGCTCGCCTTGGCTCCGGTCGGGCAGCCGAGGTCGCAGGGCCCGCAGTTGATGCAGGCGCGTCGGCCGTCGTAGTCGCGCGTCAGGATCGCGCTGTCCGACGGCCACCAGTGCCATCCCAAGCGATCGAACCCGCGGGCCATCGTGGCGCCCAGCGTGTCCAGCGGGATCGGCGGCGTCTGCCGCGGCGACTTCGGCGGATAGCCGGGATCGCCGGTGATCCCGGCCACGCCCATCATCGTGTCGTTCAGGTCGAAGTACGGCTCGAGCGTCGCGTAGTCGATGGGCCAGTCGTCGGCCACGCCGTCGAGGCTGCGCACGCGGAAGTCGGACGGTCGGAAGCGTGGGAAGTGGGCGCTCCAGTGAATCGTGCTCCCGCCCACCGCGTTGTACATCAGCGGCGAGATCGCCGAGCCGGCGTCGTTGACGGGGTAGTCTTGTGGCAGCCGGCGCACGTTGGGCTCGGCGCTCCAATCGGTGGTCCGATGCAGCTCCCAGTCGGCGCGCCAGTGCGGGTATGCGCGCGCGTCGACCCAGTCGCCCTGCTCCAGGCACACGACGCGGAGGCCGGCGCCCGCGAGCCGCCAGGCGACGGCGGCCCCCGAGGCGCCGGCGCCGATCACGAGCACGTCCGTGCGATCGTCGGCGGCCATTCGAGAACGGGCAATAGCAGGAGAGGGCCACCGCCGTCAACTCCTCTCGTGATTGTCCTTGCCGAGCCGGGCGAGCAGGGGCCGGAGATGGTCGGCGCGGCACAGGCGCGGGCATGGGTCGACTCACCGACGACGATCTGGACCGGATCGACGGCGCCAGGGGCAAGCTCGCCGGCGCCCTTCAAGAGCGCTACGGCTGGGCGCGTGAGCAGGCCGAGCGCGAGATCAAGAAGCGCTGCGAGCAAAACGACGCCGAGCGATTCGGCGATAGGACGTGAGCCGGACGAGGGCGGGCGGGCCCGCTGAGCATTCAGGAGCCCGCTCGCTCCCGCCGGGCGCTGTGCGTGAAGGCTAGCTCGCCTTCGCCGCCGACACTCTCAGCTCGTTCTTGACCGACTTGACGCCGTCCACCCGATGGGCCAGGTCCGACGCCTTCGCGCTCTGCGCCATCGACTGCACCTCGCCGCTCAGCACCACGACGCCGGCGTCGGTGCGCACATCGATCTTCTTCAGCTGCGGGTCCCTGGCGAGGGTGGCCGTGACGGCCTTGGTGATCTGCTTGTCGTCAGCCGTGACGGCCTTGCGGGCGGCCGGTGGCACGACCTGCAGGTCGTTCTTCACGCTCTTGACGCCGTCGACGCCCTTGGCGATCTCTTCCGCGGCGGTCTTCGCCTCATCGGAGTCGACCTTACCGCGCAGGAAGACCTGGCCGCTCACCGTCTCGACGCGCACTTCGCGCCCCTTGACCCGCTCATCGGCGAAGAGCGCGATCTTGGTCTTCGAAGTGAGCCAGCTGTCGCTGATCGCGACCTTCGCTTCCTGCGCGGTGTCCTTCGCCTTCTCCTTCACCTGGTCCATCTTGCTTTCGGCCTTGGTGTCGGCAGCACTGGCGCTCGGCGGCGCCGCGCAGAGCACGGCCGCCAGCAGCGCGGCTGCGGTCATGAAGTGGTCACGCATGGCTTCATCCTCCTCGATCTCATGGTCCGGGGCCCTCGCTCACACGATCCCCGCGCGGTGAATGAGCAATGACCTTGCCATCGGCGAATGTAAGATTCGCCGGCGGCGCTAAGTGAACGGCTTTCGAGGGATTTGGCGCACGGGGCCCGCCCCGGCGTAGGTGAATCGCGGGGCGGTTGATTTTACGTGGTCACCGATTTTACGCGGTCACTAGTAGATCCTACGCGGCCCAGGAGCGATTGGAGTGCCCCGGGGTTGAGTTCGCGATGGTATCCGGATTGCTGGTCTCGGAGGTCATGCTCCTCTTCTTGATCGTCGCCGTCCTCATCGCTGGGTGTGCCGGTGTTCCCCGTCACGTCGAGCTGCCGGCGCTCGACGTGAGAGAACCGGCGTTCGCGGCAACACTCGGCGCCTACACCGGGACGACGGTCGTCGGCGGCAACCGCATCGAGATCCTGCTCAACGGCGACGAGATCTTTCCCGCGAAGCTGGCGCTGATCCGCAAAGCCCGGACCACGATCAACTACGCCCAGTACGTCTTCGAGGACGGCCCGCCGGCCGAGGAAGTCGCCGCCGCGCTCGCCGAGCGCTGCCGCGCCGGCGTGAAGGTCAACGTGCTCCTCGACGCCGTCGGGGCGCTGGCCATGCCCGGCGAGCATCGGCGAACGATGACCGACGCCGGCTGTCGCGTGGAGACCTATCGACCTTTGAACCCGTTCACGCTCGACCGCGTCAACTATCGCAACCACCGGCGCATCCTCGTCGTGGACGGCGTGATGGGCGTGACCGGCGGCTCCGGGATCAGCGGCAAGTGGGCCGGCAACGGACGCCAGGAAGGGTACTGGCGCGACACCGATATCTACCTCGAAGGCCCGGTGGTCGAGCAGCTGCAGGGCGCGTTCGCCGAGAACTGGCTCGAGGCGACGGGCACCGCGATCGGCGGCACGGACTACTTTCCGCGGCGACGACTCGACGTCAAGGGCGCGGTCGCCGCGCAGGTCGTGCGGAGCTCGCCGGCCGGCGGCAGCACCGCGATGTACACGATGTTCCTGCTGGCGCTGGCGTCGGCCAAGCAGTCGATCCACATCACGAACCCCTACTTCGTCCCCGATGAGACGATGATCAAGACGCTGATCGCCGCGGCCGAGCGCGGCGTCAAGGTCGTCCTGGTGATTCCCGGCGCGATCGACCACAACCTGGTCCGCCAGGCGAGCCGGTCGGAGTTCGGGCGGCTGCTCAAGAGCGGCATCCGGATCCACGAGTACCGGCCGGCGCTCCTGCACTCGAAGACGATGGTTGTCGACGGCGTCTGGGCGACCGTCGGCAGCACCAACCTCGACTATCGCTCGTTCGCGTTGAACGAGGAGCTCAACGTCGTCGTGTACGACAGCGTCACCGCTCAACGGCTCGAGAAGATCTTCGAGCAAGACCTGGCCAACTCCCGGCCCGTCACCTACAAGGCCTGGAGCCGTCGAGGATTGCCGAGCCGGTTCCTCGAGCTGCTGGCGTTCCCGATCCGCGAGCAAATGTAGCGCGCTCGCTCGGGGACGTGTACTCTCAATGGTTGGTGTTCGTTCGCACGGGACAGCGCGCGGTTCTCCTGCTCGTCCTGGCTCTGGTCGTCAGTGCAGGCCAAGCGGCGCCGCAGCCTATCCCGGCGACCCTCTCCGCTCCCGCGGTCATCGCGGGTCTCACGCCGGCGGCGAGCGTCGGGAGAGTCTTCCGCAACCTCGATCCCCAGTATCATCGGGCGTCGCTGTGGACGCGAGCTCAGTCCGTGATCCTGGGCGGTACTTGGCTCGTGGGCAAGCGTCGCGTCGCCGCCCTTCCGCGCGCCGAGGTCGACGTCGAAGCCCTGCGGGCCAACACGAGCCGGGCCACCGTGACGTGGGTCGGGCACTCGACCGTGCTGGTTCAGCTGGACGGCGTCAACTTCCTGACCGATCCCATCTGGGCCAATCGGTCGGGGCCGTTTGGCGGGCTGGTGGGCGTGGGCCGGTACACGCCGCCGGGAATCGCGTTCGCCGCTCTGCCGCGGATCGACTTCGTCCTGATCTCGCACGACCACTACGACCACCTCGACGAGCCGACCGTGCGCCGGCTGGCTTACGCCTTCAACCCGCGCTTCGTGGTGCCGCTCGGCCTCAAGGACTGGCTCGCCGACCGTGGCATCACGAACGCCGTCGAGCTGAACTGGGGCCAGTCGGTGCAGGTCGCGGGACTCACGGTCGTGTGCACGCCGGCGCAACACGGCTCCGGCCGCACGCCGTTCGACCAGGGGCGACGCTTGTGGGCATCCTGGGCGGTCCTCGGATCCAAGCGCTTCTACTTCGCCGGAGACACCGGCTACTTTCAGCACTTCAAGCAGATCGGTGACGCTCTCGGGCCCTTCGATCTGGCCGCGCTGCCCATCGGCTCCTATACGCCCCGCGAGCACGCTCGGCCCGTCCACATCTCGCCGGAAGAAGCGCTCCAGGCGTGGGTCGATCTGCGCGCGGAGAAATTCGTGGGCATCCACTGGGGAACGTTCGGCCTCGCGCGAGAGCCGTACGACGAGCCGTCGCGACGGATCGAGCAGGAGGTCGCGCGCCGTCACTTCGATCCCGAGAGCGTCTGGATCCTCCGGCCGGGAGCGACGACTGCCTGGTAGTCCGTCCGGTTGTTACACGGTCTTTGTAAAAACTTCCTGATCGCTCCGTCACATTGCTCGAGCAGGAGATGAAGAGCGCGCCGGCGCGACGCGTCTGCCGCGGGACGCTGACCTCACGCGCCCAGACGCATGACCGAGGAAGACACCTCGATCTGGACGGCGGCGATCGACACCGGAGCGAGCCGGGCCCTCGGCGAGCGACCGCGCGACGCCGCCGCGCCGGGCGGCGCAGCGAATGCGCCAGCCAACCCCTCGAATGGAGGAAGCGATGGCCCGATGATCTGAGCTGGGCTCCTGCCGCTACCTCCTCCGCACGGCACGCCTCACCGACGTCAGCGCACCGGTATATGATGTACGATCTCGTGCTCAAGGGCGGCAACGTGCTGGATCCATCGACGGGGCTCGACGGGATTCTCGACGTCGCGGTGCAGAACGGCGTCATCGCGCGCATCGCGCCGGAGATCGCCGCCGCCGAGGCGACGCGGACCTTCGAAGTGCGCGGCAAGCTCGTCACGCCCGGCCTGATCGACCTCCACGCCCACATCTTCGAGGGGATCAACCGGACCGGCGTCAACCCCGACCTGGCCGGCGTGCATTCCGGAGTCACGACGATCGTCGACGCCGGAAGCTCGGGCGCGGCCACCTTCGGCGGCTTCCCGCGTCACATCATCCCGAGCTGCGCCACCGAGATCATCCCGTTCCTCCACATCTGCCAGACCGGGCTCGCCACGAACCCGGACATCATCAGCGAGCGCAGCGTCAACGTCGACGACACGGTGCGCGTCGCGACTCAGCACAAGGGCCTCATCGCCGGCATCAAGGCGCGCATGGTGTCGCCGGCGCTCGAGATCATGGGCATGGAGATGCCGAAGGCCGCCCGCCGCGCCGCGCGCGAGGCTGGGATCAAGCTCATGGTGCACATCGGCGACACCGAGAAGCGCTACGATCCGAAGGTGATCCACCCGTTGCTCGATCTGCTCGAGCCCGGCGACATCCTCACCCACTACTTCACCCCGAACCCGGGCGGTGTGCTCGACATCAACGGCAAACTGGTGCCGGAGGCGCGCGAGGCCGCCAACCGCGGCGTGTGGTTCGACACCGCGCACGGCCGGATGAACTTCAGCTTCGACGTGGGCCGGCGCATCATCGAGCAAGGGCTGCTGCCCCACTGCATCAGCACCGATCTCACGGTGCCGGGCCGCGCCAACACCGTGCACAGCATGACCGAGATGATGACGCGCTTCATCGGTCTCGGCTTCACGCTGCCGCAGGTGGTGACGATGAGCACCGCGAACCCGGCCAAGGCGATCGGCGTCGAGCAGCGGCTTGACCGTGAAGCGCGGCGCCGTCTTCACGCCCGACTTCGGCCCGCGGCCGTGGGGCTGGTGGCCGGATCGGGCGCTGCCGGCCGGCGCGCCCGCCGGAGGCTGCTGCTAGCGGTCGGTCCGCCGCCGCGTGACGGACAAAGGCGTCCGTTCGCCGTTCGCCGCCCTGAAGGCGCCGAACTACTGCTACTACTGGTTCGGGCTCGTCTTCTACGTGCTGGGGCACCGCGCCGAATACGTGACGTTCGCGTGGCTCGTGTGGGAAGTCACGCGCGACCCGATGTTCCTCGGCTTTCTGGGGCTGGCCCAGGGCCTGCCGCTGCTCCTCTTCCAGCTCGTCGGCGGCGTGCTGGCCGATCGCGTGAACCGCCTGCGCCTCTTGATCGTCACGCAGATCATGACGTCGCTCGCGCTCACCGCCGCGTTCGGGCTGGCGGTCATGGGCCTGGCGCGCGTCGAGCACCTGCTGGCCCTGGCCGCCGCCAGCAGCATCTTCCGCGCGTTCGACGAGCCGAGCCGGATGGCGATGATTCCCCAGCTCGTGGACCGCGAGCGTCTGCCGAGCGCGATCGCGCTCGGATCGATTCCGTGGCAGGCCGGCCGCATGATCGGCCCTTCGGTCACCGGCCTCCTGATCGCGGCATTCGGCGGATCGGTCGGCTTCGGCCTGGCGGCGGCTTCGTCCTATGTGGCGCTCGCGCTGTACGCCCGGGTCCGGATCCAGCCGGTGGCGCCGGCGAGCGGCGATCGCCACGCCTTCGGTCAGTTCATCGATGGCCTGGCGTTCGTCGGCGGGAACTTCGTGTTCGCCGGCCTGGTCGGCCTCTCGCTGATCAACAGCGTGTTCGGGATGTCGTACCTCACGATGCTGCCGATCTACGCCGACCAGTACTTCGGGACCGGCTCGACCGGGTACGGCATGCTGAGCGCGGCCCACGGGGTCGGCTCGCTGATCGGCACGCTCACGTTGGCCTCGCTGGCCCATCGCATCCAGCGCCCGGGCACGTGGCTGCTGATCGTCGGCGGCTGCGTGGGGCTCGAGCTCATGGCGTTCTCGCGATCGCCGGCGATGTCGGTGGCGCTGCCGTTGCTGGTCTCGGTCGGCTTCAGCAACACGTTCTATCTGACGCAGGTGAACACGATCCTCCAGCAGCAGACGCCCGATCAGCTGCGCGGACGCGTGATGAGCCTCTACTCGCTCTGCTGGAACCTGCTACCGCTCGGTGGCCTGCTGGCGGGTGCCATGGCCGCAGCCGTGGACGCGCGGTTCGCCGTCATGGTCGGCGGCGCGGTGGTGGCGGCCAACGCGCTCCTGCTCCTGACCTCCCGTCGACTCCGGGCGATCGGGCGGGACGAGTCGCTCACACGAAGTGGGACATGATCTCGCCGCCGAGGATCTTCATGTAGTGGTGCTGGCTGTCCATGTCGGTCGCGCGCAGGCTCACCCAGATCTTCCTCGCGCCGGCCTCGGCGATCTCCTCGATGCGCGCGACCCAGTCCTTCGGGCTCCCGGCCAGCGCGAAGCGCTTGATCGCGTAGTCCGTCAGCCCGAGCGCCTCCATGCGCTTGGGGTTCCGCCCCTCGTGCTGCACGTGGTCGTAGAGCTCGTAGCCGTCGACGTACTCCTGGACCTTCGCCCGCAGCGCGTCGGGCAGGTGCTTGCCGTCGAGGCCGAACCGCATGGAGTGGTTCAAGATCGACGACACCGACGCCTTGACGAGCTGGATCGCCGTGTCTCGATCCTCGTGCAACGACGTCCGGGTGGTGAACCAGACGTCGACGTCCGATGGAGACCGGCCCGCCTCGCGCGCGCCGGCGTGGATCCGGGCGACGCTGTCCTTGATCACCTCCGGCAGGAGCCCGGTGCCGACGGTGACGCCGTCGCCGATCCGGCCGCCGAGGTGGAGCATCTTGGGGCCCTCGGCGCAGATCGAGATCGGCACGCGCGGACGTGTGACAGTGGCCGCCCACCGAATGCGCTGCGGCCGGCCCTGGTAGCTCGCTTCGCCCTTCGCGAGCAGGCTTCGGACACAGGTCACGTAGTCCTCGATCCGCGCGCGCGTCGCGACCTCGTAGCCGATGTTCAGCACCGCGCTGTCCCCGCTCGCCAGGTCCATGAACGCGCGGCCGCCGGTCAGGCTGTCGATCGACGCCAGGAACGACGCCATCACCTGGGGCTCGCGGGTGATCGGGTTGGTCGGCCGCAGGCCGACGCGCGCCCGCGACGCGCCGAGCGCGATCAGCGTCGCCCGCACGTAGGCGTCGCCGCCGAGAAACGCGGTGTCGTGCGTGGCGACCGCCTCGGCGCCGTAGTCGTCGGCCATCTTCGCCAGGTCGATGAACCGGCGCGTGTCCTTCTCCTGCAGCAGCGGCGTTCCCGGGCTCAGGCTGACTCCGAATGCGACTTTCATTTTTCGTCCTCGCGGTTGGCCACGCGTGGGCCCCCGCTCACGTAGAGCGTTTCTCCCGTCATGAAGTTGGCCTGGTCGGACGCGACGAAGACGACCGCCCACGCGATCGCGCGGCCTGAGCGATCATCGCGCGCGGACCTTCGCGAGCTCGATTGCGACGGCGCGGCCGATGCCCTGGCTCGCGCCGGTCACGATCGCGACGCGATCGCGCAGCGTGTCGGGTGAGAAGGCCACCCTACTGGATGACCGAGTGCGGTGTCGCCAGAATCCGCGTGACCTTGATCTTCTCGCGATCGATCATGGTCGGGACCTTCGGCGAGATCTCCTTCTTCCAGTAGTCGCTCTGGTAGACGAGATCGTAGAGGAACGGGATGATCTCCTCTTCCATGCACTTCACCCACTTGTCGCGCTGGCCCGGATGGATGTGGTACTGCCGGAGCTCGAAGAACATGTCGGCCTCCCTGGTTTGTCGGCGCGCCGCGGCCGGCGGCCTGGCGCACAAAGGGTACTGTATGATTCTCTCGCTGTGAAGGTCAGCAGGTAGGAGGCACCATGAAACGCAGCGAGCAACGGATCCTGACCACTCACGTCGGCAGCCTTCCGCGGACGCCCGCCCTCCGGGACCTCCTCGTCCGCCAGGACCGCGGCGAGACCGTGGACGCCGCCACCCTCGCCGGCGAATCCGAGGCCGCGGTGCGCCACGTCGTGCGAAAGCAGCTGGAGGCGGGCGTGGATGTCGGCAACGACGGCGAGCAGCCGCGCGTCGGGTTCTCGACCTATCCGGCCAGGCGCATGCGTGGCTTCGGCGGGGAGAGCAAGCGGCGCATGTCACGGGACATCGCCGAGCACCCGGACTACATGGCGCGCCTGTCGCGCATGCGTACGGGCGCCGCGCGGCTCAACGACGCGCCGCAGGCGGTAGCCGAGGTGGCCTACACCGATCTCGGCGAGGCGACCGCCGAGTGCGACCTGTTCCAGCGCGGCACGGCCGGCACGAAGGGCTTTGTCGAGCCGTTCATGACGGCGGCCTCGCCCGGCGTCATCGCCACGATCATGCTCGACGCCTTCTATGGCTCGCACGAGCGCTACATCCGCGCGCTGGCCCGCGAGATGCGCAAGGAGTACGAGCTGATCGTCGCGCGTGGCTTCGTGCTCCAGCTCGACTGCCCGGACCTGGCGATGGAACGCGCCCGGTTCTTCCAGGACGAGTCACTCGACGGGTTCCTGGGCGCCGTGGCCCTGCACATCGACGCCATCAATGAGGCGATCGCCGCGATCCCGCCCGACCGGGTGCGCCTGCACCTCTGCTGGGGCAACTACGACGGTCCGCACACCCACGACGTCCCGCTCGAGCCGCTCCTGCCGATCATCTACCGGGCGCGGGTCGGCGCGCTCTCGCTGCCGCTCGCGAGCCCGCGCCATCAGCACGAGCTGAAGGCATTCCGGAGCCATCCCCTGCCCGACACGATGCTGTTTCTGCCGGGCGTCATCGACTCGACGACCAACGTCGTCGAGCATCCGGAGGTCGTCGCCGACCGCATCGCCGCGGCCGTCGCCGCCATCGGCGACCGCACGCGCGTCCTCGCGAGCGTCGACTGCGGCTTCGGGACCTTCGCCGGCTCTCAGCTCGTGGTAGAAAGCGTGGTGTGGGCGAAGCTACGCACGCTGCGCCAAGGGGCGGACTTGGCGTCCAAGCGGTTGTGGGGCTGAGGACGATCCGGGGGTGGGGGAGGGGGTCCCGCGACCACGCGGCACGCGTCCGCTTGACCGCGTGCGGCTGGGCTCCATCATTCGCGGCTGCGTCCGCCAGCGCTCGGAGGGAACGGGTCGCGGGACCCCCTCCCCACCCCCGGATCGTACTCGGCCGTGAAACCGCTCGGGAGCCTTCGCGAGCATAGATTCGACTTGCTCGAGGATGGATCTTTGGGAGGGGTGAGGATGGGGGCGCCTGACTCGAAGGGGCTGGAGGGGAAGGTTGCGATCATTACTGGGGCGGCGACGGGGATTGGGCGGGCGACGGCGCTCGTGTTCGCGCGGGCCGGCGCGCGGCTGACTCTGGCGGATGCGCGCGGCGATGAGCTGGCGCGGACGGTCGCCGACGTACGCGGCGCTGGTGGCGAGGCGGCATCGGTGGTCGCGGATCTCGCACGGCCGGAGGATTGCGCCTCGGTGGTCGCGGCGGCGGTCGGTGCCGGTGGCCGGCTCGACGTGGTGTTCAACAACGCCGGCGTCGGCACGATGACCGTCGGCGGGACCGTCGAGACGATCGAGCTGGACAAGTGGGACCTGGCGCTCGACGTGAACGTGCGCGCGATGTACCTCGTGAGCCGCGCCGCGGTCCCGGCGCTGCGCCGCGCGGGCGGCGGCTCGATCATCAACACGGCATCGGTGAGCGCCTTTCGCGGCTCGGCGTCGCGACCGAGCCACGCCTACGCCGCATCGAAGGGCGCGGTGCTCGCCCTCACGCGCGCGATGGCCGCATCGTACGGGCGCGACCGCATCCGCGTGAACGCGATCTGTCCCGGCACGATCCGGACGCGGCTGACCGCCGACATCATCGAGCGCGTCGAGCGAGAGGCCGCCGAGGGGAGGCAGATCCCGCTCGGGCGCGTCGGCGAGCCCGAGGACATCGCGCGCTGCGCGCTCTTCCTCGCCTCCGACGACGCCTCGTGGATCAGCGGCACCCAGATCGTGGTCGACGGCGGCGCGCTCGCCGCCGCGACCTGAGACAGCTCAGCCGACGAACACGCCGCCCGACGGGTGCAGGAGCTCCCCGGTGAAGTAGGACGCGTCGTCGGAGGCGAGGAACAGGGCCGTCGCCGCGATCTCCTCCGGCTTGCCGTAGCGCCCCATCGGGGTGACGCTCATCGCCCAGCTCGAGCGTGCCGCGTCGGCGCGAATCGCGGCCGTCATCGGCGTCTCGATGAAGCCCGGGCCGATCGCGTTCACGCGAATCCCCTGGCCCGCGAGCTCCTGCGCCAGGCACTTCGTCAGCATCCAGACGCCGGCCTTGCTCACGCTGTAGGGCGCGCTGGTCGACGGCATCTTCGACATGATCGACGCCAGGTTGACGATGCTTCCACCCCGCCGGTGCTCCGTCATCCAGCGGGCGACGGCTCGGTTCGAGAAGAGGACGCCGTAGAGATTGACGTCGATGACGCGCCGGAACTGGTCCATCGGGATGCTCAGCACCGTGTGCGGCTGATACGACGTCGCGCCGGGCACCCGCACGGCCCCGATGCCCGCCGCCGCGACGAGCACGTCCACCGCCCCGAGCGACTCCACGCAGTGTTTCACCATCGCCTCGTTCGCCGCCTCGTCGGTCGTGTCGACCTGAACCGCCGCGGCCTTCCGCCCGGCCGCCTCCACCATCCGCGCGGTCTCCGCCGCCGCCTTCACATCAAGATCGGCGACGCACACGTTCGCCCCCTCCTTCGCAAACCTCACCGCGCACGCCCTTCCGATCCCACTCCCGCCCCCCGTAATCAACGCCACCTTCCCCTCGACCCGTCCCGCCATCGCTCGCCTCCCGAATGGTGTAGTGAGTGCTCGCGCTCGTCGCGCCCGAGCCTGCGACCGAAGTCCCCTCCTCGTCAAGTGCGCATTGCCCGACGCACACAAACCCAGTAACGTAGCGGCGCCGGAAGCGACGACAAGGAGCGTGCACGCATGGGACATCTGGACGGAAGGGTCGCGATCGTCACCGGAGCCGGTCGACTGCGCGGGATCGGCCGGGCGACCGCGGTCGCGCTCGCGACCGAAGGTGCCGACGTGGTAGTGACGGGAACGGGGCGCGATCCCGCGTCCTATCCGGACGACGAGAAGCAGGCCGGCTCGAAGGACGTCGAGAGCACCGCGCAGCAGGTCCGCGAGCGCGGGCGCCGCGCGTTGACCTGGGTCGGCGACGTGAGTCGTGCCGCGGCAGTCCAGGATCTCGTCGATGGCGTCATGGCTACCTTTGGGCGCGTCGACGTGCTCGTGAACAACGCCGCCTATCCGCGCGGCAACGATCGCGTGCCCATCACCGACCTCGACGAGATCGTCTGGCGTCGGGTGCTCGAGATCAAGCTCACCGGCGCGTTCCTGCTTTCCAAGCGCATCGTGCCGATCATGGTCGACCAGCTCTGGGGCCGCATCGTCAACCTCTCGTCGGTCGCCGGCAAGCGCGGCAGCCCCAACACCGCCGCCTACAATGTCGCGAACTTCGGTATCCAGGGATTCACGCAGTCCCTGGCGATGGAGCTCGCTCGCCACGGCATCACGGTCAACGCCGTCTGCCCCGGGACGATCGACACCGCGCGCATGGACGTGCTCGGGCGCGGCCAGGGCTGGCAGGCGCAGCTCGAGCGGATCCCGATGGGGCGCGCCGCCAGCGACGAAGAAGTGGCCGGGCTCATCGGGTTTCTCTGCTCCCCCGCCGCCGCGTTCATGACGGGCCAGTCGATCAACATCGACGGCGGCGTCGTGATGTGGTGATCTGCGCGGCGCGAGAGTTGACGTATGATCGTGGCCCGATGATGCCCGAAGTCCTCACGGTACGAACCGGCACGCTCGAGATCGGCTACGAGGCGCACGGCGACGCCGGCGGCGTGCCCGTCGTGCTGCTGCACGGGTTCCCCGACGATGCGCGCGCGTTCGACGACGTAGCGCCACCCCTGGCCGCGGCCGGGTGCCGCGTGCTGGTCCCCTATCTGCGCGGCTACGGTCCGACGCGCTTTCTCGATCCGCGCGAGCCGCGCATGGCGCAGCAGGCGGCGATCGGCCGGGACCTGCTCGAGTTCGTGGAGGCGCTCGCCCTGCCGCCGGCCGCGCTCGCCGGCTACGACTGGGGCGGTCGCGCGGCCTGCATCGCGGCGATCCTCGCGCCCGAGCGCGTTCGGGCGCTGGTCACCATCGGAGGCTACAACGTCCAGAACACGGTGACGCCGGCGCCACCGGCCCCGGCTCGGGCCGAGCGCTCGTACTGGTATCAGTGGTACTTCAACACCGAGCGCGGGCAGCGGGGCCTCGAGCAGAACCGCCGCGATCTCTGCCGGCTTCTCTGGGAAGAATGGTCGCCGACCTGGCGATTCGATTCGGCGACGTTCGACCGCACGGCGCCGTCCTTCGACAATCCCGACTTCGTGGCGGTGGTGATCCACTCCTACCGTCACCGTCACGGCAACGCGCCGGGCGATGGGCGCCTGGACGCGATCGAGCAGCGCCTCGCGGCGCGCCCGGCGTACCCGGCGTCGGTCATTTCATGCCGCGCGAGGAGCCCCAGGCGGTGGTCGACGCACTGCTGAAGGTCCTCCACTAGGACGATCCCCCATGCGCATCGAGGTCATCTGCACCGGCGACGAGGTCCTGACGGGCAAGATCGTCAACACCAACTTCAGCTACATCACCCAGAAGCTGGAGGACGTCGGTCTGGCGGTCCAGTGGGAGACAACGGTCGGCGACGACCGCGAGAATCTCCTGCTCGCGTTCAAGCTGGCCGGGCAGCGCGCCGACGCGGTCATCGTCAACGGGGGCCTCGGGCCCACGGTCGACGATCTCTCGCAGGAGATCGCGGCCCAGGCCGCGGGGGTCGAGCTCGCGCTCAACGAGGAATGGCTCAAAACGATGGAGGAGTTCTTCCGTCGCCGCAGCCGCGTGATGCCGCCGAACAACAAGAAGCAGGCGATGCTGCCGACGACGGCCGAGGTGATCGACAACCCGATCGGCACCGCCTGCGGCTTCGCCATCGATATCGGCCGCGCCCGGTTCTTCTTCACGCCGGGCGTCCCGCGCGAGCTCCGCCGCATGCTCGAGGAGCAGGTCATCCCACGGCTGCTCGCGAAGAGCGGCCTGCAGACCGCGATCTTCCTGAAGCGGTTCCACTCCTACGGGCTCGGCGAGTCGCACGTCGACGCGCTGCTGACCGGGCTCGAAGAGATGTCGCCTGACCGGAGCGTGAAGCTCGGCTTCCGCGCGCACTATCCGCAGCTCGAGACCAAGCTGACGGTCCGCGGCCGCGACATGGACGAGGTGCGGGCGAGGCTGGCGCCGGTGGAGCGCGAGGTGCGCAAGCGCCTGGGCAATTTCATCATGGCCGAGGACGAGCAGACCCTGGAGGGTGTGATCCTGTCGTCGCTCACGCTGCGACAGGGATCGCTCACGATCGTCGAGACGTTCACGAGCGGCCAGATCGCGGCGCGCTTCGCTCACCTGCCGGGGGCCGAGAAGGTCTTCCGACGGGGCGTCGTGTCACGCGCGCTCCCCGAGATCTTCGCCGGGGTCGGCCTCGACAGCGATCCGCCGGCGGGCGAGCTCACGCGCGAGACGGCCGAGGCGGTGGCGCAGGCCGCGCGCCGGCGAACCGGCGCGAGCCACGCGCTGGCGGTGCTCATCGATCTCGACGACGGGCCGGACCGGATCGACTTCGGTGGGACCATATGTCTGGCGATCGCGACCGCCGAGGGCGTCGAATCCCGGCGCAGTCGGATCCTGGGCGGGCGCGAGTGGGTCCGTCTGGGCGCCTGAAGCGGCGCTCGATCCTTCTCGCGTTGATCCTCTCGCTGGTGGCGGCCCCGATCGTCTCCGCCAGCGGCCTGCCGACCGCCAAGCCCGAGCAGGTTGGCCTGTCCTCGGAGCGCCTCGACCGAATCGGGCAAGCGCTCCACGCCGACGTGGAGCGCGGCCGAATCGCCGGCGCCGTCGTGGTCGTTGCCCGCAAGGGCCGCGTCGCGTATCTGCAGGCGGTCGGTTTCAAGGACAAGGCCGCCGGAACGCCGATGACGCCGGACACGATCTTCCGTCTCGCATCGATGACCAAGCCGATCGTGACCGTCGCCGCCCTGTCGCTCTATGAGGAGGGGCGGCTGCTCATCTCGGATCCGGTGTCGAAGTACTTTCCGGCGTTCGCCAAGCTGCAGGTCGGCGTCGAGCGGACCGATCCCACCGGCAAGTCCGTCCTCTACACGGTTCCGCTCGATCGCGAGATGACGATCCAGGACCTGATGCGACACACGTCCGGCCTCACCTCCGGCAACCGCGGGACGACCCAGGTGCACAAGCTCTACCCGGCGTCGTCCAACATCGCCTCGCAGACGCTGACCGGCGACGAGCTGATCGATCGGCTCAGCAAGATCCCGCTGCTCCACCAGCCCGGGACGATGTGGGAGTACGGCCTGTCGGTGGACGTTCTCGGTCGGGTCGTCGAGGTCGTGAGCGGCAAGCCGCTGGCCCACGTGCTCGAGGAGCGGATCTACCGGCCGCTGAAGATGACCGACACCAGCTTTCTCCTTCCGGCCGAGAAGAAGGCGCGCCTCGCGCAGCCTCTGCCCACGCATCCGGATACGGGCAAGGAGTACAAGGTCCCCGATCCCACCGTGCCCCGGAAGTTCGACTGCGGCGGCGGCTGCGCCGTGTCG
>QHSI01000035.1 GCA_003221515.1 Candidatus Rokuibacteriota bacterium
ATGAGCGCACCGGCGCGTGCCTGTTTCATGGCGGCGAATGCCCGGTCGAGCTCGACCGGATCGCGCACGCCCAGGGATTGAAGCGGCACGCCCAGCGAGGCTGCCGCCGCCTTCGTGCCTTTCCCGATGAGCACGGGCATTCGCCGCTGATCGCCCGAGGCAACGTGAGCGCGACCGGGCCGGTCGGTCCCGTGAGCGGCCGCTCTCTCACGCCATTGCGGTAGCCTCGTCGGACTTCACTGCGCTCGTAGGGACTCGTCCCCAGCGCGGCCCGCATCTCCTCGTGGACGGCCGTCTCGATCGCGATGGGGACGTGTCGGTGGATCAGTGCGCTCAGCGAGACGGGCTCAAGCTCCTGCGCCCGCGCATCTTCCTTGATACCCTTGCCCATGGCGTATTCCTCCGGTGGCCGCGCTGGCAGGCGGCGCGTTGGTCGTGCACTTCACCAACCGGAAGCATGCGCCACTTCTCTTTTCCACCAGACCCGGGACACGACCCGAGTGGCGCGCTGTCGACGTCAAGACCCATCGCAACCTGAAAGATCGTGACGCCAAGGAATAGCAGACTGCTCAAGGTGCAGCTTCGCTAGCTTCTCGGCGCGCGCCTTCTTGCGAACGGCCGTCCGCCGAAATCGTGCACGAGGCGACGCGACTGGAGTCTCAGCGGCGGTCCTTGGGGCTCCACCTCCAACCCTGACGCGCGATCCCGGGGATTCACCTGCCTCGAATTGGGGTGCTTCCCCGATTTCCGCGCGACTACTCGCCTCTAGACTGCTTCCCGATGGCGAGGCGAATGCCTCCTCGGATGCGACCCCCTCGTAGATTCGGCGTTTTGACATTCGCCGTGCTCATGTCCGCCATCCTGGCGTTGCCGCCGGCGACCCGGGCTGCGGAACAGCAGGTCGGCGTGATCGCGATGCTGCTGGGGATCGCCACGGTCACCCGCGGGGCGTTGCCGGCGCCGGCCCCGCTCAAGTTCAAGGACGACGTCCTCCTCCGCGACCGGATCACGACGGGGGAGAAGTCCGCGGTGCGTGTCCTGCTGGGGGGCAAGGCGACCGTGACCGCGCGCGAAAGGTCGATCCTCACGATCACCGAAGTTCCCGCGACGTCGACGGTCTCATTCACAACCGGCCGCGCGGCGGTGGCCGTCATCAAGGCTCGGATGAAGCCGGGTGAGACCGTCGAGATCAAGACGCCGAACGCCATCGTCGCGATCCGCGGGACTCTCGTCATCGTCGAGGTTTCGCTGGGGCGTTCGGCGATCACCATCCTTCGCGGCCTCGTCGAGGTGACCAAGCTCGACCCGGCAACCGGGAGGACCGTAGGACCCGCGGTCAAGGTCGGCGCACGGGAGCGAGTCATCGTGATTGACGCCGGGCCAGTTCCGGCGCCCCAGACCATCACTCCAGAGGCCGCCAACAGCCTGGCAGCGGACTTCGCCTTCCTGCCCAAGGACGCTCCCTCGGCGAGCGTGGCTGCGTTGAATCAGGAGGCGAAGAAAGCGTCGATTAGCGGCGTGACGCAGACTCTCGGTGGGGTCTCCACGCCGGTCACCAGCACGCTGACCGGCGGCGGGAGCGCTACCGCGCCGCCTATTCTTCCCGGCGGGAGTATCCCGAGCACTTTCAGCCCCACGATCACGCCCGACGGGATGGTCCCGCTTCCGTTCGTTCCCCCGGTCCTGCCCGGCCCGAGCCCGACTCCGTTCGTCCCTCCGGGCACGCTCGGCCCGAGTGCCCCGCCGCCGCTCGTCCTGCCCCCGGTCCCACCCCCGAGCGTCGCGCCGCCGCTCGCCCTGCCCCCGGTCCCGCCCCCGAGCGTCGCGCCGCCGCTCGCCCTGCCCCCGGTCCCGCCCCCGAGCGTCGCGCCGCCGCTCGCCCTGCCCCCGGTCCCACCCCCGAGCGTCGCGCCGCCGCTCGCCCTGCCCCCGGTCCCGCCCCCGAGCGTCACGCCGCCGCTCGCCCTGCCCCCAGTCTCACCCCCGAGTGTCGCGCCTCCGCTCGCCCTGCCCCCGGTCCCGCCCCCGAGCGTCCCGACTTCGCTCAAACCAACGCCGTAACACCCACAGCCAGCAACGGGCTCCTCCTCCCGGCCGCCACCCAGGCCGTAATCAGTTGGATCTCGCGGCCTCGCACGGCCGGTTGCACGCGGTGCCGCGCGCCGGCGGGATCGAGTCAGATGATCACGAGGGCTCCCTTGCTTGGCGGTTTCTTGGCTGTCACTATCCGTCGGCATCGGTCGGCACCATGGTGAGCTTCACGAGGTCAACGAAGAAAGGGGGAGGGCATGAAGCTCACGAGGAGCCTCGTAGCGGTGCTCGCGCTGCTGTCGTCAGGCTGCGCAACGTCGATGCAGATGTCGACGGAGGACCTCAACCGCCTGACCCCGACGGAAGGCATCGTCGTCGGATCGGTCCAGATCAAGGGCGGGAAAGACATCTTGGGCCGGACGGGGTGGACGTTGCTTGCTCAGCGCCTCAGGGGCCCGCTGGCGTTTCTGGTGCCTGAGGGCCTCGAATACAGGCTGAATGCATCCCGCGGAGGAGCCGAGGAGGTGTTCGTTGCTAAAATGGAGGCAGGCGACTATCGATTTTCGAAGCTATCCCAACATGGCTTCTCCACCTTCACCGCGGACACGAATATCAACTTCAGGGTGCAGGCGGGCACGAACGTCTACATAGGGTGGCTGATCGTCGAGTTTCCTCCCGGGCTGCTGCGCGCCAGGAATCCGGTCTGAGCCTTGGCGACGTCGTCACGGACCTCATGGCGGCGCGGTGACCGCGGACCTCGACCAGGAGGCGGCAGAGATCGCCTGGCAGACTGGGGTGCCGCCTACTTGAACCTGTAGGTGATCCGACCTCGGGTCAGGTCGTAGGGCGACAGCTCCATCGTGACCCTGTCGCCGGGCAGGATCCGGATGTGATTCATTCGCATCTTGCCCGACACGTGGGCTAGCACCTTGTGACCGTTTTCCATCTCCACGCGAAACATCGCGTTGGGCAGTGGCTCGACCACCTTGCCCTCCACCTCGATCGCCTCTTCCTTGCTCATGGTGTGCCCTTCTCGCTTTCATCAGCGCCTGGATACGTCTATGCCCGTGCGGGCCTGG
The DNA here is from genome assembly GCA_003221515.1 of Candidatus Rokuibacteriota bacterium. GTDB lineage: Bacteria > Methylomirabilota > Methylomirabilia > Rokubacteriales > CSP1-6 > AR31. The sequence continues at coordinate 3,111 of QHSI01000035.1, forward strand.
AAGATCAGTGGGTAGGGGCCCGAGGACGGCGGCTCTCGAACCTGACTCGCCCCTACGGACGGGAGGAGCTACCGCGAACAGCGTAGCACGAATTCCACCGGCTCACGGGTCCTTGAAGACGACCGTCATCTCGACGACCGACCGCCCGGCGCCGTGCTCCACCTCGTAGACGAAGCGGTTCCTGCTGGCGCGCACGAACGCCGCCGCGACATCGAGCCACGCGCAGTGACGCCCATCGCGCGACGGCAGGCGGACGATTCGATAACGCGCGAGATCCACCCGCTCGCCGTTGATCGCGAGCCCGAAGCCTACGCCGGGTAGCTCCGCTTCGAGCTTGGCCGGCGTCTCGGCGCACCACGCGGGTCCGATGGGGAGCGGGAAGGGCTCGATGATCCCTTCGCTGTAGGCCTGAATCCTGCCGACCGGCGGCCACTCGTCCAGGATCAGTGCTTCCCAGAAGATCGCCTCCCGCGCGAGGAACGATTCCACGGGCGCCAGTTGCATCTCCGCCGTGGTCATCGGCGGGCCGAAGCGTTGCGGTCGATAGGTGGCCAGCGACCCGGCCAGGATCAGTGCCCCGGCGAGCAGCGCGGCGACGCGCGCCCGTCGTTGATCGCCGAAGCCGACAGCGGGCGAGTCTCCGTGCGCAACAGCTCGGACGAACCCTCCGAGGACCCAGCCCACCCAGCCGCTCAGCGCGCCTACGCCGACCGTCACGGGTAGGGTCGCTGTCACGACGGCCGCCGCCCAGGGGTGCGCGATGAATTTCGCCATCCACAGGCACTCGATCGCGACGAACGCAGCGGAGAACAGGAGGCCGGCGCCGATGGCGATGGCGGCACGGTCGCGCGCGCGGCCGGCGATCGCGTAGAGCGCGCTGACCAACAGCGCCGGCAGCGCGAACACCGGCGTCAAGGTGTAACGCGCGAAATCAATGAGGTAGAGGGCGAGGTCGACCCCGACTTGCACGCCGAAGAAGAGGCCTGCCGCCGCCACCGGCGCCCACGGGCCGACCGCGCGCGCGGCGATCACCAGCAACGCGGGTACGGAAAGGGCGACGAGCATCGGGTAGAAATCGGCCGTGCGCGTTTCGGGAACCTGCGTGTAATGCGCGAGGCCATAGTGGACCCGCTGCAGGAGGTCGGCAATCACCAGCGTCATCGCCACCGGCCACACGCGGGGACGACCGAACCATTCGCGGCCCAGCTGAGCCGCGACGGCGACGAGGACGCCACCGTCGGCGAGCCCGGCACCCAGTAGAAGCTGCATGTGCGGCCAGCTCCACACCAGCACGTCGGTGCCGAACATCCAGTGGAACCACGCGTCCACCGGGATGGCGGACATCATCACGAGAGTGCCGGCGAATGCGATGGTGAAGCCCAGCGGCAAGCGGAGCCCAAGTCTCGCCAGGACTGGACCGCCGAAGTCGCCAGGACCCAGGCGCGTTACGATGACGATGCCGGCCAGCGTCGACGCGTACACCACCACGCCACTGCCGTACATCAGAAGGTGCGGGAGGCTCCAGAAGGTGTCGCGCCCGAGTGTGCGATGCCAGGCCGTGTCGAGATAGAGACCGAACGTGCCCACCGCGCCCGCGACGAACGCGAGCGCGAGGAGATGATCGGGCGTGACGCCGGAGGCGACGCGATCATCACGTGAACGACGGGCCATCCCACCGCTCGCGCTTGGCGAACTCGGCCACGGGCCGGCGCTTGAGCCGCGAGAGCACGCGCACCGGCCGGCCGAGCGGCATGACCGCGCAGACCGCGACGTGCCGGGGAATGCCGAGCAACGCTTTGATGTCCGGCTCCCGCGCCGTGGCGAGAGTGGTGATCGTGCCGCCAAAGCCCTCGTGCCGCGACGCGAGCAGAATGTTCCACGCGAAGGGGTAGATCGACGCCCCACTGATGATCCCGACGCGCTCGAGGTCCTTGTCCATCGAGGCCACGACCTTCAGGTCCACGCATACCACCAGCACCACGGGTGCGGTCGCGATCGACTCCGTGAGGCGCGGTGGAACGGGCGTCCGCTCGATGGTGGCGGCATCGACGCGCGGCGGGTCGATCGTGTTCCAGGGGTGCTCCCCGTTCTCGGCCTGCGCGGCGTAGCGCCTGGCCGCGAAGACGCTCAGGTCGGCCAGCGCCCGCTTCGTCCCGTGGTCACGGACGACGATCACGCGCCAGCCCTGACGGTTGCCGCCGCTCGGCGCGAAGCGCGCCTGATCCAGGATCCTCGCCAGCACCTCGTCGGGCAGGGGATCCGCCGTGAACTCCCGAGCGGCGAAGGTCGTCCGTAGCACCTCGTATAGTTCCATGCCAGGGACGCTAGGACAGGCCGCTGCCCTGGTCAAGAACTTGAGCTATCCTCCCCCTCGTGAACGGCAACCGTCTGCGCCTCGGCCTCTTCGGCGCCAATTGCTCGAGTGGGAGAACTTACGCCTCGCTCCCGGAGCGCTGGGACGCCAGCTGGGAGAACAATCTCCGGCTGGCGCAGATGGCTGACGAGATCGGGATCGAGTGCATGGTGCCGATCGCGCGGTGGAGAGGGTATGGCGGCGCATCCAACCCGAACGGGTCCAGCTTCGAGTCGATTGCCTGGGCGTGCGGCCTGCTCGCGGCCACCCGTCGCCTCCGCGTGTTCTGCACGGTCCACGTGCCGCTGCATCATCCGCTCGTGGCGGCCAAGCAGATGGCCACCGGGGACCACATCGGCCGCGGGCGTCTCGGGGTCAATATCGTCTGCGGCTGGAACGAAGACGAGTTTCAGATGTTCGGTGTGACCAAGAAGGAGCACGACGCCCGCTACGCGCAGGGCGAAGAGTGGTGGAGCATCGTCAAGCGGATCTGGGCCGGCGAAGACCGCTTCGACTACGAGGGCGCGTACTACCAGCTCCACGCCGTCGAGGGGGCGCCGCGGCCCTTTGGAGACGCGGATCCGCCGATGATGAATGCCGGCAGCTCCGAGGCCGGACGATGGTTCGCGATCCGCCACTCGGACCTGCACTTCGATGCGGTCGAGACCCCTGAGGCCAGCACCCCGCGCATCGCCGAGACCAAGCGACTGGCGCGTGAGCGTGGGCGCGACATCCAGGTGTGGACGCCGGTCGGTATCGTCTGTCGCCCTACCCAGAAGGAGGCCGATGACTACCTCGAGCACGTCGTCGATCACGCCGACTGGGACGCGATCGGGTATCTGGCCGGCCTGCACGCGAAAGAGGGGCGCCGGCAGACGGATCCTCAGCTTCTGGTGCACAGCGGCCACAATCCGCTCGCGCGACGGGCGCTCGCGCGCGGCTCCTACTGTGTCATCGGCGATCCCGACGCGGTCGTGCGCGAGTTCGCCCGGCTCCAGGCGGCGGGCCTCGACGGACTGGCCATCAACTTCGTGGACTATCTGAAGGAGCTGCCGTACTTCGCCGCTGAAGTGCTGCCTCGGCTCCAAAGGCTTGGTGTGCGATGAAGCGCAGTCAGAACCGAATCCTCACGACCCACGTGGGCAGCCTGGTCCGGCCGAAGGAGGTCGTCGAGACTCTGCAACGCAAGGCGGACGGGCAGCCCTTCAGCGAGGGCGAGCGTGCGCTGCTCGGCCGTCACGTCGCCGAGGCCGTGCGCCTCCAGGCCGCGTGCGGCATCGACGTGCCGAGCGACGGCGAGTACTCGAAGACCGGCTTCTCGCAGTACATCACCGATCGGCTCACCGGCTTCGAGCTGCGCACGGACCTGGCGCCGCGCGGCGGCGGCACCACCCGGAGCCGCGACCGGAGGCGATTCGCCGACGCGTACGACGAGATCGAGGGGAGCTCGCAGAATGCGCCGACCTCGACCGGCCAGCCCCAGCTCCAGATGCGCCACACGGTGTGCACCGGGCCTATCACGTACCGCGGCCAGGCGGCGGTGCAAACCGACATCGCCAATTTCAAGGCGGCGCTCGCCGGTCAGCGCTTCGAGGAGGCGTTCATCCCGGCGGTCGCGCCGGGGACGATCGAGCTGCAGCGCGGCAACCACTTCTACAAGACGGAAGAGGAGTACCTCTACGCCATCGCCGACGCGATGAAGATCGAGTACCGTACGATCGTCGACGCCGGCTTGGTCTTGCAGATCGACGATCCGCGGATGGTGACCGAGTACGATTCGATGGATCCGGCGCCGACCCCCGAGGAGTACCGCCGGTTCGCGACGGTGCGGATCGAGGCGCTGAATCACGCCCTGGCCGGACTACCGCAAGACCGCGTGCGCTATCACATGTGCTGGGGCAGCTGGCACGGGCCGCATACGACCGACGCGCCGCTGCGGGAGATCGCGCCGGTCATCCTCCAGATCAACGCGGGCGCCTTCTCCCTCGAGGCGGCCAACCCGCGGCACGAGCACGAATATCACGTCTGGGAGAGCGTCAAGTTCCCGGCGGGCAAGATCATCATCCCTGGCGTCATCGCGCACACGACGAACTGCGTGGAGCATCCCGAGCTGGTGGCCGAGCGGATCATGCGCTACGCGCGCCTGGTGGGGCGCGAGAACGTCATCGCCGGGGTCGACTGCGGATTCGCGCAGGGCGTCGCGACCGCGCGCGTGCATCCGAGCATCATGTGGGAGAAGTTCCGCATGCTCGCGGAGGGGGCGCGGCTGGCCAGCCAGCGGCTCTGGTAGTCCGTCAGGCGACGGCGGCGAGCTGGCCGATGATCGCCACGCACGCCTCCGCGAGCTCCTTTCCCTTCGTGAGCATGTGCTGCTTGAAGAACTCTTCGTGCGCCGAGTGCTCGTGGAAATGATGCGGTGTGAGCACGGCGGACAGGACCGGGACTTCGGTCTCCAGCGAAGTCTGCATGATGCCCTGTAGGACTGCCTGAGCCACGAAGTCGTGCCGGTAGATCCCGCCGTTGACGACGAGGCCGCTGGCGCACACCGCCGCGTAGCGGCCGGTCTGAGCGAGCTTCCGGGCCATCAGTGGGATCTCGAGGCTGCCGGGTACCGAGAAGAACTGAACGTCGCCCGTTCCGTATCCGTGCTTCGCCATCTCGGCCATGAACGCCGTCCGGCAGTGATCGGTGATGTCGGTGTGCCACGCAGCCTGGACGTAGGCGATCGGCTTCAGCGCCATGGGCTTCCCTCCCTGTCTGATGAGCGGTGTAGGCCGATTCTTGACCATGGGCGAGGTCGGCTCCAGCCTCCCGACCTGTATGCCGCCGCCGAGGGCGTAGCGGCTACTGGTGGCGTCCATAGGGAGCCCGGCGCGACAACTTCACCGACTCGAGGACCGCATCGTTGTCGATCGCGAGCGCCAGGTCGCTACGGCCCCCGACGATGGTGTAGGTGAGGTCCCAGTCCGTGCAGACGCACCAGGTTCGATCTTCCGGCCACCAATGCCGACGTGGCGTCCTTCCGGAAGATCGCCGAGGAGAAGATCTGGCCCCAGTACCGGCAGCAGTACGCCGACATGTGGGACAAGATCGTCAATACGCGCTGACCGGCGCTCACCGCCCCTCGGGTACACCCAGCAGATCGGCCATCGGGCGCGGGCGCGCGTTCCTGAGTAGCGCCTTCACGCGGTCGATCGGCACGGCGTATGTCATCCTTCGCTGCGATGCGGCTGAGGGCGCACTCTCGATGAGGATGCCGATCGCGGCGCCGAGGTGATTGAGAAGCGGCCCGCCCACGCCTTCTGGCATCGGCGTCAGATCGATCGCGAGGTTGCCGCCGGTGCCGGCGCCCGTCGCCAACACGGTGGCCGCGGCGGGCGTGCGGTCGGCGCCAGTTTCGCTGCTGATCGCGAGCACGCGATCGCCGACCGCGAGGGCGGCCGACTCGCCGAGCGGGATCGCCGGCGCTCCGCGCCGCGCGAGCCTCAGGACCGCGATGCCGTTCAGCCGGTCGCGGGCGACCACGGTTGCCCCGAGCGTTCGGCCATCCGAGAGCGTCACCTCGTACAAGGTGGCGTCGCCGAGGCGATGGTCGCTCGTGAGGATGTGTCCGAGCTCGTCGACGATGAAGCCCCGGCGCGGTGGTGGCTGAACCTCCCGGCGTTGCGAGGGTCTGATATCGACGACCGCGCGCATCAGGACCGAGATCGCCGCTCTGGCCCAGCGGGGAGATTCAGAGGACCACTCGGGCAGATCGCTACGCGGTGGCGACGTCCTGCCGAACCGTCGGGGGCCGGGGAGCAGGGCATCGAGCGCAGCGCCTCCGCCTCGGGAAAGTGCTCCTGGAACGGATGCGACCGTCGGCGTGGGCCCGGCCAGGACCGCCGTCACGCTTTCGCTCGGGGGCGTCGGCGCCACCGTTGCCTCGCTCGGCGGCGCGATTCGCGCCGCGAGCTGTCCGGCGGCTGGCGCTAGCCGCCCTTCGCGCCGC
>QHSI01000036.1 GCA_003221515.1 Candidatus Rokuibacteriota bacterium
CTCGGGGACGCGAGCGACATTGCGAGGCGCGCGGCTCCAGAAGAACGATGACGTCAAGACCAGCAGGGGGATCGCGACGATCACGCCAGCGGCGATCGTGACGGGTACGACGACCTTCCGGAGGACGCGGGCGCGGCGCACGAAATCGCGGCGAGCGACAGGGCCAGAGACAGGGCGAGAGACATCTGGAGGCGACGACGAGAACCCGCGCGAGCGTCCGCCACTCGACTCACGACACCCCGTACAGTCGGGCAACACCGCGCGTAGGGGCGTGGCGCAGGGCTCATGATGTTGCCAATTCTGTGTGCATTCCGGGCAGAAGTGAAAGTGCGGTCCACGTCGTGCTCCCGGCGCCGGAGCCGCGTCCGCGATCGGGAAGCACCAGGGACAACATGCCACGGCGCCCTCCTCACACGCGCCGTCGTGATCCCA
>QHSI01000163.1 GCA_003221515.1 Candidatus Rokuibacteriota bacterium
TGCGTGCGCCCTCCGAGAATCAATTGGGCGAGAGGGTTGATCGGCGTGATCGGGCCGCCGTTGCGAGGCGGGTCAGAGGTGAAGGCGTATGGCACGCCGAGATTACTGATGTAGGGCGGGATGTTGGGGCTGCGGAGCCAACAAGTCGTCCCGGTCGACCCGGTGCCGAGCCGTGCGCCCGTGAAGATGCTGGTATACGGCGGAGGGCACCCGGGCGCCGTCAGACTCGGGTAATAGAACCGATCGCCGCCCATCGCCGCGGCGACCAGCACGGGATAGGCGAGCCTCTGTAACGAATCGTTGATCCCGCCCGACTGCCACCCAGCCGTGATGCTGTTTCCGATCGCGACATAGCGCTGGAACATGGCCCCGCCCGCGTACGCCGGCACCGGCGACGTGAACAGCTCATCCTGATGACAGGCCGCCGCGAGCGCGAGGCTCAGGCCGGCGGCAAGTAAGACACGGCGATGCATCATCGTCGGCTCCCTTAGAACGCGTAGCTGAGCGACAGCCCGAAGAGCTCTGCGTGAAAGTTGTAGACTCCGGTGTTCAGCCCGGTGGTCGGCACCTGATTGAAGATCGGCTCGCGGGTGCGGCCACGCCGATCGTTCTGCTTGATGTACTGGGCGGCGAGGTCCGCCGTTATGTTCGACGCCAGCTTCACCGTGAACCCACCCGTGAATTCGTTGCGGTTGCCCTCTGGCAGGAGCGGCGTCACCGTCTCGGGAGGCGCGGCGCCCTGATGATACAAGTACCCGCCGCGCAACGTCCACTTCGCGTTCTTCGCCCATTCGGCGGCCACACGGAAGCCGTTCGTGTTGCGGTAGCGCTCGTACAGCACGCGGTCGGGCACAAGCGCATTCTGAAAGTCGATATTGATCGCGTAGAACCGCTTGCCCCAGCGTGTGAACTGGTAGTCGCCGAATACAGTCCAGGCCGGGTTGACCTTGTAAGCCAATCCAAACACTACCTGCTCCGGGTTGGTGATCGACGTGGTCACCGTTTGAGAGGTGAGCACCGTGTTGAAGAGATCGAGCGGGGGCGACGCCAGCAGCACATCGATCGGCGTCCCGGCCGGGATCGTCAGCGGCCCGACCGCGATCGTCGCCGGAACGATCAAGTTGGTCGCGACCGGCGCAAACGTCGCCGTGCCCGAATAATCGAACTTGGCGTGCATCAGATAACGACCGCCGATCGACAGCTTGTCGTTGATCTTGATGATGCCGCCCCAGTGCGCCGTGACGGTCGTCTTGCTGGCCTCGAGGTGTGTGTTCGCGAAGTCGGTGCCGGGGGCGATTCCGAACTGCCCGAAGACATACGGAGGGGCACCCGCAGGCGGGGGCAGGATCGCGGTCGGCACGGGGGCCTCGGCGAGGTCAAGGTGCTGGTTCAACTCGACGCTGCCCCTCACGATGTCGAGCCCAGCACCCAGTGAAAGCCAGGGCGTGACCTGATAAGCCACGGTGGGCTGGATGTACACCGAGCGGATGACGTTCTTGTAGCCGGCGAAACGCCCGTCGAACGACAGGGGCCACTCCGTCCGGAGCCCGTACGGAGCGAACAAACCGACCCCGACGCCCAGCTTGGGCGTGGCAGCATAGCTGATGTAGACCTGGGGGAGGGGGATCAGCGGGTCGTCCAAGTCGTTGGTGCGCTGGAAGATGTCGTCCGTGAAGCCGCCGTCCACGTTGATCAGTGTCACGCCGATCGTGGCATGGCCGCCTTTCAGTCCCGCGAGCCCGGCGGGGTTGAAGAAAATAGCCGAGCCATCGCCGCACGGCGCCGCGACGCCCGTGCCGGCACGTCCCATCGAGCAGGTCCCCTGCTCGTAGATGCCGAACCCCTGTGCGGCCAGCAGGGCCGGAACCGCGGCAAACGACAGGCACAGTGCCGACAAGGCGTACCGCCGCATACAGTTGTCTCCGGAAGCCGAATGAGGACGTGGTGGACGAAGCCCGTACAGGGTAGCATTGGCCCCAACCCTTGTCAAACCCAGGCGCATGAAAGCGGCCGCATTGTTCCGAGCGACCTTCGGGGTCGCCCCCCGTGCCGCAGCGTCCGCCCCGGGGCGGGTGAACCTGATCGGCGAGCACACCGATTACAACGGGGGACCGGTGCTCCCAGTGGCGCTCGGGGTGCGCACGACGGTCGTTGCGGGAGCTGCTGACTCGGGATTGCTGGAGATCGTTTCAACGAGGGATGGCCGATTCGAGCGGATCGATTATCGGGAGAACCGGGCCGGGGGCTGGGGCTGGGGCGGCTACGTGGCGGGCGTGATGCGCGAGCTCGTCACCGTAGGCGCGGCGCCAGCGGGTGGGGCACGCATCGCAGTCGCCAGCGACGTCCCCATCGGGGCGGGGCTCTCGTCATCGGCGGCCCTCACCGTCGCGACCGCGAAAGCGCTGGCCACGCTGGCGCGGGTTCCGTTAAGAGCGCGCCAGATTGCCGGAATCGCGTTCCGCGCCGAGCACGATCACGTCGGGGTGCGTTGCGGCATCATGGATCAGACGATCGCGGCGCTGGCGACGCCGGGCCACGCGCTGCTGATCGAGTGCGCCTCGGCCGAAACGCGTCAGATCCCGTTCCGCGGGCGCCTGTTGCTGGTCGACACGGGGGTGCGGCACGACCTCGCCACCGGCGCCTTGAACCGGCGGCGCACCGAGTGCGAGGCGGCTGTCGCGCGCTTGAAGCTCGAGCTGCCCGAGCTCATGTGGCTCGCGGCTTGGCCGGCAGCCTGGCTGGCGCGGCTCAAGCGGGCACTCCCCGAGCCGCTGCGCTCGCGCGCCGTGCACGTCGTGGGCGAGACCGCGCGCACGCGCTTCGGCGCGCAGCTGCTGGCGCGCGGACGCCTGAAACAGTTCGGCCAGCTGCTGTACGAGTCGCACGAGTCCTGCC
>QHSI01000037.1 GCA_003221515.1 Candidatus Rokuibacteriota bacterium
CGGGATTGCGGAGCAGCTTCTCGAGGTGGTCGCGGATCTCGGCGAGCCCGGCCGGGACGCCCTTGGTCTTGATCGCGGCCCGCGTGTCGGCGAGGAACTGGTCCAGCGTGTATCCGGTGGTCTCGGTCATGGCGATCTCCTTTCCCAATCCATGGTGTAGCATACTTGCCGCCTATGAAAGTGTTCGTCTTCGACCTCGTGCCCTACGACGAGCACCTGGATCACCTGAAGGTGGGCAAGGAGCTTCCCTGGCCGCTACCGGCGCGGCACTTCAAGCCCGACGTGGCCGTGCGCACCTACGCCGAGCACCTGACGGCGTGGGAGACCATGGATCGGTTCGGGTACGACGGGGTAGGCTTCAACGAGCACCACACCTCGCCCTACGGCCTGATGAACTCGCCGAATTTATTGGCGGCCGCCGCCGCGCAGCGGACGCGGCGGCTCAAGCTCCTCGTCTACGGAAATTTATTACCGCTCCACGATCCGCTCCGCCTGGCCGAAGAGCTCGCGATGCTCGATTGCATGTCCAACGGCCGCATCGTTTCCGGATTTGCCCGCGGGATCCCGCGCGAGCACAACGTGTACGGCGTGCCGCTGTCCGACTCGCGGGCCCGCTTCGAGGAAGCGTGGGAGATCATCTCCCGCGCGTGGACCGAGGAGGTCTTCTCCTACGAGGGGCGGTTCTGGTCGTATCGCGACGTGGCGATCTGGCCGCGGCCCGTGCAGCAGCCGCGCCCGCCCGTGTGGGTACCGGTCACCGGCAGCAAAGAGACGATCGAGTGGGCGGGCCGTCACGACATCCCGATCACACCGGGCCTGGCGCCGATCCGCGGCCTGCGCGAGGACATCATTCGCTACTACGCTCAGTGTCTGACCCGCCACGGGCACCGACTCACGCCGGATCACCTGATCATCCAGGCGCCCGTCTACGTCGCCGACAGCAAGGCGCAGGCGGTGCGCGAGGCCGGACCCTATCTCCTCTATTTCAACCAGACGCTGTTCAGCCACGGCAACATCACCGAGGCCAGCCTCCAGCGGGACGCGGGCTACCTGGGCGCCGGCTCCTTCGACTACGTGCGCCCGGAGAACATGCACGCCGTATCCGGCGCGCGCGAGCGCTACCGCGACATGACCATGGCGGACATCGAGCGCGACGCGGAGCACCTGCCCTGGGGCACGGCGGGCGAGGTGATCGAGCGGATCATCGCGGCGGCCGACCACGCCGGCGCCGCGACGGTGCTGGTCGGAATGAACCGCGGCGCGATGCCGCAGGAGATGTTCCTGGAGCAGATCCACCGGTTCGGCAGCAAGGTGCTGCCGGCGCTCCAGGCGCACGCCGTCAGCAAGACCCCGTTCGCCTAGCGCCGGGGTCGGGCCGGCTCTACTCTTCCCGCGCTCCGGACGTGCGCTGCCTGAACTCGGCGGGGGCCTCGCGGCCGGCGTCGGTGTACGCGCGGCGGATCGCCTCCACGTTCGGACCGAAGATCGTCTTGCGGTTCCCGCGCGCCCAGTCGTTCGAGCCGCGAATCGTGTCGAGCGATCCCTGGAAGCGCGGCATGACGTAACGGGCGAACAACTCGTAGCTCCGCAGCGTCTGCTCGCGGGTGGCCCACTCGTGGGCACGGAACAGCAGGCCGCCGAAACCGCCGCCGCTCTGCCGCTGCAGGTGCTCGATGCCGCGCACGACCGTGTCGACCGAGCCGACGAGCGTGGTGCCCATCTTCACGCCCTCGGTCAGCGGATCGTCCATACGGCCCGGCGGACGACCGAGCGTCTCCTCGAAGTAGGTCACGGTCTCGTGGCGCTCGGCCTTCTTCACGTGGCGCAGCGCCTCGTCGTCGTCGTCGGCGACGTGCACGTTCACGACGAGGCGCCATTTCTTGCGGTCCATTTTCTTGCCGTGCTTGGCCGCGGTTTCCTCGGCGATCTTCCACTGGCCGGCCAGCGCGTCCGGTCCGCCCGGGAGCCCGGCGCCGATCGAGAGCACGCCCAGCCCGTGCCGACCCGCGGCGATCACCCCCGCCGGCGTCATCACGCTCGCGACCGCAATCTCCAAGTGCGGCTCGGTGTAGGGCGCCAGGTGCAGGCGCGCCTCGCGCAGCTCGAACCAGTCGGTCTTCATCGTCACGGGCTCGTCGCACTTCAGCAGCAGCATGATCGCGTCCAGGGCCTCGTCCATACGCGGCCGCTGCATGACCGGCTCGATGCCCATCATGTACGCGTCGGACACCAGCGCGCCCGGGCCGCAGCCGAGCATCGCGCGGCCGCGCGTCATGTGGTCGAGCTGGACGAAGCGCTCGGCCACCATCAACGGATGGTGATAGGGCAGGCTCGTCACGCCCGAGCCGAGCTTGATGTGGCGCGTGCGCTCGGCGGCGGCGGCGATGAAGACCTCGGGAGACGCGATGAGCTCCCAGCCCGCCGAGTGGTGCTCGCCCACCCACACCTCGTCGTAGCCGAGGTAGTCGAGCCACTCGATGAGCTCCATGTCGCGGGTGAGCGCCAGCGTGGGATTCTCACCGACGCGGTGGAACGGCGCCAGAAAGATGCCGAAGGTCATACCTTTATGGGCCATGGTGATCAGATCCTAACACGGTGCTACCATGCCGCTCCATGACCAACCAAACGATCCGCGTGGGGTTCGTGGGCGCCGGCGCCAACAGTCGTAAGCATCACATCCCGAAGCTTCGAGCGCAGCCCGGGATCGAGCTGACGGCGGTGGCCAACCGGACGAAGGAATCGGGCGACCGCATCGCGGCCGAGTTCGGCGTCAAGCGGGTGTACGGGGACTGGCGCGAGCTCGTGCACGCCTCCGACATCGACGCGGTCTGCATCGGCACCTGGCCCAACACGCACTGCGAGATCACGCGGGCCGTTCTCGAAAATGGCAAGCACGTGCTGTGCGAGGCGCGCATGGCCGTGGACGCCGCCGAGGGACGGCGGATGCTCGACGCCGCGCGCCGGGCGCCGCATCTGGTCGCCCAGCTGGTGCCGGCGCCGAACACGCTCGAGGTCGACTCGACGGTGCAGGCGCTGCTGGCCGAGGGCTACGTCGGCGAGACCCTCGCCATCGAGATCCAGGCCAACCAGGCGCGGTTCGTCGACCCGAACGAGCCGCTCCACTGGCGGCAGGATGCCGCGTTGAGCGGCCTCAACGTGATGACGATGGGCATCTGGTACGAGGCGCTGATGCGCTGGCTCGGTCCCGCCCGCCGCGTCACCGCGATGACGAAGATCGCCGTCCCGCGGCGCAAGGACGAGGTCGGTGTCTGGCAGGACGTGAAGGTGCCCGACCACGTCGACATCCTGGCCGCGATGGCCAACGGCGCCGTCGCTCATCTGCGCTTCAGTACGGTGACGGCGCTGGCGCCGTCCAGCGAGGTGTGGATCTTCGGCACCGAGGGAACACTCCGGGTCGAGTCGGACGCCAAACGGGCCTCGGGCGGGCGGCGCGGCGAGAAGGAGCTCCGCGAGATCCCGATTCCCGCCGAGCGACGCATCGGCTGGCGCGTCGAGGAAGAGTTCGTGAACGCGATCCGCGGCCTCGAGAAGGTCTCTCGGACGACCTTCGAGGACGGCGTGCGCTACATGGAGTTCACGGAGGCGGTGTGGCGGAGTGCGAGCCGCGGCCAGACCGTCGACGTCCCCGAGCTCTGACCGCTACCCGCCCTTCGTCAAGAGCCTGACGACGACGGCGACGACTGCGCCGACCAGCAGCGCGAGCCCGGCGAACGCGAGTGCCGACCACAGAACGCTCGTGGTCGTCTCGGTGTCGGATCCGTGGTGCGCGAGAACCGGCGCCGCCAGCAGGCCCATCAGCAGCGCCAGGCGCAGGACGCGCATGCGTCGAGTCTATCGGACGGCGAGCGACAGTGACGGTACACGTCCGGGAACGGTCGGCTCACCGTCAGACCCGGGCGGCCGTCTGGAGGGCTCGGACGTGCTCGGCCCAGTGTCGGGCCAGTGCTTCCAGCCGCTGACGGCCGGATGGGTCGTGACGTCCTCGACGCGCTCGCCGTAGATCCAGATCTCGCGCCCGTCTCGGAGCGACTCGAGAAACTCCTTGCCCGTGAACGGTCGGGTGCGATCCGCGGACACCGGGTTCGTCTCGATTGGCAGCCCCCACCGCGACCGTAGAGGGAGTCGACCGTCGAGGCAATCAGGCTTAGAGTGCTGCTGGTGGAGCGCTTCCGCGGCGTCCTCCTGTCTCTCGCCGTGGCGGCTGCCTACGTGGTGGCCGGCAAGCTCGGCCTGTCGCTCGCGGTCGTGCATCCGAGTGCGACGGCCGTGTGGGCGCCGACCGGCATCGCGCTCGCGGCGTTTCTCCGGCTCGGGTACGGCGTGTGGCCCGCGATCTTCATCGCCGCCTTCCTGGTCAACGTCACGACGGAGGGATCGATCGCGACCTCGATCGGGATCGCTCTCGGCAACACCCTCGAGGGCGCCGTGGGCTGTTACCTGGTGACGCGCTTCGCGCGGGGGAGCTCGACGTTCAGCCGCCCCCTGGACGTCTTCGCGTTCACCGGCCTCGCCGCCTTCGCCGCCACGACCGTGAGCGCCTCAGTTGGGGTGACGACGCTGGCGCTGGCCGGATACGCGAGCTGGGCGGACTACGGCGCCATCTGGGCGACGTGGTGGCTCGGAGACGCCGCCGGCGCGCTGATCTTCGCGCCGCCGATCCTACTCTGGAGCGCCGGCTTTCCCCTGCGTGGGACCCGCGCTCGATGGGTGGAGGTCTTGATTCTCGTGCTGGTGACCGTCGGCGTGGCCGGGATCGTCTTCAGCAGCTGGCTGCCGGCGCCGGTCCAGCGGCTCGAGTTCCTCGTCATCCCGCCGATCGTCTGGATCGCCTTCCGATTCGGACCCCGCGAGGCGGCGACGACGGCGCTCGCGATGTCTACGATCGCCCTCTGGGCCACGGTGCGCGACGTCGGTCCGTTCGCGGCCGAGGCGCCGCGGGTGGTGCTCCTGTCCCTGCAGGCCTACATGAGCGTGATCACGTTGATGGCGCTCGCCCTGGCCGCTGCCGCCGCGGATCGCCGACGGGCCGAGCAGGGCCGCCTGGAAGAGGCCCGGGATCGAGTGCGGACGCACGAGGCGCTCGAGGAGAGCGAGGAGCTGCATCGCGCGATTGCCGAGCTCACCTCGGATTTCGCGGTCATCGTGCGCCTCGAGCCGGAGGGCGGCGCCGTCCTGGAATCGGCGACCGACGGGTTCCGACGGGTGACGGGTTACATGGCCGAGGAGTTCAACGGCCCATTCGAGTGGCGGCGCCTGCTCGATCTGGACACGTTGACCGACGGCGCGAAAATGGGCGAACGCCTCCTGAAGGGTGAGCGCGTCTCGCTCGAGTTGCGGATCGTCGGGAAGGACGGTGCGAGACGATGGCTCCGCTGTCACGCCGAGCCCTTCCAGCACTCGACGAACGATCGCGTCGACTGCATCCTCGTCTCGGCTGAAGACGTCACTGATCGACGAATGGCGGACGAGTCACTCCGTCGTCATCAAGAGGTGATCCGCGAGCTATCGACACCGGTCCTCCGCATCCGCGACCGCCTGCTCATCCTGCCCGTCATCGGTCAGATCGACGCCCAGCGGGCCCAGCGGCTGACCGCGGAGCTCTTGAGCAGCATCAGGATCAACCGGGCTCGGGTGGTGGTGATCGACATGACCGGCGTCGCGACGATGACGCCGCAGGTCGCCCAGCAGATCTTGAAGACGATCGAAGCGTGCCGGCTGCTCGGCGCGACGATCATCGTTACTGGCCTGTCCCACGGGATCGCCGACACGCTCGTCTCCATCGGCCTCGATCTCGGGCGGGTGACCAGTCTCGGCGATTTGCAAGGCGGGATGGAAGAGGCCGAGCGTCTCCTGGGCGCCGAGGGGGCGCCGGCCGGTCCCGACGACCCTGCGCCGCGAGTGGCGGGTCGGCGAGCCTCGCTGGGCGCGCGCGACCGCCGCGACGTTTGATCTGAGCTCTCGACGAATGTCGAGTGAGACGACCTGCCTCACGCCGCCGCCGGTGGGCCTCACGGCCCAACGCGGCGAAACTTCTCACTTCTCCGAGCGCTGACCACATCCCACTGCGCGCGGGCGTCCCACGGGCGCGCCCCGGTGAATCTGGGAAGGCTCGCGCGCCGAGACGCGCGAGCCTTCCGTCCCGCCGCGATTTCGCGCTGATCCGGGCCGCTCGCCGTTGCGTCGCCACGCCGCTCGCGCGAGTGGCAAGCGCGTTGCTCACACTCCGACCGATACCACGTTACGACGCTTGCGGAGGAAGAGTCATGGAACAGACGACTGAGCGCATCGACGATCTCATCAGCCAGGTGGAGAGGTTCTATCGATCTCTCACCGGTCAAGACGCGCCCCCCACGCGCGAAGTGCCCTACGCCCCCATCCCGCCGGAACGGGATCCGGAACGCCACCTCGCCGAGCAGGTCGATCGGCTTCTTCTGAGCCTGGGACAGCTTTCACCCGAGGCGCAGCTCACCACGCCCCGCTGGACGCCTCCGATGGCGCTCCTCGAGACCCGCGCGGAGATGTGGATCTGCCTCGATATGCCCGGCATGACTCGTGACGCGATCCAGATTCGAGTCAGTCGCGGGTTGCTCGAGGTCAGTGGCGAGCGCAGGCCGCCGCGAGTCAACGGAGAGGCTCGACCGCTCTACGACGAATCGCCTCGTGGCCCGTTTCGCCGGGTAATCCCGCTCCCGCCGCACGCTGCGGTCGAGCACATCGAGGCGCGACTGCGCGAGGGCACGCTCGAGATCCGGATTCCTCGGGTCTCGGCGCCGGAGGCCGAGGTGCGCACGATCTCCGTCAACTGATCACCGACCCTGACGGGCCGGGGATCACAGCGCCCCGGCTGAACCGGGGCACGACGCGTAGTGCGCGCCGCAAGTCGTCGCGGGGCCTGGGCCCCGCCGACTGCGGCGCGGCTAGAAAAGGAGAAGGCAGGTGGACGCTAAGGTGGACATCAGAAAACTGCAGTTCTTGAACGACCGCATCGCCCAGGTGACGGACGCGCTGAATCAGGTCCGTCTCTCGGTCCACGGGCTCCAGCAGCAGCCCCAGCTCGGCTTCCCGCAGTCGCCGATGGGCTATCAGCAGTCGCCATTCGGGCTCCAGCAGTTGCCGTTCGGCTATCAGCAGCCGCAGTTCGGCTTCCCGCAGCAGTCCCTCTACGGCGGGGGGCCGATGGGCTTCCAGCACTCGCCCTACGCGGGCATCCCGGGAATGATTCCGCTCGGGCAACAATCGCTCTGGCAAGGAGGATCGCAGTCGCCGATGGGCGGTGGTCTCGGCTTGCAGTACGCGCCGTACGGCCCTCAGGCCCAGCAGTACCTCCCGCAGAGCCTCCAGGGTCTCGGTCAGGCCGCTTGGGGTGGCCCAGCTTCCTGGTTTCCGTTCGGCGGCGGCCTGTATCACAGCCCGACCGAGCTGATCGAGCAGCGCCTGGGCGAGCAGCGCGCGAACGATCCGAACCGGATCCTCCAGACGTTCCCGCTCTGTCTCGCCCCGATCTCGACGACGCCGTGGTAGGCGCTCGAGTAGGGAAGTAAGCGGGCGCCGGGGGAGGGGGCGGGTAGCGGGCCCCACCCTCTCCCCTCTTTACTGTTCGTTGAGCCACTCCGCCAGTCGGGCCTCGATCTGGTCCCGCACGCGCCGAAACACGGCGAGTCGCTCCTCTTCGGTACCGTCGGCGCGCGACGGGTCCGCGAACGGCCGATACTTGTTCACGCGGCACCTCCCATATAGTCTCGACCGGCGATCCTGCCGGAGTGTAGACCGAGAAAGGGAGGCCCGCGTGGCCGTCACAGAAGAGCAATCTTTCCGGTTGTCGCAGCGCCTGACCGCCGAGGGTGTCGGGACTGCCATGTTGCTGGCAGCTGTCGTGGGCTCCGGGATCATGGCCGAACGGTTGGCGGGAGGCAACGTCGCCGTCGCTCTTCTCGCGAACGCCCTGGCGACGGGTGCGGCGCTCGTGGCCCTGATCCTGACGTTCGGCTCCGTCTCTGGCGCGCACTTCAATCCCGCCGTGACGCTCGCCGACGCTTCGCAGGGCGGCATCCCGTGGCGCGAAGTGCCACTCTACGTCACGGCGCAGATCGCCGGCGCATTCGCCGGCGTGGCGGCGGCACACACCATGTTCGAGACGCCGCTGTTCTTCGCCTCCCGGCATGCCCGGTCAGGGATGGCGCAAGCCTTCAGCGAGTTCGTCGCGACGTTTGGCCTGCTGGCGGTGATCTGGGGCTGTGCTCGCTTCAGGTCCGCGGCGGTTCCGTTCGCGGTAGCCGCGTACATCACCGCGGCCTACTGGTTCACCGCCTCCACGTCGTTCGCCAACCCGGCGGTGACGCTTGCGCGGTCGGCCACCGACACCTTCGCGGGAATTCGCCCGTCGGACGCGCCGGCGTTCATCGTGGCGCAGCTCATCGGGGCCGCGTCCGCCACCGTCCTCTTCCGCTGGCTGACCCCGCGGTCGGCCGGGTCGGGGGGGTTGACAAAGATTCGATAGTTCCATATACTTGAAAATATGAAGACGATATCCCGCCGGCCGCTGGCGCAGCTGTCGGCCGACGAGACCCACGTCGAGGCCTTCAAGGCGCTCGCGCACGTCAGCCGTCTCCGGGTCTTCTTCCTTCTGGTGAAGGCCGGGAGGGAGATGTCGGTCGGCGAGATCCAGGAGGCCGTCGAGGCCGCCGGACCTACCTTGTCCCATCACCTCGATATCCTGCGTCGGGCCGGGCTGGTCGAGAGCCGAAGGGAAGAGCGGTACATCTACTATTCGGTGCAGCGGGAGCCGGTCACCGCCTTGGTGCGTCTGCTCACCGCGTGCTGCTAGGGGAGCCATGAGCGCAAAAGTCCATCTCCACATGCACGTCTCAGATCTCGCCAAGAGCCGGGAGTTCTACCAGAAGTTCCTGGGGGCGGACCCGGTCAAGGTCAAGCCGGGGTACGTGAAGTTTCTGCCGGAATGGGCGCCGGTCAATCTCGCCCTCTCGACGGGCGGCCCCATCGGCGCCGGCACCATCGACCACGTGGGCGTCCAGGTGGACTCTGTCGAGACGGTGATGGCGCAGCTGGCGCGGGTCAAGGACATCGGGCTCGCGGTGACCGAAGAGCTGGGGGTCGACTGCTGCCACGCCAACCAGGACAAGTTCTGGGTGAAAGACCCGGACGGCGTCGAGTGGGAGGTGTACCACCTCAACTACGACCTCGACGTCGAGAGCGTGGAAGCCTCGTGCGCGTGCGCACCCGCCATGGCCCAGGCCTCGCCGCAGCAGGGGCTCACGATCGCGAAGGGCACGTCGTGCTGCTCGTCATGACACCACGCTCGCTTCGGTGACTTCGTCCCGTCGGATCGTCGGCAACCCGCCGGCGAGCTCCTCACGACGGGAGTACGGCTGGGTCATCGTCGCGACGCTCTGCGTGACGGAAACGATCACCTGGGGAGTCATTTTCTACGGCTTCCCGGTGTTCTTGGCGGCCATGGAGCAAGACCTCGGCGTCTCCCGCATCGCGGTGACCGGCTCGTTTTCAATCGGTCTCGCGGTGTCCGGCGTGGCGGGGGTGCCCGTCGGACGATGGCTCGATCGCCATGGCGCGCGGCTCCTCATGACGCTCGGCTCGTGCCTCACGACCATCCTGGCGGTCGCCTGGTCGCAAGTCGAAACGATCGCCGCGCTGTATGTCGTATGGACGCTCATGGGGGTTGCGATGGCGGCGACGCTCTACGAGCCCGCGTTCGCCGCCGTCGTGCAGTGGTTCCCGACCGGACGAGAACGCGCGCTTCTCGTGGTGACCTTGGTCGCTGGTTTCGCCAGCACGATCTTCATGCCGATCGAAGCGTGGTTGCTCGCCAAGGTGGGATGGCGTCAGGCGCTCGTGGTGCTGGCGGCCGTCTTGGCTGTCACCACGGTTCCGCTCCACGGCCTCCTGCTTCGCGCGCCAGCGCATCTGCCAGGTCGGCGTCGCGCAGATGACAGTGGAAGCCCGCTCGTCGTGCCTGGTCTTGCCCTGACCGCCGCGCTACGGCATCCCGTCTTCTGGGTCCTCTGGATCGGCGCGATGCAGGTCGCGGGACGCCTGGCGTTCGTTCCGATCGCCGCATGGCTCGGGGCGCGATGGGTCGTGTCCGGTATCTTCATCGCTCAATGTGTGGGGACCGGATTGCTGGCGATGCTCGGCCATGTGCCCACGGTCGTTCCGATCATCTTCTTGCTCGGCGCCGCGAACGGCATGTCGACGCTCGCTCGGGCCAACATGGTCTCGGATATCTTCGGTCGGGCGCACTACGCGAGCATCAGCGGGGCGCTGGCGATGGGCGCCAACGGCGCCCGCGCGCTCGCGCCGATCGGCGCATCGTTGCTGTACCAGGGGCTCGGAAGCTACGAAGCGCTGTTCGGAGCCCTGGCGGTGAGCTTGGGAGCCATCAGCATCCTTGTGGTCGCGACGAACACCAGTATCGTGCTCTACGATTCGGCGGCTCGACAGGAGCCCATCGACTGACCATATGCCGACCGGTCAGCGCGGCGCCCACCCGGCCCCCGGCTAGTTGAACGGGGGTTCGCCGAAGGCGAGGCGGACGGCTTCGTCGAAGTCGGACACGAAGCGGACGATCTCTCGCGTGATCGCGCGCGGCACGAGGGCGCTCTGCTCGAGCTGGGATTGATTGCCGCGGGGCACGACGATCGTGGTCAGGTTGCGGTGGAACGCGGCGTCCACCTTGGGCTCGATGTCACCGACGGGGCCGACCGTGAGCACGTCGTGCGCGTCGGCCACCAGCGTGCCCGTGGAGACCATGTCCGCCGCCACCGGCTGTTGCAGGAAGAGCGACAGGAACGCGAGCCCGGTCGGGATGCCGGCCGACACGCCGCTCGAGGGCTCGTCCTCCTTGGTGACCTTGTAGCAATAGTTGTAGTCGAGGATGTCGCGCGTCCGGTGGGGGAACTTCGCGCGCGCGTATTCGCGGACGGCGAGGAACGTGTTGCGGACGCTGTCCTTCAGCTCGTCGGTCACCGCCCCGAGGATGTCGTCCCGCCGTAGCGTGCCGCCGGCCTGCCCGACCGGCGGCATCTCGCGCGTCGCCCACACCTCGTGGATCAGCCCACAGGGACGCCCGAAGAAGCGATAGACCGCCGCCGCCAGCACCTTGCCGCTCACGCGCGCGCGGTCCTGCGCGGCGAGCTCGAGCGCAACCGCGCGATCGTCGAACTGGATCTGCTGCTCGCGCCCGCCGGGTTGGAGCCCGAAGAACGTCGCCAGGCGCCGCCAGACCCGCGCGTCGGCGGGGGCGGTCTTCACGGCGATCTCCAGCTCGGCCAGCACGCGGGAGGCGATCGGCCGCTCGCGCAGCACCTCCGCGATGTCCTTGCGGGGCGACCGCGCCTGCACGTCCAGGAGCCAGCCGGCCAGATGCGGATCGCCCGGGTCGGAGCGGAGGGCCTGGAGGCAGAGCCAGACCGCGCGGTCGCTCTCACCTTCCATCAAGGTCGCGAGGTTCGCGCGGCACTTGAAGTCGAGCACCTCGACGTTGGAGGCCAGGATGCGCCCGGCCTCGGCCACGTCGCCCACGAGCGTCCGCGCGATCGCGCGCTCGTCGGGGGTGACCGACTCGGGCATCTCGCCCTCGACGAAGCTCATCGAGCGTAGCCGCTCGAGCGGCAGCAGGCGCCGCGCGGCGACGCGCACGACCTCGGTGAAGGTCGGCCGGTGCATCCAGCGCCGGTAGGCGGCGAGATGACGCTCTTCGTAGCGTCTCGCCTCCGCCTCTCGCCCGAGCCGGCGTTCCAGCAGCGCCAGGCGCCCGGCGACGAACCGCGGACCAAAGCTCCGCTCGAGAAAGCGGCAGATGTTGACGGCCGCTTCGAGCTTGTCCCTCGTCCCGATGAGCTCGTAGAGGCCCACGAGCGTCGTGACCCGGTCCAGATCGGCCTCGAAGCCGCGCTCCCGTCCGAGCTGCTCGAGCGCCGCGCAGGCCGCCTCGAGGTCGCCGCTGAGCTCGCTGATCCACGCGTCGGCGAGCACCGACAGCCGGTACACCTCGGGGTCGCGCTCACGATAGCGCGCGGCCGCCCGCCGGCACACGGCCCGGGCCTCGTGCGGGCGGCGCGCGACGTACATCCGGAACGCCTCTTCGAGGGCCAGGTACGCCGCGGGCTTCTGCACGAGCCGCTGCCCCACCGCGAGGAACTCACCGGCGCCGCGCTCGGGGTCCTGAGCCATGCGCAGCATCGACTCCAGGTGGAGCCGAGCCGACTCTCCGGGGTTAGTCCCGCGCGCCTGCAGCTGGGCGTAGCAAGCGAGAGCCAGCGAGAGCTGGCCTCGCATGTGCTTGATCTTGGAGAACAGGCGGAGGGTATCGAGGTCGTCGGCGCTCTCCTCGAGGATCGCCGCGACCTCCGCCTCGGCCTGGGTCAGCTCGCCGAGCTCGACGAGCACGCGAGCTTCCTCCAGGCGGGCCTCGTTCTGGACCGTTGCTTCCATCATGTTCTAGCCGCACGACTCGCGGGGCCCTGACCTCACGGCTTCTGATCGAGGGTCGAGGCAGATCGCTCGACTGTCAAGAGCGGATGTGGGCTCCATCGCGATCGCTCAGCACTCGTGGAAAGAGTAACAGGTCCATCCACTCAGCCGCGCTTGAGCGTGGGCAGCACCTTCTCGCTGAAGAGCCGGATGTTCTTCATGGTGAGCTCGTGGGGCATGGAGCCGAACTGCAGGAGCGCGACCAGGACGCCGGCCCCCACCTCGCGCATCTGAGCGCGGATCTCGCGGATCACGTAGTCCGGGTCGCCCACGATCGACATCCCTTCCTTCTGGCACAGGTCGAAGTCGAGCTCGTAGAGCGGCAGCTCCTCGGTTCGCTGGGTCTGCTCGCGCGTCTTCGGCGACTGGCCCATCAGCGCCATCGAGCCACGGTGGTAGCTCAGCAGCTTCTGCCAGAAGTAGTTGAGGTGCGATTCGACCTCCTCACGGGCCCGCGCGTTCGTTTCCGCGACGTAGACGTGGCGAACCAGATGGCAGTCCTCGGGCGTCGCGGTCCAGCCGTGCTTGAGCGCGAGCTCCCGGTAGCGGTCGAAGACGGCACGCGCGCGGGCGACCGTGCGATACGCAGAGCCGGTCGGCACGCGCCGGCTGGCCGCGATCTCGAGCCCTTCGTCGCTGTCGGCCGGCAGGATGATCGGCGGGTGCGGCTCTTGGAGCGGGCGCGGCCAGATCGAGACGCGATCGTAGTTGAAGTACTTGCCGCGCCACTCGAACGGCTCGCGCTCGGTCCACGCTTTCACGACCAGGTCCCACGCCTCGGTCATGCGGGGACGCGCGTCGGCCAGCGGAAGGCTGTAGGCGAGGAATTCCTGGGGCACGCCCCGGACGAATCCCGAGATGACCCGCCCGCCCGACATCACGTCGAGCATAGCGACCTCCTCGGCGAGCCGGAGCGGATGCGCGTGCAGCGCCGGCAGGTTCCCGAAGATGCCGATCTTGATCTTCTTCGTCCGCTGGGTGAGCGCCGCCGCGACCAGGTTCGGTGACGGCATGAGCCCGTACGGCTTGGCGTGGTGCTCGTTGATGCAGATCGCGTCGTAGCCGCACTCCTCATAGAGCTCCATCTGGCGGAAGTGCTCGTCGTAGACCTGCCGGCCGAGCGCCGGATCGAAGAGCCGGTTCGGGTCCGGATAGTAGGAAGCCTCGGTGAGGTGCGGCCACGGCATCAGGTCGAACGCGTACACCCGCATGGGTATCTCCCCGCCGGCGTCGGCATCTCCAGAGTCACGGCAAGAATATCACCGTGCGGTGAGGGCGGGGTCACTCGGGCTGCGCGATCAGCGGCGGGGCACCTCGTCGTCGGTGGGGCGAGCGACCTTGTCGACGCGCACCCGCGAGACGAGTGCTGGCATCGCCTCGAGCCGCGCGAGCGCCACGGCATCGATCTCGAGCGCGATGAACGGCGCCGTCGCGTAGCGGCGCGCGAAGCTCGACCAGGGCACGCACCGTGCCTCCGCGGGCCGCGGCGCGGACATCGGAGTCGATCATGGGCCCGTCATCCGCCGCGCGCGACGCGCTCGACCCGCCGGCCAACGCGACACTGCCTTGAGAGGCGCGCTATCATTCGAACGACAGGATCCGACCGCGGTATCACATCGTAACAAAGGAGGATCGCATGGCTGCCAAGGGCGAGGCATTGGCGAAGCAGTTCGAGGTGAAGGCGCAGGAGGCGACCACGGTGCTCGAGCGTCTGAGCGACGCCGACTGGAAGAAGACGACGTCGGCCGAGAAATGGACGGTGGGCGTGGTCGCCCATCACATGGCGGGCGCGCACGAGGCGATCGCCGGGATCGTCAAGACGGTCGCCAGCGGGCAGTCCATGCCGAACTTCACCATGGACATGCTCCACGACATGAACGCCAAGCACGCCCAGGAGCACGCCAAGGCCACCAAGGCGGAGACCGTGGCGCTGCACAAGAAGAGCGCGGCCGCGGCCGCGGCGGTCCTGCGCGGGCTCAGCGACGCCGACTACGCCAAGAGCGGCACGGTCATCGCCGGCTTGCCGCCGATGAGCGCCGAGCAGGTCGTTGGCGGCATTCTGCTGCGGCATATCGAAGAGCACCTGGGCAGTATCCGCGCCACCATCAGCTAGCCGGCAGGTCGCGCGAAAGGGCCCATCGGCTTCGTTGGCGCCCTCGCCGCCTTGCATCTGGACCCTTTGGCGCGGCCTGGTATCGCGGGTGTCGAGCCAACGCGATTGTTCTGCTTCGGTTAGCCGACGAAGCGGGGGCGCGCGCGGAGATCGACGACGAGTAGGGCGAGGGCGATCAGGACGACGACGATCGAGCTCGCCGCCAATGACCATTGGACGCCGATCACGGCGCCCAGGACGCCCACCGTCAGGCCGCTGCCGGCGCGCAGGCCCAGGATCGCGGTGTTGAAGAGGCCCACCATGCCGCCGCGCAGGTGGGGCGGCGCCAGCAGCTGGATGATGGTCTGTGCCATCGACGTGAACGCGATGTTGAAGGTCCCGGCGAGGACCAGCAGCGCCACCGCGGCCGGGTAGCTCTGCGCCGCAGGAAAGAGCGCCATCCCCACGCCCCAGACCGCGGCGCAGCCGATCGCCGTCCGCGCGCTGATCCGGATGAACGACACGCTCTCGAGGAGCACCGCGCCGATGATGGCGCCGGCGGCGTTGGCGGCGAGCAGCACGCTGTACCAGGTGCCGGCCTCGTCGGCCCCGAGGTGATGCGCGTACTCCGGCATCTGGGCCTGGAACGCGTTGCCGACGAAGAACGACGTGGCGCCGCCGAGCACGATCATCATGATGATCCGCGGGTCCGAACGCGCCTCGGTCAGAAGGCGACTCGTCTCGGCCAGACCGAAGCGGTTGGGTCGCCGCTTGTCCTCGGCGTCACGGAGGTGGCCGGTGTAGGGGGTGCGGAGCAAGAAGATCGTGAGCGGGAGATAGATGACGATGTTGATGAGGAGCCCCAGACCAGGCCCCAGGAGCAGCATCATCCCACCGCCGACCGCGGGGCCGAGCAGGATCGCCAGGTAGCGGCTGGTGGCGTTGAGTCGAATCGCGCTCGGCAGGCGCTCCGGGCCGACCATGTCATAGATGATGAGCTGGGTGGCCGCGACACCGATGACGCCGGCCGCGCCGTGGATCAGGAGGATCACCGCCGCGTGCCAGATCCGCAGGGCGCTGGTGAGGAAGAGGACGGCCCACGCGAGCGACGCGAGCGCGAAGAGCCCCTGCGAGACCTGGATGAGCCGACGGCAGTCGTAGCGGTCGGCCAGCGCGCCCGCGTACACGGAGAACAGCAAGAACGGCACCCAGTGGCTGATGACCGCGAACCCCGCGAGCGTCGGCGAGTGGAACGCCTGGAAGATCACCCAGTAGCTGATGACGTGCTCGATGTTGTCGGCGGTCGCGCTGAGAAGGACGAGGGCGAAGTAGCGACGGTAGTCGCGGTGCTGAAGCGCCCCGAACTTCGTGCCCGGCGGGGGGCCAGGGGCGGGGAGCGGCGATCGACTCACCGCGACGATTATAATCCGGGCAGTGCGCGCCGCAGGCCGTCGCGGGGCTGGGGCCCCGCCGGCCGAGGCGCGCTTACGAAGGTTAGTCCGCGCTGCGGGCCGTCGCCGGGCTGGGATCTCGCCGGACGCGGTGCGCCGACGACGAGCGAGGCGACCGGTGCGTACCGACAAAGAGAGGAAGCCATGAAGGGCGTGACCCTACCGACCGAAACCGTGTTCGTGATGGAAGCCTCGCCGATCAAGTTCGGGCTCGGAGCGACCGACGAGATCGCGTACGACGCGCGACGGCTTGGGCTCAAGCGCGTACTGATCGTGACCGACCGGCGCATCGGCGAGCTCGGGCTGCCCGACCGCGTCCGCACGCTTCTCGAAGAGGAAGGGATCAAGGCGGATATCTACGACGGCGTCGAGATCGAGCCCACCGACCGGTCGATGGAGGAGGCCGCCGAGTACGCGCGTCAGCGCGAGCTCGACGGGCTCGTCGCGGTCGGCGGCGGCAGCGCACTCGATACGTGCAAGGCGGTGAATCTGCTGACGACGTTTCCGGCCCCACTGCTCGACTACGTGAACCAGCCGGTGGGGCGGGGCCGGGCAGTGCCGGGCCCGCTCAAGCCCTTGATCGCGGTGCCGACGACGGCGGGAACCGGCAGCGAGACGACCGCGGTCGCGGTGACTCACGTGCTCGACCACCACGTGAAGGCCGGTATCTCGCACCGGCTGCTCCGTCCGGCCCTCGGCATCGTCGATCCGCTCAACACGCTCACCGCGCCGCCGGAAGTGACGGCCGCGGCGGGCGCCGACATCCTGACGCACGCGATCGAGTCGTACACGACGCGCCCATACAACGCGCGGGCCAAGCACCATCCACCCGATCGCCCCGCGTACATCGGCGCCAACCCGGCCAGCGACATCTGGTGCGAGAAGGCCATCGAGTACGTCGGCAAGTACCTGCGCCGCGCGGTGCTCAACGGGCTCGACCTCGAGGCGCGCCTGAACCTGGCGCTGGCGGCCAACTATGCGGGTGTCGGCTTCGGCAACGCCGGCGTGCACATTCCGCACGCGCTCGGCTATCCAATCGCGGGGCTCGTCCGCGAGTACGTCCCGAGCGGCTACCGGACTAATCACGCGCTGGTGCCCCACGGCGTCTC
>QHSI01000038.1 GCA_003221515.1 Candidatus Rokuibacteriota bacterium
GACCGAGCTGGCGCGCGCGCTGGCCGAGTTCCTGTTCGACGACGAGCGCGCGATGATCCGCATCGACATGTCCGAGTACATGGAGAAGCACACGGTGGCCCGTCTGATCGGCGCCCCGCCCGGCTACGTCGGCTACGACGAGGGCGGGCAGCTCACCGAAGCCGTGCGCCGACGGCCGTACTCGGTGATCCTCTTCGACGAGATCGAAAAGGCGCACGCCGACGTCTTCAACGTCCTGCTCCAGCTGCTCGACGACGGGCGCTTGACCGACGGCCACGGCCGCACGGTGGACTTCCGCAATGCGGTCGTGATCATGACGTCGAATCTCGGGAGCCACATCTTCCGCGAATACGAGCGGCCCGAGAAGGTCCGCCCGCTACTCATGCAGGAGCTGCGGAACACGCTCCGGCCGGAGTTCATCAACCGGATCGACGAGGTCGTGATCTTCGCGCCGCTGGGACGCGAGGAGATCGCCCGGATCGTGGACATCCAGCTCGGACACCTCCGGCGCCGCCTGGCGGCCCGACGGATCGAGCTCGAGGTGACGGACGCCGCCCGGAGCGTTCTCGGACGCGAGGGCTACGACCCGACGTTCGGCGCGCGGCCGCTCAAGCGGACCATCCAGCGACTTGTACAGGATCCGCTCTCGCTCAAGCTGCTCCAGCGCGAGCTGACCGACGGCGACACCGTCACGGTCGATGCGGAAGGTGACGCGATCGTCCTCAGGCCGCAGGTGGCCGCCGCGATGGCCAGCTGATCGCGGTCGCCGGCTCTTAGCCGAGCTGGGCGGCTGGCACGCCCGCCAGCTGCCCGGCTCGGTGTCCCCTGCCTTCATTCGGTGAATCCCCACGACGGAAGCCGGTATCCTAAGCGCGTGAGCTCGATCCGTCGCGTGCACCCGGCGTGGATCGTGCTGGGTGCCGTGACCATCTGCATGCTGACCGCGTCGGGCATCCGGTCGGTCTTCGGCGTCTACATCAAACCGATGGAGGCGGAGTTCGGCTGGGGGCGTGGCGCGCTCTCCGGCGCCGCGGCGATCTCGTTGCTCCTGCTAGGTGCCGCCGGTCCGGTGGTGGGACGCCTGGCCGATCGCTGGGGTCCCCGGTGGATCGTCATCGTCGCGCTCCTCCTGCTCGGCGTCGGCTCGATCGGCGCCGCCTACGTGCAGAAGCTCTGGCACGTGTACGTCACGACCGGGTTCCTCATGGCGCTCGGCGCGGGCGGCGCCTCGATGACGACCGGATCGACGGTGGCCGCGCGATGGTTCGAGGCCCGCCGCGGCATGGCCATCGGCATCTCCGCCGCCGGCATGTCCGCGGGCCAACTGGTCATGATCCCGCTGGCGTCGGCGCTGACGATCTGGTTCGGGTGGCGCACCAGCTATCTCTGGCTCGGCATAGCACTCCTGGTCGTGGTGCTCCCGATCGCGCTGTTCTTCATCCGCGACGACCCCGCCGAGCGCGGCGTGCGCCCCTACGGCGCGACGGGCACGGCCCTGGCCGCGGCGCAGTCAGCGGCGGTGGAAAAGTCGCAGCGCGTTCGGATCCAGGAGGCGATGTACGTCCCGCAGTTCTGGCTCCTGATGGCGACGTTCTTCGTCTGCGGCTACACCTCCAACGGGATGGTGCTCACGCACTTCATGCCGCACGCCCTCGAGCACAATTTCAGCGAGCTGCAGGCCTCGACCGCGCTCGGCGTGATGGGCGCCATGAACGTGGTCGGCACGATCAGCTCGGGCTGGATCTGCGATCGGTTCGGCCGGCGTGGACCCCTGGCCTTCTTCTACTTCTTCCGGGGCGTCTCGCTCTTGTTCCTGCTCTACGTCTGGAACGCGCCGTCACTGCACCTGTGGGCGGCGATCTTCGGCCTGAACTACATCTCGACCGTGCCGCCGACGACGACGCTCACCGCGAACATCTTCGGACGCTACTCGGTCGGTGAGCTCTCCGGCTGGATCTTCTTCTCGCATCAGGTGGGCTCGGCGCTCGGCGCGGCGCTGGCGGGCTGGATCTACGAGTGGACCGGCGGCTACGAGATCGCGTTCGTGTCCGCCGCGCTCATGGGCTTCATCGCCGCCGGTCTGGCGCTGGCCATCCGTGAAGAGCCGGTGACGTCGCGGCCGACGCCGATCCCGGCGCCCGCCGTTTTCTGATCGCCGACCCCGAGGCGCCGACTAGCGCGCGATCGCGTGCGCGCCGCGGCGTGGATCGGCCCCGGCCCACCGGGTGTTCTCCGACCCGACCTTGACCGCGCACACCGCCCCGGCCCGCCACTCCCAGTCGGGCCACTCGCCGACGGTGTGACCGAGCGCGACGAGGCCGTCGCGCGTCTCGCGTGGGATCCGTCGCTCCGCTTCCAGCTTGCCGGGCGCCATCGCGTGCGGCCAGAAGGAGTCGGGGTGACTGCGCGACGCGACCCGCGGCGCCTCGATCGCCTGCTGCGGATCCATGCCGAAGACCGTGACGTTCAGGAAGACCTGGAGCATCGCCTGCTGCTGGACGTCGCCGCCCGGCGTGCCGAAGGGCATGAGGAGTCGACCGTCGGCGAACGCCATCGCCGGCGCCGGCGTCAGGCGCGGACGTTTGCCCGGCGCCACGACACTGGGGTGCTCGGGATCGAGCCAGCCCTGCGACCCGCGCGGTGACACGACGCAGCCGACACCGGACACGACGGGCGAATCCGCGTTGGGATCGCTCGGCGTGGCCGAGAAGCCGTTACCCGCCTCGTCGATGACCCCGCAATAGCTGGTGTCGAGCGCGTCGGTCGAGCCGTCCGGGAGCGGATGCGAGCCCCCGGCCAGCGGCAACGCCGCCTCGCGGCGCCGGATGGCGTCGAAGCGCTCGGGGTCGCCGGCGGGCGGCATGTCGGGCCACGCCCGCTCCTTGACGAGCTGCTGCCGCGCTGCGGCGTACGCCTTCGAGAGCAGGCCCTCGGCGGGGACCTTCACGAAGTGCGGATCGCCGTAATAGGCGTCACGGTCGGCGAACGCCAGCTTGATCGTCTCGATGATCCGGTGCAGGTAGGCCGGCGAGTTGTGGCCGAGCGCCTTCAGATCGACCCCGTCCAGCAGATTCAGCATCTGTAGCAGCGACGGGCCCTGGCACCAGAAGCCACACGCGGCGACTTCGTATCGGTCGTACGCCGTGCGCAGGGCCGGGCCGACCTCGACGCTGAACTCTGCGAGATCGGCGGCCGTCAGGGGCCCGCCCTCCGCTCGGTGGAACTCGGCGATGCGCTTCGCCGTCTCGCCGCGGTAGAACTCGTCGCGGGCCGCGCGCACGCCGGCCTCGCGGCTGCCGCCTGCCTTCGCCTCGGCGCGCATCATCCGCCGAAGCGTCTCGCCCAGCTCCCGCTGCACGAGGACTTCACCCGTGCGGTACGCGCGGCCGTCGCGCAGGTAGAGCGCGGCCGACGACGGCCAGCGCTTGTACTTGTCGGCGTTCGCCCCCATCTGGTACGCGCTGAACGGCGACACCGCGAAGCCCCGCTCGGCGTGCTCGGTGGCGGCGAGCGCGACGTCGGCGAACGACATCGTGCCCCATCGCTCGAGCGCCGTGCACCACGCGTCGGGCGCCGCCGGCACGACGGTCCGCGGCAGCCCGGGCGGAATCTGGCCGGCGTACCGCTCGCGGAGCAGCGCCGCGGTCGTCGCGCGCGGGTACGGGCCGACGCCGGAGACCTGCCACGTCTGACCGGTGCGCGCGATGTGGACCAGGATCGGCGCCACGCCCGCGACGCTCACCATGTCGCAGTGGACGACCCCGAGCGTCATCCCGCCCGCGACGCCGGCGTCGATCGCGTTGCCGCCCGCGGCCAGGACGCGCGACGCGGCCGCGGAGGCGAGCGGGTGGCCCGCGGCCACCGCCCAGCGTGTGCCGATCACTTGAGGGGCGGACGTCGGTGTGTGGCTCGGCGCCTTCTGCTGGGAGCTGACGGAGTCTAGGCTCATGGCGGCAATAATACTCGCCGGGCCCGACCCCGCCAAGGGGCACCGTGCTACGCTTGAACGTGATGAATCCGCCCCTCATCGGCGTGTCGACGTCGGTCACCGTGGCAAGCTATCCCGAGCGAGCGTACGTCAACGCGGCCTATCTCCACGCGATCCAGCAGGCGGGCGGCGTGCCGGTCCTGCTCCCGCCGCAGCTCGGCGGCCCGGCGCGTCGCGAGTTCCGAAAACGTCTCGCCGGCGTGCTGCTCACCGGCGGCGGCGACGTCTGCCCGGAGCGCTTCGCGGAGGCCCCTCACCCGACGACCTCGGACGTCTCCGAGGCGCGCGACGGGCTCGAGATCGACTTCACGCTCTGGGCGATCGAGGAAGAGGTTCCGCTCCTGGCGATCTGTCGGGGTCTTCAGGTGCTCAACGTGGCGCTGGGGGGCAGCCTGCACCAGGACATCCCGAGCGAGCTCGGCTCACCGCTGGACCACAGTCAGGTCCACCGCCAGACGGGAACGCGGCACGTCCCGACCCACCATGTGAAGGTGCAGGATGGCTCGCGGCTGGCGGGCATCCTCGGCGCCCTCGAGCTCGACGTGAACAGCTTCCATCACCAGGGGATCAAGCGGCTCGGCCGCGGGCTCGCGGAGGTGGCGTGGGCGCCCGACTCGATCATCGAGGGCGTGGAGCTCGAGGACCCGGCCCGGTTCGTCGTCGGGGTGCAGTGGCATCCGGAAGAGCTGGTGGCCGCGGACCCGGCCGCCCGGAATCTGTTCGCCGCGCTGGTCGACCGGGCGCGCGCCTAGCTCAGACCAGCCGCCACAGCGAGGGCGCGTCGCGCACGACGCTCTCGCTCGCACGGCCTTCCCGCTCGAGCTTCTTCAGGTGCGACTCCACCGACTGCGCCGCCACCGGGTGGAGCGCGGGCGACACCTCGGCGTAGATCCGTCTCACCATCTCCGGGATCGTCGCGATGCCGTCGCCCAGCGCCGTCAGGATCTGACCCTCTCGCATCAGGCGATGATCGATGTACTCCTGGATGCGGCCCGGGCCGTCCTCGATGACCGGCCCGTGCGCGGGATAGATTCGCCGGACGTCGAGCCCCTGGATCCGCCGCAGCGAGCTCATGTAGTCGAGCAGGTCGCCGTCGCCCGAGGGGATGACCGTCGTGGATCCGGCCAGGACCACGTCGCCGGTGAACAGCGCCCGTTCCTCGACGAGGTAATAACAGAGGTGGTCGGACGCGTGGCCGGGCGTGTGGACGGCGATGAGCGTCGCGCCGTCGGCCTCGACCTTCTGGCCGTCTCGGAGGTCCTGCACCGACTCCGGGAGCGACGTATCGCGAAAGATCATCTTCGACACGTGGATGCCCCGGAAGCGCGCGCGCAGCTGCGAGACACCACCGAGGTGGTCGGGGTGGCGGTGCGTGAGAATGATTCGCGACGGGCGCGCCCAGCCGCGCTGGGCGAGATAGCGCTCGAGGAGCGGCGGATATTCTGGAACTCCGGCTCCGGTGTCGAGGAGGATCGGGTCACGCCGCCCGACGAGGTAGGTGTTGGTGCCCGGCCCCGTCATCATGCCGGGATTGAGCCCGAGCACCCGCCCCACGAGGTCGCTCGGGGTCGCGGAGGTCGGGAACGAGCGATCGATCCAGCTCACGACGTGAAGTCTCTCACACCCCGAGGTACCGATGCTGGACGTCCTCACGCGCTCTCAGCTCGCCGGACGTTCCGCTCCAGACGATCTGGCCCTTCTCGAGGATGTAGTGCGCGTCCGCGATGCGCGTCAGCGCCGCCACGTCCTTGTCGATCAGCAGCAGCGACTGGCCGCGCGCCTTGAGCCGCTCGACGCAGCGCCAGATCTCGGCGCGGACCAGCGGGGCCAGCCCCTCCGTCGCCTCGTCCAGGATGAGCAGGCGCGGGTTCGTCAGCAGAGCGCGTCCGATCGCGAGCATCTGCTGCTCGCCGCCCGAGAGCGCGCCGCCGAGAATTCGCGCGCGGGCCGCCAGCTGCGGGAACAGGTCGAAGATCGTCTCGATCGTCCACGGATCGGCGGCGCCGGCGCGGTTCGCCGCCGTCGCGACGAGGTTCTCCCGGACCGTGAGGTTGGGAAACACCTGGCGCCCCTCGGGCACGAGGCCCAGACCCGCCTGCGCGACCCGGTACGACGGGAGGCCGTGGATCGCGCGGCCGTCGAAGCGGATCGTCCCGGCACTCGGCCTGACGATTCCCATGATCGAGCGGACCGTGGTGGTCTTGCCCATGCCGTTGCGGCCGAGGAGCGTCACGACCCGGCCGGCCTCGACCGTGAGGCTCACGCCGAATAGAACCTGGCTCACGCCGTACGCCGCCTCGATCGAGTGCACGGTCAGCACGGCGACGGCACCTCCTCGCCGAGATAGGCCCGGCGCACGTCCGGGTTGCCACGCACTTCCCGGGGCGTGCCGGTCGCGATGATCTTGCCGTACACCATGACCGAGATTCGGTCGGCGAGCGTGAAGACCGCATCCATATCGTGCTCGACGAGCACGATCGTGACGTGACCTTTGAGCGTGCCGAGGAAGCGCACCATGCGCTGAGACTCGTCGAGGCCCATGCCGGCGACCGGCTCGTCGAGCAGGAGCAAGCGTGGCTTCGTCGCGAGCGCCATCGCGATCTCGAGCTGCCGCTGCTCGCCGTGGGCGAGGTTCGCCGCGAGCACGTCCGCGCGCCCGCCGAGCCCCACTGAGTCGAGGACGGCGCGCGCCGGCTCGGTCAGCGACCGCTCGCCGGCGGCGGGTCGCCAGAACCGGAAGCTCCCGCCGGCATGCGCCTGCACCGCCAGCGCCACGTTCGCGAGCGCGGAGAAGTCGGGAAAGATCGACGTGATCTGGAACGAGCGCGCCAGGCCCAGACGACAGCGCCGCGGCGCGTCCAGGCGCGTGACGTCGCGGCCGGCGAATCGGATGGCGCCGGCGTCGGGACGGAGCTCGCCGGCGAGCTGGCCGATCAGCGTGGTCTTGCCGGCGCCGTTGGGCCCGATGATCGCGTAGGTCTCGCCCTCCACGACGTTCAGGTCGACCTGATCGGTCGCGAGCAGGCCGCCGAAGCGCTTGCGGAGCCCGCGGATCGCCAGCAGCGGCTCAGCCATCGCGCGGGCGGGCGCCGGCCAGAAGGCCGTGGAGGCCGCGCCGGGCGAAGAGCACGACCGTGATCAAGATTGGCCCGAGCACGATCTGCCAGTGCGCGGTCAGTGCCGACAGCACGTCCTCGAGCAGCAAGAGCACGATCGCGCCCACGACGGGACCGATCAGCGTCCCCATGCCGCCGAGGATCACCATGAACATGATCTCGCCCGAGCGCGTCCAGTGCATGAAGTCCGGGGTCAGGTACTCGGTCTGATTGGCCAGCAGGGCGCCGGCCAGCCCGCCCATGCTCCCGGCGATGGTGAAGGCCGCGAGCTTGTAGCGGAACGGCGAGAAGCCGATCGCCCGCGCGCGTGGCTCGTTGGAGCGGGCGGCCCGGATGACCATGCCGAAGCGCGAATCGACGACGTGACCACCCACGACGAGGCACAGGACGAGGATCACCAGCACCACGTAGTAGAAGACCGCGGGGTTGGTCAGATCGACGGGGCCGAACAGGCTGCGCCGGGCGAGCCGCATGCCGTTGTCGCCGCCGTAGGTCTCCAGGCTGATCCCGAGGTAGTAGAGCATCTGGGCGAACGCGAGCGTGATCATGATGAAGTACACGCCGC
Organism: Candidatus Rokuibacteriota bacterium; assembly: GCA_003221515.1. GTDB lineage: Bacteria > Methylomirabilota > Methylomirabilia > Rokubacteriales > CSP1-6 > AR31. The sequence goes on from QHSI01000038.1 coordinate 7,670, forward strand.
TCGTCCTGATCGAGATCGCGCCGATCACCAGCGCGGCGAGCCCGGAGGCCACGATCGCCAGGCCCCACTGGACGAAGCCGTTGTCGACGCCGTGGAAGGCGGGAATGCCGACCGCGTAAGCGCCGATGCCGAGGTACGCCGCGTGGCCGAAGCTCACCATGCCGCCGTAGCCGAGGATCAGGTCGAGGCTCGCCGCGGCGAGCGCGAAGATCATCATGCGCCGGAACAGATCGACGTAGAACGGCTGATTGAGCGCCGCCGCGAGCGGCGGCACCAACGCGAGCGCGAGCCCGCCGACGCCGAGCACGAGCGCGCGGCGCCCGCGCGCCATCACGAGCGGCCGCGAGCCGGAAACAACCCCTCGGGCCGGAAGAAGAGCACCGCCGCCATCAGCAGGTAGATCAGCATCGACGCCAGGGCCGGCCCGGCCTTGTCGGCCGCCGGCGCGGAGACGACGGTGCTCAGGACGGGCTTGAGGAACGCTCGCCCGAGGGTGTCGACCATACCGACCACGACGGCGCCCACGACGGCGCCGCGAATGGACCCGATGCCGCCGATGACGATCACCACGAAGACCTGGATCAGGATCTCCTCGCCCATGCCGGGCTGCACTGAGTAGATGGGCCCGGCGATCAACCCGGCGAGGCCGGCGAGCGCGGCGCCCAGCCCGAAGACCAGCGTGTCCAGGAGCCGGATGTTCACGCCGAGTGCGCCGACCATCGTGCGGTTGCTGGCGCCGGCACGGATGAGCATGCCCAGGCGCGTGCGCGTCACCAGCACCCACAGGAGGATCGCGACCGCCACGCCCACCACGATGATCGCCGCCCGGTACGTGGGATACGGCACGCCCGGGAGCACGCGGAGGTGGCCGCCCAGCAGCGGCGGCACGCTGGTGTAGATCGCCGCCCGGCCCCACAGGATCGCGATCAGCTCGTTGAAGAACAGGATGAGCCCGAAGGTCGCCAGCACCTGGTCCAGGTGGTCGCGCTCGTAGAGCGTGCGCAACGCGATCACCTCCACCCCGACGCCCACCAGCAGCGTCGCCGGCAGCGCCAGCACGGCGCCGAGGAAGAAGGATCCGGTCCAGTGGGCGAACGCGGTGGCCAGGTAGGCGCCGACCATGTAGAGCGAGCCGTGGGCGAGGTTGACGAGGTTCATGATGCCGAACACGAGCGTCAGCCCCGCGGCCATCAGGAAGAGCATCACACCGTACTGGAGGCCGTTGAGCGTTTGCTCCAGCACGAGCGCCGCGTTCATCTGTCCATCGCCGCGCCTCGGCCGGAGCGCGGGCCGCTCACCACTTCATCGGGCACTCGGCGGCGTACGAGTCCTTGTAGTTCTCGAAGACGGTCTTCTGGATCTGCATCGCGAACTCGCCGTCGGCCGCCTGGACCGCCTTGAGCAGGTAGAAGTTCTGGATCGGGAAGTGATTCACGTTGTACTTGTACGGCCCGCGCGTCGATTTGTAGTCGGCCTGCCGCATCGCCGCGATCATGCCCTTCTTGTTGGTGAGGTCGCCCTTCACGGCGCGGACCGCGGAGTCGATCAGCATGATGCCGTCGTAGCTCTGCGCACCGTAGAAGACCGGCGCCTTGCCGTACTTCTTCCGGAAGTCCGCCACGTACTTCTGGTTCGCCTCGTTCTTGAGGTCCGGGCTCCAGTAGCGCGTCTCGAACTGGCCCAGCGCGGCGCCCTTCACCGCCGGCAGCGAGATCTCGTCCACCGTGTAGACCGAATAGAGCGGGATCTGCCCGCGGAGCCCGGCCTGCTCGTATTGCTTCAGGAACTGGATGCCCATGCCGCCGGGATAGAACACGAACACCGCCTTGGGATTCGCTGCGCGGAGCTGGCTGATCTCGGCCTGATAGTCCTGCTGGCCGAGCTTCGTGAAGACCTCGCCCACGACCTTGTTCTTGAAGTAGCGCTTGAACCCCGAGATCATGTCCTTGCCGGCGGCGTAGTTGGGAGCCATCGCGTACACGTCGGTGAGGTTCTGGTCCTGCATGTACTTGCCCATGGCCTCGGGCGTCTGGTCGTTCTGCCACGACGTCGTGAAGAACAGCTCGTGGCACATCTTGCCGGCGAGCTCGTGGGGCCCCGCGTTGGTGCCGATCATGAAGGTCCCGGCGCCGGTCACCGTGGGCGCCACCGCCAGCATCACGTTCGACCAGATCACGCCCGCGACGAAATGCACGCGATGCTTCTTCAGCATCTCGTCGGCGAGCTGTTTGCCGACGTCGGGCTTGACCTGGTCGTCACCGTACACGATCTCCACGTCGAGCCCGCCGATCTTGCGCCCGAGGTGATCGAGCGCCAGCTCGACGGAGCTCTTCATGTGCTCGCCGATGGCCCCCTGCGGGCCGGACAGCGTGGTGATGAAGCCAATCTTCACGGTCTCGGCCGCGGCCGGGGCGGCGGCGAGAGCCGAGAGCAACCCGACGAGAACGGCGCGGGTGATCGTGTGCACGGTTGATCTCCTCTAGATACTCCTCGAGCATCTGCTCGACGGCTCGACCTTCCGCATTCCGAGGAGGACGCCCCACTCGACGCCACGCGAGACGGACATGGTCAAGACCTCTCTGTGTGGACTCGCCTCGGCCGGCGGGGCCGGCGCGGCCCGAGTATACATGGCCCGCGCGCGCCGTCCGCACGCTCACGCGCCGCGGAGGCGCCGCGCCACGTCCTCGGGAATCGGCCCGGCGTGGAGCGGCCCGCCGGGCGTCGCGGGCCGGCCGACCCACGCGCGGATCTCGAAGCCCGCCGAGCAGAGGCGCGCGCCCACCGAGATCTCGTGCTCCATCCGGAACGTCTTGGTCTTCACCCACGCGACCTTCGACCGGATCGTGAGCACGTCCCCGTAGCGCGCGGGGCTCATGAACTTGGAGCCGGACTCGACGATGGGCACGCCGACGATCTCGTACTTCGGGAAGGCCTCGGGCCACGGGAGCCCGAGCGACGCGAACAGCGACTCGCACCCGAGGTCGTACCACTCGAAGAAGCGCGGGTAGAAGACGACGCCGGCCGGGTCCACGTCGCTCCACCGCACCTGCACCTGGGTGGCGTGCTCGACCATCGTCGCGGATCTTACCGCGCTTTGGCCGGCGAGCTATCGAGCGGGCGGGCGCGCAGTCTCGGAATGATGCCGCCGAGACGGTCGAGCCGATGACAGCATGGGTTCGGTTCCCCACCGCAGCGCGCCCGTCATTGACGAGATGGTCGTTCCCTAGTACTGGCGTCGCGAAAGTAGCCGCTTAGTGCGGCTTCAAGACTCCCCCGGCGCTCAGCCGAGCTTTAGGATTTCATCGCAACGCGTACAGGACGATCGCGAGTCGGCGCAGTGCTGGTATATCAGCTTCGTGAATGGCATTCCTGATATCTTTGCCGGGAGCCCACACAACGAGACGACGGCGCTCCATCGCCATCGCGACCCATACACGAGGAGATCGACACATGGCTCAGAAAAAACCGACGGTGTACGAATTCGTTCCCAAGCTGGGGCAGCTCCGCGACGACGTACTGTTCGGCGACGTGTGGGAGCACCCTGACCTCAGCAAGCGCGACCGTAGCCTGATCACGGTGGCAATGCTGGCTGCGCTCTATCGGACCGACGAGATGCGGGGCCACATGCAGAGGGCGCTCGACAACGGGGTGACGGAGACCGAGTTGAAGGGGTTGATCACGCACGTAGCGTTCTATGCCGGCTGGCCCTGCGCGGTCAACGCTGGCCGTGTCGCCATCGATGTGTTCGGACCAAAATAGCGCTGGTTCGAACGCCGGCTGGTCGACGGCGGCGCGTAGCCGCCACTAGATGGCGGCTCGAGTTCCGGCTCGCGGGATCGGTGAAGACGGGGCATTTCGCCGGAGCGGCGAGCGGCGCCGCGCGCTCGGCGTCGGGGTCGCTCACACCGACGATCGTCGCGTCCTTCATCCCCAGCACAGGGTCGGAATAGAACGGCGTGGGCCAGCGCGATATCCCGATCAGGACGATGCGCATGACTTTCTTCCCCTCGTTTCCTGTATGCTCCGTTGTCGAGTCCGCAGCCTATCGCACGCATTCTCGCTGCCAGCCGCGAAAGGGGGAACACCATGGCGCTTTACGAGAAAGGCCACGTCCGCATTCACTACCAGGAGGCCGGCTCCGGCTTCCCGCTGTTCGTCATCCCCGGCGGGGGCCAGAACTCGACCATCGGCTTCATGTCGGACCGGGCGCCGTTCAACGCGACCGCGGAATTCAAGGACGAGTACCGCTGTATCACGGCCGACCTGCGCAACGCGCCGAGTGGCCAGTCCTCCGGGCCACTCGAGATCGATCGGCCGTGGGACTCCTATGCCGACGATCACCTCGCCCTCATGGATCACCTGGGCATCCGGCGCTTCATGGTGATCGGCTACTGCATTGGCGGCCCGTTCATCTGGAAGCTAGTCCAGCGCGCGCCGGAGCGCATCGTCGCCGCGGTCGTGTCGCAGCCCGTCGGCTTCCGCAAGGAATCGAATCCCATGTACGACAACAGCATGCAGACCTGGGGGCCGGCGCTCGTCAAGCAGCGGCCTGACCTCACGATGGACATGATCGACAAGTTCCTGACCCGGATGT
>QHSI01000039.1 GCA_003221515.1 Candidatus Rokuibacteriota bacterium
AACTCCTCGTGGAGCCGCTCAATCGTGTTTGTCGTTCGCAACGTCTTCCACTGCGCTTTCGGAAAGGCAAAGAAACAGCAGAAGCCGGTTCTGAGGAAGGCGATTGAGGCCGCCAAGCGAATCGAAGCCAAGTACGGGAGGAAGAATCTCGGGTGGGACGATTTAGAATGGGGCCTGCTCAGCGGGCGGATGTCGGCTCTCGTGTGGGTAATGAGAGCGGAATGGAATGAGTCTCTCGACACCTGAGGTGCGAGCACGCCTGGCCGAGCGGTCGAGTTCTCCCTGCACCTGTTTTCCTGCCCGACTCGAGCCAGCGGGAACGAAGATCTCGACGGCCGCGCTTGCCGAAGACCCATTGGCGGTGGTGCTACGCGTGATTCGGATCTGAGCTCCGCCGCCTCTCCGGCTGTAGGTAAGCGGGGCGCCCAGAGAAGTTGGTTCGTTGATTCGCCGGATCCGGTCGCTGGGCAGTGGGCCTGCTGGGTGGCGCCGGCTCCGCTGTCGCCGGTCGGAGACGGTGCCCAGACAACACGCCTAGGGCGGCGGGGCTGCCCAGGGGGAACCCGCCCCCGGCGCTACGCCAGGAATCCTGATATACTGATTTTCGGTATGGCCCAGACAATGACGATCCAGGTTCGCGGGCGGGGCACGTTGACCCTCCCGGCGACCCTCCGCGAGAAGTATCGGCTCGGTGAAGGGGACCCCTTGACGGTAGTCGACCTCGATGGGGCGGTGCTCCTCAGTCCTCGGCTGCTCGTCGTGCCGCGCCTTGCCGCCGAGATGGAGCGCCTGCGCCGAGCGCGAAAGCTGTCCCTGAAGGATCTGGGTGGCCCGGCCCGCGAAGACTGAGCCGCTACCCGTCTGCGTCGATGCTGACGTCCTGATCGCCGGCTTGCTGTCACGCACCGGCGCGAGCCACGCGATCCTAGTCCTCGGTGAGCTCGGCCTTCTGCACTTGGTGCTGCCCGAGGCCGCCGTAGAAGAAGTCCGTCGGAACCTGACCACGAAGCTCCCCGAGGCCGCTCCGCTGTTCGAAGAATTCCTCCGTGCGGTCCCAATTGAGATCCACAGTCCCACCGCACGCGACCGCGAGCGGGCGCGCGAGCTTGCCGACCCGAAGGACATCCCCATCCTCGCCGCGGCGATCGGCGCCGGAGCGCGACTCCTCGTCACGCACAACGTCCGACACTTCCGTTCAGGGGAAGGAGTGCGCATCGTCCGACCACGAACGCTGATCGAGGAAGCCCGCGCCTGGATGGGATCGCTCGGAACATGAGTCGTAGAGCGAACGTGCCCGAAAACGTGCCCGCGACGGGCCAGAACCAGGCCAAAACCACCCTACGCCGCCCAATATCGAAACGAACAACCCCTCGATAAGTCGCCGACTTACCGAGGGGCTCCGTGTCACCCCCACGATTAGAAGTCCGATGCTCTATCCTACTGAGCTACAGGCGCGTCCTAATATTTACGCTATCTTACACAACACCAATTCATTGAGCCGGCCCGCGTATGCGCCAAGTGTTACCGCGCAGCTTTGGTGGCCCGGGACCAGAGCAACTGCCCGGGACCGCATAGACACACGAGAGACATACGTCAATGAGTGCGACAGAGATTGCCGTGGGCTGTGGGCTGCCTCCAAGATCGTGCGACGCTCTGCAACGCGATAGCCCAAGATCAATAGCCTCGCGCCCACTCGATCACGTTCGCGAGCGGTCGCCCGTCCAGATACGCGCGCAGATTGTCGGAGAACACCTCGACGGCCCGATGCTGCGCGACATCCGTACCACCGGAGACGTGCGGCGTGATCAACACGCGCTCGTCCTGCCAGAGGCGGGGATCGGGGGCGTGCTCGAACTCGCCGTTGTAGACGTCCAGACCGACGCCGCGCACCTTCCCTGCCGCCAGCGCCGCGATCAGCGCCTCTTCGTCGATGATCTCCCCGCGGGCCACGTTGACCAGCACTGTTCCGGGACGCATCGCCGCAAACGCCTCGCGACCGATCAAGCCGGTCGTCTCCGGTGTCCACTGACAACAGACGGCCACGAAGTCACTCTCTCCCAGTAACGCATGGAGATGCTCGGGACTTTCGAGACGGCTGAAGCCCGAGGGCAAGGCGTCCCTCGGCGAAACGTGACGCCGCGTGCCGACGACGCGCATCCCCGCCCCGGCGCACAGGGATCCGACCGCCTGCCCGATCCCGCCGGCGCCGACGACACACACGGTCTTGCCTTCGATCTGGATTGGCCGGTAGGTGCGGTGATCGAACTGTTGCTGCTGTTGGTCGCGGGTCGCCCGGTGCAGCCCGCGAGCGAAGTGGAGAAAGCAGGCCAGGACATATTCGGCCATGGGCCGGGTGTTGCCGTAGCCGCGCGACGTGGTGACCGTGACATCACTGCCCCACAGATCCCCACGCAGCAAATTGCTGGCCCCCGCCGGGCGTTGATGAAACCACTTGAGACGTGGCGCCCGCGCTCGCAGATCGAGGGGGAACGGCCAGCCGCCCAGGATCACCTCGGCCTGAGCCAGGAGCTGGTCGCGCTCCGCTCGCGTGCTGGATGGACCGGGGCGCTTGCCCAGGTAGCGCTCCACAGTCCATTGGGGCCAGGTTTGCCGGATCTCGTCGTCGAACCACCCGCGGGCGTCGATGACGTGAAGCCGTGCGTCGAGGCGTGCGATTTGCGCGAGCTCGTCATCCCCAATCGGCTGGATGACCAGGACGTTGACCGGTGCGGCGCCCCCGGCCCCTATTCGACGGCTCCGACGAGGTCCGCGAGCGTCGGGGTGGCCATCCCCGCCTTCCAGGTCGGATCGCGGACCTCGAGCAGGTTGCCCGACGGGTCGAGGAAGTAGAGCTCGCGGCCGGTGAAGAAGCCGTGCTCGCGATAGGTGAGCTCTATGAGCTTCACGCCTCGCTCGTGGAAGAGCCGCACCGCCTTCTCCCATTCCGCCGGCGAGAGCGTGAAGGAGTGATGCAGGCGGTTGTCCTGCTGCGGGGTCCGATAGAGCTTCTCCTTACGCTCGCAGAGCAGGATGTCGTGGCCGCCCACGTGGAAGCACGACATGTGCGAGTTGCCGAGTCGGCCGCGATGCTCGAGACCGAGCAGGTCGCGATAGAAGCGCTCGCTCTCTTCCAGATCATTGACCGGGATGGACCAGTGGGTGACGCCGTCGATCTTGAGCATGTCCTCACCTCCGGACGGGCATTGGGCGCAGGCAGACTATACTGCGTGCCTGACCCCAGGTCACTTGACCTCAAGAGGCGCTCGCCACATGATCTGACCCACCATGACGCCGGAGACGTACCTCGAGCGGGTTCGCGCGCTGCTGCCGGCGCTGCGCGAGCGCGCCGTCCATGCCGAGCGACTCCGTCGGCTGCCCGACGAGACCTTCGCGGACTTCCAGGAGGCCGGGCTCTTTCGCTGCCTCCAGCCCAAGCGCTATGGCGGGTACGAGCTCGACCCGGCCACGCTCTACCAGGCCGTCATCGAGGTCGGCGCCGTCTGCGGCTCGACCGGCTGGATCCTCGGCGTCGTCGGAATTCACAACTGGCACCTCGCTCTGTTCGCGCCGCAGGCACAGGACGACGTCTGGGGCAAGGACACGAGCACTCAAGTCTCCACGTCCCTGGCGCCGACCGGGACGGTGACGCGCGTCGATGGAGGCTTCCGGCTCGAGGGCCGGTGGTCGTTCTCGAGCGGGTGCGATTTCTGTCATTGGGCGGCGCTCGGCGGGATCGTGCCGCCCCTCGAGGAAGGCGAGCCCCCGGACCCGCGGACCTTTCTCGTCCCGCGATCGGACTACACCATCGACGACACGTGGTATGCGGTGGGGCTCTGCGGCACCGGGAGCAAGGACGTGGTCGTGGACGCCGCCTTCGTGCCGGAGTACAGGACCCACTCGTACCGCGACGCGTTCTATCTGACGAATCCTGGCGCCGTGGTCAACGACGCGCCGCTCTACCGCCTGCCCTTCGGGCTCGTCTTTCCGGCGTGCATCAGCTCCCCGGCCATCGGCGTCGCCCTGGGAGCGCTCGCCGCGTTCCGTGATCAGACGACGACACGCATCTCCCCGCGCGACAAGAGCCGGGTCGCCGAGGACCCCTTCGTGCAGTTTTCGCTGGCGGAAGCCGCGGCCGAGGTGACCGCGGCCCGCGATCGTCTGCTCGGCAACTTTGCCGAAGCGATGCGGCTGGTCCGCGAGGGGGCGGAGCTCTCCCTCACCCTGCGGGCGCGCTACCGGTGGGACACCGCGAAGGCCGCGGATCGGTGCGTTCGCGCCGTCGATCGCCTGTTCGAGGCCAGCGGCGGCCGCGGCATCTTCCTCGACAACCCCATCCAGCGGGCCTGGCGTGACGTCCACGCGATCCGGGCGCACGCGGGCAACAATCTCGAGAAAGCGGCCCTCGTGTTCGGACGTTCCGAGTTCGGCCTTCCGCCTCTCGATCTCAGGTTCTAGGAGCCCGCCGCCCCTCTTCGAGCGTCTCGGGAACTTCCGCGGAGGTGGCCTGTCTAACGGGGCATGAACGGGCTCTCCTCCGTGGACGCGGCCCTCCCCGCGGCCGCGCCAACCTGCCGAGCTCTTCCGCTGCACGCCGGACGCCGCTGGGATCCGCGGCTCTATCAGATCGCCACGCTGGCCGGCCTGCTCGGCTACGGGATCTGGTGGCTGGATCTCGAGGTCCAACCGACGACCGCGGTGGCCATCATTGCCAGCGCGCTCGCGACCCAGCTCGTGTGCACGCGTCTGGCGGGCCGAGGTCAGTTCGATCCGCGCAGCGCGCTCATCTCCGGGCTTTCGCTTTGTCTCCTGCTGCGCACGGGGTCGGTGGACGTGGCGATGCTCGCCGCCGTGGTCGCCATCGCCAGCAAGTTCACGCTGCGCGTGCGGGGCAAGCACGTCTTCAACCCCACGAACTTCGCGTTGGTCGCGATGATGCTGGCCGTGCAGGACGTGTGGGTATCCCCCGGGCAGTGGGGCAGCGGAATCGTCTTCGCCTTTCTGCTGGCCTCGGCGGGCGGTCTCGTCGTGAATCGCGCGGTCAGGGCGGACGTCACGCTGGCCTTCCTCGCCTGCTACGCGGGCCTGCTCGTCGGCCGCTCGCTCTGGCTCGGGGAGCCGCTCGCCATTCCGATGCACCGGCTCGAGAACGGCGCCCTCGTGTTGTTTTCGTTCTTCATGATCTCGGATCCGAAGACGACGCCCGATTCGAGACTCGGGCGCGTCCTCTTCGCGGCGCTGGTAGCCTTGGGGGCGTACACGGTTCAGTTCTGGCTGTTCCGGACCAACGGCCTCCTGTGGTCGCTCGCCGTCTGCTCGCTCGCGGTGCCCCTGATCGATCGGCTGCTGCCGGGCCCACGCTACCAGTGGGAAAGGAGCCTCGTATGAAGCTCGTCGCGACTCTCGTGACCGCCATGCTCACTATCACGTTTACGGCGCCCACGGTCCTCGCCTTCTGCGGATTCTACGTGGCGAAGGCCGACACCAAGCTGTTCAACCAGGCCTCCCAGGTGGTACTGGTCCGCCACGAGAACAAGACCGTCATCACCATGGCCAACGACTTCAAGGGCGACCCCAAGGAGTTCGCCATCGTGGTGCCGGTGCCGACCGTCCTCGAGAAAGGACAAATCCGTGTCGGCGACCGTGCGCTGATCGAGCACCTCGACGCGTATTCCGCGCCACGACTCGTGGAGTATTTCGACGACGATCCGTGTCGGCCTCCGGCGCGGTACGAGATGCTGGCACCGCGTTCCATGGCCGCCGCCGGCGCGGACAAGATGGCCGAGCGGGCCCGTAGCCTCGGCGTGACCATCGAGGCGCAGTACACCGTGGGCGAGTACGACATTCTCATCCTGTCCGCCAAGGAGAGCGCCGGGCTCGAGACCTGGCTGCGCGACAACGGCTACCGATTGCCGACGGGCGCGTCGTCCGTTCTGGGCAGCTATCTGAAGCAGGGGATGAACTTCTTCGTCGCTCGCGTGAACTTGAAGGAGCAGGCCCGACTCGGCTTCACGTATCTGCGCCCGCTCCAGATGGCCTTCGAGTCACCGAAGTTCATGCTGCCGATCCGGCTGGGCACGCTGAACGCTGATGGCGTTCAAGAGCTGTTCGTCTACGCCCTGACGCGCAAAGGCCGGGTGGAGACGACGAACTATCGCACGGTGCGACTGCCCACCGGCACCGAGCTTCCGGTCTACGTGAAGGAGGAGTTCCCGCAGTTTTATCGCGCGATGTTCGCCGAGCAGGTGAAGCGTGAGTCCATGCGCGCGGTCTTCCTCGAATACGCCTGGGACATGAGCTGGTGCGATCCCTGCGCCGCCGATCCACTCTCCCTCGAAGAGCTGCGCAAGCTCGGGGTCTTCTGGCTAGAGAGCTCGTCAGGCTCCGCGGACCAGCTGCGTCGTCGGCTCGGAGGCTCGGTAGACGTGTTCATGACCCGTCTCCACGTCCGCTACGACGCGGCGAGCTTCCCCGAGGACCTCGTCTTCCAGGAGACCGCCGACCGCGCCAACTTCCAGGGCCGGTACGTCCTGCGGCATCCGTGGAAGGGCGAAGCGAAGTGCGAGGCGGCCGGGCGCTACCGCCAATCGCTTCGGGCTCGCTCTGAGCGGGAGGCCGGGAACCTCTCGTCGCTCACCGGCTGGCCCATCGAGGACATTCGCCGGAAGATCGGGCCCGCCGGCGACAGCGACGGCAAGCCCGACGGCCGCGCGTGGTGGCAGAGGCTCTTCGGGGAGTAGGGCGTTGTTCGATCCGCCTTACTTCCCCTTGAGCTTCAGATCCTCGTAGGGCGCCGACCACGGATAGTCGGCGATCAGCCCGAGCCCGGGCTCGGCGACTCGCGGCCCGTGCGCCTGGAGCAGGACGAGCTGCCAGATCGGCAGGTACATGACCTTCTCGTGCATCAGCTGCTGGATGCGGTACAGCGTCGCCTCGCGCTTCTTGTGATCGAGCTCGGCCGCTTGCTCCCGGAAGAGGCCGTCGATGTCGGGATAGCCGCCGTAGGCGTAGATGGCGCTCGAGATCGTGAACGCTTCGATGCGCGTGGCCGCGTTGCCGAAGACGCCGCTCAGCCCATAGATGATGTTCTTCAGCTTCTTTTCTTGGTACGCCTTGAGGAACCCTGCGCGCTCGAGCGGGCGAAGCCGCGTCCGGATCCCCGCCGCCTGGAGATAGTTCAGGATCGGCTCGGCATAGCCGCTGGCGGCGGCGTCGCACCAGAAATCGCCGGCGTCGAAGCCCTTCGGGAAGCCAGCCTCCGCGAGGAGCTGCTTGGCGCGGGCCGCGTCGTAGGGATAGGCGGGCGGCTGCCAGTAGAAGTCGAAGCTCGTGGGGATGATGCTCCCGGTGATCTTCGAGAACCCGAGGGTCTGCGCCTGGTTCACCGCCTGACGATCGACGGCGTGGATGGCGGCCAGGCGCACCCGGCGGTCGTACCAGGGAGAGCTCTTGTCCCACTGGTCGGCGAAGACCAGCCAGTGAGTGCTCACGAAGGGGGTCGGTCGGAGCGTGAGCCCCGGCGTGCGCCGCACCTCCTCGCCGAGCTCTCCGGTGACCGCGTACGCGACGTCTGTTTCGCCGCGCTTGAGCATGGCCAGCCGGGTGGCGATGTCCGGGATCGCCTTGAAGACGAGCTGCTTCACGCTCGGCGTTTTGCGCCAGTAGCCTTCGACGGCCTCGAGCACGAGCTCCACGCCCGGATTGAACGATACGAAGCGATAGGGCCCCGCACCGATCGGGTGCTTCTTGAAGCCTTCCTCGCCGACCTTCTCGACGTACTTCTTGGGGACGATCCAGCCGGCGCCCGTGGCCGGCGTGCCGTAGAAGGTCATGAAGTCGGGCCACGGCTGCTTGAGCCGGAAGCGGACGCGCCCGGCGTCGGGCGTCTCGACGGCGGCGACCTTCTCCTTCAGCATCTTCGCGGACAGGCCGCGATAGCGCTCGAACGAGAACTTCACGTCTTCGGCCGTCACCGGATCGCCGGTGTGGAAGCGCACGCCCCTGCGCAGGACGAACTCGTAGACGAGCCCGTCCGGCGACGTGCTCCACGATTCGGCCAGGCTGGGCGCCATGCTCTGGCCGGGCAGCGGCTTCACGAGCGCGTCGTGGAGCGCGTAGAGGATCATGAACGGCGTGATGAGCCCGGGCGTCTCGGCGGGCTCGAAGAGCGTCGGCGCCAGCGTGAAGTGCACCGCCCAGGTCATCTGCCCCGCGGGCGCGTCCGCGTGCGCCGGACGGACCGCGACCGTATGCGCCGGCGCGACCAGTGTCAGCGCGAGCATCGCGGCGACGATGGGTCCCGTGCGTCGATTCATCTCAGCGTCTCCTCATCGGGCGTCGTCACGCCCGCATCGAGGGCCGGCAGTCCTCTCAGGCTCGGCCGTATCGCTCCGGGCTCCAGGCTCGGGCCACATCGACCAGCGTCGCGAGCACCGCGCGGTCGTGGGCGCACGCGACGATGCCGCGAAGCCGGAGCATCTTGGTGCGCTCGTCGAGCCACAGCGCGCGAAAGTCGACGGGCCGGCCGTCGTGCACCCATACCGCATCGCCACCGAGCAGCCGCGCGAGATGCAGGCTCACCGGGAAGTCGTAGACGTTGGGCGTGTGAAAAAGCGCGCCGCCGAGCGCACCGCCCGCCATCAGCGGGAAAAGACTCCCGCCCGTCTCGGAGCCGCGGACGCCCTCGAGTCCCGCGGCGCTGACCGCACGGGCTCGTTCCTCGTCCTGCCCCAAGAAGCCGCTGACGAGAATCCGGCGATTCCGGCGCCGGCGATCGGCGGCGACGGGCGGCAGCGCGTTCAGCACGCTGCGAGCGGGGCGCTCGGGATCGTCCGGTCCGAGCACGACGCGGTCGTCGCGGGCTTCCAGCCAGGTACCGTCCGGCCCCTCTTCGGGCAAGTACACCAGGGAGTAGCGGACGGTCGCGGGCGTTCGCGCGTGCAGCATCACCGAGTAGCCGTTGCCGGTGCGGTCGCGATACTGCCGCGTGCCGTCGATCGGATCGATGGCCAGCACCCAGTCGCCTCGATCGGCGAAGCGGCCGAGATCGCCCGTGACTTCTTCGGCCTCGATACGGCACTGGCGCACGACCGGTCCCATGTCACGCAGGGCCGCCACCAGGAGCTCTTGCACCGACAGATCCGCAAGCGTGAGCGCGTCGCTGTCCGCGAATCCTGATTTCTTCCCCGAGAGGGAGATGTCGTGACCCCGGAGCTGACGGGCGATCGCCCCGGCCCATCGAAAGACGCCGGGGAGGTTTTCAGAGAGGATCGAAATCAAGGTGTCCGGCATTCGGTCAGATATTGACCACGGATCGGTATGTATTCAAGCACTCCTGACGGTGGAGATTTCCGGATTTGAGGAGTCGCTGTATGGATTCAGCGTCTTAGCGCTCCTCCGACGCTTGGTATCGGGCTTGCTCTTAACGTAGCCCGTGAGCCTGGAACTGATCGCGAGCCTGATGATAGCCCACGGATACCCGCTCCTCTTCACGATCATCGCCCTCGATTGCGCGTTCCTCCCGATCCCGGGCGAGCTCCTGCTCCTGACCTTCGGCGGCATCGCGGTTCAG
>QHSI01000040.1 GCA_003221515.1 Candidatus Rokuibacteriota bacterium
GAGGAACGCGACGCGCACGCTCAACTCCCCCCGCCGTACCCGGCCGAGCGGCCCTTGGATTTCTTCAGGAAGCCCTCGTAGTTCCGCATCAGCAGGTGCGATTCCATCTGTCGAACGGTGTCGAGCGCCACGCCGACCACGATCAAGAGGCTCGTGCCGCCGAAGTAGAACGGCACGTTGAACCAGCGGATCAGATAGTCCGGCAGCACCGAGATCAACGCCAAGAACAGGGCGCCCGGCAGCGTGATCCGCGTGAGCGTCCGGTCGATATATTCCGCCGTCTTCTTGCCCGGCCGCACGCCCGGGATGAAGCCGCCGTACTTCTTCATGTTGTCGGCCAGGTCGATCGGGTTGAACACGATCGCCGTGTAGAAGTAGGCGAAGAAGACGATCAGCGCCATGTACGTCACGGTGTAGAACAGGCGCCCGGGCGACATCGCGTCGGCGATCCCCTGCATCCAGGGATGCGGCACGAAGCGCGTCAGCGTGGCCGGGAACAGGATCAGCGAGGACGCGAAGATCACCGGGATGACGCCAGCGGTGTTGATACGCAGCGGAATGTGCGTCGACTGGCCACCGTACACGCGCCGGCCCACGACGCGCTTGGCGTATTGCACCGGGATCTTCCGCTGGCCCTCCTGCATGAGCACGACGGCCGCGGTCACCGCGACGATCACCGCCATGATCGCGATCACCACGAAGAGCTTCAGCTCGCCGGTCGAGATCAACGTGTACGAGGCGGTGAGGGCGGACGGCAGCCGCACGACGATCCCGGCGAAGATGATCAGCGAGATCCCGTTGCCGATGCCCTTCTCCGAGATCTGCTCGCCCATCCACATGATCAGCGCGGTCCCGGCGGTCAGCGTGACCATCGTGAGCAGCCGGAAGCCCCAGCCGGGCGTCGGCACGATCGAGAGGCCGGTCGGGCTCCGCATGCTCTCGAGGCCGTACGCGATGCCGAGCGACTGGACCATCGACAGCGCGATCGTGCCGTAGCGGGTGTACTGGGTGATCTTCTTGCGGCCCGCCTCACCCTCTTTGGCGAGCCGCTCGAGCGTCGGGATGACGACGGTCAGCAGCTGCAGGATGATCGACGCCGAGATGTACGGCATGATGCCGAGCGCGAAGATCGACAGCCGTCGCAGGTTGCCGCCCGAGAACAGGTCGACCATCCCGAGGAGCGTCCCCTGCACCTGATCGAAGAACTGGGAAAGCGCGTGGCCGTCGATGCCGGGGGTGGGCACGTGGGCGCCCAGGCGGTAGGCGACCAGGATCAGCACGCTCATGAGGACGCGGCGCTTCAGCTCCGGGATCTTGAAGATGTTCTGGAAGCTCTGGAGACTCTCGATCACGAAGCCGGCACCCGCTCGCCGATCGCCTCGATCCGGCCGCCCTTGGCCTCGATCTTCGCGCGCGCGGACTCGCTCACCGCGTGCGCGCGCACGGTGAGCGCGTGGGCGACGTCGCCGTCACCGAGGATCTTCACGCGCGAGCGTGTGTTCTTGATCAGACCCGCCGCGACGAGGCTCGCCGGATCGACCACGGCGTTCGCGGCGAAACCACCCAGCGCCTCGAGGTTCACGATGGCGTAGACGGTCTTGCCGCCGTGCGGCATGAAGCCGCGCTTCGGCACGCGACGGTAGAGCGGCATCTGCCCGCCCTCGAAGCCGCGGCTCGCCCCGCCGCCCGACCGGGCCCGTTGGCCCTTGTGGCCCTTCGTGGACGTCTTGCCGTGGCCGGAGCCGGGCCCGCGTCCGATCTTCTTGCGCCGCTTCGTGGAGCCTGGCGCTGGGCGCAGCTCGTCAAGCTTCATGAGTCACCTCGAGCACGTGGGGCACCTTCGCGATCATGCCGCGCACGGTGACCGAATCCTCGTGCATCACGAACTGGCGGATGCGGCGGAGCCCCAGCGCCTTGACGGTCGCCTCCTGCTTGGGCGACAGCCCGATGATCGAGCGCCTGAGGGTGACCTTAAGCTTCTTGTCTGGCACCGACCGCCTCCTCGACTGGAGCCCCCGCGCCGTCGCCGCGACGGCGCGCCGCGTACAGGTCTTGCAGCCGCTTGATCCGGCGCAGCGCGTCGAGCGTGGCCTTGAGCACGTTGTGCGGATTGTTGGAGCCGAGCGTCTTCGTGAGGATGTCCTGCACGCCCGCCGCCTCGAGGATCGGCCGCACCGCGCCGCCGGCGATGACGCCCGTGCCGGGGACCGCTGGCTTCAGGAACACCCGGCCGGCGCCGAAGTGACCGGTGATCTCGCAGGGGATCGTCGTATCCTTCAGCGGCACGAAGATCAGGTCCTTCTTGGCGTGCTCCACCGCCTTGCGGATCGCCTCGGGCACCTCGTGGGCCTTGCCGAGGCCGACCCCGACGTGTCCGCGGCCGTCGCCCACGACGACGAGCGCCGTGAACGAGAACCGGCGGCCACCCTTCACGACCTTGGCCACGCGGTTGATGGACACCACGCGGTCGTTCAGCTCGAGCACGCTCGGATCGATCTTCGCTTCTGCCACTATTTCTCCCTTTGGAGAAGGGGGCTCCGCCCCCCTCTCGACTCCCCCGCGAACCCACGGGGCGGGTTGGCCCGCCCCCCTCTCGACTCCCCCGCGAACCCCACGGGGCGGGTTGGCCCGCCCCCTTCTCGACTCCCCCGCGAACCCGCGGGGCGGGTTGGCCCGCCCCCCTCTCGACTCCCCCGCGAACCCACGGGGCGGGTTGGTCCGCCCCCCTCTCGACTCCCCCGCGAACCCGCGCTCGCTAAAACACCAGGCCGCCGGCGCGCGCCGCATCGGCGAGCGCCTTCACGCGTCCGTGATACATGTAGCCGCCGCGATCGAACACCACGCGCTCGACGCCTTGCGCCTTGGCCTGCTGGGCCAAGAGCTCGCCGACGAGCTTGGCGGCCGCGACGTTGCCGCCCTTCGGCTGGCGGGCGCGGAAGACCTTGCTCCGGCTGTCCACCGCCAGGAGCGTCCGCCCCGCGTCGTCGTCGACCAGCTGCGCATAGATGTGGTTCAGGCTGCGGAACACCGCCAGTCGCGGCCGCCCCGAGGAGCCGCGTACGAACCGCCGCAGCCGCTGATGCCGGACGTCGCGCGACGCCCGTCGTTCCTTCGTGATCATTTCGCCCCCGCCCCGGCCTTCTTGCCGACCTTCCGCCGAACCACCTCGCCCGAGTACCTGATGCCCTTGCCCTTGTAGGGATCGGGCTCGCGCAGCGCCCGGAGCTTCGCGGCCGTCTGCCCGAGCACCGCCTTGTCGGCGCCGCGCAGCGTGATCGACACCTGTCGGTCGATCTCCACGGTGACGCCTTCCGGGAGCGGGAAGATGATCGGGTGCGAATAGCCCAGCGCGAGCTGGATCGCGCGTCCCTGGACCTGCGCGCGATAGCCGATGCCCACGATCTCGAGCTTCCGCTCGAAGCCGTCCTTCACGCCGGTCACCATGTTCGCGACCAGCGCGCGGGCCAGGCCGTGCAGGGCCCGCACCTTTCGGTCGTCACCGCTGCGGGAGATCAGGATCTGGTTGTTCTCGAGCTTGGCGGTGAGCCCGACGGGAACCGCCTGCATCAGCTTGCCCTTCGGGCCCTCGGCGCGCACGGTCGCGCCCTCGACCAGGACCTTCACGCCCTGCGGGATGTTGACGGGTTGCCGTCCGATCCGCGACATGGGCGCTCCTACCACACGTAGGCGAGGACTTCCCCGCCGACCTTCTGCTTGCGCGCGTCGCGGTCGGTGACGACGCCCCGCGAGGTCGAGACCAGCGCGACACCCATCCCGGCCAGGATGGACGGGATGCGGTTGTGGGTGACGTAGATCCGCCGCCCCGGCGTCGAGACGCGGACGAGCCCGGAGATCATCTTCTCGTTGCCGGCGCCGTACTTGAGGTAGACGCGCAGCAGTCCCTGCTTCTTGTCCTCGAGCACCCGGAAGTTCTTGATGAACCCCTCGTCCTTCAGGATCTCGGCGATGCGCACCTTGAGCCGCGAGGAGGGGATGTCCACCTTCTCGTGCTCGGCGCGGCTCGCGTTGCGCACCCGCGTCAGCATGTCGGCGATCGGATCGCTTCGCATGGCCTTACCAGCTCGCCTTCAGGATGCCCGGAACCTCGCCCTTGAGCGCCAGCTCGCGGAAGCAGAGCCGGCACATCTCGAACTTCCGGAGGTAGCCGCGCGGGCGGCCGCAGAGCTTGCACCGGGAATAAGCGCGCGTGCTGAACTTGGGTTGACGCTGGGACTTCATGATGAGCGAGGTCTTGGCCATGATCCGCCTACTCCCTGAACGGCATGCCCAGGTGCGTGAGGAGCACCTTGGCGTCTTCGTCGGTGCGGGCCGTCGTGACGATGCTGATGTCCATGCCGCGCACCTTGTCCACCTTGTCGTAGACGATCTCGGGGAAGATCAGCTGCTCGCGGAGCCCGAGCGCGTAATTACCCCGGCCGTCGAAGCCCTTGGGCGGCACGCCGCGGAAATCGCGCACGCGCGGCAACGCGACGTTGATGAGGCGGTCGAGGAACTCGTACATCCGGGCCCCCCGGAGCGTCACCTTGGCGCCGATCGGCACGCCCTCGCGCAGCTTGAAGTTCGCGATCGACTTCTTCGCCTTGGTGACGACGGGCTTCTGGCCGGCGATGGCCTGCAGGTCGGCGGTCGCGAAGTCGAGGATCTTGGCGTTGTCGCGGCCCTCGCCCACGCCCATGTTGATGACGACCTTCTCGAGGCGCGGCACCTGATAGGGGTTGCCGAACCCGCGCTCCTTCATGACCGCCTGGACCACGGTCTTGTGGAAGAGCTCCTTGAGCCGCGGCTTCGTCTCGCCGGTCCCCTTCGGTCGGCCCTTGGCGACCGCCGGTGCCGACGCGGGTGCCGGCCCGCCCTTCCTGGGTTGGGCCTTCGCCGCCGCCGGCGGCTTGGCCGCCGGGGCCTTCTGCGTCGTTCCCTGTTCTTTTGCCATGGTCTCAGCCCTTGTCGATCGCTTCGCCGCACCGCTTGCAGACGCGGAGCTTGCGGCCGTCCGCGAGCACCTTGATCCCGCTCCGCGACGGCTTGTCGCACCGGCCGCAGACGACGAGGACGTTGGAGAGCGCCAGCGGGCTCTCGCGCTCGATGATGCCGCCCTGCCGCAGCTTCTGCGTCGGCCGCTGGTGCTTCTTCATCATGTTGAGCTTTTCCACCAGCACCCGTCCGGCGACGGGCAGGACCCGCAGCACCTTGCCGCGCTTGCCCCGCTCCTTGCCGGCGATGACCGCTACCGTGTCACCGCGTCGCACGTGAGTCTGTTGCATCAGATGACCTCGGGCGCGAGCGAGATGATCTTGGTGAACTGCCGCTCGCGCAGCTCGCGCGCGACCGGCCCGAAGATACGCGTGCCCACCGGGTTCTCGTCGGGCTTGATCAGCACCACCGCATTGCGGTCGAAACGGATGTACGATCCGTCCCGACGGCGGACCTCCTTGACGGTCCGCACCACCACCGCCCGGGCCACTTCCCCCTTCTTCACGGTGCCGTCGGGCGCCGCTTCCTTGACGGCGACGATCACGGTGTCGCCGAGCGAGGCGTAACGCTTGTTGGCTCCGCCCATCACCCGGATGCACTGGACCTTCTTGGCTCCGGAGTTGTCGGCGACGTCGAGCATCGAGCGCGGTTGGATCATCGGTCAGGACACGTGGCTCAGAACCTTGCGGATCCGCCAGCGCTTCTGCTTGGAGATCGGCCGGGTCTCCTCGATGAGGACCCGATCGCCGACCCGGCTCTCGTTGTTCTCGTCGTGCGCCTTGAGCTGCTTCGACATCCGGATGACGCGCTGGTACCGGGGATGGCGGAACACCCGCTCGATCCTCACCACCCGCGTCTTCTGCATCGCGTCGGACACCACCACGCCTTCGCGGCTCTTCCGCTCACCCACGGGATCCGCCCTTCCGCTCGCGGAGCACGGTGTTGGCCCGCGCCAGATCTCTCCGCGCCTGGCTCAGCCGCGACGGGTTCTTGGCCATCCCCGTCGAGAGCTGGAACCGGAGATTGAAGATCTCTTCCGAGAGCTCACGCGCCTTCTGGATGACTTCCTCCTCGGAGAGATCGCGCCACTTGGCGGCCTTCATCGTCGCTCGCTCCTCATAGGGCTCGCCTCGCCGGAGGCACCGTCTCGGCTCGCACTGCCACTCATAGGGCTCGCCTCGCCGGAGGCGCCGTCTCGGCTCGCACTGCCACTCATAGGGCTCGCCTCGCCGGAGGCGCCGTCTCGGCTCGCACTGCCACTCATAGGGCTCGCCTCGCCGGACGCACCGTCTCGGCTCGCACTACTCCTCATGGGGCTCGCCTCGCCAGTGGCACTGTCTCGGCTCGCACTGCCGCTCGTTGGGCTCGCCTCGCCAGCGGCACCGTCTCGGCTCGCACTGCCACTTATAAGACCCGCGTCCGCGACACGAACCGGGTGGCGATGCCGATCTTCTGCGCCGCGGTCCGGAACGACTCGCGCGCCACGTCCTGCGGCACGCCGATCATCTCGTACAGGATGCGGCCGGGCTTGACCACGGCGACCCACTCCTCGGGATTCCCCTTGCCCTTGCCCATGCGAGTTTCCGCCGGCTTCTTCGTCACCGGCTTGTCCGGAAAGACCCGGATCCAGACCTTGCCGCCGCGCTTGAGGCTCCGCGTCAGCGCGACGCGCGCGGCCTCGATCTGGCGATTCGTCACCCAGCCCGGCTCCATGGCCTTGAGGCCGTAGTCGCCGAAGGCGAGCGTCGACCCGCGCGTGGCGACGCCCCTCATCCGCCCGCGCTGGGCCTTCCGGTACTTGACGCGCTTCGGCATCAACATGGGAGAGCTGCCTCACGCTTCCGCGGGCGCGGCGCGGAGCACCTCGCCCTTGAAGACCCAGACCTTGACGCCGATGGTGCCGTACGTCGTGTGCGCCGTCGCCAGCCCGTAGTCGATGTCGGCGCGGATCGTGTGGAGCGGCACCCGCCCGTCGCGGTACCACTCGCGCCGCGCGATCTCGCCGCCGCCCAGCCGCCCTGCGCACGCGATCCGAATCCCGTCGGCGCCCAGGCGCAGCGCGGACGTCACGGCCTTCTTCATGGCGCGACGGAAGGCGACGCGCTTCTGGAGCTGGAGCGCGACGTTCTCGGCCACGAGCTGGGCGTCGAGCTCGGGATGGATGATGCCGGGCCGGGCGGTCAAGATCGTGATCCGCGCGCGGTTGGCCGACCGCTCGATGTCGATCTTCGAGATGCCCGCGTGGTAGAGCTGGTCCTTGATGAAGCGCCGGATCTTCACGTCCTCGTGCAGGAGATTCGCGTAGGTTCGCGTGGCGAACCAGCGCGAGCTCCACGTGCGTGTCGAGCCCAGCCGGAAGCCGATCGGATGCGTTTTCTGGCCCATCGTCTACTTTTTCCCCTTCGACTTGGAAGTGCGCTTCGCGGCCGGCTTGCGCGGCGTCCGCGAGGCGCCCCGCCGTCCACGCGCCGGTGCCGCCGCTTCCGCCGGTCGCTCGGCGGGGGCCGCCGGCGCCGCCGGGCGCGCCGGCGCGGCGGCCGGGCGTACCATCGCGGCGCCGTTCGTCTCGTCGCTCACGCCGATCGTGAGGTGGCTCGTCCGGTGCTTGATCGAGAAGGCCCGACCCATCGCGCGCGGCTGCACGCGCTTGAGCACGGGCCCGCCGTCGGCGATCGCCCGGACGACGCGCAGGTCGTCGAGGTTTCGCACCTGGTGGTTGTGCTCGGCGTTCGCCACCGCCGACCGCAACACCTTCTCGATGAGCCGGGCCGCCGCCCGCGGCGTGTACTCGAGGGTCGCCAGCGCCTCGGCCACCGGCTTGCCACGGATCTGATCGAGCACCAGCCGGGCCTTCCGGGCCGACACCCGCACGAACCGCGCGCGCGCCATC
Source organism: Candidatus Rokuibacteriota bacterium (assembly GCA_003221515.1). Classification (GTDB taxonomy): domain Bacteria; phylum Methylomirabilota; class Methylomirabilia; order Rokubacteriales; family CSP1-6; genus AR31. The sequence continues at coordinate 7,883 of QHSI01000040.1, forward strand.
GTTTGCATCCTGCTCAGGTCTTTCCGGTCGGCGACGTCGCCGCTTTTTCGGCCGTGCCGTGGGCCCTAAATGTTCGGGTCATCGCGAACTCACCCAGCCGGTGGCCCACCATGTTCTCGGTCACGTAGACCGGGATGAACTTCTTGCCGTTGTGGACGGCAAGGGTGTGGCCCACGAACTCCGGTGGGATCGTCGAGCGCCGCGACCACGTCTTGAGCACTTTCTTCTGCCGGCTTCGATTCAGATCCTCGATCCGTTGGAGTAGCGTCGGATCGATGAACGGCCCCTTCTTCAGCGAACGCCCCATCACCCGCTCCTATTTCGTCCGTCGCGTCACGATGTCCCGGTCCGACGGCTTCGCGCCCCGCCGCGTCTTGTAGCCTTTCGTGGGCTTGCCCCACGGGGTCATCGGATGGTTGCCCTTGCCCTTGCCCTCGCCGCCGCCCATCGGGTGATCCACCGGATTCATGACGGTGCCGCGGACCGTCGGACGGAAGCCGAGCCAGCGCTTGCGGCCCGCCTTGCCGATCGACACGTTCTCGTGGTCGAGGTTGCCGACCTGGCCGACGGTCGCCGCGCACTCGAGCGAGACCATCCGCACCTCGCCGGAGGGAAGCTTGAGCGTCGCGCGGTCTCCCTCTTTCGCGAGGAGCTGCGCCTGCGCCCCGGCGCTGCGGCAGAGCTGCGCACCCCGGCCGGGATGCAGCTCGATGTTGTGCACGAGCGTGCCGAGCGGGATGTTGCGCACGGGCAGCGCGTTGCCCGGCAGGATGTCGGCCTGCGGCCCCGACATCACGGTGTCGCCGACGCGGAGCCCCTGCGGGGCGATGATGTAGCGCTTCTCACCGTCCCGGTAGAAGAGCAGCGCGAGCCGCGCCGAGCGGTTCGGATCGTACTCGATCGCCGCCACGCGCGCCGGGATCCCGTGCTTTTCCCGCCGGAAGTCGACCTGCCGCACCATCTGCTTGGCGCCGCCACCCCGATGGCGAACGGTGATCCGGCCGTAGACGTTCCGGCCGTTCGTCCGGCGCTTGGGCGACAGCAGACGCTTCTCGGGCTCCTGCTTCGTGATCTCGTCGTACGTGACGTAGGTGAGATAGCGCAGCGCGGCCGACGTCGGCTTGACGGTACGGATAGGCATGCCGCTAGGCTCCCTCGACGAGTTCGATCTTGTGTCCGGGCGCCAGCGTCACGATCGCCTTCTTCCAGTTCGGGCGCCGGCCCTCGGCGCGGCCCATCCGCTTCAGCTTCCCCTCGAACGTCGCGGTGCGCACCGACGACACCTTCACGCTGAACACGGTCTCGACCGCGGTGCGGATCTCGACCTTGTTGGCGTCCGGCCGGACCCGGAACGCCACCGTGTTCTGCTCTTCCTTCTGACGCATGCTCTTTTCCGTCATCAACGGACGGATCAAGATCTCGCGGGCCGACCTGGTCATTGGAGCGGTGTCCTCGAGGCCAGCTTGGACCGCGGGTGGCCTGATGTAGGTGCTTGTGGCTCCGTCCGGCCACGTCGCGGCATCGGTTTGCGTCCCTCCGCCCGTGTAGGTCGCTGGGTTCGCTGCCCGCTCATTTCGACAGCGCCTCCGCGAGCGCGACTAATCCGGCGCGCTCGAAGATGACGCGGCGCGCGTGCAGGAGCTGATAGACCGACACGTGAAGGGGTGTCTCGACGGTGAGCCACCGCACGTTGCGCGCGGCGCGCGCCAGCGGTTCCGCCAGCTCGCGCACCACCAGCAGCGTCCGCTCGCCGTCGATCCCGAGCGCACCGAGACGCGTCACCAGCGACTTGGTCTTGCCGTCGGCGGCGTCGAGCGTCTCGACCGCGGAGAGCTCGCCGGCGGCCAGCTTGGCCGCCACGGCGGCGCGCAGCGCCTCGCGGCGCATCGTGCGCGGCATCGCCTGGTCGTATCCGTGGGGCGTGGGACCGAACGGCTTGCCGCCGCCCTTCCACTGGGTCGCGCGGATCGAGCCCTGCCGCGCCCGGCCCGTTCCCTTCTGCTTCCACGGCTTGCGGCCGCCACCGGACACCTCGCTGCGGCCCTTGGTGTCGTGCGTGCCGACCCGACGGTCGTTGAGCTCGCGCTTCACCGCCTGATGGAGCAGCGGCACGCGGATCTCGACGCCGAACGCCTCGAGCTCGAGCGAGCCGGCCTGCTTCCCCTTCGCGTCCAGCACCTGTACCGTCGGCATCGCTATTTCTTTTCCGCACTCTTGGCCGGCTGCGCCTTTTTCGCCTTCACGGACTTCCGCACCATCACGAGAGAGCCGTTGGCGCCCGGCACCGCACCGCGCACCAGCACCAGGCTCTGCTCGGGCATCACCCGCACGACGCTGAGGTTCAGCACGGTCCGCCGGTCGCCGCCCATGCGTCCGGGCAGATGGTGCCCCGGCCACACGCGCGAGGGATCGGACGAGGCGCCGATGGACCCCGGCGCTCGATAGAACATCGAGCCGTGGGTCGCGTCGCCGCCCGCCCAGCCGTACCGCCGGACGCCGCCCTGGAACCCCTTGCCCTTCGTCACACCCACGACGTCCACGAGCTCGCCGGGCGTGAACATCTCGACCGTCAGCGCCTGACCGGCCTGAAAGCCCTGGAGCTTCTCGGTCTTCTCGAGCCGAATCTCACGGACGACGCGCATCGGCGGCACGTTCGCCTTCTTGAAGTGCCCCGCTTCGGGCTTCGACACGTTCTTCTTCTTCGGCCCGAAGCCGATCTGAAGCGCGTCGTAGCCGTGAGACTCCGTTGTGCGGATCTCGATGACCGGGCACGGCCCAGCCTCGATGACCGTCACCGGCACATGGCTCCCGTCTTCGGCAAACACCTGCGTCATCCCCACCTTCCGCCCAATGAGTCCCTCTTTACGCGCCATGACCACTCCGCCGTAAGAGCGGCCGATGAAAACCGCCCATCTGCTTCGTTGCCTCCTCGCTCCTCCCTGCGGCGTATGCGGCATACGCCTCAGTCGTCGCTCGTCGGCGCCTCGCATCTGGGACGGTTTTGATCGGCCGCGAGAAACAGGAGGTTGCTTGCGATATGCCGAGAGGGGCGGTTTTCATCGGCCGCTAAAGCTTGATTTCTACGTCGACGCCGGCGGGCAGGTCGAGCTTCATCAGCGAGTCAACCGTCTGCGGCGTGGGATCCATGATGTCCAGCAGCCGCTTGTGCGTCCGCATCTCGAACTGCTCCCGTGACGTCTTGTCGACGTGCGGGCTCCGCAGCACCGTCCAGCGGTTGATGATCGTGGGCAGCAGGACCGGGCCCGACACGCGGGCGCCCGTCCGGCGCACGGTCTCGACGATCTCCTTGACCGACCGATCGAGCAGCTGGTGATCGTAGGCCTTCAAACGGATCCGGATCTTCTGATCGGCGGCCAGCGTGGACATACGCTACTCCGTGATCTCCGTGACGACCCCGGCCCCCACCGTCCGCCCCCCCTCTTCCTTCGTCAGCACGTACACTTCCGCTTTGAACTTCTTATGCGGTTTGATCGAGCTGGGCTTCGCCAGCACTTGGCCGCGTTCGACCTCTTCCTTGTCCACCCCGCGCAACAGCGCCCCAATATTGTCCCCCGCCTGCCCCTCGTCCAGCAGCTTGCGGAACATCTCCACCCCCGTCACCACCGTCTTGCGCGTGTCGTGGATCCCCACGATCTCCACTTCCTCCCCCACCTTCACCACCCCCCGCTCCACCCGCCCCGTCACCACCGTCCCCCGCCCCGTAATCGAAAAAATGTCCTCGATCGGCATCAGAAACGGCTTGTCCACCGGCCGCGGCGGCGTCGGGATATAGCTGTCCACCGCCTCCATCAGCTTCCAGATCGCCTCCGCCGCCTTCGGGTCCTCCGGCTTCTCGTTCGCCTGCAGCGCCGACCCCCGAATCACCGGCACGTCGTCCCCCGGAAAGTTGTACTTCTTCAGCAGCTCCCGCACCTCGAGCTCCACCAGGTCCAGGATCTCCGGGTCATCCACCATGTCCACCTTGTTCATGAACACCACCAGAAACGGCACGTTCACCTGCCGCGCCAGCAGCACATGCTCCCGCGTCTGGGGCATCGGCCCATCGTTGGCCGCCACCACCAGAATCGCCCCGTCCATCTGGGCCGCCCCCGTGATCATGTTCTTGATATAGTCCGCGTGCCCCGGACAGTCGATGTGCGCGTAGTGGCGCTTGCCCGTCTCGTACTCCACGTGCGCCACCGCAATCGTGATCCCCCGCTCCCGCTCTTCCGGCGCATTGTCGATCGAGCCGTACTCCCGGATCGCGATCCCCTTGTTCTTCGTGTGCAGCACCTTCGTGATCGCCGCCGTCAACGTCGTCTTGCCGTGATCGATGTGCCCGATCGTCCCCACGTTCACGTGCGGCTTCGTCCGTTCGTACTTCGCCTTCGCCATTGTGTGCCTCCGACTACTTGGTCTAGCGGGACCCGGTGCGGGCCGGCGGCTTGCCGGCGACCTTGGCCATGATTTCTTCGGCAACCGAGGGCGGAACTTCCTCGTACCGTGCGAACTGCATCGTGTAGGTCGCGCGGCCCTGGGTCATCGACCGCATCTCCGTCGCATAGCCGAACATCTGCCCCAGGGGCACGCTGGCCCGGATGACCTGGGAGGTGCCCCGCGCCTCCATCGAGGCGATCCGGCCGCGGCGGCTGTTCAGGTCGCCCACGATCGCCCCCATGTACTCCTCGGGCGTCACGACCTCGACGTCCATCACGGGCTCGAGCAGCACCGGCTTGGCCTTCCGGCACGCTTCCTTGAAGCCCATCGACGCGGCGATCTTGAACGCCATCTCCGACGAATCCACATCGTGGTACGACCCGTCCGTCAGCATGACCCGGATGTCCACCATCGGGTAACCGGCGAGGACCCCCGTGTCCAGGGCCTCCCGGATGCCCTTCTCGACGGCGGGAATGTACTCCCTTGGGATCGTTCCGCCAACGATCTTGTTTTCGAACTCGAAGCCCTTCCCCGCCTCGTTGGGCTCGACCTCGAGGTAGACGTCGCCGTACTGGCCGCGACCACCCGTCTGCCGCACGTAGCGGCCCTGGGCCTCGGCGTGCTTCCGTATCGTCTCGCGATACGCGACCTGGGGCTTGCCGACATTCGCCTCGACCTTGAACTCGCGCAGGAGACGGTCGACGATGATCTCCAGGTGGAGCTCGCCCATGCCGTGGATGAGCGTCTGGCTCGTCTCCTCGTCGCTGGTCACCCGGAACGTGGGGTCTTCCAGCGCGAGGCGCGACAGCGACACGCCGAGCTTCTCCTCGTCGGCGCGCGTCTTCGGCTCGATCGCCACCGCGATGACCGGCTCGGGGAAGGTCATGGACTCCAGCACGATCGGCTTGTCGGCGTCACAGAGCGTGTCGCCGGTGGTCGTGAGCTTGAGCCCGATGGCCGCCGCGATGTCGCCGGACGCGACCGCCTCGATCTCTTCCTTCTTGTTCGCGTGCATCCGGAGGAGCCGCCCGACGCGCTCCTTCTTGTCCTTGGTCGAGTTGTACACGCCGGAGCCGGCCTCCAGCGTGCCGGAGTAGACGCGGAGGAAGACCAGTTGGCCGACGTGCTGGTCGTTCATGATCTTGAACGCCAGCGCCGCGAACGGCGCGTCGTCGTCGGCCGGCCGCTCTTCGGGCTCCTTGGTCTCGGGATTGATGCCCTGTACCGGCGGGATGTCCTGCGGCGAGGGCAGGCAATCGATCACCGCGTCCAGCAACGGCTGCACACCTTTGTTCTTGAACGAGGCGCCGCAGAGGACCGGGAAGAGCTTCATGCTGATCGTGCCCTTGCGCACCGCGGCCATCAGCTCGGCGGGGGTGATCGCCCCGCCGTGCACGTACTTTTCCATCAGGTGCTCGTCGACCTCGGCGAGCCCCTCGATCATCTTCTCCCGGTACTCCTTGACCTGGTCGACCATGTCGGCCGGGATCTCGATCTGCGTGTACTCCTTGCCGAGCGTGTCGTCGTCGTCGTTCCACACCAGGCCGATCTGGTTGATCAAGTCGACGAGCCCGCGGTACTGGTCCTCGCGGCCGATCGGGATCTGGATCGCCACCGGATGGGCGCCCAGGCGCTCCCGCAGCATGTCGAGGCAGCGATAGTAGTCCGCCCCCACGCGATCCATCTTGTTGACGTAGACGATCCGCGGGACCTGGTACTTGTCGGCCTGCCGCCACACCGTCTCGGTCTGTGGCTCGACGCCCGAGACGGCGTCGAGGATGGCGACCGCGCCGTCGAGGACGCGGAGCGAGCGCTCGACCTCGACCGTGAAGTCGACGTGGCCGGGCGTGTCGATGATGTTGACGCGGCAGTCACGCCAGAAGCATGTCGTCGCGGCGGACGTGATCGTGATGCCGCGCTCTTGCTCCTGCACCATCCAGTCCATCGTCGCGGTGCCTTCGTGGACTTCACCGATCTTGTACGACCGCCCGGTGTAATAGAGGATGCGCTCGGTGGTCGTGGTCTTGCCCGCGTCGATGTGGGCCATGATCCCGATGTTGCGCGTCTTCTCCAGCGAGTACTGCCGTTCCACGTCTGCCGCCCTGCCTCTCCGACGATTCGTTACATGCGAAGAGGGGGGTCAGGCTGCGCCCCCCTCTTCATTTCGATCTCTAGCTACCAGCGATAATGCGCGAACGCCTTGTTGGCCTCCGCCATCTTGTGCGTGTCTTCTCGCTTCTTTACGGCGGTGCCGCGGTTGCTCGCGGCGTCGAGTAGCTCGCCGGCGAGCTTCTCGGCCATGCTGCGCTCGCCCCGACGGCGGGCGGCGCCGATGACCCACCGCATCGCCAGCGAGGTGCGCCGGTCGGGACGCACTTCGACCGGCACTTGATACGTCGACCCGCCGACCCGCCGCGACTTGACCTCGACCGCGGGCTTCACGTTGTCGATCGCGGACTTGAACATCTTGAGCGCGTCCTGCTTGCTCCGATCCTCGACCGACACCAGGGCCTCGTACATGATCTGCTCGGCCGTCGACTTCTTGCCGCAGATCATCATGATGTTCACGAACTTCGCCACGAGCCGGCTCCCGTACTTCGGATCCGGCAGCACTTCACGCTTGGCCGCTCCTGCCCGTCGCATGGCTTAACTCGCTGCGCCCTTCGTTGCCTTGGCGCCGTACTTGGAGCGGCTCTGCTTACGGCCCGCCACCCCGGCGGTGTCGAGCGTACCCCGGATGATGTGGTAGCGAATCCCCGGGAGGTCCTTGACGCGGCCGCCCCGGATCATGACGATCGAGTGCTCCTGGAGGTTGTGGCCGACGCCCGGGATATACGACGTCACCTCGAGCCCGTTCGTCAGCCTCACCCGCGCGACCTTGCGGAGCGCCGAGTTCGGCTTCTTGGGCGTCGTCGTGTAGACGCGGATGCAGACGCCGCGCTTCTGGGGACACCTCTGCATCGCGGGCGTCTTCGACTTCTTACGCACGGCCTCACGACCCTGATGGACCAGCTGGTTGATGGTCGGCATGACTCTCCGTCACCCTCGCGGCGACAAAACTCTCACTTTATAACCTTGCGACCTCAGTGATGTCAACGATTTACGCCCCACAACAACCTACCCAGCCACCGCGACCGATTCGTCGGTGTCGCCCGCCTCCGTGACCGGCGGCGTCAGCGACAGCACGCTGTCCAGCGACTTCACGGCCTCGCCGCCCGGCGTCAGCACCTCGACCCGCGTGTAGTTCGAGAGGCCCGTTCCCGCCGGGATCAGGCGGCCGACGATCACGTTCTCCTTGAGCCCGCGGAGGTCGTCGGTCTTGCCGGAGATGGCCGCCTCGGTCAGAACGCGAGTGGTCTCCTGGAACGAGGCCGCCGAGATGAAGCTGTCGGTCGACAGCGACGCCTTGGTGATGCCGAGCAGGACGGGCTTGGCGGTGGCCGCCCGCTTGCCCTGCGCCAGCACCCGCTCGTTCTCCTCCTGGAACCCGAACTTGTCGACCAGCTCGCCCACGACAAACTCGGTGTCGCCGACCTCCTCGATGCGCACGCGCCGAAGCATCTGACGCACGATGATCTCGATGTGTTTGTCGTTGATGGTCACGCCCTGCAGCCGGTAGACCTCCTGCACCTCGTTGACGAGGTAGCGCTGCAGCTCCCGGTCGCCGAGCACCGCCAGGTAGTCGTGCGGGTTGGGCGACCCGTCCATGAGCGGCTCGCCGGCCTTCACGCGATCGCCCTCGTGAACGCTGATGTGCTTGCCGCGCGGGATCAGGTACTCCTTGGTCTCGCCGTTGTCGGCGCGGATCACGATCTTTCGCATGCCCTTCACGAAGCCGCCCATCTCGACACGGCCGTCGATCTCGGTGATGACGGCCTGCTCCTTGGGCTTGCGCGCCTCGAACAGCTCCGCGACGCGCGGCAGACCGCCGGTGATGTCCTTGGTCTTGGTCGTCTCGCGCGGGATCTTGGCGATGATGTCGGCGGCATAGACCTCGGCGCCGTCCGGTACGTTGAGGTTCGCGCCCACCGGCAACGCGTACCGGTGACGCTCGATGGCCTCCACCGTGGCCTGACCCTCGCCGGCCGAGCGGATGATGACGCCCGGCTGCAGCTTGCCCTCCGGATCCTCGATGACGACCTTGCGGGCGAGGCCGGTGACCTCGTCGAACTCTTCCCGCACCGTGACGCCCTCGATGATGTCCTGGTACTCGACCCGCCCGGTGAACTCGGTGAGGATCGGGTTGGTGAACGGGTCCCACTCGACGAGCACGGTCCGCGCCTTGACCTTCTGGTCCGCCTTCGCCTTGATCTTGGCGCCGTAGACGACCGGATAGCGCTCCCGCTCGCGGCCGCGGTCGTCGGCCACGCCGATCTCGCCGTTGCGGTTGGTGGCGACCAGGTCGCCGTCGCGGTTCACGACGGTACGCAGGTTGTGGTACTTGACGAGGCCCGCGCTCTTCGCCTCGTGCTTCGAGGCCTCGACAACGCGGCTCGCCGTGCCGCCGATGTGGAAGGTCCGCATCGTGAGCTGCGTGCCCGGCTCTCCGATGGACTGGGCGGCGATGATGCCCACCGCCTCGCCAAGCTCCGCGAGCCGCCCGGTGCCGAGGTTGCGCCCGTAGCACATGACGCAGATGCCACGCTTGGTGTCGCAGGTGAGCGTGGAGCGGATGCGCACTCGCTCCAGACCCGAGTCCTCGATCTTCTGCGCCAGCTCCTCGGTGATCTCCGTGTTGGCCTGGACGATGATCTCGCTCGAGAGCGGGTCGCGGATGTCCTCCGCCGCCACCCGGCCCAGGATACGGTCCTTGAGCGACTGGATGATATCGCCGCCCTCGACCAGCGGCGTCGCGTCGATGTACTTGACGGTGCCGCAGTCGTACTCGCTCACGATGACGTCCTGCGAGACGTCGTTCGAGGTGATCGGGGTCTCGATGATCTCGCCGCTCGGTTTGGCCATCAGCCCGCGCATGCCGGCCAGCTGGCGGATCTGCTGCTTGCTGCCGCGCGCGCCGGAGTCGGCCATCATATAGATCGGGTTGAACTCGCCGCCCTGCTCGCCGCCTTCCAGCTCGCGGAACATCTCCTCGGCGATGAGCTCGGTGACGTGCGCCCAGATGTCGACCACCTTGTTGTACCGCTCGCCGTTGGTGATCACGCCGTCCTGATACTGCTGCTCCACCTCGTTGACCTGCTCGCGGGCCGAGGTGATCTGCCGCTCCTTCGACGACGGGATGTGCATGTCGTCGATGCCGATCGAGAGCCCCGACAGCGTCGCGTAGCGGAAGCCGAGGTCCTTCAGCTCGTCGAGGAAGTGGACGGTGGCCTCGTTGCCGAGGGCGTTGTAGCACCGGCCGACCAGTGAGGTGACCTCCTTCTTCTTGAGCTCCTGATTCACGAACCGTAGCGACTCGGGCACGATCTCGTTCAGCAGGCTGCGCCCGACCGTCGTCTCGACGATCTCGCCCTTCCACCGCAGGCGGATGCGCGCCTGGAGGTCGACATCCTCGTTGTCGTAGGCGATCCGCACCTCTTCGGGGTCCGCGAAGAGACGCCCCTCACCCCGGACGGGGCGCTCCGGCGTGCTGAGGCGCTCCTTGGTCAGGTAGTAGATGCCGAGGACCATGTCCTGGGTCGGCACCGCCAGCGGCGCGCCGTTCGCCGGCGACAGGATGTTGTTGGCGGACAGCATCAGCACCTGGGCCTCGAGCTGAGCCTCCATCGAGAGCGGGATGTGGACGGCCATCTGGTCGCCGTCGAAGTCGGCGTTGAAGGCCGTGCAGACCAGCGGATGGATCTCGATGGCCTTCCCTTCCACCAGGATCGGCTCGAAGGCCTGAATACCCAGACGATGGAGGGTCGGCGCCCGATTGAGAAGAATCGGGTGCTCCTTGATGACGTCTTCGAGGATGTCCCAGACCTCGGGACGTTCTTTTTCGACGAACTTCTTGGCCGCCTTGATCGACGAGGCGATGCCCCGCTCCTCGAGCTTTCGCAAGATGAACGGCTTGAAGAGCTCGAGGGCCATCTTCTTGGGCAGGCCGCACTGGTGCAGCTTGAGGTACGGACCGACCACGATGACCGAGCGGCCTGAATAATCGACGCGCTTGCCGAGCAGGTTCTGGCGGAACCGCCCCTGCTTTCCCTTCAGCGTGTCGGAGAGTGACTTGAGCGGCCGATTGTTCGGACCGGTGATGACTCGCCCCCGTCGACCGTTGTCGAAGAGAGCATCAACCGCCTCCTGCAGCATCCGCTTCTCGTTGCGGATGATGATCTCGGGCGCCTTGAGGTCCATGAGCCGCTTCAGCCGGTTGTTCCGGTTGATCACGCGGCGATAGAGGTCGTTCAGGTCGGATGTCGCAAAACGACCACCATCGAGAGGAACCAGCGGACGGAGCTCCGGTGGAATCACCGGCACGACTTCGAGAATCATCCAGTCGGGCTGGTTGCCGGACTTCAGGAACGCCTCGATGACCTTGAGGCGCTTCACGATCTTCTTCCGCTTCTGGACGGACGTCTCCCCGAGCATCTGGGCCCGGAGATCACGCGCCAGCGAGTCCAGGTCCATGTCGCGCAGGAGCTCGCGGATCGCTTCGGCGCCCATGCCGACCTTCAGGCTCTCGGCGCCGTGCTCGTCCTGGAGCTTGCGCGCCTTGTCGACCGCGACCAGGTCCTTCTTCTTCACGCCCTGGATGCGGCTGTCGAGAACGACGTACTCCTCGAAGTACAGGATCTTCTCCAGCTCGCGCAGCGACATGTCCAGGAGCTGGCCGATGCGGCTCGGCAGCCCCTTGAAGAACCACACGTGCGAGACCGGCGAGGCCAGCTCGATGTGGCCCATCCGCTCGCGCCGCACCCGGGCCCGCGTGACCTCGACCCCGCACTTGTCGCAGACCACGCCGGCGAACTTCATCCGCTTGTACTTGCCGCACGCGCACTCGTAGTCCTTGGTCGGCCCGAAGATGCGCGCGCAGAACAGCCCGTCCCGCTCCGGTTTGAACGTGCGGTAGTTGATCGTCTCCGGCTTCTTCACCTCGCCGTGCGACCAGTCGCGAATCTTCTGGGGCGCGGCCAGCTTGATTCGGATCGCATCAAACGTGATGGGCTTCGCATGCCGATCGAGGATGCCCCACAGGTCCTTGGTGGGCTTGTCCTCTCTGATCAGGCTGCCGAAAGGCCTATCCGTCAGCATTCGCACTCTCCTTTGGGAAGACCTTCTCCCACTTTAAGAAGCCTTCTTCCCGTCCTTCGTCACCAGCTCGACGTCGAGCGCCAGACTCTGGAGTTCCTTGACCAGCACGTTGAACGACTCCGGCGTGCCGGGCTCGAGGAAGTTCTCGCCCTTGACGATCGCCTCGTAGATGCGGTTGCGTCCCTCCACGTCGTCGGACTTCACCGTGAGCATCTCCTGGAGCGTGTGCGCGGCGCCGTAGGCTTCCAGCGCCCACACCTCCATCTCGCCGAACCGCTGGCCGCCGAACTGGGCCTTGCCGCCCAGCGGCTGCTGGGTCACCAGCGAGTAAGGGCCGATCGAGCGCGCGTGCATCTTGTCGTCGACCAGGTGGGCCAGCTTCAATATATAGATCTGCCCGACCGTCACTTCCTGGTGGAAGCGCCGGCCGGTCCGTCCGTCGTACAGGACGGTCTTGCCGGAGCTCGGCAGACCCGCCTGCTTGAGGTGCTCCTTGATCTCCTCCTCGGTGGCGCCGTCGAAGACCGGGCTCGCGACCCACGCGCCGAGCGCGCGCGCCGCCCACCCCAGATGCGTCTCGAGGATCTGCCCGACGTTCATGCGGGACGGCACGCCGAGCGGGTTCAGCACGATCTCCACCGGGGTCCCGTCCGGCAAGTACGGCATGTCCTCTTCCGGGAGGATCTTGGAGACCACGCCCTTGTTGCCGTGGCGGCCGGCCATCTTGTCGCCGACCGAGAGCTTCCGCTTCACGGCCACGTACACCTTGACCATCTTGATGACGCCCGGCGGCAGGTCGTCGCCCCGGCGCAGCCGCGACTTGCGCTCCTCGAACATCGCGTCGTACACGCCGATCTGCTCGTCGGCCAGGTCCTCGATCCGCTTGACGGTCTGGGCGAGGTTCTCGTCTTCCTTGATCTTGATCTTCTTCAGCTCGTTCCACGACAGGTTGTCGAGGTCGGGCCGCTCGATGCGGTCGCCCTTCTTGGTGAGCCGCTTCAGCTTGTTGGTCGGATCGAAGAGGTCCTGGAGCGAGGTCTTGCCGACCAGCAGGTTCTTCAGCTTCTGGTCGCGCTCCATCTCGACCATCGCGATTTCGTCCTGATAGTCCTTCTCGAGACGCGCGATCTCCTCTTCCTCGATCGACTTCGCCCGCTCGTCCTTGTCGACGCCGCGCCGCGAGAACACCTTCACGTCGACCACGGTGCCTTCGATGCCCGGCGGGACGGTCAGCGAGGTGTCCCGCACGTCGCCGGCCTTCTCGCCGAAGATCGCCCGCAGCAGCTTCTCCTCCGGCGTCAGCTGGGTCTCGCCCTTCGGCGTGATCTTGCCGACCAAAATATCACTCGGCTTCACCTTGGCGCCGATCCGAACGATCCCCGATTCGTCCAGGTCCTTCAAGGCTTCCTCGGAGACATTCGGGATATCTCTGGTGACCTCTTCCTTGCCCAGCTTCGTGTCGCGCGCCTGGATCTCGAACTCCTCGATGTGGATCGACGTGAACCGATCGTCCTTCACCAGGCGCTCCGAGACCAGGATCGCGTCCTCGAAGTTGTACCCGCCCCACGGCATGAACGCGACCAGCACGTTGCGCCCGAGCGCGAGCTCGCCCTGGTCGGTGCCCGGCCCGTCGGCGATGATGTCGCCCGGCGCGACTCGCTGGCCCTTGTGCACGATCGGCTTCTGATTGAGGCACGTGTTCTGATTCGACCGCCGGTACTTGGTCAGGTTGAAGATGTCCAGCGGTAGGTCCTGCACCGGATCGGCCTTCTTCGACGACCTTCCCTCGGCCCGCACCACGACCCGGTCGGCGGCGACGTACTCGACGACGCCGGACCGCTTGGCCACGATGACCGCGCCGGAGTCGCGGGCCACCACGTGCTCCATCCCGGTGCCGACCAGCGGCGCCTCCGGCTGGAGCAGCGGGACCGCCTGGCGCTGCATGTTCGATCCCATCAGCGCCCGATTCGCGTCGTCGTTCTCGAGGAACGGGATCAGCGACGCGGCGACCGAGACGAGCTGCTTCGGCGACACGTCCATGTAGTGCAGCTCTTCCGGCGACACCATCCGAAACTCACCGCCCTTGCGGGCCGAGACACGCTCCGACACGAAGCGGCCGTTGCGGTCGATCTCGGCGTTGGCCTGGGCGATGACGAACTTCTCTTCCTTGAGGGCGGTCAGGAAATCGATCTCATCGATGACCCGGCCGCTGGTGACCTTCCGGTACGGCGTCTCGATGAACCCGAACTCGTTCGTTCTCGCATACGTGGACAGCGAAGAGATCAGGCCGATGTTGGGCCCTTCCGGCGTCTCGATCGGGCAGATCCGGCCGTAGTGCGTGGGATGAACGTCGCGTACCTCGAAGCCGGCGCGCTCGCGACTGAGCCCGCGCGGACCCAGCGCCGAGAGCCGCCGCTTGTGGGTCAGCTCGGCGAGCGGATTCGTCTGGTCCATGAACTGCGAGAGCTGCGAGGACCCGAAGAACTCCTTGACCACCGCCGACACCGGCTTGGCGTTGATCAGATCGTGCGGCATCAGGTTCGTGATGTCGGAGATCGACATCCGTTCCTTGACCGCGCGCTCCATGCGGGTCAGGCCCACCCGGAACTGGTTCTCCAGGAGCTCACCGACCGACCGCACGCGGCGGTTGCCGAGGTGGTCGATGTCGTCGGTCGCCCGCGAGCCGAGCCGCACCAGCAGGAGATGCCGGATCACGGAGACGATGTCCTCGCTGCGGATCGTCTTCGTGTTCGCCGGCGCCTCCATCCCGAGCTTCTCGTTGATCATGAACCGGCCGACGCGGGCCAGGTCGTAGCGTCGCGGGTCCATGAACATGCCGCGGAACAGGGAGCGGGCCGACTCCACGGTCGGCGGATCGCCGGGCCGCAGGCGGCGGTAGATCTCGACCAGCGCTTCGTCGGGATTCTTGAAGTGGTCGCGCGCCAGCGTCTCGTAGATCGCCTGGTCGATCTTGCCCGCGCTCATCACCAGCAGCTTGAACGGCGCCACCCGCCGGCTCATCACCTGCGACAGCACGGTCGAGGTGATCTCGGCGTTGGTCTGGACCAGCACCTCGCCCGACTCGGTGTCGACGATGCGCGAGGCGGTCCGCCGCCCGACCAACGTCTCGGCGCGGATCGGGATCTTGTCGACGTTCGCTTCGATGAGCTTCTCGATGAGCTTGG
>QHSI01000123.1 GCA_003221515.1 Candidatus Rokuibacteriota bacterium
TCGACGCGTTGCTGGGTCAGCATGTCGAGCTCGCGCCCGACTGCGTGGGGCCGGAGACGAGCGCGCGTGCCCACGCGCTGCAGCCCGGCGAGGTGCTCCTGCTCGAGAACCTGCGCTTCCACGCCGAGGAGGAGGCCAACGACGACGGCTTCGCTCGCGCGCTGGCCGCGCTCGCCGACTGTTACGTGAACGACGCGTTCGCCGCGGCGCATCGGGCGCACGCCTCGATCGCCGCGATCACCAAACACCTGAAGCCGGCGGCGGCCGGCTTGCTGATGCAGCAGGAGCTGTCGGCCCTCGGCCGCATCCTCGAATCGCCGGCGCGACCGCTCGTCGCGATCCTGGGCGGCGCCAAGGTCTCCGACAAGCTGGCGCTGGTCGAGCATCTGCTCGAGCGGGTGGACGCGCTGCTGATCGGCGGCGGCATGGCCTTCACGTTCCTGCGAGCGCTCGGCCACGATGTCGGCCGCTCGCTGGTCGAGGCCGACCGGATCGAGACCGCGCGGAAGGCGCTCGAGGCCGCCCGGCGCCGCGGCGTCGGACTGGTGCTGCCGGTCGACGCCGTCGTGGCGGACGGTCTGGACAGCCCGCAGGGGCGCGCCGTCCCGCTGCGCGCGATTCCCTCGACACAGATGGGGCTCGACATCGGGCCCCGCACGATCGAGCGATTCTCCGCCGCGCTCACCAGCGCCCGCACGATCGTATGGAACGGTCCGATGGGCGTCTTCGAGCGCGCGCCGTTCGCGGCCGGGACGATCGCGCTCGCGCGCGCCGTCGCGGAGTCGTCCGCGTTCTCGGTCGTCGGCGGCGGCGATACGCTGGCCGCGGTCGCGCAGGCGGGTGTCGCGGACCGGATCGGTTACCTCTCGACGGCCGGCGGCGCGTTTCTCGAATTCCTCGAGGGACGGACACTGCCGGGCGTCGAGGCGCTCACGGAGGCTGGCTGATGCGCGCACCGCTCGTGATCGGCAACTGGAAGATGCACGGCACACTGGTCGAGGCGCGGGCCCTGGCCGCCGGAATCCGCGACGGGCTCAAGCGACCGCGGGGTGTCCAGGTTGCCGTCTGCCCGCCGTTCACCGCGCTCGCCGCGGTGTCGGAGATCCTGGCCGGCACCCCGATCCAGCTCGGCGCGCAGACCTGCCACCACGACGCGGCCGGTGCCCACACCGGTGAGATCTCGCCGCCGATGCTCGCCGAGCTCGGCTGCCGCTGGGTGCTGGTGGGCCATTCGGAGCGGCGAAAGGAGATCGGCGAGTCGGACGAGCTGATCAACCGAAAGCTTCGCGCCGTTCTCGCCAACGGGATGACACCCGTGCTCTGCGTCGGCGAGACCTCGGACGAGCGACGCCAGGGGTTGACGTTCACGACCGTCGAGGGACAGCTGCGCGCCGGCCTGGCCGGGCTCGGGGCCGACGAGATCGCCAAGACCATCCTCGCCTACGAGCCGGTGTGGGCGATCGGCACGGGCGTCAACGCGACACCCGCGCAGGCCGCCGAGGTGCAAGCGTACCTTCGCGGGCTCCTGTCCGAGCTCTCGTCGAAGGAAATCGCGCAGACCGTCCGTATCCTGTATGGCGGCAGCGTCAAGGCCGAGAACGCCGACGCGCTGCTGGCGGAGCCCGAGGTGGACGGAGCCCTCGTCGGCGGCGCCAGCCTCAACGCGCAGGGGTTCATCGGGATCGTTCGCAAGGCGGCGCGCATCGGCACCGCGACGAAGGAGTGAGCGGATGTACATTGCCCTGACCATCCTGCACGTCCTCGCGTGCTTCGCCATCATCGGGATCGTCCTGCTGCAATCCGGCAAGGGCGCCGACATCGGCTCGGCGTTCGGCGGCGCCGGCAGCCAGGCGGTGTTTGGGTCGATGGGAACGCCCACGCTGCTCGGCAAGATCACGACCGGCATCGCGGTCGTCTTCACGATCACGTCGTTCACGCTGGCGATCCTGGGCGGCGAGCGCGCGAGCTCGGTCGTGCGCGAACCGGCCCCGGCGCCCACCGCCGCGCCGGCGCCCGCCGGATCCGCCCCCGCCGAATCCGCCCCCACCGCGCCGGCGGCGCCGGCGTCACCCACGCCGGGCCAGCCGCGCTGATCGTGATGAGGCGGGCCGACCTGCCGCGCCTCCTCGCTCCGCTCCTCTTGCTCGTCGCCGCCGGGTGCGGCGGCGAGGCCGACAGCGCCGTGGATCCGGGAACCGGCCAGCTCGCCGGCAAGCCGGCGTACGGCGATACCTATATCGAGGCGCTGCAGGGCAACATCTCGGGCCTGATCCCCAACGTCCTCAGCGACGGGCCCTCGTTCGAGGTCGGCTCGTTGATCTACAACGGCCTGGTCAAGCACGACAAAGACGTCAACCTCGTGCCGGAGCTGGCCGAGTCCTGGCAGTTCAGCCGCGACTGTCTGGACCTCACGTTCAAGCTTCGACGCAACGTGCGCTGGCACGACAACCAGCCGTTCACCGCTGATGACGTCGTGTTCACGTACGACACGATGGTCAACCCCAAGACTCCCACCGCCTACGCCGGCGACTTCAAACCGGTGGCGTCGGTGACGGCGGTCGATCCCTACACGATCCACGTCCACTACAAGCATCCCCACGCCAGGGCGCTGCAGAGCTGGGGCATCTGGATGCTGCCCAAGCACCTGCTCCAGAAGCCCATGCTCGAGGGCAAGCTACGCGAGTCCCCCCAGAACCGCACCGCGCCGGTGGGGACGGGTCCGTACAAGCTCAAGGAGTGGAGGTCGGGCGAGAAGGTGGTCCTGATCGCCAACCCCGACTACTTCGAGGGCCGGCCGTACATCTCGCGGGTCGTCTACCGAATCATCCCCAGCTCGGCGACGACGTTCCTCGAGCTGAAGGCCAAGGGCGTCGACGGCGCCAAGCTCACCGCGCTCCAGTTCAAGCGCCAGACCGAGTACCCGGCGTTCCGCAAGGCGTACACCAAGTACCAGTACGCCGCGAACGTCTACGTCTACCTCGGGCTGAACCTGAGAGACCCGCGGTTCGCTGATCGACGGGTGCGGCAGGCGTTCGCCCACGCGATCAACAAGCGCGAGCTGATCGAGGGCGTCCGTCTGGGCCTGGCGCGCGAGGCGACGGGGCCGTACAAACCCGGCACGTGGCCCTACAACCCGAACGTCAAGACCTATCCCTACGACGTGAAGAAGGCGCGGGCGCTGCTGGCCGAGGCCGGATGGACGGAGATGAATCCGGACGGCGTCCTCGTCAAGAACGGCCAGCCGTTCAAGATCGAGCTGCTGAGCGCCCAGGGGAGTGACGAAGGGCGGAAGGTCGCCGAGATCATCCAGGCGGCGTTCAAGGATCTCGGCGTCCAGGTGGAGATCCGGGTCATCGAATGGGCGGCGCTCCTGAAGGAGTACATCAAGAAGCGGAACTTCGAGGCGGTGATCCTCGCCTGGGGCATCACGCCTGACCCCGATCAGTTCGACATCTGGCACTCGTCCAAGACCTCGCCCGACGAGCTGAACCGGATCGGCTACGCCAATCCTGAGGTCGACGACCTCTTGGAGAAAGGGCGGAGCACCTGCATCGAGGCCGAGCGGAAGAAGTACTACGATCGCCTGCAGGAAGTGCTCGCCGAGGATCAGCCGATCGTCTTCCTCTACTTCCGCGACGGATTGCCCGTCGTCTCGTCCCGGGTGCGCGGCATCATGCCGGCGCCGATCGGCATCATGTACAACTTCAACGAGTGGTTCGTCCCGAGGCAGCTACACCGCTATACCGCCGGGTAGATCGGGCTCGCCGCGCTAGAATAGCGCGCCATGCTCGGCTACGCGCTACGGCGTCTCGTCCTGGCCATCCCGCTCTTGATCGGAATCACGTTCGTTTCGTTCCTGGTGATCCACCTGGCGCCCGGCGAGCCGGTCGAGACCACCGGAGGTGAGAGCAGCACCCAGTCGGATCGGGAACTTCGCCAGCGGTTGACGGAGATCTATGGCCTCGACAAGCCGCTGCACGTGCAGTACTGGAACTGGCTGACCCGGCTGGTCCGGCTCGACTTCGGCCGATCGTTCTCGCCGGACGCGCGCCCGGTGCTGCAGAAGATCGGCGAGCGGATGCCGGTCACGCTGCTCCTCAACATCGCCGAGATGATCATCATCGTCGCGTTCGCGATTCCCATCGGCGTCCTGTCGGCCACGCGCCAGTACTCCAAGTTCGACAAGGTCACGACGGTCTTCGTGTTCGTCGGGTTCGCCACGCCGGACTTCTGGCTGGCCCTGATGCTCATGATCCTGTTCGGCGTCCAGCTCGGCTGGCTCCCGATCTCGGGCCTGCGCTCGCCCACGTGGGAGTACCTCTCGTTCTGGCGCCAGCAGTGGGACTTCGTGGGCCACCTGCTCCTGCCGATCCTGGTCGCGACGTTCGGCGGGCTGGCCGGCTTCTCGCGCTACATGCGGCAATCGATGCTCGAGGTCGTCCGCCAGGACTACATCCAGTCCGCGCGCGCCAAGGGGCTCGCCGAGTCGGTGGTGATCGGCAAGCACGCGCTCCGCAACGCGCTGCTGCCGATCGTGACGGTGCTGGGACTCTCGCTGCCGGGCCTCATCGGCGGCAGCGTGATCGTCGAGTCGATCTTCGCCATCCCCGGCATGGGCCAGCTCATGGTCCAGGCGGTGTTCGAGCGCGACTACCCGGTGATCATGGGCAACCTCGTCATCGTGGCGACGCTCACGCTGGTCGCGAACCTGCTCGCCGATCTCACGTACAGCCTGGTCGATCCGCGAATACGCGTGTCCGCCCGCCGGGCCCGCCGGTGAGCGCGTGAGGGCATTCTGGCGTGCGTTGAGACGAAACCAGCTCGCACTGTTCGGCGGAGTGGTCGTGGTCTGCCTGGCCACGCTGGCCATCCTGGCGCCACTGATCGCGCCGTGGGACCCGAACCGACCCGACATCAAGAAGATCCTCGACCCGCCCTCGAAGAGCCACCCGCTCGGCACCGATCAGCTCGGACGCGACGCCCTCTCGCGCATGCTCTACGGCGCGCGCGTCTCGCTCGCCGTCGGCTTCGTGTCGGTCGGGATCGCGACGCTGATCGGCATCGCGCTGGGAGCGGTGGCCGGCTACCACGGCGGAACGGTCGACGCGATGGTGATGCGGCTCGTCGACCTGATGCTGGTCTTCCCGCGCTTCTTCCTGCTCCTGGCGGTGCTGGCGTTCCTGCGCCCGTCGATCTGGACGATCATGGTGGTGATCGGCCTCACCGGCTGGATGAGCGTCGCCCGGCTCGTCCGCGCCGAGTTCCTGTCGCTCCGGGAGCGTGAGTTCGTCCTGTGGTCGCAGTCGATCGGCGCCAGCGCCTTCCGGATCATCTGGCGCCACATCCTGCCGAACGCGATGGCGCCGGTGCTGGTGGCGATGACGCTCGGGATCCCGGCGGCGATCCTCACCGAGTCGGGGCTGTCGTTCCTCGGACTCGGCGTTCAGCCGCCACACGCCAGCTGGGGCAACATCCTGAACGAGGGCAAGGACGCGATCGAGATCGGCTGGTGGCTCTCGGCCTATCCCGGCGTCGCCATCCTCGTCACCGTGCTCTCGTACAACCTGCTCGGTGAGGGTATCCGCGACGCGCTCGACCCGCGGCTCCGCCAGAGCGCCGGGCGAATTGTCAGCCGCGCGCGATGACGCTATACTCCATCCTCGCGCCGAAGTGGCGGAACTGGCAGACGCGCACGTTTGAGGGGCGTGTGGGGCAACCCGTGGGGGTTCGAGTCCCCCCTTCGGCACCATCCTTCCAGCAGTCCCTCTGATCGTCCTTGCTCGCGCACGACGCCGGCGTTCGCCGCTTGACGGCGCGCGACAGGCGCGTGAGCATTGGACGAGAGACCGAATCGCCCTGGAGGAAATCATGGATCAGGGCCCGGTCGCGTGCTCGCCATGACGCACAGCCCGTGGGCGCGCGAGTACGAGCGCACCCCCCACGAATACGTCCTGGGTACCCAGCCGTCCGAGTTCGCCTCCTCGATCCGGGAGCTCCTCTCGCCGGGCGCGCGCGTCCTCGAGGTCGGCTGCGGGGAGGGCCGTGACAGCGTGTTCTTCGCCACGCGCGGCTGCGACGTGACCAGCCTGGACGTGTCGGCGGCTGGCCTGCGCAAGGCGGAGCGGCTCGCGAGCGCGCACGGGGTGAGGGTTCGATGGGTGTGCGGTGATGCCGCAAGTGACATTCCGGACGGCCCGTTTGATTTCGTCTACTCGTGTGGCGCCCTTCACTACGTCCCGCGTGACCGGCGGCCGGGCCTCTTCGATCGCCTCGCGGCAGTGACGAGGCCCGGTGGTCACCACGCGCACGTCGTCTTCACCGATCGCCGAGTCCACGTGGAGATGCGCGAGCAGATCGACTACTTCACCATCGGGGAGCTGCGGCGCGTGTACGCCGGCTGGGCGGTTCTTGAGTGCGAATCGGGGCTCATCACCTGTGCCCAGGACGGCACGCGCCATCGCCACAGCGTGGACCGGCTCGTCGCGAGGAAGGCTCGCGTGAGCGGGCCCTGACCGGTCGCTCCGGCGGCCGGGTCCGTGTGGCATAATGGCCCGGTTGAAAAGAACGGAACGGCTGTGCCCATGATGCACTCACTTCCGGTGATCCAGCCCGATACCCCGTCGCTCCTCGGCCGAAAGCCGGCGTGGCTCAAGGTGCGGGCGCCCGGCGGCCCGAACTACATGCGGCTCAAAGGCCGGCTGCGCGAGTGGAACTTGCACTCGGTCTGCGAAGAGGCGCACTGCCCCAACATCGGAGAGTGCTGGGAAGACGCGACCGCGACCTTCATGATCCTGGGCGACGTGTGCACGCGCAACTGCGGCTACTGCGCGGTGACCCACGGCAAGCCCGTCTGGGAGGATCGCGAGGAGCCCGAGCGCATCGGCCGGGCCGTGGCCGATCTCGGCCTCGAATACGTGGTGATCACGTCAGTGAACCGCGACGACTTGGCCGATGGCGGCGCGGCGCACTGGGCGGCGACGGTGCGCGCGGCGCGGCGGCACGCGCCGCGGTGCCGGGTGGAAGTCCTCATTCCGGATTTCCAGGGGCGCGCCGCGTCGCTCGAGGCGGTGATCGCCGCCGGCCCGGACATCCTCAACCACAACACCGAGACGGTGCCGCGGCTCTACAAGGTCGCCCGCCACGGCGGACGCTACGAGCGGACGCTCGCGCTCTTCCGTCACGCGCGTTCGGTGGCGCCGGCGCTGCCGCGGAAGTCGGGGATCATCCTCGGGCTCGGTGAGACGCGCGACGAGCTCGTGGCGACGATGCGCGACCTGCGCGAGGTGGACGTCGCGATCCTCACGCTCGGCCAGTATCTCCGGCCCTCGGCCCGCCATCTGCCGGTCGAGAAGTACTACCACCCCGATGAGTTCGCGGAGCTGGCCGTGATCGGTCGCGCGCTCGGCTTCCGCCACGTGGAGTCGGGTCCGCTGGTGCGCAGCTCCTACCACGCCAAGCGCCAATCCGAAGAAATTCGTGCCTGACGCAACGAGCCGCATCACATCGAGGGTGGACCGGGCGTGTCGGAGCCGGCTCGCATCTATCTCAGGCCACCCTCGGTCCAAGCCGGCCTCGAGGCACCCGCTACAATGACCTACGCGCCGATCCTGATGGTCTTCGCGTTTGCGGCCGTGGTGGCGGGCGCGCTCCTGTTCATCCCGTCGCTGCTGGCCCCGCGCCGGCTCACGCCGGTGAAGGCCGCGCCCTTCGAGTGCGGCAAGGATCCGATCGAGGTGGCCGAGGGACGGTTCGCGATCAAGTTCTCCACGGTCGCGATCTTCTTCATCATCATCGACATCGAGCTCATGTTCATCTGGCCGTGGGCGATGCTCTACCGGCGGCTGGGATGGTTCGGCTTCACCGAGATGGTCGTGTTCCTTTCGATCCTGATGCTCGGCTTCCTCTATATCTGGCGGAAAGGGGGCCTCGAGTGGGAGTAGGCAGCTTCTTCACGAGCAAGCTCGACGAGGCCCTCGGCTGGGCCCGGAAGTACTCGATCTTCCAGTACCCGTTCGTGACGGCGTGCTGCGGGATGGAGTACATGGCGACGGCGTGCTCGCATTACGACATCGACCGGTTCGGCGCCGGGCTGCCGCGCTTCTCGCCCCGGCAGGCCGACGTGCTCTTCGTGGTCGGCACGATCAGCCACAAGATGGCGCCGGTCCTCAAGCGCATCTACGACCAGATGACCGAGCCCAAGTGGGTCGTCGCCTTCGGCGTGTGCACGTGCACCGGCGGCTTCTACGACAACTACGCCACCGTGCAGGGCATCGACACCATCATCCCCGTCGACATCTACATTCCCGGGTGTCCGCCCCGCCCCGAGTCGGTGATCGACGGGCTCATGAAGCTGCAGGACAAGATCGCCGGCCAGGCGCAGAGGTACTGAGCGCGTGGAGATCCTCGCCGAGCTCCAGCGTCGGTTCGGCGACGCCATCGTCGAGACGCACGAGCACCACGGCGACGCCACCGCCGTCGTGGCCCGCGACGCCATCCTCACCGTGCTCGCCCACTGCCGCGACGACGTCGCGCTGGCCTTCGACGTGCTCATGGATCTCACCGCGGTCGACTATCTGCGCTACCCCGGGCGCGAGGATGGGCCGCGCTTCGAGGTCGTCTATCACCTCTACTCGATCGCCCACAACCACCGCCTGCGGCTGAAGGTGCGGCTGGACGAGGACGACGCCACGGTCCCGTCCGCCGTCGCGCTGTGGCCGATCGCGAACTGGCTCGAGCGCGAGGTGTGGGACATGTTCGGCGTGCGTTTCGACGGCCATCCCGATCCCCGGCGGCTCCTGATGTACGAGGAGTTCGTCGGCCACCCGCTGCGGAAGGACTACCCGATCACCCGGCGCCAGCCGCTCATCGGTCCGGCGACCTAGGAAACCGGGACGATGGCGGAGACCACGCGGCAGGAGTTCATGCTCGGCGAGGGCAGCGGCACCGGCGGCGGGCCCCAAAATATACAACTCGGCGTGGGCCCGGCCCATCCCGCGATGCACGGGATCATCCGGATCGTCACCGAGCTCGACGGCGAGGTGATCGTCAACGCCGACGTCGAGATCGGCTATCTGCACCGGGCCTTCGAGAAGGACTGCGAGCAGGGCGGCTGGAACAACGCGATCCCGTTCACCGACCGGCTCAACTACGTCTCACCGCTGATCAACAACTTCGGGTACGCATCCGCCGTCGAGAAGCTCCTCGGCATCGACGTCACCGAGCGGTGCAAGTACATCCGGGTGATCATGTCGGAGATCTCGCGGATCTCCGATCACCTCACCTGCGTGGGCGCCTCCGCGATGGAGCTGGGCGCGTTCACGGTCTTCCTCTACATGATCAAGGCGCGCGAGTACCTGTGGGAGCTGGTCGAGGCGGTGACCGGCGCGCGGCTGACGATCTCGTACGGTCGGGTCGGCGGCGTCAAGGCGGACCTGCCGGAGGGATTCGCCGAGCGGACGCTCAAGGCCTTCAAGGAGACGCGGGAGGTGCTCGACGAGGTGCACCGCCTGCTGACCGGCAACCGCATCTTCATGGACCGCATGGTCGGCGTCGGCGCCCTTTCGCGGGAAGAGACGATTGCCTACGCCATCACCGGACCGCTGCTGCGCGCCGTCGGCGTGGGCTACGACGTCCGCCGCGCTCAGCCGTACTACACGTACGATCGCGTGGAGTTCGAGATCCCGACGCAGAAGGACGGCGACAACTACGCGCGCTATCTCGTGCGGATGGCCGAGATGGAGCAGTCGATGCGGATCGTCGAGCAAGCGCTCGCCGCGATCCCCGACGGCCCCATCAACGTGGACTTCGAGGGTCGCCCGATCGACCCGGCGGCGTACGTCGACCAGGGCAAGCAGGGGAAGACCGAAGGGCTGCTCTTGCTGCCGATCACGCTCTCGCCGAATCTCCAGGGGCAGCAGCGCGCCGACCTCAACCGCGTCAACATGGGGGACAAGCGCGTCGTGCTGCCGCCGAAGGAGACTGCGTACGGCTCGATCGAGGGGCTGATGAACCACTTCATGCTGATCATGGAGGGCTACGGCATCCAGCCCCCCCCGGGCGAAGCGTATTTCCCGGTGGAAGGGGCGAACGGCGAGCTCGGGTTCTACGTCGTCTCCGACGGCACCGATCGGCCGTATCGCGTCCGCTGCCGGCCGCCGTGCCTGCCGCCGGTGGCGGCGCTGCCCCGGATGATCGCCGGCGAGATGGTGGCCGACCTGATCCCGACCTTCGGCTCCGTCAACATGATCGGCGGCGAGCTCGACCGATGACGATTGTTGCGCGATGGGTGGACCGGGCGTGTCGGCGGCGGCTCGCACCTCGGGTGGACCGGGCGTGTCGGCGCCGGCTCGCACCTCGGGTGGACCGGGCGTGTCGGCGCCGGCTCGCACCTATCTCAGGCCACCCTCGGTCCAAGCCGGCCTCGAGGCCCCCGCTACAATGACTACGACGGACCCCACCTTCTCCGCCGAGCAGCTCGCGGAGGTGCGCCGCCTGCAGGCGCTCTATCCCGACGCGCGCGGCGCACTGCTGCCCGTCCTTTACATGGCGCAGGACACGTTCGGCTGGATCTCGCTCGAGACCGAGGAATACGTCGCCGGGCTCTTCGACCTTTCGCCCGCCCACGTGCACGAGGTCGTCACGTTCTACACGCTCTACTTCCGCGAGCGGCCGGGCCGCCACGTCGTGTCGGTCTGCCACAACCTCTCCTGCCACCTGGCCGGAGCCGGATCGATCATCGCGCACCTCAAGCAGCGGCTGCGCGTCGAGGTGGGCGAGACGACCGAGGACGGCCGGGTGACGCTGCTCTCGGTCGAATGTCTCTGCGCGTGCGAGGCGGCGCCGATGATGCAGGTCGACGACCGCTACGAGATGAACCTGACGCCGGTGAAGATCGATCGCATCCTCGAGGGGCTCGCGTGACCGACGAAAAGATCCTCACCCGGAACTTCCATCGCCAAGACTCCCACACGCTCGACGGGTACCGGGCGACGGGCGGCTACCAGGCGTGGCCCAAGGCCCAGGCGATGGAGCCCGCGGCCATCGTCGAGGACGTCAAGGCCTCGAACCTCCGCGGGCTCGGCGGCGCGGGCTTCCCGACCGGCACGAAGTGGTCGTTCATTCCGAAGACCCACACCGGGCCCGTGTACCTCGTCATCAACGCCGACGAGGGCGAGCCGGGGACGTTCAAGGACCGCTACCTGCTCGAGCGTGACCCGCACGCGCTGATCGAGGGCATGTTGATCGCGGCGCGCGCGATCCGCTGCGCGACGGGCTTCGTCTACATCCGCGGCGAATACGTCGAGCCCTGGCGTCGCTTCTCCGCGGCCGTCCGTGAAGCGTACGCGGCGGGATATCTGGGCAAGGGCTTCGACATCGTCGTGCACCGAGGGGCCGGGGCCTATATCTGTGGCGAGGAAACAGGACTCATCTCGTCACTCGAGGGCAAGAAGGGCTGGCCGAAGCTCAAGCCTCCCTTTCCCGCGATCAAGGGCGCGTTCGGCGCGCCGACGATCGTGAACAACGTCGAGACGATCTGCCACGTGCCGCACATCATCAGCCGGGGGGCCGCGTGGTTCGCCGGGCTCGGCACGAAGACCCAGGGTGGCACGCGCATGTATTCCGTCTCCGGCCGCGTGGCCCGCCCAGGCTTGTACGAGGAGTCCGTCGCGGTCACGCTGCGCCAGCTGATCTACGAGCGCGCCGGCGGCGTCACCGGCAACGGGCGGCTGAAGGCGGTGGTGCCGGGCGGATCCTCGGCAGCGATCCTGACCGCCGCCGAGATCGACGTCACGATGGACGTCGACGGGCTCAAGAACGCCGGCACCATGGCCGGCTCGGCGGGCATCATCGTGATGGACGAGACCGTGTCGATCCCCGAGGCGCTGATGGTGGTCGCGCGCTTCTACGCCCACGAGAGCTGCGGCCAGTGCACGCCGTGCCGGGAGTCGACCGGCT
The DNA here is from genome assembly GCA_003221515.1 of Candidatus Rokuibacteriota bacterium. Taxonomy (GTDB): domain Bacteria; phylum Methylomirabilota; class Methylomirabilia; order Rokubacteriales; family CSP1-6; genus AR31. The sequence continues at coordinate 11,956 of QHSI01000123.1, forward strand.
GGATCTACAAGATGACCCACCGGATCGTGGAGGGACGGGGACGCCGCGCGGACCTGGACACGATCCTCGACGTGGCGCGTCGCGGCGCCGGCACGACGATCTGCGCGTTCTACGACGGCGCGGTCGGCCCGTACATCTCGTACATCGAGAAGTTCCGGAGCGAGTTCGAGGCGCTGACCGACGGCGCGGCCGCCACGCCGTCGCGGCGCGAGGCCGTGTCGCATGCCTAGGCTCACGGTCAACGGCCAGCAGGTCGAGGTCCCAGCCGAGACCAACCTCATCGAGGCCGCGCGCAAGGCGGGCGTCGAGGTGCCGCACTACTGCTACCATCCCGGCCTCTCGATCGCCGGCCAGTGCCGCCTGTGCATGGTCGACATCGAGAAGGCGCCGCGGCCCACGATCGCGTGCAACACGATCGCGACCGAGGGCATGGTCGTGCTGACCGAGACCGACCGGGTGCGCGAGACGCGGAAGTCGATCATGGAATTCCACCTGATCAACCATCCGCTCGACTGCCCCGTGTGCGATCAGGCGGGCGAGTGCTGGCTGCAGATCTACTACATGAAGCACGGCCTGTACGACCCGCGGATGAGGGACGAGAAGGTCCACAAGCCGAAGGCCGTGCCGCTCGGGCCGCACGTGATGCTCGACGCCGAGCGCTGCATCCTCTGCTCGCGCTGCGTGCGGTTCTGCGACGAGATCACCGCCACCGGCGAGCTCGGCATCTTCGAGCGCGGCGATCACTCGGAGATCGGCCTCTTCCCGGGTCGTGCGCTCGAGAACCCGTACTCCGGCAACGTGGTGGACATCTGTCCCGTCGGCGCCCTGACCGACCGCGACTTCCGCTTCCAGGTGCGCGTGTGGTACCTCGACAGCGCGAAGTCCGTCTGCCCCGGGTGCGCGCGCGGCTGCAACATCGACGTCCACGTGAACCGCCGGAGGCCCCACCACGCCGAGGGCCGCCGGGTGGCCCGGCTCAAGCCGCGTTACAACGGGTCCGTCAACCGCTGGTGGCTCTGCGACGCCGGGCGCTATGGGTTCACGTTCGTCGACGACAAGGACCGCCTGCTCGCGCCCACCCGCCGGGAGGGCGAGACGGTCAGCGACGCGACGTGGGACGAGGCGATCGCGGCGCTGGCGGCGGCGCTCCGGCGGTCGCCGCCGGACGAGATCGGGATCATCGCGTCGCCGAAGATGGCGAACGAGGATCTCTTCGCGGTGCGCCGCCTGCTGGACAACCGGGCCCTCCGGCGGGTGGCCTTCCGGGTGCCGCCGCGGGTGGCCGGCGACCAGGACAACTTCTTGATCCGCGCGGACAAGAACCCGAACTCGCTGGGCGCGGAGCTGGTCGGGCTCGGCGGCGACTCGCGAGCCGTGCTCGAGGCGGCGCGGGCGCATCGCCTGCGGTGCCTGATGATCTTCGGTCACGACCTGCTGGCGAGCGAGTGGCCGGCGGCCGAGGTCCGCGAGGCGCTCGGCGCGGTCGAGACGGTCGTCTTCGTCGGCGCCAACGCCAACGCGACGAGCGCCGCCGCGCACTGGGTGCTGCCGGCGGCGGCGTGGGTCGAGCGCGACGGTACGTACACGAATTTCGAAGGACGGGTGCAGCGCTTCCGGCAAGCGACGGAGCCGATCGGCCAGGCGCTGGCCGAGTGGGAAATCGTGGGCCGGCTGTTGGCGGCGCTTGGCGACGAGTCGACGGCGACCCGCGCGGAGCACTGGTTCCGTCAGCTCGTCGCGGCCGTGCCGGCCTTCGCGGGGCTCAGCTACCAGGCGCTCGGGGACGGCGGCCGCCTGCTCGCCGGCGCGGTCAAGGCATGAGCGTGGTCGCCGACCTCGGCATCGCGTTCGGCCGCGTCGCCTTCGTGATGCTCTTCGTCCTGAACCTGGGCGGCTTGCTGACCTGGGTCGAGCGCAAGCAGTCGGCCATCATGCAGGACCGGATCGGCGCCAACCGCGCGTCGATCTTCGGCTTCCGCGTGCTCGGACTGTTCCATCCCCTGGCCGACGCGATCAAGATGCTCGCCAAGGAAGACTTCCGACCGGCGCGGGCCGACCGGTTCCTGTTCGGGTTCGCGCCGTTCGTGTCGGTGTTCTTCGCGCTCGTCGCGTTCGCGTCGATTCCCTTCGGTGACACGCTCCGTGTTGCCGGCCGCGAGATCCCGTTGCAGGCGGTGACGCTCAACGTCGGGATCCTCTACCTGTTCGCCATGCTCTCGCTCGGCGTCTACGGTGTCATGATGGCCGGCTGGTCGTCGGCCAACAACTTCGCGCTGCTCGGCGGCCAGCGCGCCGCCGCGCTGATGATCTCGGCCGAGATCGCGATCGGCGCCTCGATCATGGGCGTGATCATGATCTACGGCTCGCTGAACATGCAGGACATCGTGCGCGGCCAGGGCCGCTCCTTCCTCGGCGGCTGGCTGCCGGCGTGGGGGATCGTCACCCAGCCGCTCGCGTTCGTGCTCTTCCTCACCGCCGGCATCGCCGCGACCAAGCGCATTCCCTTCGACACCCCCGAGGGCGAGTCGGAGATCATCGGCTACTTCGTCGAGTACAGCGGCATGAAGTTCGGGATGTTCGCGATGGCCGACTTCCTCGAGACCGTCGTGATCGCCGGGATGACGACGTCGCTGTTCCTCGGCGGCTGGCAGGTGCCCTACCTCGGCCCCGAGGGCTTCCACTTGCCATGGGGGTGGGCGTGGTCCCTGCCGCACCTGGTGATCGTGCTGCTCCAGGTGGGCGCGTTCGTCGTCAAGGTCTGCGGCATGATCTTCTTCATGATGCTGATCCGCTGGACCCTGCCGCGCTTCCGCTACGACCAGGCGATGCGCCTCGGCTGGCTCGGCCTGTTCCCGCTCTCGATCGCGAACATCGTGCTCACCGGCTTTCTCCTCCTGCTCTGGGACGCTCGATGATCACGCAAACCACGAGCGTCGAGGCGCGCGTACGGAGCCGGCTCGCACCATGACCCTCGATCTCAGGCGCTTCTACCTCCTCGAAGTCTTCTCGGGTCTTGCGCTCACCGCCGCGCACTTCTTCCGGAACATGGGGCGCCACGTGGCCTTTGCCGTCGGCGCCTCGCGGACCGGCGGCGCGGTGACGATCCAGTATCCGGAAGAGCGTCGGCCGTACTCGCCCCGCCTGCGCTCGCTGCACCGGCTCGTGCGCCGCGAGGACGGCTCGCCGCGCTGCGTCGCCTGCATGATGTGCGAGACGGTCTGCCCCGCGCACTGCATCTACATCATCGCGGACGAGCACCCGAACCCCGAGATCGAGAAGGTCCCGCGCCGCTTCGACATCGATCTCGGGAAGTGCGTGTTCTGCGGCTACTGCGTGGAGGCGTGCCCGGAAGACGCGATCCGCATGGACACCGGGATTCTAGAGTTTTCCTCGTACTCCCGCGGCGGCATGATCTACTCCAAGGAGATGCTGCTGTCGCTCGAGGCCGCCGGCGCCGACGGCCGCCCGCGCTCCCCGATCCCCGTGCCGGCGGACCGGAAGGCGTGATGGCTCGCGCGGTGTTCCTCCTGGTGGCCGCGGTCGCCGTCGGCTCGGCGCTCGGCTTGATCCTCAGACGGAACGCGATTCACGGCGCGCTGTTCCTGGTCGTCAACCTCGGATCGATCGCCGCGCTCTACCTGATGATGGGCGCCGAGTTCCTGGCGGCGGCACAGGTGATCGTGTACGCCGGCGCGATCATGGTGCTGTTCGTGTTCGCGATCATGGTGCTGATCCCGGGCAAGGAGGAGATCGGCCCCGACCCCCACCGCCGCGCGCGGCTGGCGGCGCTGCCGGTCGGCGCGCTGCTGTTCGTGCTCCTGGTGCTCGTGGTGGGCCGGCGGTGGGCCGGACCGGCCGCCACGACGACGGCGAGCGGGACCCCGGACGCGGTCGGGCGGCTGCTCTTCACCAGCTACCTGTTCCCGTTCGAGCTCACGTCGGTGCTGCTGCTGGCGGCGATGGTCGGGGTGCTGGTCCTGGCCAGGCGGCGGGCGTAATCGGCGAATATCTGGAAGTGATGGCGAGACATGGTGCCTGAGAGCTACTATTCATCGTTGTCGGCCGTGTTGTTCACGATCGGTGTGGTGGGCGTCGTGGTCCGCCGCAACCCGCTCGTGATCTTCATGTCGATCGAGCTGATGCTGAACGCGGCGAACCTCGCGCTGGTCGCCTTCGGCCAGCGGTTCGGCAACCTCGACGGCCAGGCCGTCGTTTTCTTCGTGATGGCGGTGGCGGCGGCCGAGGTCGCCGTTGGGCTCGCGATCATCGTCTCGATCTTTCGCGTCCGCCGGCGGCTTTCGGTGGACGATCTCAGTCTCATGCGCTGGTAGCAGGGGGAGGGCATGGCGAAGACACTGACACGGAGTGGGACGTCCTCAGGCCTCGGCGTCGATGCCGCCGTCGCGAGGCAGCTGCTGGGCGATATGCTCTTGATCCGCCGCTTCGAGGAGAAGGCCGCCGAGGCGTACGCGCTCGGGAAGATCGGCGGGTTCCTCCATCTCTACATCGGCGAGGAGGCGGTGGCGGTCGGCACCACCTCGATGCTCCGGCCCGACGACTACGCGATCTCCGCGTACCGCGAGCACGGCCACTGCCTGGCGAAGGGCTCCGATCCCAAGCGGGTCATGGCCGAGCTGTTCGGTCGCCGCGACGGGCTCTCCAAGGGCAAGGGCGGCTCGATGCACCTGTTCGACAAGGGCACCAACTTCCTCGGCGGTCACGCGATCGTCGGCGCGCACCTGCCCATCGCGGTGGGCGTCGGCTTCGCCATCAAGTACCGGGGCGGCGACCAGGTGATCGTGTGCTACTTCGGCGACGGCGCCGTACCGGAGGGGGAGTTCCACGAGGCGATGAACCTGGCGGCGCTCTGGAAGCTGCCGGTGCTGTTCCTCTGCGAGAACAACCGCTACGCGATGGGCACCTCGACCGACCGCGCGCTCGCCCAGACCGAGATCTGGAAGTTCGCCGAGACCTACGGCGTGCCCGGTGAGCGCGTGGACGGCATGGACGTGCTGGCGATCCGCGACGCGGTCGGCCGCGCGGTGGCCCGGGCGCGCACGGAGAAGACGCCGTCGCTCATCGAGGCCGACACCTACCGGTTCCGGGGCCATTCCATGCGCGATCCGGCCGGCGCGGTCTATCGCACCAGGGAAGAGGTCGAGCGCGAGAAGCTCCGGGATCCCATCGTCCTGTTCCGCGAGAAGGTCGTGAGCGCGGGCGTGCTCTCCGAGGCCGACGCGCGCGCGGTCGAGAAGGACGTCAACGACCGGATCGACGAAGCGGTCGCGTACGCCGACGCGTCGCCGGAACCGCCGGGCGAGTGGCTCTTCACCGACATCTACAAGGAGTCGTGAGATGGCGGTGATGACCTATCGCGACGCCCTGAACATGGCGCTCCGCGAGGAGATGCGGCGCGACGGGCGCGTGTTCCTGATCGGCGAGGAGATCGGCCTCTACGACGGCGCCTACAAGGTGACCCAGGGGCTCCTGAAAGAGTTCGGGCCGCAGCGCGTCGTGGACACGCCGATCGCCGAGTCGGGCTTCACCGGCGTCGGCATCGGGGCGGCCATGGTGGGGCTGCGCCCGGTCGTCGAGATGATGACGTTCAACTTCGCGCTGCTGGCCCTCGACCAGATCGTCAACTCGGCGGCGAAGATGTGCTACATGTCCGGCGGCCAGTTCAACGTGCCGATCGTCATCCGCGGTCCCGGCGGCCCCGCCGCTCAGCTCGCGGCGCAGCACTCGCAGTCGATGGAGACGTACTTCTACCACGTGCCCGGGCTCAAAGTCGTCCGGCCCACGACTCCGATGGACGCCAAGGGGCTGCTGAAGGCTGCGATCCGGGACGACAACCCGGTCATCTTCATCGAATCCGAAACTCTCTACCACGTCAAAGGAGAGGTTCCTGAAGACCCCGAGTTTTTGATCCCCCTCGGCAAGGCGCTGGTGCGCCGCGAGGGGACCGACGTCACGGTCATCGCGTACATGGGCATGATGTACCGGGCGATGGAGGCGGCGGAGGACCTCGAGAAAGAGGGGATCTCCGTCGAGCTGGTCGATCCTCGTACGCTTCGTCCCATGGATACGGAGACCATCATCAACTCGGTGCGAAAGACCCACCGCTGCGTCGTCGTGGAGGCCGGGGCCGGCTTCGCCGGCATGGGCTCGGAGATCGGCGCGTTCGTCACCGAGCAGGCCTTCGACGACCTCGACGCGCCCGTGGAGCGTGTGACCGGCGCCAACGCCCCGATGCCGTACGCGCGCAACCTCGAGAAGCTCAAGACCCCTTCGAAGGACAGGATCGTCGCCGCGATCCGCCGCGTGTGCAACGTGAACGGGAGCTGAGCCATGGCCGTCACGAAGGTCGTCATGCCCAAGCTCTCCGAGGCGATGGAAAGCGGCAAGATCATCAAGTGGCTCAAGAAGGAAGGCGACCGGATCCAGGGCGGCGACATCCTGGCCGAGGTCGAGACGGACAAGGCCGACGTCGAGATGGAAGCGTTCGGCGCCGGAGTCCTCAGAAAGATCCTGGCGCCGGCCGGTGAGACCGTGCCGGTGGGCGTGCTCATCGGCGTCATCGCCGAGCCGGGCGACGACGTCGCCGCGCTGATAGCGAGCGCCCCAGCGCCGGCGCCCCCGAGCGCCGCTCCGGCGACTACCAGCGCTGCCGGCGCCGCGCCGGCCCGCGCCGGCGCTCCCGCGCTCGCCGTTGCGGCTCCGTCGACCCCGGCCCCGACTCCCGCCGCATCCCCGCGCCCGCCCGCCGTGGCGCCGGTGCCCATGCGGCCGTCGCCGGTAACGAGCGCGCCGGCCGCCGCCGTTGCCGCCCAACCGTCCGGCGGTCGCGTGAAGGCCTCGCCGCTGGCGAAGAAGATCGCCGCCCAGACCGGCGTCGACCTGCGACTGCTCCAGGGCACGGGCCCGGGCGGGCGCATCGTCCGGCGCGATGTCGAGACCGCGGGCGCGGCGCCGGCGGCGATGCGCGCGGTGCCCGACGCCGAGTTCGAGGACCGTCCGTTGTCGCCGATGCGCGCGGCGATCGCGCGGCAGATGCCCCTGTCCAAGGCGCCGGTGCCGCACTTCTACGTCACGAACGAGGTCGCGATGGACCGCGCGTGGGAGCTCCGCGAGGAGCTCAACGCGCTCGAGGGCCAGCCGAAGATCTCGCTGAACGACCTGGTGATCCGCGCCTGCGCCCTGGCGCTCCTGCAGCACCCCGGCGTCAACGCCTCGTTCCGCGGCGACGCGATCCGCGTCTTCCATCGGGCGCACATCGGCATCGCCGTCGCGCTCGAGGAGGGGCTCATCACGCCGGTGCTGCGCGATTGCCACGCCAAGTCGCTGGCGCAGATCGCCGTCGAGTCCCGCGACCTGGCCGAGCGCGCGCGCGTGCGGAAGCTGCGCGCCCAGGAGCTGTCCGGCGCGACCTTCTCGATCTCGAACCTCGGCATGTTCGACGTCGCCGAGTTCTCGGCCATCATCAACCCGCCCGAGGGCGCGATCCTCGCGGTCGGCTCGGTCCGGCGGGTGCCGGTGGTGGACGAGGCGGGCCTGGGGGTCGGCCGGCGCATGGCGCTGACGATCTCGTGCGATCACCGGGTGATGGACGGCGCGATGGGCGCCCGGTTCCTGCAGGACGTCAAGCGCCTGCTCGAGGAGCCGCTGCGGCTCCTGATATGACCCTCCATGGTTGCCGCCCGAACGTCGGGCGCGGAGGCGCCCCGACGGTGAATCCTAAAGAGGCGCCCCGACGGTGAATCATAAAGTGGACGTCGCGATCGTCGGGACCGGCCCCGGCGGCTACGTCGCCGCGATCCGCTGCGCCCAGCTCGGTCTCACCGTCGGCGTCGTGGAGGACGACCGGCCCGGCGGCGTGTGCCTGAACTGGGGCTGCATCCCCACCAAGGCGCTGCTGCGGAACGCGGAGGTCGTCTCGCTCCTCGGCCGCGCCGCCGAGTTCGGGATCCGCCTGAGCGGCTTCGAGGTGAACTACGCCGAGGCGGTCCAGCGCAGCCGCCGCGTCGCCGACCGCATGGCCAAGGGGGTCGAGTTCCTCTTCCGGAAGAACAAGATCACCCTGTTCCCCGGGCGCGGGACGCTCACGTCCAAGAGCGTCGTGGAGGTGAAGGGGACGAGCGGCGTCGAGACGCTCGAAGCCCGCGCCGTCATCCTGGCCACCGGGTCGGAGCCGAAGTCGCTGCCCGGCGTCGCCATCGACGAGAAGACCGTGATCTCCTCGACCGGCGCCGTGCGCAACGAGCGCGCGCCGAAGTCGCTCGCGATCATCGGTGCGGGTGCGGTGGGCGTCGAGTTCGCCGACGTCTACGCCGCGTACGGCGTCCAGGTCACGCTGCTCGAGGCGCTGCCGCGGATCGTGCCGCTCGAGGACGAAGAGGTCGCCAAGGAGCTGACGCGAACGTTCACGCGCCGCGGGATCACGGTCAAGACCGGCGTCAAGGTGGCCTCGGCGAAACCCGGCGGCCCCGGCCTCGTGGTCGAGACCGACGACGGCAAGCTCGAGGTCGAGCAGGTGCTCATGGCCGTCGGGCGCGCGGCGAAGGTGACCGGGCTGGGCCTGGAGGCCGTCGGGGTCCAGCTCGAGCGCGGGTTCGTCAAGGTCTCGCCGCTCATGGAAACGTCGGTGAAGGGGCTCTACGCGATCGGCGACATGGCCGGCGCGCCGCTGCTCGCCCACAAGGCGATGGCCGAGGGCGTCGTGGCCGCCGAGTCGATCGCCGGACGCGCCCCGCGCCCGCTCGACTACGGCAACATCCCGTCGTGCACCTACTGCCGTCCCCAGATCGCGTCGATCGGGTCGAGCGAGGCGCGCGCGCGCGAGCAGGGCCGCGACGTCACCGTCGGCAAGTTCCCGTTCACGGCCAGCGGCAAGGCGGTCGCGCTGGGCGAGACCGAGGGGTTCATCAAGGTCGTGGCCGACAAGGCGACCGGCGAGCTCCTCGGCGTGCACATCGTCGGCCCCGAGGCGACCGAGATCATCCACGAATTCGCCGTCGGGCGAACGCTGGAAGCCACGCTCGAGGAGATCATCCACACGATCCACGCTCACCCGACCTTGTCCGAGGCGGCGCTGGAGGCCACGCTCGCCGCCCTCGGGCAGGCGATCCACATCTGACGCGCCCGCCCGCCGCGCCGCCCAGGTGGCGACGCGCTCGCAGCTGGATCGTGGTCGCGGGGGTGGTCGTGACCTTCATCGCCTTCGCGCCGTCGCTGCTGAGCCAGTTCGTCGACTGGGACGACCTCGAGAACTTCACCGTCAACCCGTTCTACCGCGGGCTCGGCTGGAGCCACCTCAAGTGGATGTGGACGACCACGCTCCTCGGCCACTACGTCCCCCTCACGTGGATGACGCTGGGCGCCGACTATCTCGTCTGGGGGATGAACCCGGCCGGCTACCATCTCACCAACGTCGTCCTGCACTGCGCGAACGTGGCGCTCCTCTACTTCGTCACGCTGCGCCTGCTCGGCGCGGCGATGCCGGCGACCGCGGGTCACCCTCTCGCCTGGCGGCTCGGCGCGGCCTTCGCGGCGCTCGTCTTCGGCGTGCACCCGCTACGGGTGGAGTCGGTGGCGTGGATCACCGAGCGGCGCGACGTCCTGTCCGGGTTCTTCTACCTGCTCGCGATCTGCGCGTCCCTGCGTGACGCCGAGGCTCCGTCGGGGCGATCGATCCGGCGGCGGGCGTGGTACTGGGTCGCGCTCGGAAGCTTCGCGCTGGGCCTGCTCGCCAAGGCGATCGTCGTGACGCTCCCCCTCGTCCTCGTCGTGCTCGACGTGTATCCGCTGCGGCGTCTCGGGGGCGCGCGGGGCTGGTGGAATGCCGAGGCGCGCCGCCGATGGGTCGAGAAGGTCCCCTTTTTCCTCGGGGGCGCGCTCGTGATCCCGATCGCTCTCGTGGCCGCCCGGACCGGCGCGAACCTCGTGACGATCGCCGCGCTCGGGATCGTCGACCGCCTGGCGATCAGCGTCTACGGGCTGACTTTCTATGTATGGAAGACGGTCGTTCCGCTGGACCTCTCGCCGTTCTACGCGCTGAGAACGCCGCTCGTGCCGCTGAGCGCTCCCTACGTCGTGAGCGGCCTCGCGGTGGCCGGCGTGACGGCGGCGGCGATCGCGCTGCGCCGGCGCTGGCCCGCCCTGGGCGCCGCGTGGCTCGTGTACGTCGTCACCGTGTTGCCGGTGTCCGGCGTCTTCCAGAACGGGCCGCAGATCGCCGCCGACCGGTACAGCTACCTCCCGTCGCTTCCATGGGCCGTGCTGGCCGGCGCCGGCGCGATCGCGGGCTGGAACGCGTGGCGCGAACGGCGCGGGCGCTCCCCGGCGCTCGCCGTGCCCGGTGCCGCCGCGCTCGTGATCATCGTCCTCGCGGCGCTCACCTGGCTGCAGGTGAGCGTCTGGCGCGACTCGGAGCGACTCTGGACTCACGCGCTGGTACTCGGTCCGTCGTCGATGGCCCACTCGCACCTGGCCAACCTACGCCGTCAGCAGGCGCGCTGGGCCGAAGCCAACGAGCACTATCGTCTGGCCTCGGCGATGCGGCCTGACGCCGCGCATCTTCATGTGAATTGGGGGACGGCGCTCGCCCAGCAGGGGAAGCTCGCCGAGGCGATCGATCGCTATCGCGAGGCGCTCCGCATCTCACCACGCAGCGCCGATGCTCACTACCACTGGGGCAACGCGCGGTTCGCGGCCGGCGACCTCGAGGAGGCGATCGGCCACTACCGCGAAGCGGTGCGGATCGACCCCGCCGCCGCCGAGGTCTACAGCAACTGGGGCAGGGCCCTGGCCCAGCAAGGCAAGCGCGACGAAGCGATCGCCCGGTATCGCGAGGCGTTGCGCATCGCGCCGCACAGCGTCCCGCACTATAACTGGGGCAACGCGCTGTTCGCGGCCGGCGAGCTCGAGGAGGCGATCAGCCATTACCGCGAAGCGACCCGAATCGCCCCCGACGCGGCCGAGGCCTACAACAACTGGGGTCGCGCGCTCGCGCAGCTGGGCCGGTGGGACGAGGCGATCGACAAGTATCGCGAGGCCCTGCGCATCCGACCGAACTATCCGCTGGCGTCGGCGAACCTGGATCAGGCCCTGGCGCGCGCCGGACGAGCCCCGGCGCGCTGAGCGCCCACGCGGCGCCGGGCGAGTGCCGGCGCAGTTCCTCAGTGGTGATGCAACAACGGTAGCGTGAAGAGCGGGACGAACCCGTTCAGGGCGAGCACGGCCCCCAGCAGCGCCAGGATCAGCGAGAACCAGAACATCGGACGCGAGGTCGAGAGGATCGAGACCGACGCGGACACGATCGCGACCTGAAGGAACACCTCGCCGAACTCGAAGTACGGGTGCCGGTCGCGGTGGCGGTCCCTGACCCCCTCGAGCTTCTTGGCGTCCTTCTCGATATCCTTCTTCTCGGCGTTGTAGCGCTTCTCCTCCTCGCCGAACTTCGCCACGAGCGCCTCGAACTTGGCCCGCTCTGCGCCCTTGAGGGTCGAGGGCTCGGCCAGGTTCGCCTCCAGCAGCATCTTCTGGCTGCGGTACTGGTGCTCGCGGATCACCTTCGCCTGATAGAAGGCCCACTGGTCGGACGACTGCTGCTGGGCGAGCAGCATCTCCTTGACGGAGTTGTTGCCGCCGAGCGCCGCGATGGAGAGCGCGACCGCGTAGATCGCGGTGGTCAGGGCGACGCGCCGGCTGAAGCTCTTCTCGGCGTGCTCGTGGAGCTCTTCCGGGTTCGGCAGCTCGACCTCAGTCATGCGACTCCGTTCCCCTGCGGATCTCCTCTCGCATGGCGTCCCGGCCCGCCTCGAACGCGCTCATGAGCCGCTGGGTCTGCTCCTCGAAGAGCTCACGGCTCTTGTCCAGCAACTCGCCGGCGTGGCCCTGTGCGTGGCTGGCGAAGTCCTGCGCCCGCTTCGCGACGTCGCCGCCGCGCTCCAGCAGCAGCTCGCGCGCCTGGGCGCCGGTCTTCGGGGTCAGCAACAGCGCGGCGGCGGCGCCGAGCGCCGCGCCGAACAAAAACCAGCCCATGTATCCGGCGGCGTCGCCTCGCTCGTCACTCATGGTCGTCTCCTCGATGCCACAGGCGGTTGACGAACACGTCGATACCCTTCTTGAGACCCGCCGCGACGCCGACGATCTGGCCGGCCCGCGTCAGCCCGCTCAGCGTCCCCACGAATCGACCGAGCCCCTCGGCGATCTTGTCGACACGATCGGCGACGGCGCCCACCCGCTCGAGCTCACGGCCGGCTTCGCGCGCGAGCGCGCGCACGTCCTCGGTGAGGGCGTGGGCCTGGCCGATCAGCGGCCGCAGCTCCTGCTCGACGATCGCCAGGACGGCCTCGGCGCGCAGGGCGACCCGGCGCATCGCCAGGACCGTCGCCACCAGCGCCAGCACGAAGATCAGCGTCGCGACCGAGAGGGATACCAGGGCCCAATAGGGCATGGGCCTGAATTATTGGTGGATAATCAACTGGAAGTCAATGAAACTAGGACCTTGATGTCGAGCCAGGATCGCTTCGACGAGCTTCGACGGCGTCACGCCGCCGCCATGCAGCCCAGCGGTGAGGAACGCGTCCGCCGCCAGCACAAGGCCGGGAAGAAAACGGCCCGCGAGCGGCTCGAGCTTCTGCTCGACGCCGGGTCCTTCATCGAGATCGACAAGTTCGTGGTCCATCAGAGCCACGACTTCGACATGGCCGAGCAGCAGTTTCCCGGCGACGGCGTCGTCACGGGCTCGGGCCGCATCCACGACCGGCCGGTCTTCGTCTTCGCCCAGGACTTCACCGTGTTCGGCGGCTCGCTCTCGGAAGCGCATGCCCGCAAGATCTGCAAGATCATGGATCTGGCGATGAAGACCGGTGTGCCGATCATCGGCCTCAACGACTCCGGCGGCGCCCGGATCCAGGAGGGCGTCGTCTCGCTGGCCGGCTACGCCGAGGTCTTCTTGCGCAATACGCTCGCCTCCGGCGTCGTCCCCCAGATCTCGGCGATCATGGGGCCGTGCGCCGGCGGCGCCGTATACTCGCCCGCGCTCACCGATTTCATCTTCATGGTGAAGAGCACGTCGTACATGTTCGTCACCGGGCCGGACGTCATCCGCGCGGTGACCCACGAGACGGTCTCGGCCGACGATCTCGGCGGCGCCATGACGCACTCGACAACCTCCGGGGTCGCCCATTTCGCGGCCGACAGCGAGGAGGAGTGTCTCGCGCTGATCCGGGAGATGATGACGTTCTTGCCGCAGAACAACCTCGAAGACCCACCGCTGCGGCACACGAAGGACCCGATCGACCGGCGCGACGAGAACCTCCAAACGATCGTGCCGGACCAGCCCAACAAGGCCTACAACATGCTCGACGTCATCCGGACGGTGCTGGACGACCACTACTTCTTCGAGGTCCAGGCCGGATTCGCCCCCAACCTCATCATTGGATTCGGACGGCTCGGCGGCCGCCCGGTCGGCATCGTCGCCAATCAGCCGATGCACCTGGCCGGCTGCCTGGACATCAGTGCCTCGCTCAAGGGCGCCCGGTTCGTCCGGTTCTGCGACTGCTTCAACATTCCGATCGTGACGTTCGAGGACGTGCCGGGGTTCCTGCCGGGCACGACCCAGGAGTTCGGCGGCATCATCAAGCACGGCGCCAAGCTGCTCTACGCCTATTGCGAGGCCACGGTGCCGAAGCTGACGGTGATCACGCGGAAGGCGTACGGCGGCGCCTACTGCGTCATGTCCTCCAAGCACATCCGGGGCGACGCCAACTTCGCATACCCGACGGCCGAGATCGCGGTGATGGGCCCCGAGGGCGCCGTCAACATCCTCTACCGGCGCGAGATGGAGCGGGCGCCCCAGCCGGCCGCGTTCAAGGAGCAGAAGACGCGGGAGTACCGCGAGATGCTGGCGACGCCCTACGTGGCGGCGGAGCGCGGCTACATCGACGAGGTGATCGAGCCTCGGGACACGCGCGCCCGGCTCTGCGCGGCGCTCGCGCTGCTGCGCACCAAGCGCGACACGAACCCGCCCAAGAAGCACGGGAATCTTCCGCTATGATGGCAGCGAGTCTATGATGGCGGGGCGAGCCGCAGCCGTCGGCGAGGCGAGTCTGTGATGGGTGCGCGAGCCGCAGCCGCAGGCGAGGCGAGTCTGTGAAAAACGAAAAGCGCGAGTTCAAGAGCTCGTGGGGCGCTCCGCTCAAGCCGGTCTACGGGCCGGCGGACGCGCCGGCCGAGCGTCTCGCCGCGGACCTCGGTGCGCCGGGCGAGTTCCCGTTCACCCGCGGCGTCCATGCCGAGATGCATCGCAAGCGGCTCTGGACGATGCGCCAGTACGCCGGCTTCGGCTCCGCCGTCGAGACGAACAAGCGCTACCGCTTCCTCCTGGATCAGGGCCAGACCGGCCTGTCCGTGGCGTTCGATCTCCCGACCCAGATGGGGTACGACCCGGACGCGCCCATGGCGCAGGGCGAAGTGGGCAAGGTGGGCGTGTCGATCTCGTCGATCGAGGACATGCACGACCTCTTCGAGGGGATCCCGCTCGATCGGGTCTCGACCTCGATGACCATCAACGCCACCGCGGCGATCTTGCTGTCGCTCTACGTCGCGACCGCGCGCCGCCAGGGCGTCGCGACCGAGCGGCTCAGCGGGACCGTGCAGAACGACATCCTCAAGGAGTACATCGCGCGCGGCACCTACATCTTCCCGCCCGGCCCGTCGATGCGGCTGATCACCGACACCTTCGCGTACTGCAAGGACCGCGTGCCGCGCTGGAACACGATCTCGATCTCCGGGTACCACATGCGCGAGGCCGGCAGCACCGCGGTGCAGGAAGTCGCGTTCACGCTGGCCAACGGCATCGCCTACGTGCAAGCGGCGGTGGAAGCGGGGCTCACCGTGGACGAGTTCGCGCCGCAGCTCTCGTTCTTCTTCAACGCGCACAACAACCTCATCGAAGAGATCGCGAAGTTCCGGGCGGCCCGCCGTCTGTGGGCCCGGATCATGCGCGAGCGGTTCGGCGCTCGCGATCCGCGCTCCCTGGCGCTTCGGTTCCACGCCCAGACGGCTGGCAGCATGCTCACCGCGCAGCAGCCCGAGAACAACATCGTCCGGGTCGCGGTGCAGGCGCTCGCCGCCGTGCTCGGCGGCTGTCAGTCCCTGCACACGAACTCGATGGACGAGGCGCTCGCGCTCCCCACCGAGCGCGCCGTTCGCATCGCGCTCCGGACTCAGCAGATCCTCGCCCACGAGTCGGGCGTCGCCGACATCGTCGATGCGCTCGGCGGCGCGTTCGCCGTCGAGCGGCTCACCAGCGATATCGAGGAGGCGGCGCGCGTCTACATCAAGCGGATCGACGATCAGGGCGGCGCGGTCGCCGCGATCCCCTTCATGCAGCGCGAGATCCAGGACGCGGCCTACCGCTACCAGCGCGAGGTCGAGGAGCGCACACGGATCGTCGTGGGCGTCAACGAGTTCGTCACCGACGACCTTCCACCCGGCAACCTGTTCCAGGTCGATGCGGCGGTCGGCGCGGCCCTCGCCGAGCGCGTGGCGCGTGTGCGCGCCGGCCGGGACCGCGACGGCGCGCGGCGCGCCCTCGACGCGCTCGAGACCGCGGCGCGCGGCCGCGACAACCTCCTGCCGCTCATGGTCAACGCGGTCGAGGTCGGGGTCACGCTCGGCGAGATCTGCGACCGCCTCCGCGGGGTCTTCGGCGCCCACCAGCCGTCGGTCACGTTTTGAGAACGCGGCTCGGGCCCATCGTCGGTCTGGTCGCTGCCGGAGTCCTCGCGTTGGCGTCGAGCGCCGGCGCCGGGATGGCGGACCGCATCGGCGCCACCTTCGTGATGATGTCCGATCAGTTCATCAAGGCCTTCAACCCGCTCGAGGGGCTCGTGGTCGGGGTGGAGGGCAGCACTCTCTATCTGGATCTCGGCGAAGGCAACGGCGCCCAGGTCGGCCAAGAGTACACGATCTTCCGCAAGGGCGAGGAGTTCCGGCACCCACTCACCCGCAAGGTGCTCGGGCGCTTCGAGGAGATTCTGGGGCACGCGCAGATCCGCCGCGTCCAGCCGCGCTTCTCCGAGGCCGTGTTCGTCCCGATTGACGGCAAGCCGCTCCCGGCTTCGGATGACGGGGTGCGCATCACCCGGGGACGGATCAAGGTCGGCGTCACGCCCGTCCTCGATCTGACCCAGGCGCAGACGAAGCCCGACTTGCGACGCGTTCCGTATCTGATGGCGGTGGTGCTCGAGCAGTCGAAGCGCTTCCAGGTCAGCGACCCCTTCACGGTCAACGACCTCTTCGTCAGCGGCGGCGAGGACGTCAAGGCGGTCCTCGCGCTTCCGGAGCGGGCGGTGTCGATCTCGAAGCGGTTCGACGTGGCCGGCTGGGTCGTTCCGGTCCTGATCGAGCGGCGCGGCGTCGTCTACGTCGACGTGACGTGGATCTCCGCGGTGACCGGGACCGCGATGTTCTCGCGTCGCGAGCCCCTCTTGCCGCCGGCGGCGGCGGAGGAGCAGCGGTTCTCGTGGGAGCCGGTCAGCGAAGACTGAGGGCTTTCTCGGTCAGCCCTGGTATGGTATGACCGCGTCATGAAGGGGCAATGTCTTGTGGTAGTCGCGGTCGTGGCGGCGTTCGCGACCTCCGGCTGCTCGACCGCGAAACAGATCCTGGGCGTCCAGTCCCCGGGCGATCCCTCCGTCACCATCAAGGCCGCTGAGACTCGGTGGCTGCTGATCAAGAACCCGCGATTCGGCGAGGTCGCCAGCGAGCCCGAGTACGTGTGGGTCGAAGAGGACAAGATGCCGATCACCCTCACGACCCTCGTGCGCGGCCAGGGCGCGATCATCGCGACGCCGGAGATCGTCGCCAAGTACGGCGCCCCGCCCGGCGGGGGCAAGATCAGCCCGCGGCAGGGTGTCCCGACCCAGACGACACCGTCCGCGACCGGGTCGACGGCAGCGGACGCTGAGGCGCCGCCCCGCCGCGCCGCGGCCGCGGTGTCGCCGCCGACGAACGGGAGGGCGCACGAGGGCCCGAAGCGGGGCCTGGTCGTCTACGTCGACACGCCGCGGATCGTCGTCGACCTGACGGCCGCCGACGGCATGCGCGCCGGCACGCTGGTGAGCGTGCGTCGCGACGCCATCCCGATCGTCCATCCCGTGACCGGGGAAGTGCTCGGCGAGCTCGACCAGGAGGTCGCGACGGTGCGCCTGACCGAGGTGCGTGAGAAGTTCTCGGTCGGCGATGTCCAAACCGTGGCGCCCGGCGCGCGGATCCAGATCAAGGATCGCGTCGTCCCGAAGTAGCCCCGCGTGCCCCCGCCCACTCTCGAACGAGTCCTCAAGGAGCGCGTCGCCGGTCTCGTCGGCGCCGAGCTCGAGCTCGTCGAGGCGGAGATCCGTCGCGAGCTCGACTCCCCGGTGGGGCTGATCCAGGAGATGGGCGGTTACATCGCGGGCGCGGGCGGCAAGCGTCTCCGGCCCATCCTCCTGCTGCTGGCGGCGCGGCTGGCCGGCTACCAGGGGCCGCGCAGCGTGCGCCTGGGCTGCGTCGTCGAGCTGCTCCACACCGCGACGCTGATCCACGACGATGTCGTCGACCAGGCGCCGCTCCGCCGCGGGCGGCCGTCGGCCAACGCGCAGTGGGGCGACGACGCGTCCGTGCTCGTCGGCGACCACCTCTATTCGAAGTCGTTCGCGATGCTCGTGCGGGACAACGACCGCGCCGTGATGGAGACCCTCGCGCGCTCGACGGTCTCGATGACCGAGGCGGAAGTGTTCCAGCTGGAGCTCAAGCGCAGCGGGATCATGACCGAGGCGGACTACGTGCGGATCATCACCCAGAAGACCGCCTCCTTCATGTCCGCGTGCTGCCGGATCGGCGCGCTCCTGGGCGGGCTGCCGGCCGCGCAGATCGACGCGCTCACGCGCTACGGGCTCGACATCGGCGTGGCCTTTCAGATCTCGGACGACTCGCTCGATTTCGTGGCCGACCAGGACCGGCTCGGCAAGGCCATCGGCGCCGACCTCCGCGAGGGCAAGCGGACGCTGCCGCTCATCGCCATGCTCGAGCGGGCGACGCCGGCCGAGGCGGCGCGCGTCAAGAGCCTGCTCAAGCGCCCCGGCCTCGATGCCGAGGAGGTCGAGGAGATCCGACGCTACGTGGTCGACCACGAGGGCGTCGAGTACGCGCTGGCCCGCGCCCACGAGTACGCGCGCGCGGCCAAGGCCGACCTCGAAGCGTTCGCGCCGTCGGAGGAGCGGGAGACGCTCGCCCTGGTCGCGGACTTCGTGGTCGACCGCGATCGGTGACGTGGCGGTCATCACCCTCACCACCGACTTCGGGGCGCGCGACACCTACGTGGCCGAGATGAAGGCCGCGATCCTCGCCATCACGCGTGACGTCCACCTGGTCGACATCACCCACGAGATCGCGCCCCACGACGTGCTCGAGGGCGCGCTCGCGCTCGAAGCGGCGGCGCCGGCCTTTCCGGCCGACACCATCCACGTGGCAGTGGTCGACCCCGGCGTCGGCACCCCGCGGCGCGGCCTCGCCGTCGCCGCGCGCGAGGGGGTGTTCATCGGCCCCGACAACGGGCTGTTCACTCCGTTCCTGGAGGGCTCGCGCTGGACCGCCTTCGAGCTCAGCGAGCGACAGTTCCGTCGGGCGGTCGTGAGTCGCACGTTCCACGGGCGCGACGTCTTCGCGCCGGCGGCCGCCCACCTTGCCCATGGCCTCGAGCCGGCGCGGCTCGGCCCGCCCGTGGCGGACCCCGTGCGGCTCCCGTGGCCGGAGGCCCACGAAGCCCGGGGGACGATCCGCGGCACCGTCGTCCACGTCGATCGGTTCGGCAACCTGATCACCTCGGTCGGCGCCGAGGCGCTGGCATCACTCGGGCCGTCGGTTTCCGTGCGTGTGGCCGGCCGGGCTCTGCAGCTGGTGGAGACCTACGCCGAGCTGGCGCGGGGACGGGCCGGAGCCCTCGTGGGCTCGCACGACCGCTTGGAGATCGCGGTACACGCCGGCAGCGCCGCCGCCCTGCTCGGCGCCCGGCGCGGGAGCCCGGTGGTCGTCAGTCGGACTTCGGCGCCGGTGCGGCGGGCGAGGAGGCGGTCGTAGTGCTGTCGCTCTTCGCAGCCGGCTTCTCGGCGGGCTTGTCAGCCGGCTTGTCGGCAGGTTTGTCAGCCGGCTTGTCGGCGGGTTTGTCCGCGGTCGTCCCCGACGACTTCTCGGACTGGAGCGCCTTCTTCCGTGACTCCGACGGATAGTCGGTGACGTACCAGCCCTCACCCTTCAAGATGAACGGCGCCGCGGAGAGGAGACGACGTACTTCGCCGCCGCACTCGTCACACTTTTTGAGGGCTGGCTCGGAGATGCGCTGACGGATCTCGAACACGCGTTTGCATTTGAGGCACTCGTATTCATAGGTAGGCATTCTCATTCGAAGCTACATGGGGAGGATTGAGGGTGTCAAGAAGACACGGAATCGCGTCTGCATTGCTTCTCTCCGCGCTTTCGTTGCTCGGATGCGCGAGCGCGTCGTCCCAGCAGGCGGCCGAAGTCCAGAAGCTCCAGGCCCGCGAAGCCTACGATCGTGCGCTGAGCCATCTCAACGACAAGCAGCCGGCACCGGCGGTGACGGCGCTGATGCAGGCGATCAACGTCAATCCGATGTCCGCGCTCTATCGCGACACGCTCGGCCTCGTCATGCTGGACCTCGGGCAGCCCGATAAGGCGCTCGAGCGCTTCAAGCAGGCGGTCGAGCTCGATCCCAACTACGCCGACGCCCACTTCCACCTGGGCACGGCCCTCGCCGAGACGCGCCAGTGGGCCGAGGCGGTCAAGAGCTATCGGCGCGCGCTCGAGCTTCCGACCCTGACGATCCCCGAGTCGGCCAACCAAAATCTGGGTTTGGCCCTGTACCACCTCAAGCGCTACCAGGAGGCCGAGCAGACGCTGCGATTCGCCATCAAGCTCGATCCCAAGATGCAGCTCGCCTACTACAACCTGGGGCTGGTCCTGGTGGCCGAGGAGCGGCGGGAGGAAGCCAAGGCGGTCTTCCGTCAGGCCCGCCAGCTCGGGCCGGACTCGCCGGTCGGCCAGGCCGCCCAGGATCGTCTCAAGGCCCTGGGCGAGGGAAGCTGAGCAGTTTTTTGTCTTGACCTTCGGCGAGCACGTGCGGTAAAAGCGCTCCGTCATACGTTCGTGTCCCGTAGTGGTGTCCCGTTCCGCAGTCGACCCGTAGTACTGACCCGTAGCGGATTCGGAAGCAGGACAACATTCGGGAGGATCCTCGATGAAGAGTGTCCGTGTCCCCATTCTCGCCGCACTCCTGATTGTTGCGTTGACGGCGCCCTCGGCATTCGCGCAGGCGCCGACACCCAAAGTCACGATCAACGGCCTCTTCGACCAGGTGACGGCGATGGGTCGGAACTTCTACGACGGCAACTTGGCCCGGGACAACGACCGGGAGTGGTATGCCCGGACCCGGTTCCGCCCCGACTTCACGTTCGAGGTCGGGCGGGTCAAGGCTGTGCTCGGTCTCGAGATCGACCTGCAGTACGGCCAAGGCGGGCCCAACGACGGCGGCTTCCCGGGCAACAATACCGGGACGGCAGGCGGCGTACTCAACGTCGTCGGCGGAAACGTTCAAAATTCGAACAGCGGCTGCAAGAACAACTCGAACGGCTGTCTGGACCTCAACACCGACGTCGGCGGCATGATCGAGATCAAGTGGATCTACACCGAGTTTCCGCTGACCGGCAAGGACAGCTTGATGCCGTTCATCCCGGTCGACACCATCGCGCGGGCCGGCGGCCAACCATTTGGTTCCCTGGCCAACTACAAAGTGGTCTATGCAAACGGTGACTTCGCCGGCGTGTCGGCAGTGACGACGTTTGCGCCGAATCTCAAGACCAGCGTTGCCTTCGTCGTGGTCGAGGACCAGTTGGCGGGTGGCAACCGCGCCGCGGCGAACACGCGGACGAGCCGCGGCGAGGACTACGCGATCATCGTGAGCCCGGAGATCACTCCGTTCAAGGGGCTCGACATCAAGCCGCTGTACTCGTACTTCCACGCCGACGGCGCGACGTCCGGTACGGCCCGGCACAACGTGATCAATCGCCGCTTCGTCGGAAGCGGCGCGACCAACTCCGCGGGAGCGCTCGGCGGCGCGCTGGCTGCCGTCTCTACCGCGGGCGACTCGACGAACCAGGAAGAGCGACACACGATCGGCGTCGACATGCGCTGGCGCATGGGTCCCTTCGGCTTCGATCCGTCGCTCATGTACCAGTGGGGCACCAGTGACCACCAGGCCCAGAGGACGAACGGCCAGGTTGGGCGCGTCGAGGCCGACATGAGCTCCTGGATCGTGGACCTGCTCGGATCCTTCACGGCGGGGCCGTTGCTGCTCGAGGCGCGAGGCGTGTACACGCCCGGCAACAAGGCGCGCGACAACCTCGCCCAGAGCATCCGCTACTATCAGCCGCTCACCATGGACGGGAACTGGTGGGCGGGCTGGGGCGGGATCCTGGGCAGCGGAATCGATTACTTCAACGGTGCGCTACTGACCAACCAGGCCCGCTTCATCGGGTACGACCGGTACGGCTCCGCGCGAGCCGCCCTCCGGGCCACGTACAACATCACGCCAGCGTTCGCCGTGTGGGGCATCGCCAGTCCTTCGTGGACGGCGGAGAAGGTCGACACCGACACGGGCGCCTCGCCGGGTCTGGGGACGAGCTCGATCAGCCGGACGACGATAGACGAGCAGAGCTGGGTCAAGGGCGACTCCCGCTACATCGGGACCGAGACGGACCTTGGGTTCACGTGGCGGTTCGCGCCGAACGCGGCGTTCGACCTCGAAGGCTCCTATCTGTTCGCGGGCGCGGCACTGGGAACCGCTGAGATTCTCAATGGCGTGCACACGCGGCGTGACCCGAACGATGCCTACCAGTTGGCCGCGCGTGTGCGCTTCGCGTTCTAGGGAGGTGTCCCGGCAGTAGCAGTAGACCGGACCGGTAATCGGCCGGTCCGGTAGTCGATCTGTCCCGTAGGCGACCCGTCCCGCTGTCGACCGGTAGTGCGGATCCGACACAGGTTCGCGGACGCAAGACAACATTCGGGAGGATCCTCGATGAAGAGAGTCTCCTTCCTACTATTCGCCGCGCTGCTCGTCCTCGCGGTCACCGCCCCCTCGGTCTTCGCGCAGGCGCCGGTCCCCAAGGTCACGATCAACGGGCTCTTCGACCAGGTGACGTCGATGGGCCGGAACTTCTACGACGGCAACTTGACCCGGGACAACGATCGCGAATGGTACGCCCGGACCCGGTTCCGTCCCGACTTCACGTTCGAGGTCGGACGGGTCAAGGCCGTGCTCGGCCTCGAGATCGACTTGATGTACGGCCAGGGGGGGCCAAACGACGGCGGCTTCCCGGGCAACAACAGCGGGGTCGCGGGCGGCGCCATAAGTGTTGGTGCCGGCAACGCGACCACTGGTTGCAAGAACAACGCGAACGGCTGTCTGGACCTCAATACCGACGTCGGCGGCATGATCGAGATCAAGTGGATCTACACCGAGTTTCCGCTGACCGGCAAAGACAGCGTGATGCCGTTCATCCCGGTCGAGACCATGGCGCGGGCGGGAGGCCAACCCTGGGGTTCACTGGCCAACTACAAAGTCGTGTACGCCAATGGCGACTTCGCCGGTCTGTCGACCGTGACGAAGATCTCGCCGAACCTCACGGCCAAGCTCGCCTTCGTGGTCGTCGAGGATCAGCTGGCGGGCGGCAACCGCGCCGCGGCGACCACGCGGACGAGCCGCGGCGAGGACTACGCGATCACCGTGAGCCCGGAGATCACGCCGTTCAAGGGGCTCGACATCAAGCCGCTGTACTCGTATTTCCACGCCGACGGCCTGACGGCCGGTACGTCTCGGCACTCCGTGATCAACCGCCGCTTCGTTGGAGGCGGCGGGACCAACTCTGCGTTGGCGAACGGCGGGTGCCAAACCGCGGCAGCCGCCTGTACAGCGGCGGGCAATGCGGGCGACTCCACGAACCAGGAGGAGCGACACACGATCGGCATCGACATGCGCTGGCGCATGGGTCCCTTCGGCTTCGATCCGTCGGTCATGTACCAGTGGGGCACCAGTGACCACCAGGCCGTGAGGACGAACGGCCAGGTTGGGCGCGTCGAGGCCGACATGAGCTCCTGGATCGTGGACCTGCTCGGATCCTTCACGGTGGGTCCGTTCCTGCTCGAGGCGCGAGGCGTGTACACGCCCGGCAACAAGGCGCGCGACAACCTCGCCCGGAGCATCCGCTACTATCAGCCGCTCAGCATGGACGGGAATTGGTGGGCGGGCTGGGGCGGGATCCTGGGCAGCGGAGTTGATTACTTCAACGGTTCGCTGCTGACCAACCAGGCCCGCTTCATCGGGTACGACCGGTACGGCTCCGCGCGACTCGCCCTCCGGGGCACGTACCACATCACGCCAGCGTTCGCCGTATGGGGCATCGCCAGTCCTTCGTGGACGGCGGAGAAGGTCGACACCGACACGGGCGCCACGCCGGGTCTGGGGGCGGGCTCGATCAGCCGGACGACGATAGACGACCAGAGCTGGGTCAAGGGCGACTCCCGCTACATCGGGACCGAGACGGACCTTGGGATCACGTGGAGGTTCGCGCCGAACGCGGCGTTCGACCTCGAAGGCTCCTATCTGTTCGCAGGTGCGGCACTGGGAACCGCGGAGCTTGTCAATGGCGTGCACACGCGGCGTGACCCGAACGATGCCTACCAGCTGGCCGCGCGTGTGCGCTTCGCGTTCTAGTTCTACATGTTGTGGAGCCCACGAGAAGGGCCCCCAAGATGAGAGGGAGGCGCCCCGAGACGATGGGGAAACATGAGCTAAATAGCAGTTTTTTCTTGACCCAAAGCTGATCAGCGGGGTAAATACCGGAAATGCGCGGGGGTCCGTCCCGTCATTCGGGCGGGCCTCTCTGCGCGCGGCTTTCGCAGGAGTTGTTGGTGATGTCGGCGTTGGGCGTTGGCAACGGGGTGGCAAGTTGCTGCTCACCACTTCTGAGGAGGCGGTAATGAGGAAAGTCCTCACCACTGCAGTTTTCGCCGTCGTCGCCCTCGCGATGCTGGCTCCGCCTGTGCTCGCACAGGCGCCCGCACCGAAGGTGACGATCACCGGTCTCTTCGACCAAGTCACGACGGCGGGCCGAAACTTCTACGACGGCAACTACTCGCGCGACAACGATCGCGAGTGGTATGCCCGGACGCGCTTCCGTCCTGACTTCACGTTCGAAGTCGGACGCACCAAGGCCGTGCTCGGTCTCGAAATCGACCTGATGTACGGCCAGGGTGGCTCGAACGACGGCGGTTTCCCCGGCAATAGCACCGGCTTCGCCGGTGGCTTCGCCGGCGGTACCAAGGGGGCCACCAACGGCGCCCTGGACCTCAACACCGACGTCGGCGGCATGATCGAGATCAAGTGGGCCTACACGGAGTTCGACCTGACTTCACGCCGGAGATCAAGAACCACCTCGCCTTCGTGGTCGTGGAAGACCAGCTTGCGGGCGGTAACCGAGCGCTCGCGAACGTGCGGACCAACCGCGGCGAGGACTACGCGTTCATCCTGAGCCCCGAGATCACGCCGATAAAGGGGCTCGACATCAAGCCCGTGGTGTCGTGGTTCCACGCTGACGGCACTACCAGCAGTAACTCTCGCCGCAACTCGGTCAACGTCCGCACGGCCGGCACGCAGGTGGCTGGCGGCGCGTTCGTTGGAAGCGGCGGCATGAACAGTGGCACGGCCACGGGCGGCGGCAACGCGGCCGGCGACGCCACGAACCACGAAGATCGCTACACGATAGGTGTCGATGCGCGCTGGCGCATGGGTCCTTTCGGCCTCGATCCCTCGCTCTTCTATCAGACCGGTCCCTACCACACCCAGGCTCAGCGGTCGAACGGCGCGGTCACCCGGGTGAAGGGCGACACGGCTGCGTGGCTGGCCGACATCATCGGCAGCTGGCAGGCCGGGCCGCTGCTCGTCGAAGCCCGCGGTGTGTACACCACGGGCAACAAGGCGCGCGACAACCTGGCGCTCAGCAAGCGCTACTTCGAGCCGCTCGATCTGGACACCGGCTACTGGGCCGGGTGGGCCTCGATCCTGGCCCTCGGAATCGACTACTTCAACGGCGGTGGCGGTTCCAACCAGGGCCTCGACAGCAACATCGGATACGACCGCTATGGCCGGTTGGGTTTCGGCGTTCGGGTGACGTACAACATCACCCCGGCGTTCGCGGTCTATGGGACGATCAACCCGACGTGGGCGGCCGAGAAGGTCGACACGGACACCAACTGCGGGACGCTGTCGGTCGCTCAGGCCAACGGCGGTTGCCCGAATCGGCTGACGGTGAACGACAAGAGCTGGGACGAGGGTAAGTCTCGCTACATCGGCACTGAGGCGGACCTCGGCGTCACCTGGCGGTTCGCGCCGAACGCGGCTCTCGATCTGCTGGGAGCTTATCTCTCCGCAGGCCACGCACTAGACACCGCCGAACTCCTGAACGGCTGTCCTTCTAAGTCGTCGCAGTACGGTGGTCAGCAACGGGGCATGGGGTCGTTCGCCCATGCCCCGTTTCATTTCCCCTTTCCTTGACTCTCCTGGTGCCGTGGGCTAGCCTCGGTCCATGTTGGCGGTAGTTTCCACGTGAACTCCCTTGCCGCCCGGGCGGCGCTGCTCGCTCTCCTGATCGGGATGACGAGCGCCGCGACGGCGCTGGCGCAGACTCAGACGCAGCCCACCTTGAGTGTGCTCGTCGATCAGGTCCTCGCACTCTTTCCGAAGGTCGACGGCGACGTGATCGAGGTACAAGGGTCCACCGTGACGGTCGGGATCGGCCGCAAGGATGGCCTGGTGGCCGGAGTCGAGCTGGCCCTTTATCGGGAAGGACGAGAGCTTCGTCATCC
Source organism: Candidatus Rokuibacteriota bacterium (assembly GCA_003221515.1). Lineage (GTDB taxonomy): Bacteria > Methylomirabilota > Methylomirabilia > Rokubacteriales > CSP1-6 > AR31. The sequence continues at coordinate 37,939 of QHSI01000123.1, forward strand.
GAAGACCGGCGAGGTCCTCGGCAAAACCGAGCAAGCCGTCGGCCGCATGGTGGTTCAGCAGGTGCTCGAGGCTTACGCGACGGGTACCATGAGCCAGCCCGGCGACGTCCAGGCTGGAGACAGGGCGCGCGTCTCTGCGGGCAAGGTCAAGCTGAGCGTCTTGCCCATCAGCGAAGGTCCCGGCGTGAAGGGCGGGCTGGTCGAAGCGGCAATCCACGAACTGGTCGAGGCGCTCAACCGGACCGGTCGCTTCCAGGTCGGGATGGGCGACGCCATCGGCGTCTGGCTGACGCAGCAGGGCATCAAGCGCGACGACGTGCTCGCGGGCAAGGGGCTGGCTCAGGCCGCCGAGCGCTTCAAGCTCGAACAGCTCCTGATCGTCGCCTTCACCCGCGTGCAGAACAAGCCGTACATGGACGTCCGGCTCTTCGCGCTGCCCGCGGTCAATCCGCTCCTGACGACGGCGCTCTTCGTGCCGCCCGCCATCAAGGCGGCGCCCAAGGGCGACTTCTCGGCGGGCCGCCCGCGCGAGAGCCAGGCCCCGAACCCGCAGCGATCGTTCCTCGCCCGACTCTTGTTCGGGGATCTCGACGCGGGGACGTACTCGAGCGGTGAGGCGGCGATCCCGTTGAAGGAGGTTGCGAAGTTCCCGTTCATCGTGACGTCCATGGACGTCGCGGTCGGGGCGAAAGACCGCATTCCGCGGATGGTCATCACCGATGGCGAGCGCATCTTCCTCTACCGGATCTCGTCCGAGCGCGTCCTGGAGCCGGAGTGGACGTACAAGGGTGACTCGCGCGGGCACATCTTCAGCGTGCAGCTCGCGGAGCTGGCCGAGGAAGGTGCGATCCACGTCGTCGCCAACCGCTACAACCCCATTCCGGCGATCTTGCTGAACTCCTTCATCCTGGCGTCGAGGGACCAGAAGCCGGTCGTGGTCGTCGAGGACGTGTCGGACATCCTGCTGGCCGTGGACGCGAACGGTGACGGCGTCAAGAAGACGCTGTGGATGCAAGCGTTCGAGCAGAAGGGATTCTTCAAGCAAGGGGACGCTCAGCGCGGGGTGATCCGGAACGGCCGCCTGGTGGCCGAACAGCGCGTGCGAGTTCCGAGCGCCTTCCGAGCCACCGGCGCGACCGCCACCAACATCACCGGCAAGGGGCCGCGCGCCCTGGCCTTCGTGGACGAGCACAGCCGGCTGCGGATCTCGATCGATACCCAAGAAGTGTTCCGGTCCGCGACGCAGGTCGGCGGCAGCCTGACGAAGCTGGTGGTGCAGACGCAGGTCGAGCGCGGCGGACGCGACTACATCTACCAGACGGAGCCGATCCCGCTATCGATCGACCTCGACGGCGACGGCATCGACGAGATCGTGGTGCCGCAGAACCAGTTCCCCGGACGGCTGGCCGTGATCTACAAGGGCCCTGCCGGCTACCGGTTCCAAACCGTCAACTCCGGTTTCGAGGGCATGGTGATCGCGCTGGGCGCCATCCCCGGTGACTCCGGCACCCCGTCGCTCGTCGCGGCAGTCGTCCGCTCCACCGGCGCCATCTTCAGCAGCCAGGGCGAGACGCAGATCATCATGACGCTCGTGGAGTGACTCCGGCACGCGTCCAACCGTCGCGCTGATCCCCTCGCGTTTCATCAAATGATTCGTCGCCATCCGTCCGCGCCCGCCGGCCCTGTCGGGACCGTGGTCTGCGAGGAGCCCACGTGGTCGTGAAGCACGACACGGCGCCGCCGCGCGGGATGAAGGACCTGCTGCCACCCGAGGTGGAGCTGCGGGACCGCGCGACCGCCATGATCCTCGCCACGTACACGCGGTACGGCTTTCGGCGTATCGAGACGCCGGCGCTCGAGAACCTCCGTCTCCTGACGGGCAGCGGCGGCGGGGAGAACGAGAAGCTGATCTACAAGGTCTTGAAGCGCGGCGCGAAGCTCGACTCGGTGACGACGCTGCGGGAGGACGATCTGGCCGACCTCGGGCTGCGGTTCGATCTGACGGTGCCGCTGGCGCGCTACTACGCCAACAACCGGGCGACGCTGCCGGATCCGTTCAAGGCGATCCAGATCGGGCCGGTGTGGCGGGCCGATCGTCCCCAGAAGGGACGGTTCCGCCAGTTCACCCAGTGCGACATCGACATCCTGGGCGTCGCGTCGGAGATCGCGGAGATCGAGCTCATCCTCGCCACCGCCGAGGCGTTGATCGGGCTCGGCGTCGAGCGGCCGACCATCCGCCTCAACGATCGGCGGATCCTCGCGGCGATCGCGGAGCACTGCGGCTTCGCCGCCGACCGCCAGAACGACGTCTTCGTCACGCTCGACAAGCTGGACAAGATCGGACGCGAGGGTGTCGAGCGTGAGCTGCGCGACGACGGCCACCGCGAGGCGCCGATCACGCGCCTGTTCACGCTGTTCGCGCCGTCTGGCGCGCCGGCCGCGTCGGCGCTCGACAAGCTATCGGGGATGGTTCCCGAGGCCAGGCCGTTCGTCGAGGGCCTCCGGACGATCGTGCTGACGGTCGAGCGGGAGGCGGCGGAGCGCTACACGATCGCCTTCGATCCCACGCTGGTGCGAGGCATGGGGTACTACACCGGGCCCATCTTCGAAGCCGCGTACGGCGACTATGGGTCCTCGATCGCCGGCGGCGGCCGCTACGACCGGCTGATCGGTCGACTCTCCGGTCACGACGTTCCGGCGTGCGGCTTCTCGATCGGGTTCGAGCGGGTCGTGTCGATCCTCGAGGAGAAGGTCGGCACGGTCGGCGCCGAGCGCGCGCGGGTCGCGCTCCTGTTCGACGCGGAGGACGATCTTCCGGAGGTCGTCGCGGCGGCGGGCGCCCTGCGCGGGGACGACCGGGTGGTCTCGCTGACCGTGAAGCGGAAGAACCTCGCCAAACAGCTCGACGATCTGGCCGGCGAGGGGTTCGGCTCCTACGCGGTGTTCCGCGCCGGTGTGGGTGAGGCGGAGGTCAAGCCGTTGGCCCGGCGCGCGCCGGCTCGCGGGAGCGGCGATGCATAGCCTCCGCACCCATACGTGTGGCGAGCTCCGCCGGGAGCACGCCGGCGCCACCGTGCGCCTCTCGGGCTGGGTCCACCGCAAGCGAGACCATGGGAACCTTTTGTTCCTTGACGTCCGGGATCACTACGGGATCACCCAGTGCGTGCTCGACGGATCGAGCCCGCTCTTCCGGACCGCCGAGGGGTTGCGGCTGGAGAGCGTGATCACGCTGACCGGCCGGGTCGTGCCGCGCGCGCCGGCGGCCGTCAACCCCCGGCTGCCGACCGGCGAGATCGAGCTGACGGTCGCCGAGCTGGTGGTGCAGTCGATGGCGGAGCCGCTGCCATTACAAGTCAACAGCGAGGCGGAGTTCCCCGAGGAGACGCGCCTGCGCCATCGCTTCCTCGACCTGCGCCGCGAGAAGCTCCACCGCAACATCGTGCTGCGGAGCCGGGTTATCGCGTCGATCCGCCGCCGGATGATCGAGGCTGGCTTCACCGAGCTCCAGACGCCGATCCTGACCTCCAGCTCGCCGGAGGGGGCGCGGGACTACCTGGTGCCGAGCCGCGTGCACCCGGGCAAGTTCTACGCGCTGCCGCAAGCGCCGCAGCAGTTCAAGCAGCTGCTGATGACCGCCGGGTTCGATCGCTATTTCCAGATCGCGCCGTGCTTCCGCGACGAGGATGGACGCGCCGATCGCTCGCCCGGCGAGTTCTATCAGCTCGACTTCGAGATGTCGTTCGTCACGCAGGAGGACGTCTTCGCCGCGATCGAGCCGGTGCTCCACGGGGTGTTCGAGGAATTCGCCGGCGGTGCCACGGTGACGCCGGCCCCATTTCCGCGCATCCCGTTCGCCGAGGCGATGACCGCCTACGGCTCCGACAAGCCCGACCTGCGCAATCCGATTCGCATCGCCGACGTGACCGACGTCTTCCGCGGGTCGGAGTTCGCGGCCTTCGCGACGGCGGTCGCCGGCGGCGCGGTGGTGCGGGCGGTGCCGGGGCCCGGGGCGGCGCGGCAGCCGCGCAGCTTCTTCGACAAGCTCGGTCAGTGGGCCCGTGAGCAGGGCGCGCCGGGGCTCGGCTACGTGGTCCTGGCCGACGGCGGTGCCCGGGGGCCGATCGCGAAGTTCGTCGACGGGGCCCGGCTGGCCCAGCTCATCGCCGCGACCGGCGCCCGCGACGGCGACGCGCTCTTCTTCGTCTGCGATCAGAAGGGCGTGGCCGAGAAGCTGGCCGGGCGAGTGCGGACACGACTCGGCGACGAGCTCGGACTCGTCGAAGCCAACGCCTTTCGCTTCTGCTGGGTGACGGACTTTCCGATGTACGAGCTGAACGAGGACACCAAGCGGATCGAGTTCAGCCACAACCCGTTCTCGATGCCGCAGGGCGGACTGGAGGCGCTCGAGGGCGCCGACCCGCTGACGATCAAGGCGTACCAGTACGACATCGTCTGCAACGGGGTCGAGCTCTCCAGCGGCGCGATCCGCAACCATCGCCCCGACATCATGTACAGGGCGTTCGCGATCGCGGGCTACCGCCGCGAGGAGGTCGAGGCCCGCTTCGGGGGAATGTTGAATGCGTTCAAGTACGGCGCGCCCCCGCACGGCGGCTCGGCCCCGGGCATCGACCGCATCGTGATGCTGCTCGCCGGCGAGACGAACATCCGTGAGGTCATCGCGTTCCCGATGAACCAGCAGGCCCAGGATCTGCTGATGCAGGCGCCGGGCCCGGTCTCGCCGGAGCGGTTAAAAGAATTGCACCTGAAGCTTGATTTGCCGAGCCCAGACTCAGGAGGGAATTCCAGGAGTTGAGCGACACCGACACGATCACTCGCCGGATCTCGCTGGCCCCCGACCTCGACCTGCTGCCCCTGCTCGGTCGCAACGACGATCACCTCCGCACACTGGAAACCGAGCTCGACGTTCGCATCGTCGCCCGCGGCCACGACATCATGCTGAAGGGCGACGAGCGCCAGGTGAAGAAGGCCGAGCGCGCCCTCGTGCAGCTCGCGGAGCTGGTGCGCGCCGGCACCCCGCTACGGGCGGGCGAGGTCCGGGCGGCCTTGCGCGTGCTCGCGGACGACGACCAGGCGGACCTCAAGACCGTGTTCTCGGACGCGATCGCGGTGCCTTCGCGCAAGAAGTGGGTCGCGCCGAAGTCGCTGAACCAGAAGCGGTACGTCGACGCGATCCGCTCGCACGACATGGTGTTCGCCATCGGCCCGGCCGGGACCGGCAAGTCGTTCCTGGCGGTGGCGATGGCGGTGTCCGCCCTCACCAAGCGTGAAGTCGCCCGCATCGTGCTGACGCGGCCGGCGGTCGAGGCGGGCGAGCGGCTGGGCTTCCTGCCCGGCGACCTCTACGAGAAGGTGCATCCGTACCTGCGGCCCCTCTACGACGCGCTCTACGACATGCTGGAGACCGATCGGGTGACGAGCCTCATGGAGAAAGGCGCGATCGAGATCGCGCCGCTGGCCTACATGCGCGGCCGCACGATGAACGACTCCTTCATCATTCTCGACGAGGCTCAGAACAGCACGGCCGAGCAGATGAAGATGTTCCTCACGCGGCTCGGTTTCAACTCGAAGATGGTGATTACCGGCGACGTGACGCAGGTGGACCTGCCGGCGTCCCGCGGCTCGGGGCTGATCGAGGTGCAATCGGTGCTCCGCGGAGTCCAGGGGATCCGCTTCATGTACTTCGACGACGGCGACATCGTCCGCCACCAGCTCGTGTCGGCCCTGTCGCCGGCGCGCCTCGCCCGGACGGCCGACCGGGCGCTCGCGGCGCTTGGCCGCGCGGCCGGCGCCGTCGACATCCTCGTCGTCGACGACGAGGAGATCAGGCGGCTCAACCGGCGCCACCGCGGCGTCGGCCGGCGCACGGACGTGCTGGCCTTCCCGTTGGAGGTCCCCGGCGCGCACGGCTCGCTGGTGGGCCAGGTGGTGATCTCGGCGGACACGGCGCGTCGCCAGGCGCGCCGTCTCGGGGTCCCGCTCGCCACCGAGCTCGACCTGCTCGTCACGCACGGCGTGCTCCACCTGGTCGGGTACGACGACCGTGATCGCGTCGAGGCGAGGCTGATGCACGAGCGTGAGCGCGCGATTCTCTCCGCCGGGCGTCGCCGGCCGCCGGCGCGACTCTGGCGGGGCCTCCTGACGTGACCGGCCGCGCCGGGTTCGTGTCGCTCATCGGCCGGCCCAACGCCGGAAAGTCGACCCTCCTGAACCGCCTGGTGGGCGAGAAGCTCTCGATCGTGTCGGCGCGGCCGCAAACGACGCGCAACCGCATCACCGGCATCAAGAACCTCCCGCACGCGCAGGTCATCTTCGTCGACACGCCCGGCCTCCACCCGGCCGCGGGCAAGCTGGGCCACTTCATGCTGACGACGGCGCGGCGCTCGGTCGAGGACGTCGACGTCGTGTGCCTCGTCGTCGACGCGCCGGAAGGGGACGATCCAGGCGAGATCGTCCTCGATCCCCTACGCAGGTATGCCGGTCCGGTCTTCTGCGTGCTGAACAAGGTCGATCGCGTGCGGCCCAAGAGCCGGATGCTGCCGCTCATCGAGACATGGCAGCGGGGCTATGCGTTCGCCGAGATCATTCCGGTCTCGGCGACCGAAGGCACCAACTGCGATCGGCTGCTGGATTTGATCGTGCGGCGGCTGCCCGAGCATCCGCCGTTCTTTCCACCGGACGCCACCAGCGACCAGCCCGAAACCTTCTTCGTCGCCGAGATGATCCGCGAGAAGGTGTTCCACCTCACGCGGGAGGAAGTCCCGTACGCCGTCGCGGTCCGCGTCGAGGAGCTGACCGAGCGCGAGCGCCCCGCCTGTATCTACGCGCGAGCGACCATCTTCGTCGAGCAGGATTCGCAGAAGGGGATCCTGATCGGCAAGGGCGGCGCGATGCTGAAGCAGATCGGCACGGCGGCGCGGCGTGACCTCGAGGCGTTCTTCGGCATCAAGGTGTTTCTACAATCGACGGTGGAGGTGCGCCGCCACTGGCGGCGGGACGAGCGCGCGCTGCGCGAGTTCGGGTTCCGGCTGACGTCCTGATGGCGCTGGGGAAGTCGGCTGCCGTGGTGATCGGGTCGTTCCCGCTCGGCGAAAGCGATCGCGTCGTCACGTTCTACTCGCGTGAATTCGGCAAAATCCGGGGCGTCGCCAAGTCGGCGCGGCGCCTACGCTCCCGCTTCGGGAGCGCGCTGGAGCTCGGCACGCTCGGAGAGCTCGTGTTCTTCGACACCGGGCGGAGCGAGCTGGTGCGCGTCGATCACTTCGACATCACGCGCCCCTTCAACCGCGTGCGCGAGGATCTGGAGCGGCTCGGCCGGGCGGCGTGGATCATCGAGTGCGTGGCACGCATGACCGCCGACCGAGACCGCCACGTGGCCCTCTTCGGTCTGCTGGTCCGCGCCATGCGGGCGCTCGAGGGCAGCGTGAAGCCAGCGCGGGTCGCGCTCGCCTTCGGGGTGCGGTGCATCGAGGCGTTGGGCCACCGGCCGCGGCTCGACGCCTGCGTCGAATGCGGCCGCGCCTACCCATTCCCGCGCGCTTCTCTCGGCGCCGGTGGCCTCGTGTGCGAGGCGTGCGCGCGGAGGGCCGGCGACGCGCTCCCGATCTCACCGTCGGCGATCGACGCGCTGGACCGGCTCCGATCGCTCGCGTGGGACGAGGCGCTCGTGCGGCCCATCGGCCGGGCCGAGGCCGAGCTGGGCGACCTGCTCGACGCGCAGGTCTCGCGCCTCATCGGCCACCCGACCCGGTCGACCAAGTTCCTCCGCGAGCTCCAGCGAATCTCGCCGGCGCCGGCCGACCGCGCCGAGACGAAGCGTGAGACCATGAAGGGCATGACCGAGGCAGGATCATGAATGCCACCATGGACGTGCTGGTTTCTCTCTCGAAGCGACGCGGCTTCGTCTTCCAGTCGAGCGAGATCTACGGCGGCACTGGCTCGTGCTGGGATTACGGGCCGCTGGGCGTGGAGCTCAAGAACAACATCAAGCGCGTGTGGTGGCGGGACTTCGTCCAGGCCCGCGCCGATATGGTCGGGATCGACGCGTCCATCCTCATGCATTCCACCGTGTGGAAGGCCAGCGGGCACCTCGACCACTTCACCGATCCCATGGTGGACTGCCGGGAGTGCAAGCACCGGTTCCGCGCCGATCACGTGAACGACCTGCCATGGACCCACTACTGCCCGGCTACCAAGGGCAACAAGTTCACGATCCCCCCCGGCGAGCCGTGCGGCCACTGCGGCCAGCGCCGGACCCTGTGCCCGGAGTGCGGCAAGGGCGAGCTGACCGCGCCCCGCCAGTTCAACCTGATGTTCAAGACGTTCATGGGGCCGGTGGAAGAGGACGCGGCGGTCACCTATCTGCGCCCGGAGACCGCGCAGGCGATGTTCGTGAACTTCGACAACGTGCTGCAGTCGATGCGACTCAAGCTGCCCTTCGGCGTCGCCCAGGCCGGACGCTCCTTCCGCAACGAGATCACGCCCGGGAATTTCATCTTCCGGACGCGCGAGTTCGAGCAGATGGAGATCGAGTACTTCGTCAACCCGCACGACCGGGTGGACGGGCGGTCGGCCGACGAATACTGGCATGATCGGTGGATCGGGGACTGCATGGCGTGGTTCCAGCGCTACGGCCTCCGTGACGAGAACCTGCGCCTCCGCGAGCACGACAAGGACGAGCTCGCTCACTACGCCAAGCGCACCGTGGACATCGAGTACAAGTTCCCGATCGGCTGGAGCGAGCTGATGGGGATCGCCAACCGCACCGACTTCGATCTCAAGCAGCACTCGAAGTGGAGCGGCAAGTCGCTCACGTACTTCGACGAGGAGCGCAAGGAGCACGTGGTGCCGTACGTCGTCGAGCCGGCCGCAGGCGTCGATCGCGCGCTGCTCGCGTTCATGGCCGACGCGTACCGCGAGGAAGAGGTGCGCGGAGAGAAGCGGGTCGTGCTCCGGTTCCATCCGGAGCTGGCGCCGCTCAAGGTCGCCGTACTGCCGCTGCTCAAGAAGCGCGAGGACATCGTGCGGGTGGCGCAGACGATTCGCGCGGATCTCGCCAGGCAGTGGCGGGTCGTCTACGACGACACCGCGGCGATCGGACGCCTCTACCGGAGGCAGGACGAGGTCGGCACTCCGTACTGCGTCACCGTGGACGTCCAGACCGTCGGCGACGCGGAGCGTGGTGAGACCGGCGACCAGCGGGTAACGATCCGGGAGCGAGACTCGATGGAGCAGATCCGCGTTCCCGTCGCCGAACTGGCGGCCGTGTTCCGCGAGCTCCTCGGCGGCGTCACGTGGACCGACCTCGCCCCGCGGTACCCGCCGGTACGAAGCTAGGCTCCGGTCGCCGCGCAACATCGAGGCGCGCCACGGCTACGCCGGGGCGTGTCCGAGCGCGGGGGGCTTGGGGGCCCCTCTAGGCCCCCCATGTAGTTAAGGCGTCTGGCCCTTCGGGGGTGAGACCACCGGAGCGGCCATCGGTGGTGGTGTTGTCGGCGGCACTGGGCCGGGACCCGGCCCGGGTGTTACGACTGGCGTCGGGACGGGCATCTGCTGCACCGGAGTCGCTACCGGCAGAGCTTGGACTCGGGGCTGTCCCACGGCGGTGCAGATGACGCCCGCTTCGGTGCCCCTGATGAACGCCATCGTGACCGGACGCGCGCAGGCCCCGGTCGGATCCTCGTCGACGAGGAGCGACACCACGCGCTCCGGGACTGGAAAGTCTTCCTTGGGGCTGTCGCCGAGAATTTTGCCCATGTAGGCCGTCCAGATGGGTACCGCCACGCGCGAGCCCGTTTCGTCCTTGCCAAGGCTGCGCGGCCGGTCGTACCCGACCCACACGCCCGTTGCGAGTCGCGGAGTGAACCCGATGAACCAGGCGTTCGAGTAGTCGTTGGTCGTCCCGGTCTTGGCCGCGACGGGGCGTCCCAGGGCCTTCGCGCCCTGACCGGTGCCGCGCTCGACGACGCCGCGGAGCATGTTGGTGATCACGTACGCGGTCTCGGGCGACAGCGCCTCGCGGCCTTCCGGCACGTGCTCCTCAAGGAGCTTGCCCTGCGAGTCGGTGACGTAACGGATCGTCACCGGCGGCATCCAGACCCCTTGGTTCGCGAATGCGCTGTAGGCCGAGGTCAGCTCGAGCAGCGAGAGGTCCGAGGTGCCAAGGGCCAGACTGAGATTGATGTCCAGTCGGCTCGAGATGCCGAGCCGCCGCGCGACCTGGACCGTCTTGTTGATCCCGACGCGCTCCTGGAGCTTGACGGTCACGACGTTCACCGACTCCTCGATGGCCTGCTGGAGCGTGGTTGCCCCGCGGAACTTGCGATCGTAGTTCTCCGGCTTCCACGACTGTCCGTTCGAGCCGACCGCGTAGGAGACCGGCGCGTCTTCGATTTGCGAGGCGGCGGTGAAGCCAGCTTCGAGCGCCGCGATGTAGATGAAGGGCTTGAAGGCCGAGCCGGGCTGACGCTTGGCCTGCACCGCCCGGTTGAACTCGCTGCGGAAGAAGTCGGTACCACCGACGATCGCCTTCACGTAGCCGGTCTGCGGCTCGACCGTGATCACCGCACCCTCGGGGGAGTCGCCGGGCTGGCCCTTGGCGGTACGCCCCTGGAGCGCCTTCAAGCCTTCCCGCAGCGACTGCTCGGCTACGAGCTGCATCGTGGGATTCAGCGTCGTGTAGACGTTGAGGCCGCCCTTGAAGACCAGGTCGGCGCCGTACTTGGCTTCGAGCGCCTGCTGGACGTAGTCCACGAAGTATTGGCCGGTCGTGCGGCGGCGCTCCGGCGGGATCAGCCCGAGATCCGTCTTGGCCAGTCGCTTGGCGTCGTCGTCCTTGAGCGCGCCGAACTCCACCATCCGGCGGAGCACGACCTCGCGCCGCCGCTTCGCGGCCTCGGAGCGCTCGAACGGCGAATAGTTCGACGGCGCCCGCGGTAGGCCGCCGATCAGCGCGGACTCGCGCACGTTGAGCTCGGAGACCGATTTGCCGAAGTAGGTCCGCGCCGCCGCCTCGACGCCGTACGCGCCGTGGCCGAAGTACACCTGGTTCATGTACATCTCGAGGATGCGGTCCTTCGAGTAGCGGCGCTCCAGCTCCAGCGCCAGCACCGCCTCCTTCAGCTTCCGCTCCAGACTCTTGTCCGGCGTGAGAAAGAGGACCTTCGTGAGCTGCTGCGTGATGGTGCTGCCCCCCTCGACGAAGCGCCCACGCCGGTAGTTCTGGACCACCGCGCGCGCCACGCCGATCGGATCGATGCCCCAGTGGGAGTAGAAGCGCTTGTCTTCCGTCGCGATCACCGCGTCCCGGAGCGATTGCGGGATCTGGGCCAGCGGCACGAAGATGCGCCGCTCCACGTGGAGCTCGGTGAGCGGCTCGTCGTTGTCGTCGTAGATCTTGGTGCCCAGGATGGGCTGCAGCGTCTCGAGCGCGGTGACCGAGGGAAGCGAGCGGGGGAAGATCGTGAATGCCCACAGCGCGGCGACCGCCGCCGCGGCGAGGACCAGGAGCGAGACGGCCCCGACCCCGATGAGAAGGCGTCGCAACCAGCGGCGGGGCCGGACGGGGCGATCGGTCGACGGTGTCGACGGCTTCTTCGCACGGACCATCCTGGACATTATACCGGCCAGGTCGCCGAGCCGTGCAGTGCCTTGCGTCCTCGGAATCCCCTGTGATACAACGCCGGTGCTTTGAGCCGCCTGGAGTTCCCGCCGGTCGACGAGCAGCTGAAGATCATTCGGCGAGGCGCCTCCGATGTCATCGTCGAGGCAGAGCTTTCGCAGAAGTTGGAGCGGTCACGCCGCGCCCGGGCGCCGCTGAAGGTCAAGCTGGGCCTCGACCCGACGGCGCCCGACCTGCACCTGGGGCACACCGTCGTGCTGACCAAACTGCGCGATTTCCAGGAGCTGGGCCATCAGGTGATCGTGATCATCGGCGATTTCACCGGCATGATCGGTGACCCCACGGGCCGGTCGGAGACGCGCAAGCCGCTCACCCGCGACGAGATTCGCGCGAACGCGGACACCTACCGCGCGCAGCTCGGCAAGGTCATCGACATGTCACGGACGCGCGTCGAATTCAACTCGACGTGGCTCTCGGCCTTGACCTTCGAACACATCATCCGCGAAACGGCGAGCCTCACGGTCGCCCGGATGCTCCAGCGCGAAGACTTCGCCGCGCGCTACGCTGCCGAGCGCCCGATCAGTCTTCACGAGTTCTTGTACCCGATCGCCCAGGCCTATGATTCGGTGGCGCTGAGCGCCGACGTGGAGCTGGGCGGCACCGACCAGACGTTCAACCTGCTGGTCGGACGTGACCTGCAGCGGGCCCATGGCCAGGAGCCGCAGATCGCGCTGACGCTTCCGCTGCTCGAGGGGCTCGACGGCGTGCAGAAGATGTCCAAGAGCCTCGGGAACTACGTCGGCATCAACGAGAGGCCCGAGGACATCTTCGGCAAGCTCATGTCGGTCTCCGACACGATGATGTGGCGCTACTTCGAGTTGCTCACGCGCATTCCGCCAGCCGAGATCGCGACCCTTCGTGCCGCGCACCCCATGGACGCCAAGAAGCGACTGGCCCGCGCGATCACAGCCCAGTATCACGGCGACGGTGCGGCCACGGAGGCGGAAGCGCACTTCGCGCGCGTTCACCAACACCGGGATCTGCCCGACGAAATCGAGACCGCCCGCGTGCCCGCCGACGGGGGTACGGCCGCGGGCCGGGCGCTGCCTCCACGAGGAGCGCCGTGGCCGCTGGGGCTCGTCCTCAAAGAGGCCGGGCTTGTGAGCTCGACATCGGAAGCGCGGCGGATGATCCAGCAGGGGGCCGTCGAGATCGATCGCCGGCGGGTCACCAGTGTCGAAGAGACGCTCGCGCCGGGCCGTGAGTACCTGATCCAGGTGGGCAAACGCCGATTCAAGCGCGTCGTGCTCGGGTCCGATGGGTAAAAGCTTGACAAGGGTATGATCGATCCGTATAGTCAGGCGTTGCTCGTGGAGCAGTGAGCAACACGACGTAAGCCCGGTCACCTTCCAAGCTGACCGTAGTGCTCTTTGAAAGCTGGATATGCTACTGGCTCACCAAAAAGGTGTGAGCACCCATCCGTTCTATCGAGCCTTGCGCTCGGCCGAGTAACTGCGAAGCAGCAATAGCAGTGAAACGTTCGAGCTTGAGGACCAGGTTCATCGCTTTCTATGGCGAGTTTGATCCTGGCTCAGAGCGAACGCTGGCGGCGTACTTAACACATGCAAGTCGAACGAGGATCGTCGGGTTAGCAATAATTCGGCGGTCCTAGTGGCGTACGGGTGAGTAACACGTGGGTAACCTGCCCTCGAGTCCGGGATACCCTCTCGAAAGGGAGGCTAATACTGGATAC